>JAKAKJ010000050.1 GCA_021824575.1 Chloroflexota bacterium
TTATTTGATTTGGCTTGCGTTGATTTTGGTTATGTCCGCGGTTGCAAGTATTCTACCAGCGCGCAATGCGGCGCGATTGACGATCCGTGAAGTGCTGGCGTATGAATAAAAGGATTTACCGCTAAGAACGCAAAGTGCGCGAAGAAAAACGAAGGAAGTAAGATGTAAAGGCCCCGGTTCTTCGCGGCTCGAAAGGTGAATGAAGGAAGGTGAAAGATGAAAATGAAATCCTCAATGTTCGCTTTATTGGTCCTCGTATTTGTCTTATCTGCTTGTGGGAATCAACCAACTTTGGCAACGACGGCTACCACAACGGCTGTGCCCGCGGGAACGGTTATTACCGAGGGACATATTCGTCCGAGTCAATCGGTCAATCTTGCATTCCAGGGGCGCGGCGCGGTGACTGAGATTCTTGTCAAGATCGGCGACCATGTCAAACAGGGTGATGTATTGATGCGTATATCCGGCTCCGACCAGGCGCAGGCTGCGTTAGTTTCCGCGCAGCAAGCCTATGATCTTCTTGTCCGTGACGCGGCGGGCGGACGCGCAAGCGCATGGCAGGCGTACATGGCCGCGCAAAAGGTCCGCGCGGATGCTTTGAATAAATGGGACAATCTCGATGTCAATGACATCGAACGGCGCATGAGGAATCAGCAGCAGGTTGTTGATGACCGGCAGAAGACACTGGACACGGCGCAAGCGACCTTCGATAAGGTCAAGGATATGCCTGCAACTTCGTATGCGCGTACCAGCGCCGTCAATAAACTGCAAAGCGCACAAGAAAACCTGGATGGGGCCGTTCGCCAACTTGAGTCAATTACGCGCGAACGCGACACTGTGCGCGCCGCGTTGGATGCCGCCATTGCCGCGGAAGCCGAAGCGAAATATCAATACGATTTGACGGCCAACGGCCCGAACGCGGACCAGCTTGCTCTTGCGAAGGCGCAAGTTGCCGCGGCGCAGGATGCACTCGACAACTTTGAATTGAAGGCGCCGTTCGACAGTGTGGTGGCGGATGTCAGCGTGGATACGGGCCAGCAGGTTGGGCCTGAAACGGTCGCGGTCAGTGTGGCCGATCCGAGTCAATGGATTGTCGAAACGAATGATTTAACTGAATTGGAAGTTGTCAAACTTGCCGAAGGTCAAAAGGTCACGATGATTCCCGATGCGCTTCCTGACGTGAAACTCACAGGAACCATCCAAACGATCAGCGGAGCGTTCACCAGGCAGGGCGGCGATATTGTTTATAACGTTCGCATCCTCGTGGATAACCCGATTGACCCGCGCATCCGCTGGGGGATGACGGTCGAGGCGACGTTCGCACCGCCGCAAAAATAAAATTGTTTTTGTAGGGGCGCAACATGTTGCGCCCCTACCTTTTAATTATTGCATCTCGTTCAGGCCCATTCGTCACCCAGCCAATTTTTACGCCAACCAATTTTTCAATTGTCTCAACATAAGCCCGCGCTCGCGCCGGCAAATCTTTAAATTTGCGAACGCCGCGAATATCTTCCTTCCAGCCCTTGGCAATTCTATAAATCGGTTTGACTTTATCAAGCTGATAAGAATCCAGATCGTGGTAATGCACTTTTCTGCCATTGAATTCATAGCCTGTGCAAATCTTGATCTCATCGAATTCGCTTAACACATCCAGCTTGGTCAGGAATAATCTATCAATGCCGTTGACCTGCGACGCAAAGCGAACGACTTCCGCGTCGAACCAACCGCCGCGGCGGACTCTTCCCGTTGTGGCTGCGACTTCGCTGAGAGCTTTTTCCGCATGCGCGTCGTCCTTGACTTCGGTCGGCATCGGTCCCGCGCCGACGCGCGTGGTGTAGGCTTTCGTCACGCCGATGACGCGCGTGATGGCACGCGGCGGGATTCCCAGCCCGCCTGTTGCGGCGGACGCCAGCGTCGTCGAACCGGTAACGAATGGATACGTTCCCCAATCGGGGTCGAGAATCGAACCCATGGCTTGTTCGAGTAAAAATTTCTTTCCGGTTTTCAAACCATTTTGAACAATCGGAAACAACTCTGTGATGAATGGTTTGATCTCTGCGTAATAACCAAGATATTCATCACGGACTTTTTCAAAATCAAGCGGCGATCCGCCCAATGCAACAATGATTTTATTTTTCAGTCCAAGTTGAACGCGTAACTTCTCGGCGAAAATATCTTTGTCAGTAAAATCACTCCAACGGATTCCGTTATAGCTGATCTTATCGGCAAACGTCGGACCGATGCCGCGCCGTGTGGTTCCCGTTGCACCTGCGCCTTTGGCTTCCTCGTAAAGCCCGTCTAGAATCTTGTGGTATGGCATGATGAGATGCGAGCGTTGAGAGATAAATAATCGCTTCTCGAGTTTGACGCCTGCCTTGCGAAGCGAATTCATTTCTTCGATAAGTACGGCAGGATCAATGACCACGCCGCCGCCGATCAAACATTTTGTTTTGGGGTAAAAGATTCCGGATGGCACCAGATGAATTTTGAATTCGCCAAATTCATTGATGATGGTGTGTCCCGCATTATTGCCGCCATTGTAGCGCGCAACATAATCGAAATCACCGGCAAACGTGTCGATGGCTTTGCCTTTGCCTTCATCGCCCCATTGCGTTCCGAGAATAATCGTGACTGGCATATCTCCTCTTTTCCATGCCGTTGCGAGCGGAGCGAAGCAATCCCATGTAATTCTCAAACAAACGATTACATGAACACATGAGATTGCCGCGTGACGCTAAAGCGCCACGCGCAATGACATGATAAGTATTATTTTTCTTCCAATGCTTTCTTCGCAATCTCTTCTGCCAAACCGACGTAGGTTAGTGGCGATAAAGCGCGCAGTTTTTCTTTTACTAATTTATCAACCACTAAACTTTCGATCCAATTGTTGAATGTTTCCTTCGTGATTTCTTTTCCGCGCGAGATGGATTTCAATTGATCGTATGCCTCGCTGACGTCCGCCGCGCGCAGGATGGTCTGCGCGCTTTCGGCGACCACTTCCCAATGCGCCTCCAACTTGGACCTCATGACGGTCTCGTTCGCCTCGACTCTTTCCAACGCCTTTGCCAGGCTCGCGTATGCCACAAGCGAATGTCCCAGCGCGAGGCCAAATGTACGGCGGACAGTTGAGTCGGACAAATCGCGCTGCAAACGTGAAATTGGCAATTTGCGCGCATATTGTTCAAATAACGCATTGGCGATTCCGAGATTTCCTTCGGCGTTCTCGAAGTCTATCGGATTAACCTTTTGCGGCATGGTCGAGGAGCCAACTTCGGACGCGATCACCTTCAATTTCAGATAATCGTCACTGATGTATCGCCACATATCCTGTGCGAAGTCAATCAAAATGGAATTTACCAAATGCAGTGCGTTGAAATATTCGATCCAGTTATCGTACGGAAGGATTTGTGTGGTAATAGGATTTGGTTCTAATCCTAAATCTCGAACGAACTTTTCACTGAACACCATCCAATCCACGTGCGGCGTAGCGGAGACGAGTGCGTTGAAATTTCCGACTGCGCCGTTGAGTTTGGCTTCGAAGCGATGTGAAAACAAAATCGCTCGCTGCTTTTTCAGACGCGAATAAAAGACCGCCATTTCTTTCCCAAATGTGGTGGGGACGGCAGACTGGCCATGCGTCCGCGCCAGCATTGGTGTGGATTTATGCGTGTTGATGAAAGAAGCCAGTTGATCCAAAATTTTATCAAGCGCGGGCAGGATGACTGTATCGCGCGATTCGCGTAATGCGATTGCCTGCGTGATATTGTTTACATCTTCGGATGTCAAGCCGAAGTGCAGGAACTCCACAAGATCAGATAAAGTTGTTGGGGCGAGTTTAGCGCGCAAAAAGTTTTCGATGGCTTTCACATCGTGACGCGTAACCCGCTCCAAGTCCTTGATTTGACGCGCATCGTCCAGTGAAAAATCCGCCGCGAGGGCGTGAAGCAAATCCATCTCAGAGTCGGTTAGCGGGCGAATCAATTCTGCATCTTCTGACAAGGCGATCAAATAGGCAAGTTCAATTTGAACTCTGCCGCGGATAAGAGCAAACTCCGAAAAAAATTCGCGGAGCGATTCGGTTTCGCTGATATAACGTCCATCGGGAGGGGAGAGAGCCAGCAATTCGTCAGACATTTGATTCCGCCAATTTCATTATAGCATTGTGAGAAGCGGAGGCGCGCCATATAATCAGCGCGGTTTGATATGAGGATGTCATTGCGAGTGGCGCATTGGCGCCGCGTGGCAATCTCATGTTTTCATACAATCGTTTGTTTGAGGATTAATTGAGATTGCTTGCCAGAGGTATCGCCTGCGGCGTACTGCGTAAGCTTCGCGGTCGCTCGGTCTCGATATAGCGGAAAAGCACCGCTTACTCGACCATCGCTCGCAACGACACATTGTAGAGGAGTGTTCTATGAAGGTTTTGCCTGATGTAGCTTTGACGTACGATGATGTTTTGCTCGTGCCGCAATATTCGGATGTGGCCTCGCGTCGAAAACTCTCGACACAAACGCGATTGACGCGCGGAATGAATCTTCAAATTCCCATCATCTCAGCCAACATGGACACCGTAACCGAAGCCGAGATGGCGATTACCATGGCGCGCGAGGGTGGGATCGGAATCATCCATCGCTTTATGACGATTGATGAACAGGTTTGGCAGATTCAGCGCGTCAAGAAAACGGAATCATTCATCGTTGAGAATCCGATCACGCTGACCGTTTCGCATACGGTTGGCGATGTGAAGAAGATTGTCGAAGAAACATATACCGGCGGAATTTTGGTTTTGGACGGCGGCGAGCGCCTGGTTGGAATCATCACGACGCGCGATCTTTTGTTTGAAGAAGATGACCATAAGCCGCTCTCGGAAATCATGACACGTGATGTTGTGACCGCACCTCCAGATACAACTCTCGAACAGGCCGAGAAAATTTTGCACGAACACCGCATTGAGAAATTACCGCTGGTGGATGCAAACGGTAAACTGGTTGGGCTTATTACGATGAAAGACATCATGAAGATTGCGGAATTTCCCAAAGCCACCAAGGACGCGCGCGGGCGGCTGGCAGTCGGCGCGGCGGTGGGGGTGAAGTCCACGGAGCTTAAGCGCGTCGAAAGATTGCTCGAGGCGGGCGCGGATTGCATTGTGGTTGACATCGCACATGGAGATTCCAAACTTGAGATGGACATCATCAAAGCCATTCGCAAGAATTTTACGCACGCACAAATCGTCGGCGGCAACGTCGCAACAGCAGATGGCACACAGCGCCTCATTGATGCAGGCGTGGACGCGGTCAAAGTCGGCGTGGGGCCCGGCTCGATTTGCATCACACGTGTCGTGGCAGGCGCAGGTATCCCGCAACTGACAGCGATCATGAATTGTGCGGCGGTGGCGCGTCCGCAAAACATCCCGATCATTGCCGATGGCGGCATTCGTGCATCAGGCGACGTGGTCAAAGCATTGGCAGGCGGCGCGTCCAGTGTGATGATTGGCAGTTTGCTCGCTGGTACAGATGAAAGTCCCGGCCTGCTGATGACGCGCAAAGGTCATCGTTATAAAGTTTCGCGCGGCATGGCATCGCTTCAAGCCAACGTGGCGCGTAAAGCCCGCGAGGGCGAAGCTGAGATCACGCAGGAAGAAATCGAAGATTACGTTTCGGAAGGAGTCGAGGCAGCGGTTCCATATCGCGGCTCCGCGCGGGAGATGCTTGGTCAGCTTGTTGGTGGATTGCAGTCGGGCATGAGTTACACCAATGCGCACAGCGTGGATGAACTTTATGAAAAGGCGGTTTTCATCCGCATGACGGAAGTAGGCCTGGCTGAGTCGAAACCACACGATGTAGATGTGATGTGATCGCACAGCATAAATAGAACGCCTGTCGGATTGAAATGTTAGCGAATCTGCGCGAAAATAAAATCGCTCCGAAAATGGCAAACCCGGGAAAACCCGGCGACGCAAAGTCATGGGTCTAAAATCTTATTTCATTATTTGATCAAGATTGCCAGACTGCCGAGAATAGCAAAACCGCCAAAAGACGGCGACGCAAAGTCAGGCGTCTAAAACCAGGAAACTGGTCAAGACCGGCCGGCTGAGCGAAAGGCAAAACCGGGGAAACCCGGCGACGCAAAGTCATGGATCTAAAGTCATTCTTGACCTGACCAGGATCGCCAGACTACCGAAGAGCTTACAGCAGGGATGACGAAACCCGTCATCCCTGCTCATTTAAAAACGTGTCGCCTCGCGCGTGGGCTGAAGGCGGGTGCGCGTTTTATTGGGTTACGTGTACTGCGAAGATGCCCCGTTAAGATTTTGTTTGATATCTCGCTTACATAGCGCAATGCCATGTATCAATGGAACAAGCAGTATAATCGCCACATGGCCGACAGCCGTCAAAGACAACTCGATCCCGAAGCCAGGCCCGATGACCGCGTGGACAATGCTCTGCGTCCGCAAAAGCTGGCGGAGTTAATCGGGCAGGATCAAGTCAAGGAAAATCTTAGCATCCTGATTGCCGCGGCGCGCGGACGCGGCGAAGCGTTGGACCATGTTTTGTTTTACGGCCCTCCAGGTTTGGGAAAGACAACATTGGCGCATGTGGTTGCCAACGAAATGGGCGTCAATATCAAAGTCACATCAGGACCGGCCATCGAGCGCGCAGGAGATTTGGCTGCCATCCTGACGAATTTGCGCGCAGGCGATGTTCTGTTCATTGACGAAGTTCATCGCCTCGGACGCGCGGTCGAAGAAGTTTTATATCCCGCCATGGAAGACTTTGCACTTGACATTGTGATCGGCAAAGGGCCGTCGGCGCGTTCGATCCGGCTTAAGCTGCCGCGCTTTACCGTTGTCGGCGCGACGACGCGGCTGGCTTTGGTCACCGCGCCGCTTCGGGCGCGGTTTGGCGCGGTCTATCGTCTGGATTATTATGATCTGGAGGCGATGAAAGCCGTCGTTGCGCGCGCCGCCAAATTACTGGATGTCCATGTGGAAAAAGGCGGCGTGGAAGAAATCGGTCGCCGCGCACGCGGCACACCGCGCGTCGCGTTGCGTTTGCTGCGGCGAGTCCGCGATTACGCTCAGGTCCGCGCGGATGGAACAGTCACGCAAAAAGTCGCGAAAGAAGCGCTCGATCTTCTGCAGGTGGATCCGCTCGGATTGGACGATGTGGACCGCCGCGTGCTCAAGACGATCATCGAAAAATATAGCGGCGGGCCGGTGGGCTTGAACACGATTGCTGCGTCCATTAGCGAAGAACAAGATACGATCATGGACGTGGTCGAGCCATACCTTCTGCAGTTGGGATTTTTAGATCGCACGCCGCAAGGGCGCGTCGCGACCAAGTCCGCGTATGAGCATTTGGGATTGAATTACACGGAAGAAGGCCAGCCGAGATTATTGTAAGTTGGAAAGTCGACATGTTGAAGAGTTTGTGGTTCAACTTTCCAACCTTCAAACTTGGAAATCTAAGATTACGAACATGGAAAATATTGCTCGCTACTTGATGATCGGCGGCGTGATATTGATTTTGGCCGGCGGTGGAATTTATCTCGCCGCCAAATTTGGAATCCCGCTCGGAAGATTGCCTGGTGATATTCGCATCGAGGGGCAGAACGGTTCGTTTTATTTTCCCATTGTGACTTCCATTGTTCTTTCTTTGGTTTTGACAGTCATCTTGAATATCATTATTCGGTTGTTCCACAAGTAAGAGATCACCATGCTCTCGACCATTCTTGGGTATCTCATCGTTGTGCAATTCTTTTACCTTGATCGCAGCCGCCGCGGCGCGGAAGCCAAAGGCTTCGATGCGGGGCAATTTGACCGGCACAGTACGAAGTACATTGGCATCGCGTACTTTGTGTCCATGTTGCTCCTGCTGGCTTCATGGATATTTAATTGGCTTAACGTTGGGACGCTTCCCGCATGGGTCGGCTGGGTTGGGGTTGTGGTTGCCTTATTTGGATTGCTTTTCCGCTGGTGGGCAAACCGCGTGCTTGGTGCGTTCTACACGCGGACGTTGAAGGTCGTCGAGAATCAAACCATCGTCCGCGCGGGACCGTATGGCGTGATCCGCCATCCCGGTTATCTCGGCTCCATCCTGATGTGGTCCGGCGCGGCTGCCGCGACCGCAAATTGGATCGTGTTATTGATCGTGTTTATCGTTATGTGTGTTGTTTATGTTTATCGAATCCAAAACGAAGAGAAGATGCTTCTCGCCGCGAATGTTGATTACGCAGAATATCGGAAGAAAACGTGGAGATTGATACCGCCAATTTATTGATTCCTTCTTTTACTTTTTCCCTGAATTGAAGCGTACTAATTTATCCCAATCAATTGTGCCGTTTGCACAAAAATCAGCCGTGAATTCTTGAGTAAAGAGATTCAGGATTCGAGAATATTCCACGAAGAACTTCTCATTTCGTTCTTTTGCTCTATAACCAAGTGGCTCGACGATGTCCACAAATAAATGGTCGTTTCCCGAAATAAACTCCCAAAATTCCTGGCCGCAAAGTTTTAGATAATTGCCTTTGTCAGGCTGATTCTCTTGCCCATAACAACAACCATTCACAGCTTGAATGTTTGCCTTATTATTACCTGTGCGTAAAATTCGTTTTGCCTGCTTAAAATTATCAACCATGCGTTTGATTTGACTGCTATTTCCCCAATTTGGTCCAGATTTTACTGAGACAACATAGAGAACATTATCCCGCGTAAATTCCAAATCGATTCCTTCAGCAGAAGACTTCCTGCCATCAAAAACTTTTCCGCACACAAAGATTGCGAGTTTTTCCAAGAACTCGCCGAAAATAGTTTCCTCTTGTGAAGATAAATGAGCATCAAGAAGTAATTTGACCAAATCATGAGCATCGTTTATGTTTTTGGCTTTGAAAAGATAAGGATTTTTCCTTTTCAGAACCCGAGTCAACATCAGGCCTTGAAGACTAACCGCACGTCTTTCGTGGAATTCTCCAATGTTTTCTTCAACAAAGTTAACAACATCATTTAGATTTATTGGTTGCATATCTCCCTTTCTTTTCCATTAGTGTCAGCTGTGCGGGCTTCATCTCTACTTTTGGTTTAATGCTCTTTTGAGCAAGGTTGAAATATTCAGGCAAAATCTCAATGCCTATTGTGTTTCGCTCCATGCGTTGGGCGACAAATGCAGTTGTGCCTGAACCCATGAATGGGTCTAATACCCAATCTCCTTTTTTAGTAAATAACTTAATAAACCACTCAGGCAAATCTTCTGGAAAAACAGCACTGTGATTTCTATTCTTGGTTTCTGTTGCCATGTGCAATACATTTGTGGGATAGGCCTTTTCTCGTCCAATCCAATTTGCAATTCGCTTTCCAAAACCGCTGCCGACGCGGGATGGGTCTCGCACCTTGTCTGTTTCGCTTAAATTCTTAAGTCTTCTCTCCGCCCAATCTCCCATTGGAACCATAACCTCTTCTTGGTACATGTGGAATTGTCGGTCCTTATTGAATTGTAATAATCTTTCCCATGAATCTCGAAAACGATTTGGCCATTTGCCAGGGTAAGAATTTTTCTTGTGCCAGATAAATTCTTCAGTCCAAAGCCATCCTTGCTTACGCATTGCTAAGATAAGTTCAATTACATAAGTATGACGTTCTCCATTTACTACTTTTTCTTTTATATTTAAAACAAAAGTCCCGGTTGGCTTCAAAACACGCAATAATTCTGCAGAAATTGGAAGAAACCATTCCACATACTTTTCTGGGCGAATTCCACCATAGGTATGCACGCGGCTATCTGCATATGGTGGTGACGTAAATATCAAATCAATAGAATTATCTTTAATTTTTTTAAGTTCTTCTTGACAGTCGCCGAGTAATAAACGAGCTTCAACTTGTTTCATAATTCTAAATTATACTCGTTGCGTTGCTGAAAATGAGAACCTCCGACTTCGATTACGACCTTCCTGAATCTTTCATCGCGCAGACGCCTGTCGAGCCGCGTGATTCGTCGCGTTTGTTGGTCTTGAAACGTGACGCTGGAACACTGGAACATCGAATTTTCCGTGAGATTGGCGAATATCTGCATCCAAATGATTTGCTGGTTTTGAATCAAACGCGCGTCATCCCGGCGCGGATTTTCGCGCGCAAACCAACGGGCGGACGCGTCGAACTCCTGCTGCTTCGGCGGCGCGATGAATTAAGTTGGGAAGTTTTGGTTGGAGGTAAAGGCCTGCGCGCAGGCAGCAGGGTAAAAGTCGAGGAAGGACCGGGCGCTGAAATCATCGAAGTGCTGAATGGCTCGGAGCGGTTGATCCGATTCGATGAGCCGGTCGAGCCGTATTTTCCCAAGATCGGAAATGTGCCCCTGCCGCCGTATATCCATGAAAAACTGAATGACCCCGAACGCTATCAAACTGTCTACGCGCGCGAGCCGGGCTCCGCCGCCGCGCCAACCGCAGGTCTGCACTTCACGCCGCGCTTGCTGGACGAATTGCAAAAACAAGGCGTGAAGACTGCTTACGTCACATTGCACGTTGGCTTGGATACATTTGCGCCAGTCACAGAATCGAATCCGCAGGAGCACAAAATTCACACCGAATGGTGTGAATTGACCCAGGAAACTGCCGACGCGATCAATCAAACAAAACAATCCGGCGGGCGCGTCATCGCGGTTGGGACGACATCGGTACGGACGTTGGAATCTGCCAGCCGATATTCGAAATCAGACAATTCGACACTCGACGAATCAATATCGAATGCCGACTATCGAATATCGGCATTTACCGGCCCCACCTCGCTTTACATTCTTCCCGGTTACCAATTCAAAGTCGTGGACGCAATGATCACGAATTTTCACCTGCCAAAGTCCACGCTGATTATGCTGGTCAGCGCGTTCGCCGGGCGCGAGCAGATTTTGCAGACGTACGAGACCGCGAAGCGCGAGGGCTACCGCTTTTACTCTTTTGGCGACGCGATGTTGATTTTGTAGCCAATACCTGACGAGCTATCCCAGCCGGCTGCGGAATCATATCCGGGATGAAGTTCATCGCGCGGTCACAGTCATCGTTCAGGATCATCTGTCCAAGCTGTTCGCCATAACGGATCAGCTCCGGGATGTTGGCCGGATCATCCATGGCGAGTACCCGCTCGAGGTCCACCTGGAAGCGGCGGAAATCCAATCCTTCGAAAAGTTTTGCAACGAGGTCCACTTGCTGGTCTGCGGCTGAAATCTGAAACGCGCCCAGGATCGGATCGAGGTATCGGAGCGGCGTAAAGTGATTCACTTCTCCCGGCTTGATGGTATTCGGATCGCGTCCCGTGCCGAGGCTGATCAGCGTAGTCTCTTCCAATTCCCACTTCAACCCGAACTTGATTTCATACGCAGCCAGATAACACGGATTGCCGTATGAACCCACACCGCCGTCAACGTAACGCCCTTCGATGGCCGGGAAATAAGTGGGCGCCGCGGCGGACGCAAGCACCGCTTTGACCACCGGCCAGTTTTCATATTTGTCCTTGTATGGCTTGATGAAGCGCGTGCGGTTCTCGACCATGTCGTATGTGGTGATGACTATATCAATCGAATGATTGGCTTTCCACAGGTCAGTAATCATTTGGCCGCCAAGATATTTGGCCAGAGCTTTCTCGAGCGGTTGATTCGGATAACGATAAGTGAAAAGCGGCCACAATAAAGTCCGGATGCTTTTATGGAAGATTTCATTGCCGAGGTCCAAATACAATTGATTGATGGTTTTCGCATCCAGCCCGGACGCCAGAGCGGCCGCGATGATCGAGCCTGTGGATGTGCCCGAGACGAGTCCAACCCGCGTATGGAGCGGATAGCCCAGTGAATCCTCCATCATGGACAAAGCCTTGGTGCACATCACACCCTTGATGCCGCCGCCGTCAATGGCGATAGCAAGATTCTTACGGAATGGTTTCATGCGTCCTCCTTTGTTATGGATAGTGTAATGAAAATCAGACAAAATTCAAGTGGGGCGGTGTAATGATTCGAAGGTTGAACGTTTCTTGAGGCCCCAACTTGTAAACCTGCGAACATGCCGACTTTCAAACGTGCTAACATTGAGACATGGGAACCGATTTTGGCCAATTGAACAAACAAATCATCGCATGCCATAAATGTCCGCGGCTGGTGGCGTGGCGTGAGGAGGTGGCGCGGACGAAACGCAGGGCATATCAGGATTGGGATTATTGGGGCAAGCCCGTTCCCGGCTTCGGCGATCCAAAGGCGCGCGTGTTGGTTGTTGGTCTCGCGCCCGGCGCGCACGGATCGAATCGCACGGGACGTCAATTTACGGGCGACGCTTCGGGCCAATTTTTGTATCCCGCGTTGTACCGCGCGGGATTTGCCAGCCAGCCAAATGCCGCCAGCCGCGATGATGGCTTGATATTGCGTGATATGTACATTACTGCGTCCGTGCGCTGCGCGCCGCCAGATAACAAACCTACATCTGAAGAATTAAATAACTGCCAGCCATTTCTCGAACGCGAACTCGAAATTATCAAACCCAAAGTAATCGTTGTTTTGGGACGGATTGCATTTGAGAGAATCGTGCGAATTTATTTTCAAACAACCACTGACCACAAACCACAGGCCGCGGTCCATCGTCCGTCGTTCATGGTTTTTTCACACGGCGCACTCTACAAACTGAACACTGACTGGTTACTGTGTTCTTACCATCCCAGCCAGCAAAACACATCCACTGGAAAACTCACCGTAAAAATGTTCGATGCCATCTGGTCTAAAGCAAGAGAGTTGATTCATGACAAAACTTCTTCAGCAGGGTGAACCTGCGCCGGATTTTGAACTCAGCGACTTGCGTGGAAAATTCATTCACCTTTCAGATTATCGCGGCAGTACGGTTGTGCTGGCTTTCCTGCGCGGTTTCATGTGACCCTATTGCCGTGCGCAGTTGGCGCGCTTGCGAGTTGATTATGATGAATTTACAAAACGCGGCTCTGAGATTTTGGCAATCGGCCCGGATTCAACCAGCAAGTTTCTTGAATATTGGGCGAAGGAAAAACTTCCATTTGTTGGCCTGCCCGATCCAAGTCACGCGGTGGCAGAGCGCTATAAGCAGGAAGTCAATCTTTTCAAATTGGGACGCATGCCGCTCGTCTGCATTGTGGATGCGGATGGAATGATCCGTTATGCTCATTACGGCGCGTCCATGTCCGACATTCCTGCAAACAAAATTCTGCTCGACGTAATAGATCAACTGAACGCGTCATCAGGATAACATGTCACTGGGACAAATTGCTTTTCTGGGTTCGGGCGAAACCTCGCTTGCTGGGGGCCGCATTTTTGAATCGTTGGCGCGCGCCGCACCGCAGCCGTTGCGGATTACGCTGCTCGAGACGCCTGCCGGCTTTGAGTTGAATTCGCATCAGGTCGCGGGACGTGTGGCGGACTTCCTGAAAACCCGGCTGCAAAATTACAATCCGACGATTGATGTGATTCCGGCGCGCAAACGCGGCACACCATTTAGTCCAGACGATCCTGAAATTCTCCAACCGCTTTTGTATGCCAATTTGATTTTTATGGGGCCCGGCAGCCCAACCTACGCGACGCGTCAATTACGCGGATCGCTGGCTTGGGACATCATCCGCGCACGTCACCGCCTCGGCGCGACGTTGGCCTTTGCGTCCGCCGCGACGATTTCAATTGGCGCGTGGGCTTTGCCGGTTTATGAAATTTATAAAGTGGGGCAGGACGTTTATGTTGAACAAGGCTTGGATTTGTTTGCGGATTACGGGATGCGCCTTTCATTTGTCCCGCATTGGAACAACGCCGACGGCGGCCTCGACCTCGATACGAGTCGCTGTTTCATTGGCATGGAACGATTCGATATTTGGTGCAAATCCATAGCTGGTGAAAATACCACGCTTGGACTCGATGAACACACCGGAATCATTTTGGATTTTGCCGAGGGCGAATGCGAAATCGCTGGTGTAAGCACCGTTTCCATCGTCCGCGATTGCGACCCGATGATTCATCCGGCGGGCACAAAATTCCCATTGAAAGAATTAGGCGCACCAATCATCCCTGATCCGCTTGATAAAGGCATTCCGCCCGAGGTGTGGGATATGGTCGTCAACGCGCCACCTGAGGAAGATGGCAAACCGTCTCAGCATGTGATCGAACTTGCCGAACAGCGTCAACAAGCGCGCACAAATAAAAATTGGGCTGAGTCCGATAGACTGCGTGAGCAAATCGCCGCGCTTGGGTGGACAGTTCAAGATTCGAAAGATGGATATAAATTAGTGCGGGGCTGACGATAAACGACAGACTACAAAGTCGTAGAGCACAAACCACAGATACTCTGTCTGTGGTTTTTTTTTTTTTTTGTAGAGAAGGCTGGGCGTCTGTTATCCGCAGCCTGTGGTCTTTTTGCGATAAAATGAAGGCGCAAGGAGAATGAAATGCGCGCCGTAGACATCATCATCAACAAACGCGAAAAAGGGGAATTGACGCAGGAAGAAATCAACTTCTTTGTGCAGGGCTTTGTAAAAGGCGATATTCCTGATTATCAGGTTTCGGCATGGGCGATGGCTGTCTTGCTCAATGGGATGACGCCGCAAGAGACAACTGATCTCACATTGGCGATGGTTCTATCTGGCCGCATCCTCGATTTGAGCGGCGTGGTTGACATTGCTGTTGATAAACATTCATCCGGCGGGGTTGGCGACAAGACCACACTTACAGTTCTGCCAACGGTCGCGGCGTGCGGATTACCGGTCGGCAAAATGTCGGGCCGTGGACTCGGCTTCAGCGGCGGCACGCTCGACAAGCTGGAATCCATCCCCGGTTACCGTGTGGACTTGAACACGGACGAGTTCAAGAAGCAGCTCAAGGAAAAAGGAATTGTGTTGACGGGTCAGTCCATGGACCTCGCGCCCGCAGATGGAAAACTTTACGCGCTGCGCGATGTAACCGGAACCGTGCCGTCCATTCCGTTGATCGCGTCATCCATCATGAGTAAGAAGATCGCGGCGGGCGCGAACGCCATCGTGCTGGATGTCAAAGTTGGCAAAGGCGCTTTCATGGAAACATTGGACATGGCGCGCGAACTTGCGAACTTGATGACTCAAATCGGTGATCTGGCCGGGCGCAAAACGATTTGTCTTTTATCGGATATGAATCAGCCGCTTGGAAACGCGGTTGGCAATGCGCTCGAAGTGAAGGAAGCAATTGATGCGCTCAAAGGCGGCGGTTCAGCAGATTTCCGCGAACATTGTTTGCACGTCAGCGCGCATATGCTGGCGGTTGGCAAACGCGCAAGAGATTTGGATGAAGGCCGCCGGCTCGCGGAAAAGGCGATTGCAGATGGAAGCGCGTTCGAAAAATTCCGTGTGCTTGTCCAGGCGCAGGGCGGCGATGTCTCTTATGTGGATGATCCCGATAAATTGCCGCGCGCAAAATTCGTCGAAGTCGTGAAAGTGCATCGAAGCGGCTGGCTGTCCCAAGTCGACGCGCGAAGCGTGGGCGAAGCTTCGGTGGCGCTGGGCGCCGGCCGCGCCAAAAAGTCCGACGCGGTGGACCATGCTGTCGGCTTTCTCATCCATCACAAGGTTGGCGATCGAGTCGAAAAGGGTGAGCCGTTGTTTACCATCCACGCCAACGATGAAAAGAAACAGGCCGAAGCGCGCGAACGCGTTCTGGCCGCGCATGTTTTTTGCGATGAACCTGCATCTTCCTTGCCCCTGTTCTACGAATAAAATATCGTATAGACTTGCGGATTTTTTAAGATTAGGGCATACTTAGACCGGAGAAGCGTATGGCCAAGATTTCACTTCGGAGTTACAACCACGAAATTGAAGGCATGATCGAGCGGGGGCAACTCGATGAGGCCATCGCGCATTGCCGTCACATCCTGCAAACGTTTCCCAAACATCTCGAAACCTATCGCCTGCTCGGCAAAACATATCTCGAGGCCAAACGTTACAACGAAGCGGTGGATATTTTCCAGCGCGTCCTCGTGTCTGTGCCGGATGATTTTGTTTCGCACGTTGGCATGAGCATCATCGCCGATGAGCAGAGCAAACTCGATGAAGCCATCTGGCACATGGAGCGCGCCTTTGAAGTTCAGCCGTCGAACGCCGCCATTCAAGGCGAGCTTCAACGTTTGTTTGGACGCCGCGATGGCGTCCAGCCGCCGAAGATCCGCTTGACGCGCGGCGCGCTGGCGCACATGTACGTCCAGGGCGAACTTTATATGCAGGCTATTTCCGAAATCCAGGCGGTGCTTGGCAGCGATGCGGGACGCACCGACATGAAAGTTTTGCTTGGCAAAGCCTATTTCCGCAACGGGCAAAAGCCCGAAGCCAACGACATTTGCAACCAACTCCTGAAACAATTTCCGTATTGTCTCGACGCGAATCGGATCATGGTTGAAATCCTGCCCGCCTCGCAGGCTGCCGAATCCACGCAGGTTTATCGCCATCGTGTCAGCGAGCTTGATCCGTACGCCATGTTTGTCCAGGATTCCATTTTCCATTCGGATGAAGTGCCCGATGCGTCCGTCAACCTAGAACGGTTCGAGTACACCGGCCAGCCTGTGGACTTGGGCGCCAACTGGGGTGGGACGCTTGGCATCGGATTGGCATCCGACGCGACCGCGGTTGCATCCGCGGCGGACCAGCCCGATTGGTTGAAGGCCGCGTCTGCGACTCCGAACGTTCCGGCTCCGCCGACAGCGGCGGCAGCGCCCCAAAGCGGCGAACAAATCCCCGACTTTATGCGGCAGGCCGGTTGGACGGCGTCTTCTGGTGAAGAAGTTCCTTCGGAAGCAACAGAGCCTGAAGCTGTCCAGGCTGATTTGCCGGATTGGGTCAAGGCCATGGCACCTTCCGATCAAAGTACGGCAGCGTCTGCGCCCGAGCCCGAACCCGTCGTGCCCGCCGCGGATGTTCCTGATTGGCTAAAAGGACTCGGCGACCAAGAGCCGCCCGCTTCCGCGCCAGCCTCGACATCCGCACCGCAAGATGAATCTGATTGGTTGAGAAATCTCGGAGGCAGCCAGCCTCCCGAAGAACAGACTCCCGCGGCGGATCTCCCTGACTGGTTGAAGAGTCTCGATCAGCCTGAATCAAAACCAGCCACATCAGAACCTGCAACCGTTCCGCCTCTGCCCGATGAGACGCCGGCGATTCAAGCCGCCGCGACGCCTTCATCAGCACCAACTCCTCCATCGGCGCTTGGCGATTTGGGCACAAGCGCGCAGGAGCAGGATGATGCGATGGCCTGGCTGGAGAGCCTCGCCGCAAAACATGGAGCCAAACCGGAAGAACTGGTTACCGATCCAAATGCGCGCACAGATGTCGCGCCGGAGTGGGTTGACAAGGCCAAGCAGATTGGCGAACAAGCTCCTGCGCCCGCATCAACTGACGAAACGGGAATATGGTTAAAGAATCTGGAAGCCAGTGAAACAGAGTCGCCGATGGATAAACAGGAAGCGCCGAAGCCAACGGAGGAGAGTCTTTCCGATTGGCGCACCAGCCTCGCAGGTCAGGATAATTTTGGACTCGAAGAAAGTGGAAGAGAAGAACAGCCCATCGCCGGGGCCGAGTCAGCGCCAGATTGGTTGAGTGAGCTTAACGCCGCACCCGCTCAAAGTCAGGAAGCGACGCGTAGTGAAAATGTCCCTGAGTGGCTGCGCGATCAAACGGAGAAAGCTCCCGAGCCGACATTCGACGAATCACAGGATTTCACATTTGATTCAACATCTGCAGCCAACTTGCCGGATTGGCTGGCTGGTCTTGATAAGGAAGAACAGCAAACGCCAACCGCGCCATCTGCTTCTGATAAAGAATTGCCTTCATGGCTGCAGGGCGAGGCCGAACCGCAAGCCACGGAGCCGACACAACCAGCAGATTGGCAGCCGGTCGAATCACAACCTGTTACGCCTCAGCCGCCGGCCCGCGAAGCGGAACCTGTTGTGGAAAAATCCAAGCCGGTTGTTGCACCCAAGCTGAAGCCTGAGAAAAAAATGTCGGCGCGAGTTACCCCGCTCAAACAAGTTGTTTCAACAAAAACAGCAGAGGCCTCGCTTGCCAGCGCGCAAGCCGAATTGGGACGCGGCAACATCGCGGCTTCGCTGGAAATTTACAGCAAGCTAATTCGCAAAGCCAAATCGCTCGAAGAGATCATCCGCGATCTGCGCGACGCGCTTTATCGCTATCCGGTGGAGGTGCCGATCTGGCAGGCGCTTGGCGACGCGTATATGCGCGCCAATCGCTTGCAGGAAGCATTGGACGCGTATACAAAAGCGGAAGAGTTGCTCCGATAACGCGTAGGGGCGGATGACCATCCGCCCTTCTGTTTAATTTCAATTCTTGGAGGAATTTGTGGAACGAACGCTCGTACTTGTAAAACCGGATGGCGTGCAGCGCGGCCTGATTGGTGAGGTCACTGCCCGCCTCGAGCGCCGCGGCCTTCGATTGGTCGCGGCCAAATTCATGAATGTCAGCAAGCAACTGGCAGAGACGCATTATGCTATTCACAAAGGCAAGCCATTTTATGATGGTTTGATTTCTTACATTACGTCTGCGCCGGTAATGGCGATGGTGTGGGAAGGCCCCAATGCAGTCGCTGCGGTGCGACAGACAATGGGCGCCACGCGTCCAACCGAGGCCGCGCCGGGCACGCTTCGACACGACTTTGCCCTTGAAGTGGGGCGGAACCTGACGCACGCGTCCGATGAACCGGCCAATGGCGAAAAGGAAGTTGCATTGTGGTTCAAGAAGGAAGAACTGGTTGACTGGAAGCGCGAAAACGACAAGTGGATTTTTGAGAAGTAATAGAGAATAGTGAAGTAGTGAGTAGAAAACGTCCCGCAGTGAAAATCCTGCGGGATGTTGGTTGCTGGTAAGCCTCCCGTCAAATTGGTTTTCCTGCTCATTGCAGACGATCACTTTGCACGTTGCCCGCAAAGCGGTTATGTGGTACGCTTCGCGTGCCATACTGGTAAGTGGTGGCGTCTGCTTCATCGCATACTTGTTGGAAAAGTTTCACGAAGAGAGTTAGCAAAACGATATGAGCACCACATCGCCGGGTAAGGGCGGCGTTGAAATTCCCACAAAAGTAAATTATGTTTCGCAAGGCAAAGGTCAGCCCGTCATCATGATTCACGGCTTGGCCGCCTCGCTCCATGATTGGGACTTTTTGATTCCCGAACTGGACAAGGCGGGCTATGCCTCCTACGCGCTCGATCTGCTCGGACACGGTGGAAGCCCCAAGCCTGATTCGCGTTCATATCAGATGGATTGGCTCACCGACCATTTTCTCGGATGGATTGAATCGCTCGGCCTTGAGCAGCCCACGGTTCTAATTGGTCATTCCCTCGGCGGCTATTTCGCCCTCGAGTATGCACGCCGTTTCCCGTCTCGGACACGCGGCTTGATTCTCGTTGATCCATTTTATTCGTGTCGGCAACTTCCCGTGCTTGTGCGATGGCTGTATCGCTATCCAAGGCTGATCAGCTTCATCATTCGCAGTACACCAACCTGGTTGTTGCGAATCGCCATCAACTTTACGAGCATCTCCATTGGGCATGGCCCCAGCGGGATGCATGGATTACCAAAGTCAGTACGCAAGCAAGCTCTGTTGGATTACTCGCGTACGGCGTATGGGGTGTACAATCTTCCCAATACTAATTTTGATTTGACCCCATGCGTGGCCTCGATTTCAGCCCCATCGCTAATTGTTTGGGGCGAACATGATCAAACGCTTTCGCCGTCGTCTTTTTCCACGCTGGCGAAATTGATGCCGAATGCAAAAGCGGAGCATATTCCCGCCACACACATTCCGCACCAGACTCATGCGGATTGGTTCAATGGGTTGGTGTTGGATTTTTTGAAAACAATCTAATGCCCTACGCTCTCCTTAACAACCGGGATTTTTTAAGGAAATAGTTTGCTTTGACCTCTTGAAACCGCTTTGCTTCTATGCTAAAATGATGTCCGAAGGCCGTACATATATGGGATTATCTATATGTTGCCGCCAGTTATGGCGGCAACATATGTTCTAACAACGGAGCTAACCGCACATGCGGTGTCCTTACTGCCACTACCACGACTCGAAAGTCCTCGATACTTCTCACGACAGCCACGGCGGCATCCGCCGTCGGCGAGAGTGTTTCAAGTGCAAGCAGCGTTTCAGCACCTATGAACGACCGATTTTGGCAACGCCGCTCATCATCAAACAGGATGGGACACGCGAAGAATTTGACCGTGAGAAATTAGCGCGTGGTATTCGCATTTCCTGCGCCAAGCGGCCTGTTTCTGCTGAAGACATCGAGCGGTTGATTGGGCATATCGAGTCTGAATTGCAGAAGATGGGCAAGTCTGAAGTTTCGTCGCGTGTAATCGGCGATATGGTCATTGCCGGTTTAAAGGAAATGGATCAAATTGCGTACATCCGTTACGCAATTGTTTATCTGCGCCTAGATGATCTGGGCGCACTTCGCAAGGAAATAGACAACCTTCTCAAAGGCTAATTGAATGACAGCGGCTTTCCCGCTCAAAGCGGGAAGTGTTGCTGTCTTTTTGTTTGTATCGCTTGAAGATGGTTGAAAATTCTTTATCGTCGGAGGAGAGTTCCTATGGTTACCAAAGCTGTCTCATCAAAACAAGGCCTGCTTCCAACAGCGCCCATGCCGAAAGGTTTGGGCAAGGTCCAGTTGACGGACAACGCGCGGCAGGTTCTTGAGCGCCGCTACGTCCGCCGCGGAGACGATGGCCAACCCGTCGAAACCGTGGAAGAAATGTTCTGGCGCGTCGCGTATCACGTCGCGAAAGTCGAAGAGATGTGGAACGGTGATGTGATCGAGCGCGCCAAGGAATATTATCAACTGCTGACCACCAAGAAATTTTTTCCGAACTCTCCGACGTTTACTGGCGCTGGCACGCCGCTTGGACAACTGGCCGCCTGTTTCGTTCTCCCGATTACTGATGATATGGGTCGTGATACCGCGGGCATCTTCCAGACCCTGCGCGACGCGGCGTTGATTCAACAAACCGGCGGCGGCAATGGATTTTCTTTTTCGCGCCTGCGGCCAAAAGGAACCATCGTCAAATCGTCGGCGGGACAAGCCACTGGCCCGGTTGGATTCCTGCGCGTGTACGATCATGCCTTTGGTGAAATTGCCCAGGGCGGAACGCGCCGCGGTGCGAACATGGGCGTTTTGCGCGTTGATCATCCCGATGTGGAAGAATTCATTACCTGCAAGACCGACGAGAATCAAATCACCAACTTTAATATTTCTGTTGGCATCACGGATGCATTCATGCGCGCCGTGCGCGATGACAAAGAATGGGAACTGCGCTTCCCGGATGTGCATGACCCAAAATATCGCGAAGTGCGCGGCACCATTGACCAAATGGAAAAAGGCGGAGTACGCATACACACTTATAAGAAAGTGCGCGCCCGCGAATTATTCGACAAGATTGTGAATCAGGCGCATCACAACGGCGAGCCGGGCGTGTTGTTCCTCGATGCATCGAATCGAAGCAATCCGGTTCCGCATTTATATCCGCTCGAAGCGACAAATCCGTGCGGCGAACAATGGCTTGGACCTTACGAGAATTGTTGTCTCGGCTCCGTGAATCTCAACGAGCATTGTGGCCCGGACGGAACGGTGGATTGGGAATCACTTCGCATGAGCGTTGTAACATCCACGCGCTTCCTCGATGATGTGGTTGAAGCCAACGCGTATGTTCCGGCTGTTCCTCAATTGACTGAAGCCGCGCACAAGGCGCGCCGCATTGGCCTCGGTATCATGGGGCTTGGCGATTTGATGTATCACGTCGGTGTGCGTTATGGATCGAAGGAAGGTCAGGAATTCGGCGCGCAGGTGATGGAGTTTGTCCGCTATCACGCGATGTTGACGAGCATTGAATTGGCACAAGAACGCGGACCATTTCCAGCTATTGAAGGCTCGATCTACGATATGGACAACATGACGTGGACTCCGCCTCAGACGCTGATTCCCTATCAGCATAACTGGGGCCGCCCCGAAGTCCGGTGGGATGCGGTGGTGGATGGAATCAAAAAGCACGGCATCCGCAACGCGGCGCAGACCACCGTCGCGCCAACGGGAACGATTGCAACCGTCGCGGGTTGTGAAGGCTATGGCTGCGAACCGGTCTTCGCGTTGGCGTATTATCGTCACGTCAATGATCATGGCAAGGATTTGAAACTCACCTACGCCAGCCCGCGCTTCGATGAAGCTTTGAAGAAACTTGGACTTGGCGAAGAGAAGCGGCAGGAAATTGTCGAGCAGGTGATGAGCGAAGGCAGCTGTCAGAATATCAGCGAAATCCCGCAAGCTGTGCGTGATGTCTTTGTTGTATCTGCGGATATAACCGCTGAAGAACATGTTCGAATGCAGGGAGCTTTGCAGGCTTTCGTGGATAACTCGCTGTCGAAGACGGTTAATTTCCCGGAGACCGCGACCATTGATGATGTTGCTCAAGCATATATGCTGGCATGGGAACTTGGATGCAAAGGCATCACGGTTTATGTGACCGGCTCGCGCGAGAAAGTTGTTCTGGAGACGAAAGCAACCGCGGATAAAAAAGCACCGGCTCAGACCTCAACGATGACGGTCCCTGTTTCGACAACCAATCTTTGGCACGATGGCAAGAAGCCGCGGCCCAAGGCCTTGCGCGGTCAGACGTTCAACATCGAGACGCCTGCTGGCAAAGCCTTCATCACCATTAATGAGAACGGCGGGCAGCAGCCCTTTGAAGCGTTCATCAATACCGCCAAAGCCGGTTCTGAAACGGCTGCTGTCTCCGAAGCGATTGGACGTTTGATCTCATATATTTTGCGAATGGCTTCACCCATTGCACCGACGGAGCGGATGCGCGAAGTTGTCCGCCAGTTAATCGGCATCGGCGGTGGACGTTCGCTTGGATTTGGTCCGAACCGCGTGCGCTCTTTGCCAGATGGCATCGGACAGGTGCTCGATCAATATCTGCGCGAGAAGGAAGGCACAGGTGATGACGCAGTCGCCGAGATCAAGCCGAATGGACAGCCGCTGGCTTCGATTGAAGACGTTGTAGATACCAGCGTACCTTCAACGGTCAGAATTGGTGATTTGTGTCCCGAGTGCGGCGAAGCGGCAGTAGTCAATGAAGAGGGTTGCCGCAAGTGTTACGCATGCGGATATTCTGAATGCTAGAAAGTTGAAGGTTTGAAGGTTGGAAAGTTGAGCGGACGAGTTTCTCGTCCGCTTCATTTTTATGAAGTGATTTTTGGCGTGTTATCATGAAAGCGAATCAATTGTGTTTCTCAAACTGCACTTCGGAATACGGGGAAACAGGGCTTTGTAGCAATTTAGAATTAGCCCCTTTTAGATATTGATCAAAGAAAGCGACCAGATAAGCATTGGAAATCTCCAGCCCCCTTTCAGGTTGTATCGAACCAATATAGCCCATCTGACGCAAAAGAAGACGCGGGAGCGGCGGCAGCCGCAACGGCATATCACTGAAATTGAAGTGTTTTGTTCCCTTGATGGAAAGATAATAAGCCGTGCTGTTTGAAGTGGAATACGCCTGGCGCATCGTGTCACAATCCTTGCCGCAGTTATCTTCTGCCATGAACATGAAGGGTGCTTGCAGCGTCGCATCCACTTGGTAGCTGAATAACGTGCCGTCCAGGTCCGCGCCGGCTTTGCAGCGCGGATCTGTTTCGCAGACGCTGGCTGTGGTTGCGCCGCCAAATGAATGCCCGAAGACGCCGATGTGTGAAAGGTCAAGCCTGTTGTAGAAAAGATTCGCTTGGTCTGTATTGATGCGTTGAAGTTGACCCATCACAAAGAGCACATCCTGCGTCCAGACTTTGCCGATTCGACTTGCATCTTGATCTGCTTCGGCGGCGCCTGCGCTATCGGGAATCGTTCCTTTGTTTGAGCGCAAAGCGACGCGGCCATCCGGGAAGACAATCACATTCGATGTATATGTTGGATTGACACCGAAAACAATGTATCCGTGACTTGCCAGGTTCTCGGCATAAACCGTGTAATCCGTTGGGATTGGACCCATGCCGGGTTCCATGATAATTATGGGATAGTTGCTTTGCAATTCCCCAACCGGGACATTTGCAAACGAATGTGCGTGTATGGATAAAAAGTTACTTTCGATAATTCCGCCCAATGCTCCCTGATCTTTGTTGCGAGCGGTTACCCAATCGGGCGGAAGATATGGAGCAATTGAATCTTGCTGAGAAACTGTCGCCGGATACCATGCCCACACTACGAGTTCCCGTTTTTCGTTTGCATTATTCGCAAACGGATCAATGCGGTTGTTGTCGGTCCAATCAAATTCAGTTCGGCCAACGCTAAAAGCTCCGGTTGGGGACGGTAGCGTCAGCGGTTGGTTATGTGCGAAGTTCAGATAGCCGACGAGGGCAATTACCAACACAATACCAGATAGAATGATGATTCCGATGCCGCGTAGAAAAATCCTTGTCATTCTAATGAGCATGTTCTGCCTCCATACTTATTAAATGCTTCGCAGAAGGAAGATGAGACAGCCCGGCCCCTACCAGGTGAGAGTAGGCCGGAGGGAGTGCAAAAAGTTGTAAAATATAGACGGAGGATGTTCGTTATGGATGATAAAAAGTTTCGCAAGCTTCTCGAACAACTTCACGCCCAGATCGAGCAGACTGAAAAGATGGACGATCAAGGGAGGGAACTTCTGCGCCATGTCAACGCGGATATCAATGAATTATTGGCGCGGACCGAAGGGGCGCCGCTCAAGCCCAAACCGGCTCTGGCACACAGCTTGGAAGCTGCCATCAGCCATTTTGAAGTGACCCATCCCACGCTGACCGCTGCCTTATCCGATTTGTTGAACGCCCTCAGCAACGCCGGGATTTGATTTCGATAATGAAGAAGTCCCTTGCGGCGCGCCTGGCATTTTGGGGTCTGCTTTGTATTGGCGCATTGTCATCGTCTGGCTTCACATCAACGTCAGATAATTATTGGACATGGGAGCTGGAACATGGGAAACTGAATCTGCCAGCGAAAGCAATTCTGCAATCGGAATATACATCCTGTGGTGAAGCAGTGATCACGATGACCCACAATTATGCTTATCCCGAGGCGCAGATCAGCGAGCTGGACGTGATTGATTATGCCTCGTCTCAGGGATATTACACAGCACGCCGGGCTCCGTTTACGAGCCCGGAAAACATGGTGAAGATTGCATCGCATTTTGCGAATACAGTTTCGGCTGGCGCAGCGGACAATGCGGACGATGCGCTGGCATTCCTGACTCAAAAGTTGACCAGCGGTGATCCGGTCATTATAGATATTCGCACCCGCCTGTATGATCCAACGTCGAGCGCACACTTTGTTGTGGTCACCGGTATGTCCATTGATAAAAATCCCAATTGGACGAAAATATATTTCAACGATCCGCTGACAGGCACGAACCGCTGGGGATACTGGCTGGGCGTCGAGGGAGTCTGGGACGCCTGGCAGAACAACGGCGATCCCGGTGGGCGCGGCTGGTGGATGATAATTTCTTCTCCTTGATTGTTGAGTAAAGCAAATGACCGCCATTCATTGGTGGCGGTCATTTTTCTTTAAACGGAAGCCGATATGGCAATTTACAGGAGATTGCTTCGCCGTGTCACTTCTCGCAGCGACATGCAATGTGTCTATGGTTTAAAGTTGATTGTCTGGGTTAAGCAGGTGCCGCTTTGACCTGTTTTTGAGCAAAGTGTGATCGTGACACGGATTTTGTTTCCGTGAGGGTCGTAATTGAAAGCCGGAGCGCTGACGGTGTAGGTCTTGCCCACGCCAAGTATGTCCCGGGTGCTTGAAGTGAGGCATCCATTGTTATCGGTAAAACCATCCGCATAGTTTGATAACGAAACCCCGGTAACGGTATCCTTGACCGTGAGCGTCTGGGACACAAAAGGAATTGAGCCTGTGTTCTTCAATTTGACCTCCACCCAATAATTATTATTGCAATTATCCATGCTGCTGTAAGTGACATCGAAATCGGGCCGGGGCGTTGGTGTCATAGTCGGTGTGGGGGTGGGCGGAGGTGTGTAAATCGGAAGCGAAGCAATATTTCCAACCACCGTTGCATACTCTCCCCAGACCCAGCAGAATTTGTAAGGTGAGTCTGGATTGCGAATATACCAGTAGTTGCCCAAAGCATTGCGGCCAAAGATTTGCGCGGTCTCGCCTACTAATAATGCTCCCTCCCAATCGTAGACAATGCCCGGTCCGCTGCGGCAGTTCGTAGGCACGGAGACGCTGATTACTGGGGTTAGTGGCGTGGGTGTAAGTGTCGCAGTTGCGGTCAAGGTCGGCGTCAGTGTGGATGTCGCTGTTGCAGTTTGCGTTGGGATGGCCGTCGCGGTCGGCGTTTGACTTTGCGTTTGGGTGGGTGTGATCGTCGGCGGTTCAAGCGTGGAAGTTATCGTCGGAGGCAGGGTGGCGGAGGGTACCGCTGACAGGGCCGCCTCGGTGATATCTGCAATTACAGTTTGAGCCGCCCCCGTGCTGATGAGGTCCGTATTCTGCAGGATGATGGTGGTGGGCAGCGCACACCCCAGACTAATGACCATCAAGGTGATGAGTGTCAATGAGACGAAACGAAAGTGGCGCATGGGTCCTCCTAGTGATATTTATACCCGGCTAGGCCCAGATGCAGCCTAGCCAATTGGACAGGAGGAATTTCTAAAGCTAATAACTCCTATTCAAAAAGGCAGGGATAAGACGGCGCAAAGCATGCCTTTGTTCCAGCGGAGATAATTTCAATTCCCCGCCAAATTTATTATATATCCCGGATAAAGAAAAGCAAATACTGCGGTAATAGTGCGATAACCCCATTGACACCTCATCATGAGAAATGCTAAAGTGACGACAAGCAGCCAACAGAATTGCGGGCGATCGTTAAGCTTGGGCCCGCATGATATTGGATGCTTTGATGGGATGGAAACAGGAGAGGGACGGTTCCACCCAGTCAGAGTTGATGACTCAACAACACAAAAGGAGAGTGAATTATGAAAAACAGTACTGGCCTGACTCTCTTATCGGTAATGATCCTGTTCCCGTTGATGTTTTCGTTTGCATTCCCAGCAGGCAATAGTGCCGTGACGGTGGCACCTGCAGAATGCCCTCCCGGTTATTCAGGGACATATCCGAGCTGCGTCGTGACGGTTCGCGGCTGTACCAACCCAGGCGCGGCGAATTACAACCCGAATGCAACCGCAGACGATGGCTCTTGCAAATCTGTGGTTGCAGTGATTATGGGCTGTACCATTCCGGGAGCGGTCAATTACAACCCCAACGCGACTGCGGACGATGGATCTTGCAAATATGGACATCCAGTGGTTGCCGGCTGCACTGTTCCAAGCGCGGCGAATTACAACCCGGAGGCAACAGCGGGCGACGGCTCTTGTAACTACACGTCTTCATCAGTTTCCGGTTGCACCGTTCCAAGCGCGGCAAATTACAACCCGAACGCGACTGCGGACGATGGCTCTTGCAAGTATGGACATCCACTGGTTTCCGGCTGCACCATGCCGGGGGCGGCAAATTACAACCCGAATGCCACTGTGGATGATGGCTCCTGCCCACAATAGCTATCCATAAGTTTCGCGATGACAGTCCAGAAAAATATAATTATGTTTTTGGAAAAACATAGTGAAGTTTTTCCAAAAACATAATGAAGTCTTCGTGAAAACATCGAGAAGTTTTTTGAGAAACTTCTCGATGTTTTCTAGACTTAACAAGACGTGCTTCGTATAGGCATCGTCTCACTTTAATTTACGGCATTTTTCTTGAAGACGATATTATCGAACGCCTTTTTGGACGCTGCGCCGGTTGAAATGCGGCAAAACGCTTGTAACCCGGCCTGTATGCACAGAGTAGGCATCAGGCATTGATCCCGGCAATTTCGGCCAGCGTATCAATGTAGGTCTTGGCAATCAGGGTGCTGCGGTTTGATTCCTGGAAAGAGCGGGGCGTATCGGGCAGGCTTGCAACTGACCTGACCAGCGATTGCACGGCCTTCTCTTTTTGGCCCGGATCTTTGAGTATCCCGTAAGCCAGTGCCGGAATTTGGGTCTGCCCCAGTTCCTTCAAAAGCGCCTTTTTCAAGGCTTGATCACCGTCCCTGAGCACACGCTTTTCCTTGGCGCTGAGATCGCCAATCTGCTGCTGGATCAGCCCGAGGACGGTGTCGCTCAACATCAGGTTTAGGATGGTCTCTGTGCTTTTGTGTTTCTTATTCTTCTTCGTCTGGTAGCCGATCACGGTCATCAAGTCTTCAATGGGTAGGTTTTCTGCGAACAGGTTTCTGATCTCAGGCAGAGCATGTTTGCGCTGGGCTTTACTTTTGAACTCGGGGAAGCCGTAACGGTCGCGGCCCAGCAGGCCAAAACGGTGGATGATGATCTCGAAGCGATCCACCTTTCCCAGTCCCAGGTGCAGTTTCGCGTTCCGGTTTTCATACACGGTATCCAGGTCGCGTTCAAAGTCCCTATAGAAGGCATCGAAGGGCATGCCAATTGGCACGATCCCCAGTCGGCATTGCTTGATGTATTCCTTGAATACATACTTTGGATGACCGTTATATTCCATATGAACGCCCATCTTTTCGAGCGCCGGCCATTTTTCCTTGTCCAGGAAGCAATCCAAAAGTGTTGCGACACTGCCCTCCAAGCCATCGAAGGTGAGCAGGTAAGCCATCATGGTGCGGGCCTCGAGGAATCTTTCGATGGTCTCCAAACTCAATTTCTTGAAGGTCCTGCGCAGGGACTCGCCGGTATCCGGCCTTCGTTGGTTCAATTCCATCGCGCGCTGTATCTCCGGGCCCATTGTGCTGGCGATCCGCTTCATCACCTGTTCCACAAACCAGGGCAGGCGCGTCCACCATTCGCCTTCCTGCAGATTGGCTTTCAGCACCTCCAGCTCTCTGTCAAAGCCAGCCTTCAATTCCCTCTTCTTCGTTGCGATCTTGGATTCCCATTGATTCGCGATATCTGCAACGGTCACATAGGCCGCACCTCCGTATTTATCGAAGCGCATACGAAGTTCAAGATACGCCATGGTCATCAGGACAGCAGATTCCTGCGGGGCGGCCAGCTTGCAGACTTTAGCCCTGATTGGCAGACAATCGGTTTGTTCTTCGGTGAAATAGATGGCACAGGAGATCAGGTTGAGACTTTCGCCGATCTTTTTTATACCCGGCAGCTTGCTTTTCGCCAGCTCATCATCTCCAAGTTTGAGCATGGCAGCCAGCGTGGCTTCGTTGGTTTGATGCAGTCTGTCAATCAACGTATCGCGTGCTGAGAACTGTTCCGTATCGTTTTCGATCATATCCATCAATTCGTTGACCGATAACGTCCGGCCCTCCTTCGATACCTGATTCTGCATCAGGAAATCCGGATACCCATGCACAATTTCCCATACCCATTGCAATTCCTTCATGCTCTCCCGGATTCCTGTCAGCGAGAACGTATCCATTTGATGCAGCAGGTGCGTAATGTCGCTGGTCGTATAGGGAAAGTCCGGCTTATTCCTGCCTCTTGACGTCCGGCCCGGCAGTAATTGACTTCGATCCAATACCACTGCCAGTTCCGCTCGTTTTCCATTATCTATTCTGATATTCTTAAAGAGTAATGGATCAACTGATTTATAAACATCCTGATAGAGCAAAACAAGCGCTTCCCAACTGAGGGGGGACGCCATATCTGCTGCGATCTTTTGGGCGCAGCGTTCGACTTTGCTGCCCTGGTCCTTGCTCAGAATATGCTTGAGAAGTGCCCCTCTGTATTTATCGGAAAAATCCCAGCCCCCCTCTCCGAAGGGTTTCTTGTATTCCTTCCTGATGCGTTCCGTCAACTGATAATAATCGAGAGGGTATTTCATCTCGTCAATAAGGGTGTTGCACTCTGCTCTAATTTGCTCGTTCTCCCGAAGCGCCTTGACGGGGGGGAATACACTTTCGAGCAGCGGCAGCGCCCAGCCTCCCAAGTCTGTTCTGCTGATCACCAGGAACAGCATCACGCCCACGAGCACAGCGGCTACCGGGGCGAGCCAACCCAGCTCGAGCAATTCCATGATGACTGAGATCGAAATACCCACCGCCGAAGCCAATACTACCAACAACACACTGAACGTCATTGTGGATAGTCTCAACGTCTGGCTGTTCATTATTTGACTTTTCATCCCGCCGCCTTCCTTTTATTTATTGGGGGGCGCCAACACCAGAAACACAATGTCATTCTCCCGAAAGACACGCCTGCACTTTCGCCCCCCACGCAGTTCGTGGGGCAGGTGTGCAAGTGTCGGGACGATGTGAACGACCAAAGGAAGTGACGAATCCAGCCGCTTTTGCGGCAGAGACCCTTCGCTGCGCTCAGGGTGACATGGGTCTATGTTATCGAATTTAGGCACTTCCTATTTATCAATCTCCTCCGGTCTTGACCGAAAGATGCGCCGCCTCTTGGGCTGTATCAGAAACTTGTAACGAAGCAATTTCTTGATGGATGTGCTTGTGCATTTCTCCCCATTCCGCGCTGTTCATATTCATTCTACGACTTTTATTTTAAGGATTCAACATTCCAAAGGAAACCTGACTGAAAATATCTTCGAACGATGCAACAACATAATGGGGAAAGCGAATAAACTTCGTATAGTCGGATATGTCGTTGCGAGTCTTTGAGAAGCAATCTCCCGGCAACGAGGAGGCTGCCGCGTCGGCCTACGGCCTCGCCATAGGCGTACTTCGCGACCCTCGCAATGATATTTGGATTTGACTTCACGTCTTTGATCTTGACCATGCTGGGCCAGATCTCCGGCAAATGATGGGGATCATTCATGAAGGCAAACACCTTCTCGACCGGCGCATTGATTGTGATGGTCTTGTGAATCTTGACCGTATCTCTCACCTCCTTCCGCTTTCGGGGTGAAAAGCTAACTGCCCGGCACTCCGAAACGCTCCTTGAATTCATGCGCAATGGCATCCCCGGCGGCCTCGACCAGCTTGCCAACCAGCGGATTCACAACCAGTCCCGTCACTGCACCAGCAAGTTGCGGGATGTTCTTCACGAACCAATCTCTGATCTGCGCCATTGTGGAAACATCCGGCTTCGTCGCGTTGATGGCCTGTTCCAGTTCCTTTGTCTTATACAAAGCGGGACCTCTTTTATCGGGTGGCGCATCTGCCATCACCTGCTCTCTCAATTTTTCGACCAACGCGGATAGTTCCTTGATTTCATCGTCCGTCAGGCTGGACGTGATTGAATGAACCTGTTGGATATTTGAGCCGATGGCTACCTGTCCGCTTATATTGCCGGAGATATTTGCCTCGATGGTTGGCTTTTGGGCGACTTTTTTTAACTTCTGTTTTGATGTCATATATTCTCCTCCGTTATTGGCAGACTTTGATTCCTGAAATCGTTTCATACTTATAGACCGGGTCGGGCTTGCCATTCTTCAACCAACATACATTTGTATATGTGTCGTACGTGAAAGCCTGACAGTTTGATTCATTCAAACACTTGGTTTGGCAGATCACTGGTTTTTGGGAAGCGGGCGTATCTGGATCTCCAACCCATCCATTCCAATAATCCATTCCGGGGCGGTCGGTGCTTTGTTCCCACGTCATGGAATAAGTTGTGCAAGCAATTGGCAGAGGCGCAGCAGTGATAATGTACAAAGCGATAGTGGGTGTGGGGGCAGGTGCGTACGTCACAAACGGGGCTGGGGCCGACGTAGGAGGAATGACAGCCGGTTCCGGGGTCGAAGTGGGAGGAATGACGGCTGGTTCTGGACCGGGTCCGGTGACTTCGATATCGTCTATCTGCGCGCTTGAGTCATCCAGGGTTTCAAATGCAAAGGCGCCCTGACGGAGAAAGTTCGGGTCAACATATTCGATTTCCAGATTGCCATCCGCATAAACACGCAGATGTCCGCCCCAGCCGGCGATGGTAATCGTGTGCCAGTCGCCCAAAGAATGGTCTGCTTGAACGCTGGCGAGTTCCGTGAATTGATCGTTAATTTGCCGCGTCAGATATGATCCCGATTGATGGAAGCCGATGAAATAACGTATTAAATTGTTGTTGCCTTGCTGCAACCGGTAGCTTGCGTGGAACGCGCCTGAGAAGAGCCGGGCATGGAATGTAAGCTGGTAATCAGGCCATGAATGTTCCCACATCCATGCAAAATGATGCCCGCTGCCGCCCAGCGCATAATTGTCGCCATCCATCTGGATTGACCACCCGGGATCCAATTGCCAGCCTTGCGCTTGATTGTCATCGAAATTCTCGCAATACCAGATGCCGGGCGCGCAAGGCGGAGGCTGCGGCGCAGAGGTTGGCATTGGATAAGGAGTGTTGGTTGGGTAGGCGATCACGAACGTTGGCTCAGCCGGGGCGGCCGGGCGTTGAGTTGGGAAGGCTGGAATTGCCGGCTGCGAGGCGGGAGGTTGAGATAGGAAGATCAGCCCCACTGCGATTGCAGATAGTACAATGCCAATCGCCACGATGGAAAGAAGAATCTTTAACGCGGTTGGAAACCCTCCGCCGGATTTGGGTCCGGAGCGGGGCGGCTCGCGCGGCGGAGCAGGCGGCGCGGGAAGCAGCCCGAGATTATGGCGGGTTACCTCCGCACCGGCGCGATCCCCCAGCGCCTCACGGATTTTCAACGCCTGCATTAGGGACTGGCGGGCGGATGCTGGATCGGCAAGACACAGGCTGCGCGTGCCGAGTTCGTGGAGCGCCCAGCCTTGTGTGGCTCGGTTGTTGGTTGTCTGCGCGGCACTCAAAACCAACTCCAACGTGCGCTGCCAGGCTGACCAGCGCTTGCCGAGGATCAAAGCCTTTTCGATTCCACGGCCCAACGTGATCACATCGTTCCAGCGTCCTGCGCGGTTCGCTTTTTCCAACAGAGATCGAATCAGGTCACGTACCTCGACGATATCCGATAGCGGCGGACTCTGCTTGAACCACCCTGAGAAATATTTCAGCAGGTTATCATCCCAATAACTGAGATTCGTACTGCTGGCCAACGAAAGCGCCAAAGAACCTGCAATGCTGTAAGTCGGACTATGCGCTTGCACCCATTTAAGCTCAAGCAATGTCTTGAGCGCTGTATCAAAATCCTTTGCCGGGCATAAAGCAGATAAATGTTTGAGCGGCAAGGCTGTTCCACTTGAGACGGCTAGAACGGATAAGATGCGCTTTTGTGAATCGGTCAGTTTGGAATAGACATTCTTCACGAATGTATCTGCCGATTTTTGATATTGATCACCAATTTCCTTGAGTGTGAACCCGCGCTGGGTCATTGCTGCCGCCTGGATGATGTAAAGCGGATGCCCCTTCACTTTTTGACAAAACGATTCAGCCGCTGCCTGCTCCGGGTCCCGTAACGAACGGCCCAGTTCCCGCTCGAGGAGGGCCAGCGCGTCCTCCATTGGCAGGCCCTCCAGCTCGATGCAGCGGCCCTCTCCCCACAAACAGCGTTCCTCCGCCGAGAAGACAAACGTACATTGCGGCGCGGCGTTGACCAACTCCGCGACTTTGGAATAATCCAATGTCACATCATCCAGCAGAATCAAAGCATGAATGCTTTGCAGGAATTGATGAAGCTCTGCTTCCGTTGGCTTGGCAATGGAGTCGCTTTGATAAAAGCTTTCAAAGACGGTCTCCAGTACGTCGCTGGTATCCTGTCCGCGAATGGAATAATAAATGATCCCATCGGGAAAGTTATCTCTGGGTGAGTTGTAGGCGAGATGGCGCAGGAGGGTTGTCTTTCCTAATCCGTCCTTGCCATGCAGTGACAGCGACTCCGAATCGCGCAATGAGCTGACGGCGGTCTTGATCTCTTCCTGACGGTCCAGCAGGCCGGGGAAGGGACGCGGGAGGAGAAAAACGGGCCGATCCCCGCGCCGGAAGATCGGTTTCTTTTCAGGTGCGAGGAAGTTGACAATACCCCCGTACATCTCGCCGATTTGCAATATGTTATTTCCAACGGCGACTTGTCCGCTTATGTCGCCGTCAATATGCACCTGGAAATTGTCGGAGGAACGGGAAACGTTCATAAGCCTGCCTCCTTGACTGAATGCGGTTCAAACCAAAGATGTCTCAACCCTTTGCGCATGTAATACTTGTAAGGCGGCTGGCGTTGCGATCCATCCCCCATGCTGTGTTTCTTCATCCTCATTTGGGTCGTTTTCATTATACGGCGGCAAAAAGGCCGATTCAAGTGCAGCGCGAAGGTAGTGCACCAACTAATAAAAATGACCGCTGCATCAGCGCAAGTTACGGTGGAGTAAAATAATGGCCTGTAATGCAAAGGAGAAAATATGTCCCGTCTTATTCCTGCCGCCGAACGTATCATCCGCGCCCGCGAATTGATTCAACGAGCGCGCGAATTGCCTGTCCCGGCTGAGGGCGGACGAAGTGATTTGTCCTATATTGCAGGCGTGAAGGATTTATTGCGCCAGGCGCGCGATCTCATCAAATTCATTCCGCAAACGCCGACTGCAACGGACGAGATGAAGGAAGAAGTCAAAAAGATTTACGAAGAGATCGAGCAAGCCAATCAGCGGATTTTACACGGGTGAAGCGCGGCTTCATGAATTGACACGAGAATCCCCGACTCATTTTGAGCCGGGGATTCATTTTTTCTTGCACTTGAAATTTGTGGTAATTTGCGATTCAAACCCGCGCCCAAACTTACAACCGTCTCAGCGCGCGGAGAACCAGCAGCAACACCACAGCGCCGACCAGCGCTTTGATTACTTCGCCGACGAATCCGGCCGCGACGCTGATGTGAAGCAAGCCAAACAGCTACCCGCCGATGAAAGCTCCCAGAATGCCGACGATGATCGCGCCGATCAGGCCGGACCTCAATCCGCCTACCAGCCAATCTGCCAGAATGCCAGCGATACCGCCGATTACGATCCAGATTACAACCTGTTCAACCGTCATGTTTACTCCTCTCATATCAATTAACGATAAACGTACAAACCTATTCTGGTAAATGTAAATTTGACGTGCAGACGATGTTCTCTAGCTTTCAGCGACTTTACGACTTCACTGTGATCGTTATACTTTCCATCGCGTCACCCGGAAACGTTGGATTGGTTTGCGGGTCGCGGCGTGTGATGCCATTGACCACATCCATTCCGCTGATGACCTGTCCAAAGATGGTGTAATCGCTTTCAGATAATTGCACCGGCCCAAATGTGATGAAGAATTGACTCCCGTTCGTATTTGGCCCGGAATTTGCCATTGCCACCACGCCAGCTTTGTCAAACGTCAGATCGTTCTTCTCGTTGGCGAATTCATAACCGGGTCCGCCCATGCCTGTGCCGCTTGGATCGCCGCCTTGCGCCATGAAACCGTCAATGACGCGGTGGAACGTCACACCGTTATAGAATCCCTGGTTCGCCAGAAAGACAAAATTGTTGACCGTCATTGGCGCTTTGTCCGCATAAAGCTGGATGACGAACTCGCCGCCTTTCGCCATTTTGACGGTGGCAAAATATTGTTTGGATGTGTCAATCGTCATCGGCGGCGGAGATGACCATTGCTTGATGTTGCCCGGTGTTCCATTTGCAGATGCATTCTGCAAAGCGGATGGGGTGGATGGCTTGAACGAAGAAAACGCCAGCCAGCCCAACGCGGCGACCACCACAACGATGACGCCAATCCCGATGATTTGGACGCTGTCCAATTTGCGCGCATTCCTCGCGGCGCGTTTATTCCTTTTTGCAGATGATTTCCTGGATGACATTTCCTCTTCTCCTTCGGGTTGAATCGTTCAATATGACTTTTATTTCGTTCAGGGTGTTGCAGTTTCCGTAACGCCGCCTGTCTTCGGCGTCGCGGTTGCGGCTCCGCCAACATCAATGACCACTGTCAGCGCGTCGCCGAAGAAATTCCCGTCCTGGTCCGACATGCGCCACGTGCCGATCAATGTGCCGGTCTGGCCTGTTGGCACAGTCAGGGAAACTGAGAGCGGGATTCTTCCGCTTGGCGCGACGGTTGGATTCAGCGAAACGCTGGTTGTGCCCATTGCCACGCCGCCAACTAATGAGAACTTGAAACCTGACTGCCATGTGCACGTGCCGTTATTTTGTACCAGCCATGTTTTGGTGAACGATTGACCCGGCTTCATGGCCGTGTGATCGGGAATGGTCAAATCCTGAATGAAGCGCAGACGATAGCAGGAGGGTGTGGGAGAGATTGATTCGGTGGATGTTGGCTGTGCCGTGGCCGTTGAGGTGTTTGTCGGAATCGCCAGCGCGGTTTGCGTCAGGCCGGACCCGAAAGTGGCGATGGCTGCCGTCTGAACATTTCCCACGCTGACGGTCGGAGTCTGCGCGGCGCGATTCGCTCCGCCGATACTGAAAGTCACCACAAGAATCAGCAACAGCAGCAAAACGGCCAGCATGGCGAGCCTTGCTTTATTTTCCATTAAGAATTCCTTTGCCTTCGAAATCGAGCCGATATTTTACCCCATTTCAAAAATCAACCTACACCCGCGGTAATGGATGTTACGGGTGGAGCATAGAAAGCTGTAGGAAAGCACGATACTGCACGTGAGCCGCAAATTCACAAAATTCACAATGCTTGGATGAGCCATTCAACCGCATGGGAATTTACTGCACCCTCAACAACACCTTTCCATCCCGCCACAATTCTTCGAGATCATAATAATCGCGCTGGTCGGGCGAGAAGAGATGCACGACCACATCGCCGTAATCCACGACGACCCAGCCTTCGCGCGCTTCGCCCTGTTTGCGGCCTTTCTTGCGATGCTTCGTTCGCGCGGATTCAAGCGTGGCGTCTGCCAGCGCGTCCAACATGCGGTCGCTGGTGCCGGTGCAAAGCACGAAATAATCTGTAAATGAAGCAATGTCCTTGATGTCGAGCAGTAAAATGTCCTCGCCTTTTTTATCTTCGAGCGAGTCTACGATGGTATGAGCAAGTTCGAGTGCGTCCAGAAGTCACCTCATTGATGGCTGTTGATTAGCGGTGCGGAAAAAAGTTTTGTGTAAACTGAGCCGCTTGGCTGTAAATCGCTTTTGAATAGATGAACGGCGTCAATGTGTGCTGTTCCGAGATTTCCGACTTTGGCCGCTTCGACCGCAGCGCGGATTTTTTGCACGTCAATAGACGAAGCATTTTGTCGGACGCGTCCAATCGTCAAATGCGGGGAAAAACCGCGTTCCTCTGCTTCGTATCCGAGCCGGGCCGCGGCGGTTTCGATGGAGTGCTGCAGCGACGCGAGCGCGGCCGGGGCGTTGAGTCCAACCCAGATCACGCGCGGCCGCCTCGCATTCGGGAAAGAGCCGATGCCCTCCACTTGAACGTCGAAAGATTGATATTGCGCGGCCTCTGTCGCCAGCATCTGTTTGATCAAATCCAGATTGGACGGCGAAACATCGCCGAGAAATTTGAGCGTCAGGTGGATGTTGTGCGCGGGAACCCAGCGCACCAAATCGTCCCCAAGTATTTTCCGCAGATCGGAGGTCGTTTTTTGAATCGCATCCTGGATCGAGGCAGGAAGCTCGGAGGCAAGAAATGCACGCAGCAGAGTCATCCGGATTGTGCGCCCTGCATGACACTGTCCACCGCATTTTTCAGGTCAATGTAACCAACCGGCTTGGTGAGATATACCGAAGCGCCCGCGTCCAAACCTGTGCGAACATCGGACGGCATGCTCTTGGCCGAGACCACAATGACCGGGATCGTTGCCAGCGCCGGTTCGCGCCGCATGAAACGCAGGACTTCGATGCCGGAAATGTCGGGCATCATGATATCAAGGATGATTACATCCGGTTTTTCCTGCGCGATCAAATTCATGGCGGGTGTGCTGGAATAACTCTTGAGCACACGGAACCCGTTGACGCGCATCATCTCCGCGAACAATTCAGCAGCATCCGGTTCGTCTTCGATAATCATGACTGTTTTTTGAGCGGCGGACATTGTTTACCTTGCAATCAAAAATAGCACAAGACAAGAGAAATGGCAAGGGCATCATCATTGAAGTTTAAAGCAAGGCCAGGCAAAACCTTTGAACCGCAAAGTTCGCGAAGAGTACAAAGAAATTAAAAAACCTTTGCAATTTCGGCGTGATTCGCGGTGAGATTGAATTCCTGACGTTGTAAGGATTTGGATTTTGTGGATGTCAGTGTTGTGATTCAAATGGAGGAACGATGACTGAACTGGAAGAATTTCGCGCCGAGAAGGATGATTTCTTTGGACACGATGTGCAAAGTCCGCTGACACCCCAGCAAAGGCGCGACTTTCGTGGACTGAATTATTTTCCCGAAAACCCGAGCCTGCGACTCGAACTGAAAGCGGAACCGTTTCTGCAGAAAGAACGCATCGAAATGCAGACTTCGACCGGCGACGTGCAAATTTATTTTCGTCACAGCCGAATCCAATTCCCGGTCGAGGGGCAGGAAGCCGAATTGACAATTTATGAGAGTCCAAATGGATTTTTTCTGCCGTTTGTAGATTCTCTTGCTGGCAAAGAAACGTACCCCGCTGGCCGCTATCTTGAACCGGAAGAGTTACCCGGGAATCGTTTTTTGGTTGATTTCAATATGGCGTATAACCCGTATTGCGCGTATAACGATCATTGGTCTTGTCCGCTGACGCCGTTCGAGAACCGGCTTAAGGTTCCGATTCGTGCTGGTGAAAAAATATTCGACGCGGAGCATTAATCGAACGCGCTATAGGCGGCGGCTTTAGCAATCAATTAAATCAAAACAGCGAACTTCTCACGGTTCGCTGTTTTATTTTCATTTTTCTTGTGCGGCTTGTTCCAGCACATCCAGAAGCGCTTCGTATTCGTCGCAGCAATCGGAGCAAATGTCGAGGTGCTCGCGGAGGAGCGGCATGAGGCGCGCCGCGTCGCCGTCCCTCACTTCTTTTTCTACGTATTCGTCCAGTTGTTTGAAAACTTCATCGCATGAGACATCCTCGACGCGCACCTTTTCAAGTTCACGAACGAAACCTTGCACAACTTCATCGCTCAGACTTTCGGGTTTGCGAAAGCCGTTGCGGACCCACTGGAAGAAACCTTTTATATTCATTCAAACCTTCGCCTTTGACGTTTAGCCGAATACCAATCTTACATGTCATTCGTTACATTGTTTCCGTTATTTTTGTTCGAATGCCGCCAGGACTTCCTGCGGCGTTAGCCCTTCGGCAACCAGACGGCGCTTGAGTCTCAGGCGCGCGTCGTGCAAAAGTTTGTAGAGCGCGTTGCGATTGGTCTTCATTCGTCGAGCCGCTTCTTCGAGCGGGACATCCTGAATCCCAAGCAGGGTGAGCGCCTCGCGCTGTTTCGGAGTCAATTCCTGTTCCAGAATGCGGCGGATGTGCGCCATCATATCGTCGCGTTCAGCGTTCGCTTCGGGACTTGGCGCATGGTCTGCCATCAGATGCGGCGGTGCGGGCGATTCTTCGTTATCCACCAATTCGTCGAGCGAAGAATCCTGCCAGCGTTTGCGGCGCAATTCCGTCAGAGCGATGCGGACGGCAATCTTATGCACCCACGTGGTGAACATGCTGCGTCCCTCGAACGTGTTGAGCTGGTCGAGGACGCGCAAAAGTGTTTCCTGCGTCACTTCCTCGACGAGCGGCGCGAACAAAGGGTCATCGGGTGAAAGCCAGCGGGATAGCGCGTACGGCAGTCCGTGTTGGACAACTTCGCGCAGATCAGCCAGCGCGGCTTCGCGCGCATCTCCATCGGCGCGTAAGTCAGCAAGCCAGGTTTCGTTGGTACGTGTGGTCATGGGTGAAGGCATTATATCAAGAAGCTCTTTTAAAAACAAAAACCATCGCGTTTGCGATGGTTTTGTGGGCGCGGAGGGACTCGAACCCCCGACCTCATCTGTGTGATAGATGCGCTCTAACCAGCTGAGCTACGCGCCCGGAGTGACGCAGATTATAGTCGAGTGTACTTTCTTGCGCAAGTTGTTTTTGCCAACGGTCATGGTGCCGGGGATCGCGGCGGCAATACGTTCCATGGATCAATGACCGTGCTCATCGTGCGAATCTCAAAGTGCAGGTGCGGGCCGCTGGCGTTGCCGGTCGCGCCGGCTGCTCCGATTACCTGACCCTGAGTCACACTTTGTCCGCACTGCACAAAGATTTGACTCAAGTGCGCATATAAGGATTGGAATCCGGTGCCATGATCAATCATGACCATATTTCCGTAGCCGTAGTTATTTACACCGGCATACACAACCACACCTCCATCCGTGGCGTAAATGTTATCGCCTAAATTGGCCGCCAGGTCAATGCCGAGGTGGTTGGTCTTGGTGGAGTAATCAAAGCCTGAAAGATAATGCCTGTCCGTTGGATACACAAAGGTGCCCGTTCCAATTGCGCCGCCGTTCACTGGCGGACAAGCGCCCGGACCTGCTACTTGTGCGCTCGCCGGATTGCTGCGCGTGACACCCAATGGAATTTGTCCCAAAGCGTGATACTGGTAAACACCGCCGGGGATGATGATCCATGTGCCTGCGGCGATGCTGGTCGTGTTCGGGTCAAGATGATTGCCCGGATAGTTGATGATGTCCGCTGGTGTAACCTGATAGTACTTGGCTACCATGTCAATGGATTCGCCTGCGACCCATTGACGATACACGCCATCCACAGGAAGGATCTCCAGTTGCTGGCCTGGTCGGAGGTTATGTGGATCATCCTGCAATAGGCCGTAATTGGCGGAAAAAATCGTCTTGGGCTGCAAATTGAAATTTTGCGCGATACCAATGATCGTATCGCCAGCCTGTACGGTATATTTCACAATATCCTGGCGCGCCCGCGTCGGAATGTTGGTGTGGATGTCCGTCTGGCGCAGGACTCCGAACGACGATAAATCCTGAAGCGAGACAGAGGCTTGGGATGGCGCGGCCGCCAACGGCGTCGGGACTTGGGGCGGCTGGCCGTTTCCCTGGGCTTGCGCGGCAGGCTGACGGAAATACATCTGCGCCAGCCAGATGACGATCACAATCGCAATCAAGGAAAAGATATTTGTTGCGGCGCGCAGCAACGACTCGCCGAGTCCCATGTGGAGCAGACTCTGCATCCAAAGGGAAAGGCGGCTGGGCTGATCTATTTGAACAGATGGTTCCTGCGGCTCCGGCGTTTCTCCCTGTTGAGCCTTTGGATCGTTTGTAAAGTTGTTTTGCATGGTTCTCCGGGGCAGGATAATAACATGCGGGGAATCGAGCGTCAAGCGAACCATCCAAACGCTCACCTGACGTTAAGCCGACGATTTAATTTGCGGGCAAAATGCACTCGGCGCGCTCGTTTGCCGGGCTGTTCACCAGCGCAGAAACCGGGTACGCTTCCATCAACTCGGCAGGGAAAGGCTTGATCAGCGGATTCAGATTTTGCGGCGTTTGCGGCGCTTTGTCGAGCCATTGAGCATAATCAACCGGCTTCAAAATTACCGGCATTCGATCATGAATGGGTGCCATCAATTTGTTCGCAGTGGTCGTCACAATGGTGCATGTCCGAACTATCGAGCCGTCCGGCGGGTTCCATTCGTCCCAAAGCCCCGCGAATGCAAATGGCTTTCCGGTTTTGAGATGAATAAAATGCGGAATTTTTGTTTTCGTGCCCGGCCGGGATTTCCATTCGTAAAAACCATCGGCAAGAATCAGACAGCGTTTGTATTTGTACCCGCCGCGAAACGACGGCTTTTCGCCCAGCGTCTCACCGCGCGCATTGATGAGTCGGCTGCCAATCGCCGGGTCTTTTGCCCACGATGGGATCAAGCCCCACACGAAAAAATCCGCTTTGTTGAGCCCATCGTTCGGGATGGCCAACACCGGCTGTGATGGCGCGACGTTATAACGCGGCGCGTATTGTTTCGGTAATGTGTAATCTTCAAAAGCCTCTTTGAGCTCCGCGGGATCAACAGTTAAAGTAAATCGTCCGCACATTATTTCCTCAGCTTTCGGTAATCGCCCTCGCGCATCGTCATGCCGATGGCGTCGAGGTGTTCAAGCAAAGCCTGCGCGTACTTGCGGCTGGTGTCGAATAAATCCCGGACTTCGGCCAGCGTGATCTTTCCATTCATCTGAATCGTCGCGCGTACCTTAGCAACCATTGAATCATAATCCTGTTTTCGGAAGACGACATCCGGCGAAACAGCGACAAGTTCGTGCAATTCGATCAATGCATTGACGATTTCCTCATCGGTTTCTGTTTGACATTCCTTGGCGCTCGGCGGCGAATACGGATTTTGCGCGAACTTCCGCATCAGCGCCTGGACTTTAGCCTGCTGGCCATTATCGAATTTGATTTCGTGCCCGGCCTTTGCAACCGAACTGCCAGTTTCAGTTACGATATTATCTTTTGCGAGTTTCGCAATAATCGCATTGAAAACGCGCGGCGATAATTTGAGTCTGCTCTTGAGCTCTTCGCGCGGCATCCCGCGTCGCAGCGGGAATTGTTCGTGATAATTGCGAATCAGTTTTTCTGTTTTTGTTTGCAGATCATTCCAGCGCGGCGACGCCATCACCAAAGTCTCGCTGATTGGATTCAATTGTCCATCTTCCAGTGCAATGAGTTGATTCGAATCGAATAATTCGCGAATGGCTTGCGCAGCTTGCGTGGATTCCAAATGGGAACGCGCCACAACCTCTTTGAGTGTCGCGGCTTCGAGCGCCAGCACAGCTTCGAGCAAAATGTCAGCAGGCGAGCCTTGAGCCAGCGCAGCCAGCGATTTCAAGACATTTTCATCGAATCGTTTGTGGCGCTCTTTTGGCTGGGCATCTACAATCGTTCCGCCGCCCAGTGTTTCACCGGGCGATGGGCGGCGCAAAATATATCGGTCGCCGCGCACGCTGACAACTGGATCCCGCAATTCGAGTTGTATCCAGCCATCTTTGCCGGGCATAAGTTCTTCTGTGTCGAGCAGGCGGAGTCTCGCGATGGTTTCTGTGGTCCCGATAAAAACTTTTACTTCGCCGGCATGTTTTAGTGAAGCGGAAACATCTGGCAATAAACGAAAACGCGCGTCAAGCCGCCGCGTGGGTTGATATTGTCCGGGATGAATCAAAACTTCACCGCGCTGAATTTGTTCGGATGCAATTCCAGAAATATTGACTGCCGTGCGCGAGCCGGGAACAGCCGTCTCTTCTTTTTTTCTGTGCATTTGCAAGCCGCGAATTCTCCCGCTTAAGCCGGATGGCAGGATTTGAATCTCGTCGCCGGTTGCAAGATGACCATCACTCAATGTTCCGGTGACGACTGTGCCGAATCCACTCATGGTGAAGACGCGGTCAATGGGGAGGCGCGGTCGGCCAAGATCAGGCCGCGCGGGCTTTTGTTTAAGGATTTCACTGAGGGTCGCTCTCAGTTCGTCGAGTCCGCTTTGGGTCCGGGCTGAGACGCGGAGAATCGGCGCGCCGCGCAAGATCGTGTCTTTGACTGCGGCGCGAATATCTGCTTCGACAAGGTCGAGCCAGTCTTTGTCCTGAATCAAATCAATTTTTGTCAGAGCGATCAAGCCGGATGGAATTTGAAGCAGATCGAGAATCGCCAGATGTTCTTTGGTCTGGGGCATGATGCCTTCGTCCGCGGCGATAACCAAAAGCGCTGCGTCGATTCCGCCGACACCCGCCAGCATGTTCTCGATGAAATCGCGATGACCTGGTACATCTACGATCCCAATTTCTTCGCCGCTTGGGAGTGTGAGCCAGCCGAAGCCGAGCTCAATCGTCATCTCGCGCGCCTGTTCTTCTTTCAGGCGGTCGGGATGTGTGCCGGTGAGGGCTTCGATCAATGTGGATTTGCCATGGTCAACGTGACCGGCGGTTCCAATGACGCGCATAGGATTTCTTTGCTCTTTCTTCTTTCCCGACCAAGAAAGAGGAAAGAAGAAAGAAGCTCTTTATCGCGAAGCTTTCTTCGCTTTTGTTTTGGCGTGGCCCATGATCCGTTCGTAAGCCGTCAGCCATTCATTGGCAAGGTTCATCAGTTCCTGAAGCTGTTGTTCGGTTACGTCCGTGGTCTGGTGCAGTTGATCCTGGATTGTCTGAGATGAATCGTCAAGCTGTGTGACGTGTTGTTCGAGTTTATCTATGTCCTTGCGAAGATCGCGCATCGTTTCTTCCTGACCGAGGGAATGGCTTGTCCAGCGTTTTTGTTCGTCGGCTTTGAACGCGACCCATTCCTGCCGGATGCGTTCCTCCGCCAATCTTTGCATTTCACTGACTTCGAGCGTGCGGCGCTCCATTTTTTGATTGATCTCGGTATAGGCTTCCTGTGCGCGTTTGGCGGCGCGGATGGTATCGTCGAGGGCTGCGACCTGCAGTTGAATATTTTCGGCCTGCTTCTTGAAAACTTCGTATTGTCCCTGCCATTCCTTCCAGGCACGATCGCGCTCAACCAACGCGATGGCTTGTTGATCGAGAAAAGCAGTCTGCGCGGCTTTTCGTTCAGATTCGGTTTCGAGCAATTCTGTGATGCGATTCTCGAGATTGCGGATGCTGTCTGTGTGCAAGACGGCTTTTTCGCGCGCATCGTCAGCGCGTTTGCGTACTGCCGCCAATTCGCCCTGCAAATCAGCCAGTCGTTTGGCGTCCTGCCGCCGGGCCTCTTCGATTGGCTTTGGCGCGATCATCGCCTGTTCGCTTTTTTCCACAGCCTCTTCGACTTTGGCGCGCATGTCCTGAATTGCCAGATTGAGACGCTGCTCTTCGTGGGCCTGGACTTTAAATTGCTTTTCGATCTCGTCGAACTTCAATTGGCTGGCGATCTTTGTGATGGATTTGTTGATCTCATTTAGTTCAGCGCGGTTCAATTTGGCGGATTCCTGTTCGCGGCGCAGGGCGCGTTTTTCCACGGCATCAACCAGCTTGTTCAGGTCGCCGCGCTGCTTTTCCATCATCTGGTCGAATTGATTTAAACGCGCGACAGTTGGGCCAAGATCTTCGATGTCTTTGCTCAGACTCTTGAATTGTTTGCTCAAAGCATTGACGGTTGTTTCGATGGACGTCAGTTGCTGACTCAAATCGCTAATGGCGGTTTTGTTCTTTCGCTGCTGGTCGTCGAGCCATTCGAGACGTTTTGTGATCTGTTCGAATTCCATGTAATCCTCCGAAAAGCGGATAGATTATAGCATGCCGGTTAAAGCGTCCTAGCGCCCAAGATGTTGGAACATGAGCGGCAGGTTTTCGAGAAACGGGCGCATGATCTGCGGAAATATTCCAAGCAGGAACAGCCCGGTGATTCCGATGCCCAACATGCCACGTTGTATCCAATTTTCTTTTAAGCTCCACCTAGTTTCTTCTTTTTGCATGACCAGCACAGCCATCATTCTGACAGCTCCAACCAACAATCCGAGCAGGCCGATCAAAAACAAGATTGCCGCGCCAAATGACGCGCCGGCCAGTCCCTGCCATAAAGCCAGGCGCGGCGGGAAACCAGCCAGCAAAGGAAAGCCGGCTGTCGAAAGTACGGCGAAGACCAGCGCCGCAGATGCCAGTGGGTAGGCGCGGGCCAATCCCTGCGCGGACGAAAATTCGAGCGACGCATTTTCTTTTTTGAGAATGGACAGCGCCAGTGCCCAGACGGCGAGACCAAGTCCGCGTGGGATGATGAGCAGGAAGAACAGATCGAGACTCCCCGCGGTTGTCAGGCTCAGCGCCAGCAAAATAAAACCTGTTTCTGCGATGGCGGTGTAAGCCATCAGCCGTTCCAGTTTGCGCTGGAAGGCGGCCCACAATCCTCCCGATAAGAGCATCAGCAATCCGATCCCGCGCAGCCCCGCCAGCACTTCAGGCGATGTTCTCAACCACGCGTAGCGGTCCAGAAAACTCATTCCAAAGATGCTGGCAATCGTCGGCAAAAGCCATAACAAAAAACCGACCACATACGGCGAAGATTCCTCCAGCAATTGTGGAATCCATGTGTAGAGCGGAAAGATCGCGAGAAGGAAGGCAAAGCCCAATCCGAGCATGCTGGTGGATTGGATGGTGAGTGTCAGGTCGCCGGGGCTGGCTTCCACGCCCGCCAGCAGCCATCCGGCAAACAGAAGGAACGGCATTGCCAACGTTTGATAAATCAGAAAACGAATCACACCGCGCCCGGGCTTTTGATCCGACGGTGACAGCAATGGCACGGCAGCCATCACGGCCAGCTCGATCAACAAAGCGGCATATAGAAAAGGCTGGACGGCAATCGAAGCGACCAATAGTGCGGTGATGATTAATCCCAATGGAATCAACCGAAGAGCCACACCCGCCGCTTCCGCCCCAAAGAACCACAGCGCGCACATTCCAAAAATGATGACAAGTAGCGGCGCGTCGGCGGGCGGAAGGAGGAAACTGCGTCCGAGGATGGATGCGGACGATGCAATCTTCAGCGAGAGCGGGCCGATCCGCAGCGCTTCGTCAATCGGGACGATGAGCGCGATGCCCGCCAAAACAAGCGAAGTCCCGCCGCCGATAACAGCCACCGTGCGTTCGCGTAAAAGCAGGAGTGTAAAACTGCCAATCAAAATGGGGAGAAGGATCCAAAGAATGGGTGCGCTCACGCGGCTTCCTCCTCTGGAGAAAGTTCTGCATTGATTAAATATGCGCCGATCAAACCCAATCCCAAATTGACAACTGCCAGCAGCGCCGCGACGAGGATCGAGCTTTCCACACCGGCGTAGATGATTTCGAATCCAGCCAGAATGGTGAGAAGGGAATAAATCACGCGCGTGATTTCAGACCTTGTGCCGAGATGCAGCAAGCCGTTGCCGATCAATAAAATTCCTCCGGCAACGACAGGCAGACCGATTCCGGGAATTGCGCTTTCGACGTGCGGTGTTGCCGCGATGGTCAGCACGACGATCATGCCAATCATGAATAATCGAAATACGCGGCCCCTCGGCCAAAATTGTCCGGGAACTTCTTCGCGTGGTGTAAGTGCGTTCAACGTCATTCCAATCGCCGCAGTAGCCATCCAGCCGGTGACTAATTTGACGGCGGCCATGCCAATCGGCCAATGTTGGGCTACCAAAATGAACGTGCCCAAATATTGCGCGGCGAGCAGACCCAGATCCCAGCGCCAGTCGCGGTTCAAAATCAAACCGGCGGAGGTTGCGAGTAATAGGAGGACAGCAATCCATGCAAGGATGACGGCAAACATGTTACGGTTTCCTTTGCGTAATCAACAGGACGAAGAAAATCAGGAACAGCAGAGTCCACATGATCCCGCCGTCGCCTTCGAGAACATTCGAGATGGATTGCGTCAAACGCCCGAGCCAGCGGTAAAGCACCCAAAGATTTTGGTAGAGCTGATCGAGACGCGGTGTGACGGATGGCTGAACCCAATGGGCGCGGACCGGATTCAGAAAAGCGAAACGCGGCGTGGCCCACAGCAGGCCCAAAGTCAGGAGCGAAGCGGCAATGCCCGCGGGAATCGTTCCGATCGCGAACGCGCCATCCCATCCCACGAATCCCAGAATGAATTGAATCAAAAGCAGGAGGCCGATCCCTGCCGGGTAAACCATCTTTGCCCAAACGGGTTGAGCCGATAACGGAGCGCGTGTGGATGGACGCATTGCATGCCGCACATATCCGGTCATGATGAACGCCTGTGCGATCAGGAAAACGGGCAGGAAGAATCCCCAGCCGCTGGTGTTATTTTGCCAGCCAAACGCGGTCAATGAAAACGGAAGCGAAGATAATGCCCATGCGCCGACCCATAATGCGCGGTTCAACCAAATTTGTTGAAGCGAGGAAAGAAACAGCGCACCGCCCGTTAGAACCAGTGCAATGCCCCAGCCGACTGTGCCGGTCGGGTCGCCGAACAAAGCCGACGCAACAGCCAGGCTCGCGAGTCCGATCATCCAAAACGGGCGGCCGGTTAATTCGTCCGGCGCGCGCATCCACATCCAGCCGCCGTACAGCGCGGCAATCGCAGACAAAATCAAGAGCAGTGGCGTGACAGGCGATTCGAGACTCGCAGTCGGGATGCGCGCCAAAAGGATCAGACTCGATGCGGATGATACGAGGCGCAGCATCGTTCCAAGTCCGCGTCGCAGCGATGATTCAGAGTGATAAGGCAAGTGAAGCGGAAGCACGCCAAGGCGCAATCCCGCCGCGGCCAAGAGGAGCAATCCGGCTTGCGGAGGCGTGGATAAAAAGTCCAGCGGCTTTCCTGCCGCGGCGCTGACCGCATTTGCCAACAGCAATAAAATGATCCCGGCGGCGCGCGTTGAAAACGCGATCACGGCCCGCTCGCTGGATCGTTGATCTGGGGCTTCGCGCAGCATGGCGATGAGTTCAGACAAATCCAGTGCGGCCCAGACCAAAGCCAGCGTGAGCGGATTGACAGCGGTCACTGCCATCAATCCGATGCCGCACAACGCGATCTCAACTGCCCACAAATATGAATTCGGAAAATCCTCGCGCACCGAGGATGTCAACAGGATCGCGACGGTCAATGTGACGAGGCTGAATGCGTACGGCCACGCCAATCCGTCCGCGGACAGTCCGGGGGAGGCTGTAAAAAGACTTGCCGGCTGCCACGACGGAAATGTAAACGATAACGGAAGTTGCGTTTGCCAGAGCAATACGACAAGCCAGGCGAGGACTGTTCCGCTGAGCGCGGTCAACCACGCAAAGCGGAATTCCCGCTGGGTGATTCGCAGAATCAACAACGCCAGCGCTGTCACGAATAAAAGCAAAATTGAAATTAAGATCAGCATGGGTTGGGTTATTTTATCAGTTTTGAGATGCGGCTGCCACGTTCGCCGCGCTTTGGTAGAATTATCAAGATGCCTCACCCCCACATTCGATTGACATTTTACCTGCCTGCATTCACTTTGCTGGCTTTTACTTTATTGACTTCCTGCGTCGCGGGGCCGGGACCCGGGGCGGCTCCCGCTATCGAAAACGCGTCCGCGCCCACACCTGGTATTTCATCATTCGCATCTGCGACAGTTTCGCCTGACCCCACCGCTTCCGCACAAAATCCTCCATTTGCAATTCCACAAATCGCCACAGCCGCGCCTGGGATTGATCCGTTAACGGGACTGCCGCCCGCTGATCCGAGTTACCTTCAGCGGAGGCCGGTTGCGATCAAGGTTGCCAATTATCCGCGTTATATTCGTCCGCAAGCCGGGTTGACGTACGCAGATGTCGTCTTCGAATATTACATCGAAGCTTTGCTGACGCGCTTCATTGCGGTTTATTACGGCAACAATCCCAACATGGTCGGGCCGGTGCGCTCGGGACGTTATTTCGACGAACATGTTGTGCGGATGTATCACGCCTTCTATGTTTTTCAATATGCCGATCCGCGCGAGTTTCAATATTTTTACAGCGGCGATCTCAGGTCATTTCTCATGCTTCAAGGTTATGGCCCCTGCCCGCCGTTTTTCGACAGCCGCCGCCCGGTGGAGACATATAACAACGCATATTTCGATGTGACCAAATTAAACGATTGCGCCTTGCAGTTTCATCTGGATAATTCGCCGCAAAACATCCGCAGCGGATTTTTCAGTATGTCACTGCCGTCAGGCGGCTATCTTGTGGAGCGAATCTTCACGCATTACTCGGTGGATGACTACAATTATTGGCAATACGATCCGATGACCCAGCGTTATCTGCGTTTTCAGGAAGCAGACGACACGCGCGATAATAAGCCGAAAACGTACGCGCCGCTGGTGGATTATTTGAACAATCAGCAGGTCAGTGCGGATAATGTCATTGTCCTGTTCGTATCACATACATTTCTGAACGCGGGCGAGCAGCAGGACGAGGTCTATCATATCAATCTGGTTGACTCCGGGCAGGCATTTGTCTTCCGCAACGGGCTTGCGTTTCCAGCACGCTGGTTTCGATCTGACATTGATCAGCCGCTGCTCATCACAAACCTGGATGGGACTCCGCTCTATCTAAAGCCCGGCCAGACGTTCTTTCAAATCATCGGCGTGACATCCACCGATTGGTCCGACGGCGCCGATTGGCATTTCGATTTCCATACGCCGTGAGGTGTAAAATAAACCTGATGAAATTTGAATTCCATGAGTGGAGAGGTTGCTATGGCTGAAAAAGATTTTCGTGTTGAAAAAGATTCGCTGGGAGAACTGCATGTTCCGGTTAAGGCTTTGTATGGCGTGCAGACTGAACGCGCGGTGGAGAATTTTCCGATCAGTGGATTGCGTCCGTGGCGGGCGTTTATCTGGTCGGTTGCAACGATCAAGCGCGCCGCGGCGGAGGTCAATTACGATCTCGGCTTGTTCAATGACCGCGAAGTGGACGGCAAGAAATTCACAGCCAAACAATTGTCAGAGGCGGTCATGAAAGCCGCGCAGGAAGTCATGGATGGCAAATGGGATTCGGAATTCATGGTTGATCCATTCCAGGCGGGGGCAGGCACAAGCCATAACATGAATGCCAATGAAGTGATTGCCAACCGCGCCACGCAAATCCTCGGCGGCGAACTTGGAAAATATTATGTTCATCCAAATGATCATGTCAACATGGCGCAATCCACAAATGATGTCATTCCCGCTTCGATTCGTCTGGGCGCGCTGTGGCGCTTGGATGAATTGCTGGCTTCGCTCAAGGGACTTCAATCCGCACTGGAAGTAAAGTCGCGCGAATTCGATGGCATCGTCAAATCGGGACGCACGCATCTTCAGGACGCTGTGCCGGTTCGACTCGGTCAGGAGTTTGGCGCGTATGCCAAGGCGGTTTCGCGCGAATCGGATCGCATCGCGCGTTCGGCGGAGGGGCTGAGGCGGCTTGGAATCGGCGGGACCGCTGTCGGGTCTGGATTGAACGCACACCCCGAATATCACAAGCGGATGATCAAAAAACTGTCCGAATTGACCGGCTTGAAATTATATGAGTCCGATAATTTATTCGAGTCCATGCAGTCCATGGCCGACACGGCGGATTTTTCCGCATCCATTCGCACATTGGCGTTGACATTGATTCGCATTGCCAATGATTTTCGTTTGTTGGCATCCGGACCATCCACCGGCCTCGATGAGATTCGTCTGCCCGCGGTTCAACCGGGTTCGAGCATCATGCCGGGCAAAGTCAATCCGGTGATGGCCGAAATGCTCGATATGGCGATGTTCCATGTGATGGGTTGTGACACGACGATTGCGATGGCGGTGCAAGCCGGGCAGTTGGAATTGAATGTGATGATGCCGATCATTGCGCATAATTTATTTGAAATGATGCAGGTGACTATCGGCGCGGTGAGCGCATTCACAGAGCGCGCGGTTAAAGGGTTGACGGCGAACCGGGAAAAGGCTGAAGGCTGGTTGTCGAAGAATGCGATTGTGGTCACCGCGTTGAATCCGGTGATCGGATATTCACAGGGCGCGGCATTGGTAAAAGAAGCGCTTGCGAAGAACGCTTCGATCCGCGAACTTGCTGTTGAAAAGGCGAAGGCGGGCGCGCTCAAACACCGTGATGAAGATCGTCCTGTGACCGTTGATGAAATCAATGCTGCGCTTTCGGATTTGCGAAAACTCACCGAAGGTGGAATCGCCGGCGGCTCTGCTGGTGGATGATTTCATTACAGAGCCACAAAGTACAGAGTCTTTCTCTGCAATCACGGAGAAGAACCTTTGTGAACTCTGTGCCCAAGCACTGCGTTCCATCAGTGCTGTGGTGACATGAGGAGACGTTATGTCCTTTGATCCAACTTTTCTCAGTAATTTGCTGCTCGTTCTGACGGCATTCGGCGGCGCGTTCCTTGCCGCGTTGTGGATCGCGTTGGTGATTTGGACATACCGCGACATCCGCGTCCGCGCGCGTGATCCGTTGGTGCATATTCTTTCTGCTCTGCTGGTTGCAGTGTTGAATTTACCGGGCGTACTGGTTTATTTGATTTTGCGTCCGTCGAAAACATTGGAAGAAGAATACCAACATACGCTGGAAGAAGAAGCCTTGCTCCAAGCGCTGGAGGATTTGCCAGTCTGCCCCGGCTGTGAACGCCGCGTCAAGGACGACTGGCAGGTTTGCCCGAACTGCCATACCAAGCTCAAGAAGGCTTGCCATTCCTGCGGCAAGCTGATGGAATTGCCGTGGAATATTTGTCCGTATTGTGGAACGCCTGTCCCTGGCATGAGGCAGGAAGGCATGACGTCCATGGATGATGCTTTGCGCGATTTGAAAATTGGCGATTCCGAAGGTGAAGTAAAAGTCGAATAAATAATCTTGCTGTTTCTTTCGTCTTTCTTCTTTCATCTTTTGTCTCAAGAAAGATGGAAGAAGAAAGATTTTTAAACCATGAAAATCGATTCCCTCACCCTTTATCATCTTCGGATGCCGTTGGTCGCGCCGTTCGAAACCTCGTTCGGGCGCGAAGTGGACCGCGAATGTGTCATCATCGCGATCCAATCCGATTTGCTGACAGGCTACGGCGAATGTGTCGCAACGCGTGATCCCGGTTACAACTATGAGACGGCGATCACGGCCTGGCATATCATCAAGGATTTCATTGCTCCCCAGATTCTCGGCAAGGATATTCGCGACGCGGTTGATTTTCAGCGTCGTGTCGCAGGCATCCGCGGGCATCACCTTGCAAAAGCCGGCGTCGAAATGGCGCTGTGGGATTTGACGGGCAAGCGCACTGGCAAATCCTTGCGTGATTTGCTCGGCGGAAAGCGCGAGCGAGTCTCGGTGGGGGTGTCTGTTGGTTTGCAGGAGTCGCCTGAAGCCCTGGCGCGAACCGTGACCGGCTATGTGGAAGGCGGCTATGCACGCGTCAAGATCAAAATCAAACCGGGTCGCGATGTTGGCGATGCATCCGCGGTCCGCAAGGCATTTCCGAATCTGCGCCTGCAGGTGGATGCGAACTCGGCCTATTCTTTGGAGTCTTCAAAAGCGCTCAAGCCGCTCGATGATTTGAATCTGCTGCTTATCGAACAACCCTTGCATGAAGACGATATTTGGGACCACCATAAATTGCAGGAGCAATTCCGGACGCCCATCTGTCTTGATGAAAGCATCGAGACACCACGCCATGCGCGTTACGCACTGGAGATGAAAGCATGCCGCATCATCAACATCAAGGCGGGACGTGTGAGCGGACTGAGTCAGGCAGTGGAGATTCACGATTACTGCAGCGCGCGAAATGTCCCAGTGTGGTGCGGCGGCATGTTGGAAACGGGCATCGGCCGCGCGTCCAATTTGGCGTTGGCATCATTGCCCGGCTTTACCTTGCCCGGCGATATTTCTGCCTCGGATCGTTATTACAAACGCGATATTACGCGCGAGCGGTTTACGCTGAATAAAGACAGCACGATTGATGTGCCGCGCGGCATTGGTCTCGGTGTGACGATTGATGAAGAAGCTTTGGGTTCATTCACGCTGACGCGTCTCAAACTTAAGCCATAGTCGCGTGGCATTGCGAGGAGTGGCACCAACAACGCCACGACGAAGCAATCTCCTCACATATCAAACTATTCCTTGCACGAAAACATGAGATTGCCGCGCGCCTTCGGCGCTCGCAACGACATGAATGAATTGATGTTAAGCCGGAATAAGTCTGTTTTGTTGTGTGTGTTTCTCCGGCTATAATCTTCCCTTGTGAAGAAACTCATTCTGATTATTGCCGTCGTTCTAACTGCCTGTGCACCACAGATTGTTGTGACTCCTAAGGTGTCGCAACCAATAGCTGAATCAATACCCACTGCTTCGCGAACATCAACGCCGATGCCTGCCGCGTTGTGGATCAGCCCAGCGGTGCCGGATCAACTTCGTCAAGCCGCGCAAAGTTGGAATATTCCGATGGCAACGAGTTCATCATCTGCATCCATCACATTGGATGTGTCACCGTCCACCATCAACGGTCAACGATCAACATGGATTTATGCTCTCGTCGCTCCATTTCCAACCGTAACGGATGGCGTGACATTAGATGAACTCAAAGCCGCGTGGCATGGAAACTCTTCCACTGGGAGAGGGGTTTTGTGGATGACGGATTCAACTCTGGCAGCATTCACAGCACTTTGGGGCGCGCCCGCTAGCGGGTCCGTGAAAGTTGCGCCCTCCGATCAATTGATTGATGACGCGTGGAGGAATCTTCCATCGTGGGGAATCGTCCCGTTTGAATCGCTCGATCCAAAATGGAAAGTCTTGACCGTTGACGGTCAATCGCCGATTCATAAGGATTTTGATGCAAGTAAATATCCGCTGCAAATCACATTCGCTTTGCAATCCTCCCAACCCTTCAACCTTCAAACCTTCAGACTTCCTCCATCCAATCACGATGCGTCCAAATTGACCACGATCATCATGACCGGCACAACTTCATTGGTGAATGCGATTGCATATCAAATGGAAGTCAAGGGCATTGATTATCCCGCGCAGGATATCGGCGGCATTTTGCGTCAAGCGGACATCGTGCATGTGAGCAACAAGACTTCGTTTGCGCCGAATTGCCCGGCTCCAAATCCGGATGATCGGTGGCCGCGGTGCAGCGACCCGAAATATATTCAATTGTTTCTTGATAACAACATCAATGTCGTCGAGCTGACCGGCCCGCATATTTTGGATGATGGCGTCAATCCATTTTTGTTCACGCTCAATCTTTATAAGCAAAACAATATTCGATATTATGGCGGCGGAGCGAATCTGAATGAAGCGCGCCAACCGTTATTGATCACGAATCATGGCAACAAGATCGCGTTTATCGGATGCAACCAAGGCGAACCGCCTCAGCCGCTTGCTACGGATTATCAAGCCGGCGCGAATCCATGCGATTACAAACAACTTGCTGTGGAAATTGGTCAGGTGCGCGCACAAGGCTATCTGCCGATTGTCACGTTCCAATACAAGGAAGGTTTCTCGCCGCAAGTGATGCCGTGGCAGTTGAATGACTTTCGCCAGGTCGCGGACGACGGCGCGGTCATTGTCAGCGGAAGCCAATCGCATGTGCCGCTTGAGATGGAATTTTATAAAGGTGCGTTCATCCATTACGGCTTGGGAAATTTCTTTTACGATCAAATGGGCAACCAGCCGCCCGACCCGACCCGACCTTATCTTCCGCCTTTACCTGCACAGCGTTGGGAATTCATTGATCGCCATGTGATTTATGATGGTCGTTACATTAGCACTGAACTGTTGACCGCCATGCTGGAAGATTACGCGCGTCCGCGCCCGATGACTCCCGATGAACGCGCCGCGTTTTTAACCGCTTACTTTGGCTACAGCGGATGGCTTCCGCTCATCCCGACGCCTGCGCCGGAGCAAACGCCGACGTTGTATCCTTTATTAAATTTTGATCTGTTGCCAACTCATACGCCGATTCCAAAAGTCACACCCACGCCGTAGGTCATGTGAAAACGTAACCTGCTTATTATCTTGTAATCGTCAGCGTATATCCGCCATCCACATGAATGGTTTGTCCAACGATCATCTTCGCGGCGGGCGTGCATAAGAAAGCAACAACTCCTGCAACATCTTCCAGCGAAACCAATTTCTTTGTCGGAACCGATTCGATAAATTTCTGCAAAATGGCTTCCTGTCCGCCCATGGATGCGAAGTGATGCAGCGCGTCCGTCTCGACTACGCCCGGCGACACCGCGTTGGCGATGATATTCTTCGGCGCCAACTCCACGCCGAGATAGCGCGTCAATGACTCGAGCGCGGCTTTGCTCGCACCGACCACGACATAATCCGGAATCACGCGTGATCCACCCGCGCTCGAAATGCTGACAATATATCCGCCGCCGCGTTTTTCCATCAGCGGGACGGCACGTTGAGCGGCGAATAACAACGCACGCGCATTGATGTTCATCGTCCATTCCCAGCCTTTGGGTTTTTGCTCCAGTGCGGGACGGTTGTAACCTGATGCTGCGTTATGGATGAAAATATCCAATCCGCCAAATTCTTTTTCCACTTCGTCGAACAAATGATTTAAGTCGTCGAGATCGCCCACATCTGCTTTGACAAGCAATGCCCGGCGGCCCAACTTTTCGATTTCGCGTGCGGTTTCTTCGGCGGGTTCGCGGTTGCGGAAAAAGTTGATGATCACATCCGCGCCGCGTTGTGCAAAATGTAAAGCGATGGCGCGTCCGATGCCGCGGCCAGAACCGGTGACAAGAGCAAATTTGTTTTGAAAAGTGTTTTCCATTACCGATTTCCGAATCTCGAATAACGAATCCCTTCAATCAAAATAAATATTCAAATCCGAACAATCAAAGCGATTTCCACAGTTTGGGCAGGTCACTTTGCAATTCTTCTCGTGCATTTCGCATCCGCAGCGATCACAAATGAACTTGTGCTTTTCATTTTGCGTTTTACTTTTTACTTCTTCACTGCCAACTTCTTCGCTTTTTACTTCATCTTCCATCTCGATCTTCCTTCCAAATAACCGGCTTCAGCAAACCCCGATTGAATTCCGCGATCCGGCTTTCGCCCAATCGTTTGACTTCCTCGATGGCTGCATCCAAATCGTTTCGCAGTCGCCCGACTTCCACGCCGCGGCAAGTTTCCGGCCATTGCTTGAGCCATCTCATGCTTCGTCCATAGACTTTGATCGCGCCCGGATAATTTCCGCGCGTGATATGCAAATATGTCACGCCCGCCTGCAAAATTCCTTGATATAACTCGCGAATTTTTCCTTTTTCGCCTTTCCATGCGGTTTCAAGCTCTTCATGTGCCTCGAAATATTTTCCCTCGTTGAAAAGAATCAACCCTTCACGCGCGTGCGGATGAAGTGCGCCATCGCATTCAGACATGCGCGGCAGTATAACACGGGGAAGACAATACTCGATAATGGAAATTCGATCTTCGGCGCTCGAATAACAAATGCGGAATTACGAATATCGAATTACGAGCATCGGTTTTTCTTCGAGTGGTAAAATTTTATTACCATGAACCGCAAGCGCTGGTTTTTGTTGGTTTCATTACTTGCCCTTATCGCGCTGGCGGTGCTTGCCTCCAGCCTGCATGATGTCCAATTCGAGCCGGCGCGGCCTTTTTCGGTTCGCTTTTCCTCGTATCCGCTGGATATCCCCCTTCCAGCCAATGCAATAGCCGATATCCCTCTTTGGAAAATCCTGTTATTTTGGGCGGGCTTTCTTGGCATTCTTATTTTATTCTTCCTCATGCTTCCGCCTGATCTCCGAAAGCGCCTCATTCGTCAGGCCATTAGTTTTGGGATTGGCATCCTGTTGTTACTCATTGCTCTTCATTACAAGCTTATTCAACTGCCAGCTTTTAATTTTGACGCTCAGGCTCCGCCCGCAGAATCACAAGCCACAAATTTAAATCCTGATTTCACCGCGCCAACGTTTCAACCGCCTGCCGTTGCGCCGTGGATGATTTACCTCATCAGTTTTGGCGTGCTGTTGGCGCTTCTTGTCCTGGCGTGGGCTGGCTACCGTTATTGGGCGCGTTCCCGGCCCCGGCAGTCATCGCGGCTGAATGACTTTGCGGCGATTGCCCGCTCTTCACTGGACGATTTGGCCTCGGGGCGCGATTGGGAAGATGTGATCATCCAGTCGTATGCGCGGATGAGCGAAGTCGTCAGCGAGAAACGCGGATTGCGCCGGGCTGAAGCCATGACGCCGCGCGAGTTTGCGGAGCGACTGCAATTTGCCGGTCTGCCCACCGATGCGGTAGGGCGGCTGACGCGTTTGTTCGAGTCGGTTCGTTATGGAGCGCGCCAATCCGAACAGGCTGATATCAATGAGGCGGTGGCCTGTCTTAATTCCATTCTGCAGGCTTGCGGAGCCGCGTGATGTACCGTCGGCGCTGGCTTCCACTGGCAGGCATGGTTTTGTTTTTAGCCGTTCTGGCTTTTTTCCTGCGCGATGTGATCTACCAGACGATCGTCGTGCCGCTGGCTTATTTGTGGTGGGTATTCCAATTTTATTACTCCCTCGTCCCGCAATTGGTCTTATGGATTTTGTTGTTGGTCGGAGTGCTTGTGATCGCTTTGTCGAATTTCGTTCCGGTGATGCGTCCGGGCCGGCGCAATGAGTCCAACCGCAGACTCGCGCATGGGCAGGTCGAAACGCTGGCGCGGCTGCTGAGCCGCGTCGGCAAGGGAAATTATTACAAGTGGCAGGTCGCCAATCGTTTGGGCGCGATTGCCAGCAGGTTGAGCGAAATGTCTGACGGGCCGCGCCGCCTCGGGGTCCGGGATGAAGCGGTGGAAAAATATCTCGATGCCGGTGTCACAACCTCCTTCGTGGATTACCCGCACCCGTCGAATCCATTCCAGCGTTCCGCGCCGACGATTTTGGATTTGGATCCAAGTGAAGCGGTGGATTATCTCGAATCGCAATGGGAGAAGAATCGTGGCAGCCATTCATGAAGTTTCCGTGTTGAGCAAAAAGGTGATCAATGAAGTCGAGCGCGCCGTGGTCGGCAAGCGCGGCCTGCTGGAAATGGTGATGGCCGCTGCATTGGCCGGTGGACATGTGTTATTCGAGGATTTTCCCGGACTTGGCAAGACGCTGATCGCACGCAGTTTTGCCACGGCTCTCGGCCTGGACTTCAAGCGGATTCAGTTTACTCCTGATCTTTTGCCCGGCGACATCACCGGCGGTTATATCTTCAATCGCAGTAAAAATAAATTCGAGATGCGTAAAGGACCTGTGTTCGCGAATATCCTGCTGGCCGACGAAATCAACCGCGCTTCGCCCAAGACGCAATCCGCTTTGCTCGAAGCGATGCAGGAGAAACAAGTGACGCTCGAAGGCGAGACACTGATTCTGCCAGATCCGTTCATCGTACTGGCGACTCAAAACCCGATTGAATACGAAGGAACGTTCCCGCTGCCCGAAGCGCAGCTCGACCGTTTCATGGTGAAGTTGAGTGTAGGTTATCCAAACGCAGATGAAGAAACGGAAATTCTGCGCCGGCGCCGCGAACGAATGCGGGATGAAGTTTTGCTCCAACAGATTTTGAAGCCGAAGCAACTGCCAGCCCTGCGTGAAATTGTCGAAACGGTGCATGTGGATGCGGATATCGAAAGTTATATCGCGGCGGTGGTCCACGCCACTCGGCAAGACCGACGCGTTTCGGTCGGGGCCTCGCCGCGCGGCTCGCTGGCTTTTCTCAAAATGGCGCGCGCCAACGCCGCGCTCGATGGCCGCGATTATGTCATTCCCGACGATGTCAAACGTTTTGCCGCGCCGGTCCTGAGTCATCGTTTGATCCTTCAACCTGAATATTGGATGTCGCAAACGGTGGCAGGCGATGTCATCCGCGATGTGATGGAAAAAACTCCAGTGCCGGTGATCTCGCCCTCACCCCAACACCGCTCCCAAAATTGGGAGAGGGGCAAGGGGTGAGGGGATAAAATGTCCCGCACCTGGTTCCTCGGCTCTTTGATTCTGTTCCTGCTCCTTGCGGGGCTTGTGGCTTTGCGCGGCACATTGGTTGCGCTGGCGATTCCGCTTTTGCTTTATTTGCTTTATGGACTTTGGTTTGGCCCGAATGATGTCAGGCTCGAGGTACAGCGCGATCTGAGCGCGGAGCGCGTCGCGCCGCAAACGCCGGTAAAAGTGCGCGTGACCATCACGAACCGCGGCGACGATCTGGAGGAACTCGCGCTCGAAGATGTCATTGATCCCGTTTTGACTGTGCAGGATGGGAGCAATCATCATTTGATTTCCTTGTCCAAAAATAAAGGTTTTGTTTTTGAATACACCATGAGCGGACCGCGCGGCGGCTTTCCGTTGGAAACCGTCCATGTGGAGGCAGGCGATCATCTTGGTGTGTTGCGGACGATTCAAGATGTTCGCACCTTCGGACAATTATTTGTCTTCCCAACCGTTGCCCGGCTCAAACAAGTTCCCATCCGGCCGCGGCGCACGCGCGTCTATGCCGGGACGATACCCGCGCGCGTCGGCGGCACGGGCATTGAGTTCTTCGGCGTGCGCGAATATCAGGATGGCGATTCGCCGCGTCATATCAACTGGCGGGTCAGCGCGCGGTCTGCCGAAAATTTGTATGCCAACGAATTCCAGCAGGAACGTGTCGCGGATGTGGGCATCGTGCTGGACGGCCGCGAACGATCCAACTTGTTCATTGGCAGGCATTCATTGTTCGAACATTCTGTTCTGGCTGCGGCTTCATTGGCCGACACCTTTCTTGCCCGGGGCGACCGCGTCGGACTGCTGGTTTACAGCCGTTATCTGCAATGGACGTGGCCGGGATATGGCAAATTGCAGCGGGAGAGAATCCTGCACGCGCTGTCTCGCGCCATGCCGGGTGTGAGCCAAATCTTCGACGGTCTGCAATACTTGCCGACGCGTATGTTCCCGCCCGAATCGCAAATCGTTTTGGTCAGCCCATTGGTCGAAGACGATTATTCAACGCTGATCCAATTGCGGGCGCGCGGCTATCAGGTTTTGGTGGTGAGTCCCGACCCGGTGACATTCGAGGAAGATCATTTGCCGCGCCGGACTGCGGAGTACTCGAACAGCGAAATCCGGTTGGCGGCGAGAGTCATCCGCATGGAACGCAGTCTGATGCTCAAACGTATCCAACGCGCAGGAATTCAGGTGATGGACTGGAACGTTGCCCAACCTTTTGATCAGGCGGCGCGGCGCGCCTTTGCGCGGCAAATCCAGGCGGGGAGCAGGCTGTGACTCTTTTCGCGCTGATCTTCAGCATTGCGCTTGGCATCGGTTCGTTGGCTTGGGGCTACGATCAGGTCGGGCTGCTGCAGTTCACCCGCTGGATCATTCTCTTCGGCGCGGTCTGGCTTTTCGCTGTATGGCAGCGCTGGCGCTGGTTTGCTTATATGGGTCTGGTTTTCAATTTTCTCGCCGCGGCTTTTGGACTGTGGTTCTTGAACTTCACTCCAGGCTGGATGTTCGCGGGCGCAATCGGCGGACTCATGGCGTGGGATTTGACTTTCTTTCGCCATCGCCTGCGCTTCGCAGCCTCGGACGAGGAGCGGCGCGCCGTCGAGACGCGTCATCTTGTCCGGATTTCTTTACTTGCCATCCTTGGCTTTGGATTTGCCAGCGTAGCGATGATCTTGAAACTGCAATTCAATTTCGAGTGGGCTTTGTTATCAGCAATTGTTGCCGCTTTGGGAATCACACAAATCGTTTCCTGGTTCCGCAGACGAAGCTGACTGCTGATTACTGGCTACTGATTACTGCTCACCAAAAACTGTCCCACCCATTCCTCAGTTTCTTTCGGCGATTTCAATTGAATAATTTTCAAGTGGGCATATTCCGGCTGGCTGAAGAGCATCGAATATTCGCGCTTACGCCGCCAGTAGGTTTTGAACAGCCAGTGATAGAGTGAATCGTCGGACCAGAGTTTGAAATGAATCAACAGATTTTCACGATTGGTTCCCCACAATAATTCCCTTGTCCACCAGCGTGTGAAAGTGCGGCGCGTCAATTGCCGGAAGATCGTCCACAACGAATAATCGAGCCAGATGATCCCTTCAGCACGCGGCCAGATGATGTCGCGGACTATCTGATAATTTCCGGCAACGATCCAGCGTTCCGCACACGCAGCCGTTTCGACTCTTGCACGAAAAACATCATTGGGCGCTTCAGTCCAATTTGGCCCCCAATGCAGCGCGTCGAGTTCGATGAAATCCAGTGCGAATTCGTCCGCCAGTTTTTTCGCCAGCGTGGATTTGCCTGAACTGGTTGTGCCAACAACAACGATGCGTTTGAATGGAAAGGATTGCATGGGGTGGGGATTATAATTCGTGATGCGTAAATCGTAATTCGTAAATCGTAATTCGTAAATCGTAATTCGTAAATCGAAGATTGTAAATTCGTTGAGGCCAAAATGTTCGATCTCCCCGATGATGAAATCCTTCCGCTTTCAAAGGAACATGTTTTTTGGACCTGGTCGGCGCAGGCGAAAGTCAACCCGATTCCCGTGAAGCGCGCCAAAGGCGTTTATTTCTGGGACGTGGATGACAAGCGTTATCTCGATTTCAATTCGATGACGATGTGCGTCAACATCGGTCACGGCGACGAACGCGTGATCGAAGCGATGGTCGAACAGGCGCGCGCGCTTCCGTACACCGCGCCGAGCATGACCAACCGAGTCCGTGCGCTGGCGAGCAAAATGGTTGCGGAAGTTTCGCCGGGCGGCAAATTGACGAAGGTTTTGTTCACGCTTGGCGGCGCGGACGCAAATGAGAACGCCATCAAATTAGCACGTGGTTACACGGGGCGATACAAAATCTTGTCGCGCTATCGTTCGTATCACGGCGCGACAGCGGGTGCGATGGCCGCAACCGGCGATCCGCGGCGCGTGGCCTGGGAACCGATGCTGATGCCAGGCGTTGTCCATTTTCTCGATCCGTATCGTTACCGGTCAACGTTCCATCGGACAAATCCAGATATTTCCGAAGAAGAGTTTACGCGTGATTATCTGAATCACCTTGAAGAAATCATCCAATACGAAGGGCCGGAGACAATCGCGGGCATCTTGATGGAATCGGTCACCGGCACGAACGGAATCATCATTCCGCCGGAAGGGTACATGCAGGGCGTGCGCGCAATTTGTGATAAATACGGGATCGTGATGATCTCCGACGAAGTAATGAGCGGATTTGGCCGCACGGGAAAATGGTTTGCGGTGGACAATTGGAATGTCGTTCCTGATATTATGACGATGGCAAAGGGGCTGACGTCCGCATACGCGCCGCTGGGCGCGGTGGCGATGAAGCCTGAGATCGCGGCGCACTTTGATGATATCGCTTACAAATCGGGATTGACGTACACGTCGCATCCCATTTCGCTGGCTGCGGCAATTGCAAATATCAGCGTCATGAGGGAAGATAAAATTGTCGAGCACGCGGCCGCCATGGGTCCGGTGTTGAAGCGGATGTTGACCGACTTGGGCGAGTCACATCCGTCCGTTGGCGATATCCGCTCGATTGGACTGTTTGGAATCATCGAATTGGTCAAAGACCGAAAAGCGAAAGAGCCGATGGCTCCATGGAATGGGACGAGTCCAGAAATGACCGCGTTCAAGAAATATTGTTTCGATCACGGTCTCTATCTTGACATTCACTGGCACACCGCGCTGATCATCCCGCCGTTGATTATTACGGAAGAGCAATTGAAGGAAGGCTTTGATGTGCTGGGTGAAGCGTTGAAGATCACGGACAAAGCGGTGAAATAGGGAAGCTGCAACTTTTTGATACCACGCACATCTAATAAAATGTGAGGCGGTAATAAGCTTTGGACTCACGTCGTCTCACTAAGGGATAAATTTACGAATGGATAAGGCTTTCAATTTCAACATGAATTCAAATGGCAGTGCAAAGCATGTGAAGGTTTTGGTATTAGGTTCAGGACCCGCAGGACTTTCCGCGGCGTTGTATGCGGCGCGCGCGGAGCTCGCGCCGGTCGTGCTGACCGGCACTCAATTGGGTGGGCAGGCCGCGCTGACGTTTGCCATCGAGAATTACCCGGGTTTCCCGGAAGGCGTGGGCGGCGCGCAATTGGGCGAATTATTCCAAAAGCAGGCGGAGCATTTCGGCGCGAAAGTGGAGTTCGATACAGCCAGCGAGGTGGATTTGTCACAGCGGCCGTTCAAGGTCAAGACGGATAGCGGCGAATACACCGCAGACTCGATCATCGTCTCGACTGGTGCGGACCCGAATAAATTGAAAGTGCCCGGCGAAGAAGCGTTGACCGGACGCGGTGTTTCGTATTGTGCGACGTGTGATGGCTGGTTCTTCAAGGACAAGAAAGTTGTCATCGTTGGCGGCGGCGATAGCGCGCTGGAGGAAGGTTTGTTCATCACGCGCTACGCGTCATCTGTGACTATCATCCATCGCCGCGAGGAATTCCGTGCCGGGCCGCTGTTGCAGAAGCGCGTCAGTGAACATCCAAAAGTGAATGTCATTTGGAATTCGGTCGTGACTGAAGTCCTTGGACAGGAGAAAGTCGAAGCTGTGCGCTTGAAGAATGTCAAAACCGGTGAGGAGACGATCTTCGAAACCGATGGCGTGTTCATTTTTATCGGCCATACGCCGAACACGCAAATGTTCAAAGGCCAATTGGAGATGGATTCCCTCGGCTATCTCAAGATCAATGACAAAATGGAGACCAGCGTGGAAGGTGTCTACGCGGCGGGGGAGGCGGCTGACTCGCATTTTCGCCAGGTGGTAACGTCGGCGGGAATGGGCGCGGCGGCAGCCATCCAGGCGACTCACTTCCTCGAAGCGAAATCCGGTTAATCATCCGGTGAAGAAGCGGGAAGGACTCCGCGGGACGCGGAGTCCTTTTTTCGCGGAAAAACCGGCTTTTTTTGTCCGTTCAAAAATGTGACATTTTGTACTTTTGGGTATTTGCACTTTCGGATAGAATTAATTCAATAAATCGCATCAATTTGGAGGCGCAATGAATAAAATTTCGATTGTCGGTGCTGGCATGACCGGCTCAACGACCGCTCATTGGCTGGCTGAACGTGAATTGGCAGACCTTGTTCTGGTGGATATTGTTGAGGGCATGCCGCAGGGCAAAGGGCTGGATATGCTGGAAGCCATGCCGATCATTGGCAAGGATGTTGAAATTGTTGGCTCGAATGATTATGCTGCGACGAAGGGGTCGGACATTATCATTATCACGGCGGGCCTGCCGCGCAAGCCCGGCATGAGCCGCGATGACCTGTTGAGCGCCAACGCCGAGATTGTTGGCAAGGCCGCGTCGGAGACTTTCAAGTATTCGCCCGACGCGATCTACATTGTGTTGACCAATCCGCTCGACACGATGGCGTATCTCACATTGAAGACCAACAAGCTGCCGCGCGAACGCGTCATTGGCCAGGCCGGTGTGCTCGACTCAGCCCGGATGCGGGCGTTTGTCGGCATGGAAACGGGCATCAGCCTTGAGAATATTCAGTGCTATGTGCTGGGCGGACACGGGGATGAAATGGTTCCGCTGACGCGTCTAAGCAACATAGCAGGCATTTCCTTGAAAGATTATTTGCCAGCAGACAAGCTCGAGGCCATCGTGAACCGTACGCGCAAGGGCGGCGGTGAGATCGTCAATTTGCTCAAGACCGGTTCCGCATTTTATGCGCCGGCTGCGGCCTGCGCGCAGATGGCGGAAGCCATTTTGAAGGACAAGCATCTGATTGTTCCGTGCGCCGCGTATATGCAGGGTGAGTATGGCTTGAACGATATTTTCTTTGGCGTGCCGGTGATGCTTGGACGCAAGGGTATGGAAAAAATTATCGAATATAAACTTGACGCCGAAGAGAAGGCGGCCTTCGACAAGTCTGCGGCGGCCGTCAAGGAAACACATGACGCTTTGAAGAAGCTGGTCAAAATTTAACTTTGTGAGTGTACTTAATCAATCTCCTCCTTTGCGAGGAGATTGATTTTCAAAATTGCTTCCGTAATGACTTTGAAAAAATGTTGGAGGAAACCATGATCTTGCATGAGAAAATCTCTGCTCAACTTCCCGAATGGCGCGAGCGAATGAAGGCGCTTGCCAAAGACCACGCCGATGTGGTGGTGGATCACGTCACAGTTGGACAAATCGTCGGTGGGATGCGCGATATCAAGTCGCTGTTGACCGACGTCTCTTTCGTGGACCCGGCGGAGGGCATCCGTTTTCGCGGCATGTCCATCCCCGAAGTCTTGAAAGCGTTACCCAAAGCGCGCGGCGGAAAGATGCCGCTGGTCGGCGGACTGTATTACCTGCTGATGGTTGGTGAAGTCCCAACCAAAGAGCAGGCCATGGAAGTCGAAGCCGAATGGGCCAAGCGTGCCGTCGTCCCTGATTACGTCTATAAGATGATCAAAGCCATGCCGCAAGAGACGCACCCGATGACGCTGTTCTCGCAAGCGGTGCTGGCTCTGCAAAACAACTCCGTCTTCGCTCATAAGTATCATGAGATGAAGAAGGATGTTTATTGGGAAGCCGCGCTCGAAGACAGCCTTGATCTCACCGCGAAACTTCCGATCATCGCGGCGTTCATCTATCGCATGAAATATTTCGGCGAGAAGGGCAAGCCGAGATATAACCCAAAATTGGATTACGGCGCGAACTTCTCAAGGATGATGAAGGTCGCAGACAAGAAGGGCTATGCGGAACTTGCCCGCCTGTACTTCATCCTGCACAGCGATCACGAGTCTGGGAATGCGTCGGCTCATGCGACACATCTGGCTGGTTCTACGCTCTCGGATGTTTACTATGCCTTCTCCGCGGGCCTGAACGCGCTTGCTGGTCCCCTGCATGGACTTGCCAACCAGGAATGTCTCGGCTGGCTGATTGACGTTAAGAATAAGTTTGGCGGCGTCCCGACGCGCGATGAGCTTTATAAATTTGCGTGGGATACGCTCAACGGCGGCCACGTCATCCCCGGTTACGGACATGCGGTCCTGCGCGTGCCCGATCCGCGCTACATGGCGCAAATGGACTTCGCCAAGAAGCGTTTTCCGGAGGATGAGCTGGTGCGGCTCGCCGATCTGGTCTTCGACGTGGTCCCGCAGGTGTTGAAGGAACAGGGCAAGGCCAAAAATCCCGCCCCGAACGTGGATGCCATCAGCGGCACGCTGCAGTATTACTACGGTGTTCGCGAATTCGATTTCTACACCGTGCTGTTCGGCGTCGGACGCGCACTTGGCGTCACAGCCAACTACGTTTGGGCGCGCGCCCTCGGCTGGCCAATTGAACGTCCAAAGTCTCTCACAACCAAGATGCTGGAAGACGTTGTGAAGAAAGAATTACAGCCCGCATAAGGTTTCCAAAAATCAAAAAGAGGCGCATACGACGCGCCTCTTTTATTTTTTTATGACCAGCCAATCGCTTTATGCACCTAATTGAGTGATCAGGAACGCGTATTCCAGCGTGGTATCTTTCAACACATCGTAGCGGCCGCTTGATCCGTGGTGCCCTGAATCGAATTCGGTTTTCAGCAGGAGCAGGTTGTCATCCGTTTTCAATTCGCGAAGTTTTGCCGCGAATTTGGCCGGTTCCCAATAAGCGACCCGCGCATCGTTCAGTCCGGTAGTGATGAGCAGGTGTGGATATTCCGTCGCGCGGATATTATCGTACGGCGAATAAGACAGCATGTAATCGAAATACTCTTTGTTCGCCGGGTTACCCCACTGATCATATTCCAATGTTGTCAAAGGTATGGTTGGGTCGCTCATGCTGGTGATGACATCCACGAATGGCACTTGATCAATGACAGCTTTGAAGAGATCGGGACGCATGATCATGCAGGCTGACACGAGCAGGCCGCCCGCCGATCCGCCCATGATGGCAAGTTTATCCTTTGACGTAAATCCTTCTGTGATGAGATGTTCGGCGCAGGCGATAAAGTCGGTAAAAGTGTTTTTCTTGTTGAGCAATTTGCCATCATCGTACCAGCCGCGTCCCAGTTCGGAGCCGCCGCGAATGTGTCCGATGGCGAAGACAAAACCGCGGTCCAGGAGGCTGAGGCGGTTGAGATCAAACCACGGGTCCGTGCTAAAGCCATAAGAACCGTATCCGTATAGCAGCGTTGGATTTGTCCCGTCTTTCTTGATCCCTTTTTTATAAACGATTGAAATTGGCACCCGGACGCCGTCTGGCGCGGTGGCATACGTCCGCTCGGAAACGTATTGGCTCGAATCGTAGCCGCTGGGGATTTCATCCTGTTTCTTTATTTCCCATTGACCTGTGTCAATGTGATGATCAATCACCGAGTTGGGCGTGACCAGCGACGTGTAAATGAAGCGCAATGCTTCTGTTTTGTATTCCGGGTTGCGCATGGGATAAAACATGTACGCAGGTTCGGGGAAGTTTATATAACGCACGTTGTTTTTCCCGTCCGGCGCTGAGATACGAATTTGCCGGAAGCCGTCTTTGCGTTCGTAGAGCGCGATGAAATTTTCAAACGTGTCCATGCCTGTGATCAAAACATCGGTGCGGTGCGGAATCACTTCACGCCAGTTTTCTTTTGTCGTCGCGTGGACGGGTGTTTCCATCAGCCTGAAGTTTTGCGCATCTTCGTTGGTGATGATGAAGAAACGATCACCTGCATGTTCGATTTGATATTCGATTCCGGGCTGGCGCGGTTGGAAGATTTTGAATTCCGTGCAAGCGCCATCGGCGGGCAGGAGACGCCATTCGTCGGTTGTAGTCGAATGCGAGTTGGCCTGGATAAAAGCCTGGCTGCGGCTTTTGGTCATCCACAGGAAAAATGTTTCGTCACATTCTTCATAGAGCAGCTGATCTTCGGACGGGTCGGTGCCGATGACATGGCGGAATATCCGGTACGGACGCAGCGCGGCATCCATCGTCTGATAGAAAAGAACGCGCCCGTCGTTTGACCACTCCGCGCCGGAATGCATGTAGACTTCTCCATAAGTATTTGCAAATTGTTCGGGCAATAAATTTCCCGTCACCAAATCCTTGATGTAGAGCGTGCAGACTTCGAAGCCATCCGGGTCAATCGAATAGGCCAGCTTTGTGCCATCGGGGCTTATGGCAAAAGCTGTTACGCGAGAAAAACTTTTGCCGCCCACGAGCAGGTTCTGATCGAGAACGATTTCTTCCGGCGCGTCGAGCGAGCCTTTCTTTCGACAAAAGATTGGGTATTGTTTGCCTGCCTCGGTTCGACTGTAATAGAAATAATCGCCTTGCTTTTCCGGGACGGTCGCATCGTCCTCCTTGATTCGGGCCTTCATCTCTTCGAACAACTTTGCCTGAAGCGGTTTGGTATGCGCCATCATTTCTTCGAGATAATCGTTTTCGGCGCGCAAATATTTCATCACCTCTGGGTCTTCGCGGTTATTCATCCAATAATAATTATCAACGCGGGTGATGCCGTGCTGGATCATTTTGTGCGGGCGTTTGGGCGCGTGGGGGACGGAAGCCACATTTAACGACTCTTTTTCTTCGGACAGTTTTTGCAGGGAGATTTCTGTCAGCATAGCGCGGGCATTATACCGCCGTCAAATTTTTGACAGGCGTAGCTTTTCGCAAGTCAATCAAAACTCTAATTTTTGCCTGAGCGTCGCTGCCGCCGAACGCAAATTTTTTGGCGAAAACAAGGGCAGCAAGCGAAAATTGTCTGCGCGTAGTCACTTCGTATATCTTTCTACCGAAAATAGAAAAGCCCCCGAGTTCCCATCGAAGGTTTTTTGTAAGGTTGAATTTTTATGAATCAAGATTCGATATAAACCGAATCAACAATTCCCACGATAACCGAAATCACACACGCGTCCGGATTTTTCAGAGCTTGTCGCGCGCCGTTGCCTTCACGATTGACAAGAACAGTATCGCCGATTCCTGCTTGTGTGTTGTCGAGCGCGATGAAATCTTCGTCGGGCTTTTCGCCTTCCACGATCAACGGCTGGACAACCAGCAGCCTGCGGTTCTTGTAATCTTTATGACTGATGGTTGTGACGACTGTGCCAACAACTTTACCGAGCATCATAGATTTGACTCATGTATATCTCTGCCAACCGGGGCGCAGCGTGTAATCGAACTCGCCATCCGGGCGGACTTCCAATTCATCAACAATCCCAACCAGCGCCAGGTCAATCGGCACGAACTTGACCACTGGCATGGCCAAAGCTGCTTCACGTGAGCGCACCATCACGCATAGGTCGCCGATGCCGGCATCGACAACATCCGCTGCGACTTGCAGAGCGCCAATCGGCTCCATCTTTTTGTTGAGCGGCTGGACAACGAGCAGTTTCAACCCCTCTGTGCCTTCATATTTGAGCGTGCAGATCGCGGTGCCTTTGATTCGTCCGAATAACATTTGATTATTTCAATCCGGTTGTTTTGAGTACGCGTTGAATGATTGAATCCAGCAGGGCCGGATCAATTTGATTGCCGAGCCGCGCAGTGACCGCGTCGCGGATGCGCGTTTGCAGATCGTCGCGCCCGCTTATCGTCTGGACTGAACGAAGTTGAGCTGTCGAAGGGGAGGGCGCAGGCGTTGACTCGCGCGGCGTCGAAGGTTGGGAAAGATAGGGTCGAACGGGCGCCGCAGGAGGATTGTCTGCTTTATCCTGTTCCAATTGAATTCCCAAACGATTGGCGCGTTCATAAGCCAAATCGGTCAGCGCAACTCGGTCGGTCATTTTCAAAGACCGAATGCCCTGCTTGAATAATTCGTCTATGTCTTTCTCGGTGTAAAAGGTTTTAGGCATTGGTTATTCCAGCGCGAAATTGCTTCGCTTCGCTCGCAATGACATGATGCTACGATTTGCGGAATGTGACCGTCCCATCCACTTCGAGTGAATCGATCACAGCCATGATAACCGAATCAACAGGCGAATCTTTTGTGAGGTTCGTCTGCCGCGCAGACGAACCTGCGGCGGTCAACACCAAGTCGCCAATGCCTGCATCCACGGTATCTACTGCAACGTACGGTTTTCCGAACACCGCGCCGGTTTCATCCGTTTGCCGCAATATCAATAATTTGCGGGAATGAAGTTTTTCGTCCTTGATGGTGGAGATGGTTGTTCCAATTACTTTTGCAATCAGCATGCGTTCTCCGACTCAATAATTCTTTGCAGGTGACGCACTGGAGGCGGCGGGTTTTGCCTGACCAGGTCCCTGGATAATTTTGACTCCTGCGCTGGCGCCGATACGCGTTGCTCCGGCTTGGATCATGCTTTGCGCGTCTTCAAACGTTCGGACTCCGCCCGCGGCCTTGACTCCCATCTCAGGGCCGACCACGCGCCGCATCAATTCCACATCATGGACGGTCGCGCCGCCGCTGGCAAATCCGGTGGACGTTTTGACAAAGTCCGCGCCGGCTTCTTTCGAGAGCAGGCAGGCGATGGTCTTTTCTTCGTCATTCAACAGAACTGCTTCGATGATCACTTTGACAATTGCGCCGCGCGCGTGCGCCGTCTCGACCACGCCGCGAATATCGCGAGCGACTGTTTCGAGATCGCGCGCTTTGAGCGCTCCGATGTTGATGACCATGTCAATTTCTTGCGCGCCGTGTTCGATTGCATTCTGCGTTTCAAATGCTTTGACTTCCGGCGCGGTCGCGCCCAGCGGAAAGCCGATCACAACGCAGACTTTCACTTCTGAACCCTTGAGCAATGTCGAACATAATTCTGTCCACGTGGGATTCACACACACGGATGCAAATCCATATTTCTTTGCTTCAAAACACAACTGTGCGACTTCATCCTGCGTTGCGTCCGGCTTGAGCAGCGTGTGATCAATCATCTTCGCAAGGCTCAAATCCTGCGGAATCACGCCCACGCTTGATGAAAGTCTTTCCGCTCCCGCGCTGACAACGCTTCCGGTGCGGTCAAAGCACATGTTGACGCAAACGCCGTCGGCGCAATTGAATTTGCACTGCGCGCCTTCGGGGATATCACCCTGACCCTTTTGTTCCGCCATCGCAGCCAGCACTTCGTGTGTGATGATCTCGACGAGTTGTTCTACGGTTTTTCTGTCAATATCCATTCCATGCTCTTTATTTCAAATATTGCTTTTCGATCAATTTGATTTTGTCGACGCGCCGCGCATGACGGTCGCCGCCAAATTCGGTTGTCAGCCAGGTCTTGACGATTTGCTTCGCAAGATTTGTTCCGATCAAGCCCGCGCCCAACGTCAAAACGTTCGTGTCATTGTGTTCGCGGCTGTTGATCGCCGACGAAACGTCATACGCCATTCCCGCGCGCACGCCGGGGACTTTATTGGCGACGATACAACTTCCAATGCCCGCGCCGTCAATGACGATCCCGCGCCAGGCTTTGCCCGAACTGACCAGCTTCGCGACTTCATGCGCGAAGTCGGGATAATCCACAGACTCTTTGCCGTGCGTACCGACATCGCTGACGTCGAAGCCCAATTGATTCAAATCTGCCTTCAGGATTTCTTTCAGTTCGTACCCGCCGTGATCGGCTCCAACTGCGACGGTTTTGCGGCTTCCGCTTTTCGATTCCGTTTTCGGCGCTGACGTCGCGACCGGAGCGGACGCGGCGCTTTGTTTCGGCGAACTCAGCACTTGATCGAGTACCTTTTCCACAATCTGATGGATTTCTGAATCGTTGGCGGCCACAGGGCAGAATTATATCAACTCTTTGAGGTTCGTAGAGATGGATGGACGATTATCTTAACGTCAATTGTTTTTTGCCAACCACGTTGAAATCATACACCCCGATACCTTGTACCAATAAATACGTTGCATCCTCACTCTCCAAATTTTCAAGCTGGTGAACTCTCCCGATTTTGATCTGGCATCTTTGCCCCGGTGACAATCGAACCTCCTCATCTGGATTTTGCAAGCGGATCAAAATCGTCCCGGTGAGGCAGAAGATATTGTCGGCTACTTGGGTGTGATAGTGCCACCCCGCGACTTCGCGTGGCTCCAGCGCCATGATTCTCACACGCAGGTTGTCGGTTTTTGCAAGTACTTCAATTTCTTTCATTTCACACCTTGTCTATTCTGCATCCATAATTGCAAGTTGAGACTTCACGGAATTCGCGAAAAGATTAACGCAAAGGCGCGAAGTCGCAAAGAGAAAACCGTTAAATCCCGGCGCCTTGACGACTTCGCGCTACATATTTCGCCGCACTTCAAGTATCGTGATCTTCGTCGAATAATTGAATGGCGCAGGATCGGTGATCGGGTTTCCAACGCGCGTTTCAGAATAGCCCGTAAAATCTTCGGAAACTGGAATCAACTGTTTAATCTTCAAATATCCATCCACACAAAGCGACTCGAGCGTTTGCATATATTCTTTGCCGCTGACGTACAATGCGTTGTTGATGGCAATCAAGATTCCGCCATCGTTAATCAACGGACGAATTTTATTGATGAGCCGCGCGCTTTCATGAATCTGGTCTATTCTACCTTTTGAAGTTTCTGAAAAGAATGGCGGATCAATCAGAACACAGTCGAACCGTTCGGCTTTGCGCTTGAATTGGCTGACCTGCGAAAAGAAATCCGCCGCGATGAAATCCCCTTTTCGAATTGGAAAACCGTTGAGCGTATAGGATGTTTTTGCGAGATTCAAGAATTGGCGATTTCGGTCAAGCTGGACGACGCGGCAGGCGCGGCCTGCCGTCGCGGCGACGCCCAAACTGCCGGTGTATGCGAACGCGTTCAGGACGGTTCTGCCCTCCATATTTTCGATCAACCATTTTCGCAAATTGCGCGTGTCGAGATACAGACTTGCGTCTCGGTTCATTGTCAAATCAAGTGCGTACCAGACATTACTCTCTTTTATTTTGCGATCCAATATCGCGCCAAACAAAATCCTGCCGCGCTTTTCGTCGGCGGATTTTGCATTGCGCGTTTTGACGAGTCCCGCCTTCAGCCACGGAAATTTGCTTTGTAAAAAACCGGACGCTTCATGTACGAACTTTTCGCCGCGTTCCGGTACATCGGCGTAGTTGTGAACGACAATTGTTGCCGCGTAAAGATCAACGATCAAATCGGGACAGCCTTCGAGAAATCCATTGAAGAGGCGGAAAGCTGACTTGTGATGCGCGTCGAACAAAGTCCCGCGTGATGCGATGGCTTTTTCCAACAAATTTGAAATCGTGTCAACGGTCATGGAACTTTATCAGCGCAGGTTCATTCTGTTTTCGCTATATGCTTTGGATTCAACACGGAAACCAAATTCGTCGAGCCGCCTTGTTTGGCTTGCACATTCATGTTCAATTCCACCCAATAAAAATTGCGATGCTTCGTGTACGGATCAATTCGCACGACGATGCCATTGAACCAGCCCTCGCTTTTCCAAAATGCGGAATCGAGATAAATCCTGACGCGGTCTCCAAGCTGAATGGCATCAGCCATGAAATCATGATCCGCGGTGCGGTGAAATTGGCGCGGCGGGACGGATAGCGTATTCCCGGCACGGTTCAGCCACGACACATCCTTTGGCCCGATCTCGGTTTCTTCAGAATGCCTCCGCAGTGCGGACACTTGGCTTCGACGTGATTGAGCCATTTCGCTTTTGACGGTGATAACGTCCCGCCGCAATACGGACATTCGGGCGGGAGCCAGCGCCTCGAGCTTTCATCCATTTCGAGTTCTTCCGGTGTTGGCATCGCCTTGGTCAGGGCGGGTGTCCGCGTCAATGCCCATGCCGCTCCCAGCGATATCACAAGCCAGATTGGAAGGGTCAGGATGGAGGGCCCAATGTCTCTTCGATACCAGGGCGTGGTATCGTGATCGGCCGGGTCAACGCAGGAAATGTTGAGCGGATGCGATCCCGGCGGACATTGCAGAGGAATGGCGTATGAAATCGGCGTGGATATCACGGCGCAAAAAACGGTCGGTATGGTTGCAAGCAGCAGGGTGGTGATGATGCGATTGAGAGTTTTCTTCATGGTGCGCGGCTTGGGGTTTGGGATTCGCCGGGAATCTGAACTTTGACTTTCAAAGATACTTTTCGCGTGGACGCAGGACACACAAAAACTTCCGAAGCCTTCTGACGACCTCGGAAGTTTGTTATTCGAATTATGGCGTGGGGGTGGATGCTACGGCAGCGCCAACCCACGTGAAATCGCGCTTCTCGCTGTCCGCTCCAGCAGAATTCCAGATCGGCTGGCCCTGATCGTCCGTGCCGGTTTGGCGGACGGTGGTCACCCACCAGCGCATGATGTGCGCGGTGTTGTCCTTTGGACGGAATGAAGTGGGGACGATGTATTTTGTGTCAGTTACGTAATCCACGATGCGGCTGCCTTGATCGGCTGTGACATCCTCGATTGTGACCTGATACGCTTCATTAGTGAGCAACGTTCCGATGGAGGCCCACTGCAAAGTCACCACATCGTTGGCCAGCGTGAAGGCTGCGCCATCCGCAGGCAGGAGCAGGTTCGGGGCGGGGTACGGAGGCGGAATCGTCGGCGTTGGAGACGGGCCGGCAGTGGCTGCGCGCGCGCATAACGGAATCAAAATCGTGCTTCCGCTGAAAACATTATCAGTCGAGAGACCATTAAAGTCCTTGATGGCTTGCATCGGCACGCCATAATTGGCAGCGATGCTCGAAAGCGTGTCATTTTGTTGCACAGTGTAATTTACGTGCTGGCAGGCCAGCGCGGTTTGTGTGGCGGCGGGCGGCGTGTCGGTGGGCTGGGGCAGAGCGGTCGCAGTTGGATAAGGGACCTTCAATTTTTGGCCGACGCTTAGGTTATTGCACGAGGCTGGAAGGTTATTAAGGATGATGAGGCTTTGCACAGAAACGCCGAAGGTCACGGCGATGCCGCCGCATGTGTCCCCGGCGGCGACTGTGTAATCAAACGGCGGCTGGACGGTCGCGGTTGGAGCGAGCGTCGGAAGTGCGGTATCCGTCGGTGTGGCCGAGGCGGTGGGCGTTATTGTTGCGCTGGGGACGGGAGTCGGGTTGACGACACGTTTGGTCGCGCTCAACCCAACGTAAACGATCACCGCACCCACAACGAGGAACAGTACCAACATGCCCAATGCAACCGGAAGGCTGAGTGTCACTTCCGGCATGCGTGTGGCCTGGATGGATTGGTCCGCCTGCTGTTTTTTGGGCGCGGCAGAAGTTGCTTTTGCTTTTGGACTCAAATCTGTTCCGCAAACCGGACAGCGCGCCGCAGTTTCAGACAGCCGCGTGCCGCAGGTGGGACAGACTTGCGTTTTTTGAGATGAAGGTTCTGGACTCATACGGGCGGTGATTATACCATGCGAGTTAAGTACAAGTCATCTGCGCTTTCTCGGCGATAGATTAACTAAGCGCCCTCGACTACGACCATGTTCGTCTTTGCATATTTATGCCGCAGGGCGCGCGCCGGTGCGTATTCGGGTGAATTCAGCCAGGCTTTGGCGCGTTCGCTGTTCGGAAACTCAAGGATGACCAATCGCTTGGCATGCCAGTCGCCTTCGAGTGTTTCGTTGGGGCCGCCGCGTGCGATATAACGACCGCCGTATAACGTCACCGTTGCCGGCGCGATCTTGACATATTCTTTGTACCCCTCCGGATTGGTCACATCAATATCCACAACCACATAAGCCGACATAAACTTCCTCCTTGCTTGAACAAAGTTGTTTTGTCTTCAAAGATCAGTATTGCAGCGCAGATTTGATCTGGTCAATTGCTCTTTTGTCCCTGTGCCTGTTTTGCGTTGGGGCGCGGCGGCTGGGTTGTGACCAGTACTTTGTCCACGCGATGACCATCCATGTCCACGACCTCGAAGCGCAGATCGTTCCAGTCGAAATGGTCTGCCGCTTGCGGCACGCGTCCGAGCGACATCATCACGAATCCGCTCAATGTCTCGTATTCGTCCTCGTGGGGGAGGGCATCCACTTTGAAAATCTCTTTGAAGTTGTCCACTTCCAGCATGCCATCCAGCAGCCATGAGCCGTCCTGACGCTGCGTGGCTTGCGGCTCGACTTCGATATCGCCGACGATCTCCTCGATAATGTCATTGAGAGTGATCAAACCCTGCAAACTTCCAAACTCATCAATAATCAACATCAGTTCGGCGTTCTTCTCTTTGAAAACTTCCAAAGCGCGCGAGGCTAGCATGGTTTCAGGCACATAAATTGCAGGGCGCAATTTATCCTTAAGTCTGAAGTTTTCACTCGATAATCCGGGAGGAGCCAGCAAGTCACGCGCTTTGACGATGCCGAGCACAGTATCGAGGCTGTCTTTGCAAACGGGAAACCGCGAAAAAGAACTTTCAGCGATCTTGCGTCGGATCTCTTCGGCAGCGTCAGTAATATCGAGCCAGACGATATCCGTGCGCGGCGTCATCAGTGAATACACGCGCGAGTCGCTCAAGCTGAACACGCCCTCGACCATGTCCTGTTCGGCTTCTTCGAACACGCCGGCTTCCGTGCCCTGGTCAATCAACAATTGGATTTCTTCCTCGGTGACAGGCAGTTCTTTGCTCGGCGTGATCCCGATGACCTCCAAAACAAAGTCGGTTATGCGTCCCAATATCCAGACCAGCGGCGAGAAAATTTTGGACACGAAAATCATCGGGCCGGAAATGGCCGCGGCAATTCTTTCCGGTCCATGCAGCGCGATGCGTTTCGGAACCAGTTCGCCCAAAACCAATGACAACGCGGTGACGATTGCCACGACGATGACAAGGGCCAGCGAATCGGCATACGGACTCAGAAGCGGCCACCGTTTAAGCAGGCTTGCCAATGGCCCTGAAAATGTCGGCCCGCTGATTGCACCCAGCAAAATGCTGATCAGTGTAATTCCAATTTGAATCGTGGAAAGAAACGTGTTGGGATTTTGCGCCAGACCAAGCGCGGTGGCGGCGCGTTTATTTCCCCCGTTGGCTAATTGTTGAAGCCGCGCTTTGCGCGCTGAGACAACCGCCATCTCCGAGATCACGAATAAGCTGTTGAGTAAAATCAGAAGGAAAAGAACGAGGAGTTCTACACCAAAATTTGACATGAAACTTTGCTTGCTATTTTACTTGAATCCCTTTGCCTGCTTTGACTTCACCAATGACCCAAATTGGTTGATCAAGTTCCTTTGCGCGTTTTGTGAATGCTGCGAGATTCTCTTGCGGCACGCCGAGTAGTAGCCCGCCGCTGGTTTGCGGATCGAATAGAAGCATCTCGGCAGGCTCATCCAGTTTTTTGATGAACTTAACGCGCGAGCCGTAGAAAGAACGATTATCGAACAAGCCGCCAGCAAACGCGCCCTTTTCAGCATATTTGCGCGCGCAACTGACGAAAGGAACTTTATCGTATTCGATTTCCATCGCCGCGCCCGCGGCTTCGGCCATTTCCAAGCCGTGACCGAGCAGGCTGAATCCGGTGATGTCTGTGCCGCCGCGCAAATTGAATTCAACCGCAAGTTGACCAGCCGTTTTATTCAACCGCGCCATCCATGACACAACTTCCTTCACATCCCTTTCGTCGGCCTGCTCGCGCTTCAATGCAGTTGTTGTGACTCCGAAGCCAAGCGGCTTTGTCAAAACCAGCGCGTCGCCGACTTTGAGGCCGCCTTTGCTCAACATCTTTCGCGGGTCAACAAATCCAAGCGCGACCAAACCGTATTTTGGCTCTTTGTCTTGAACCGTGTGCCCGCCTGCGATGACCACACCTGCTTCGCGCGCTTTTTCCGCGCCGCCGCGTAAAATGTCAGCGGAAATTTCTGTAGGCAAATCGGGCGGAAGCGCTGCAATATTCAAAGCAAGAAACGGCGTGCCGCCCATCGCATAAATGTCCGAAAGACTATTCGTCGCGGCGATCGCGCCATAATCATATGCATCGTCCACAACCGGCGTGAAGAAATCGGTTGTCGCAACAATGGCGCGCGAATCGTCCAGCCGCCAGACTGCTGCATCGTCCGGGCCTTCGAGCCCGATCAATAAATCGGGATAATCAGATGGTTCGAAAAGTTTTTGTACGGGGCGCAGAACCTGCGCCAGCGTTTCCGCATTGAGCTTCGATGCTCAGCCCGCACAGGCCGAAAGACTCGTGAGTCGAATTTGTCGGCCGCTTGGTTTGACTGTGTCCATGCAAAATATTATAACCGCTTGTCGCACCTTGCAAGCCATGTTACGATGACGACATGCAAGGCGACGGAATTATCAAAGAACTTGTTTTGCTGGATGGGAAATCTGCCGCGCGGGTTCTTTGCGGGTCGTCTTTGATTCCCGCGCCGGGACGTTATTTGCTCGCTCATGCCGGCGGCTCCGACGCGCCGCTGGCGGCTTCCATTTTTGCGGCCAGAGCTTTCGCTGACACATCCATGAGCGCAAGCGGTTTTCTCTGCGCGCCACCTATTCCTGAATCGTGGACTCCCGGCATGCGCCTGAATTTGCGCGGCCCGCTTGGACATGGCTTTGATCTGCCAATCACAGCTCATCGCGTGGCATTGATTGCATTCGATGACTCGCCGTATCGCTTGCTTGCTTTGTTTGATTCGATTCCCAAACAGGATTCATCTGTCGTTTTGATCTGTGCGAATCTGCCGGAGGATTTGCCGCTCGAGATCGAAGTCCAGCCGATGAGCGCGCTGGCGGACATTTGCAGTTGGGCCGATTACATTGCCGTGGATGCGGGCCGCGGGTCGCTGCCTGGGTTAAAGAAAAAGTTTGGGTTTGGCCGGCCGTTAAAAATCCCGGATGTGGCGCAGATTCTTGTCCGCACGCCGATGCCATGCGGCGCACTTGCCGAATGCGGAATCTGCACTGTCGAAATTGGGAGTGGTCGTCAATTGGCCTGCGCGGATGGCCCGGTTTTTGATCTCAAGGAATTGCTATAGGTTTTGCTCAAGCCGCCCTCGCAAATACTGCCGCAAAATCAATACCAAATGCGGAAAGAAGTTGTTGTGGTTCCCACCAATCCGTTGTAAGAGCAGTTGATGTCAATGTAAACCAGGTTCCCATACGGCTGGTTCACCACGTTAAACGCCGCGATCGCGATGCCGTTTGTGTTGGTGATAACGTTGGCAGACGATGCGCTTCCGTTCGGCCAGCGCACGTTCACGGTGCAGGCTGCATTGGTGACTGCCGTATTGCGCTGATCCTGTGCGATGATATAAACCACTTGCTGGTCGTTGCTTAGTGTCACAGCCTTCCAGACAAACGCGTGGACTTGCAAAGAAATGATGGGCGAAACCCCCGCGTTGAGCGGCTGGACGGTTTGCAGCAGCCCGGGATCGTCGCCGAGCTTGTCAAAATACAGACGGCCAAGATCGGTCAGGATAACGCGCTGGCCCTCCGGCTGGGACGGCTGCCATTCGAAGCGCGCCTTTTCGAAATATTGGACGATCACGCCGTTGTCATACTCGAACGGCGAGATTGGATAGCCAAACTGCGCGACGCCGCCGTACTTGTCGAAGAAATCGAGGAACGCGAAACAGATCGAATAATTGGTTTGAGTGTAAAGCCGGCAGGCAAATGGGCTGAACATGTTCAACTGGATTCCCGGCGCGTACATCTTCCGGCCAAGATCAGTCAGTTGAACGCGCTGGCCGTCCGGCAAGTTCGGATGGTATTCAAAGCGGGCGCGTTGGAAATATTGGACCAGCAGCCCGTCTTTATCGGTGAATTGTTCTGTGATGGGGTAGCCGTACAGTGTGGTCGGGTCAGCGGCGGCGTTATAGAACGTGAGAAAATCCCCCTGAACGTTGTGGCCCGTTTCGGAAAAATATCGTGTGCCCTGAGATTGCGCCCGTGCGAAGGTCAGATTGACCGCAAGCAGGCAAAATGCAAAAATCAGACTCAAAGACCCGCGAAACCTAGCCATTGATTTTATTATACCCACGTTCCATTTTGGACGGCATTACAAAGTCCTAAGGCGGCGATCCAATTTGCAGCCTATGGAGTTCGATAATCCAGCAAAGCCCGCACGATCTTTTCGGCGGCGTGACCATCTCCAAATGGATTGGCGGCCCTGGCCATCGCGGCATACGCGGACGGATCATCCAACAGCCGCGTCGCTTCCTCGACGATGCGGCCGGCGTCCGTTCCGACAAGTTTCAATGTCCCCGCTTCGACTCCCTCCGGGCGCTCGGTTACTTCGCGCAAAACCAGCACCGGTACGCCAAAGGTCGGCGCTTCCTCCTGGATTCCGCCCGAATCGGTCAAAATGAGAGTGGAACGTTTCATCAAATGCACGAGCGGCAGATAGTCAAGCGGAGGCAGGAGAGTCACATGCGGCACATCTTTCAAAATGCGATGCGCCGATTTTTGCACATTCGGGTTGAGATGCACCGGATAAACAATTTCCACGTCGCCGCGCGAGGCGAGTTCTTTCAGTGCGAGACAGATCGCTTCGAGCGGCTCGCCGAAATTTTCGCGGCGATGAGCCGTTACGAGGAGCAATCTTTGCCCGCCGATTTTCAATTTTTCAAGCAGTTGTTTGATTTCATCTGGAAGCGACCGCTCGCCGACGAATTTCAACGCGTCGATGACCGGATTACCGGTCACGACGATGGCTTGCTCCGGCGTGTTTTCGCGCAGCAGATTTTTGCGAGCCCATTCCGTCGGAGCGAAATGCAAATCGGCAGTGACGCCTGCCACGCGCCGATTGATCTCCTCAGGAAACGGCTGCCACTTGTCGTGTGTGCGTAATCCGGCTTCGACATGTCCCACGCGGATGCGGCGGTAATATGAAAGCAGGGCGGTGATGGCAACGGTCGTTGTATCACCCTGGACCAAAACCCAATCGGGTTTGAATTTTTCCAGCACTGGGTCAAGATGCGTGAAGATGGCTGCACTCAGCGCAGGAAGAGTCTGGTCGTCGCGCATCAAATCCAAATCGTAATCCGGCTTGATGTTGAACAAATCCAGAACCTGATCCAGCATTTGACGGTGCTGCGCTGTCACACAGACGCGCGATTCAATGCTTTGTGTCTGAGTGAGTGCGCGGACAACCGGAGCCATTTTCACGGCTTCTGGCCGCGTGCCAAAGACAGAGAGAATTTTCATTAGATGTCTTTCAAAACCCTGTGAAGATCCAAAACTCAAAACGTAAATTGTGCCTTGCGTTTTTCGTTTTGCCTATTTTCTCACGCCCAATCGTGTAACTTGAAATCCAGCGGCTTGCCAATCCCTAGCTTTCAAGCCGTTGACTGCGTCCACGATGATGCGGGCTTTGGTTTTCGATGCGATTTCGGATGGCTTCAAATTTACGAACTCAGTATGCTTGACCAACAAAGCAATTGCATCTGCATCCTGCAAAGCGTTGTCCAAACTTGAAGCCATGTTGATGTTTGGCAGATTTGCATCTGGTTTGAACGGTTCCCAGGCTTTGACCAGCGCGCCTTCACTTTGTAACAAATGCACGACTTCGCTGGCGGGACTTTCGCGCAAATCATCCACGTCGGGTTTGTAGGCAAGACCGAGCGCGGCGATTTTTTTGCCTTTGAGATTTCCAACGGCGCGTTTGATTAATTCAACAACATAATGCGGCTGCGAATCATTGACGCGGCGCGAATGATAGATGAGCGGAGTCAACTCCGGCGCGGTCTCGACGAAGAACCACGGGTCCACGCTGATGCAGTGCCCGCCGACGCCGGGGCCGGGACTCAAAATCTTGACGCGCGGATGACGATTGGCGAGGCTGATGGCTTCCCAAACGTCCACGCCAAATTTATCGGCGAGCCGCGAAAATTCGTTGGCGATGGCGATGTTGACATCGCGATAGGTATTCTCCATCAGCTTAACCATTTCCGCCGTGGTCGCGTCGGTTTGGACGATCTCGCCTTTGACGAAGATCGAATATAAATCCGCCCCGGCTTGAGCAGATTCGGGCGTCACGCCGCCGATGACGCGGGCGTTCTCGACCAGCTCGCGCAGGATTTGTCCGGGCAAAACTCGTTCGGGCGAATAAGCCAAATGGAAATCGCGCCCGGCTTGGAGTCCGGAACGAGCGAGAATTGGAGCGACGAGTTCGATTGTCGTGCGCGGCGGCGATGTCGATTCGAGCACGACGAGATTCCCTTTCTGCAAAACGGGAATGATGGCTTCCGTGGCAGATGTCACCGCGCGCATGTCGGCCAGCTTGTATTTTTGTCCATTGTATTCGCCGAATTTATTTTCATGGAACGGCGTCGGTACGGCGATGATGAATGCGTCCGCCGGTTCGGGTTTGGTCGCGATACTGAGATTGCCCGATTTGAGTGCGGCTTCGACAACCGTGCGAAGGCCCGGCTCGTGGATATGAATGCCGCCGTTTCGAAGCGTCTCGACGATTTGCGGATTGATGTCCACGCCAATGACGTTGACTCTGTTGGCGGCAAATGTGGATGCGGTCGGCAGGCCAATGTAGCCGAGGCCAAGAACACAAATCTTGTTGAATTTCAAATAAAACTCCTATGGCCCCACCCATCTTTTTCTGTTTTGCCAAGTGACGGAAGAGGCAAGAAAATCGCCATGATTATACCCGCACAACTTCTGTTTCTGGTCTGCGTAAGAATCATCGGATGAAAGCCGATTGGTTGTATAATGAAAATGGCTTTCAGCGGGAGGCCGGATGGACATTCTTCTGAACCCTAACATTGCTTATATTCTGCTCGTGGCTGGAACATTCCTGGCGCTATGGGCACTTGTCGTTCCCGGTACCGGACTGGCCGAAATTGGCGCTTTTTTCTGCGTTGTGCTGGCGGCTTATTCGATCTATCACCTGTCGTTTAACTGGTGGGCGCTGGTTTTGATCTTGCTAAGCATTGTGCCCTTCTTCATCGCGATTCAAAAGCCGGGACGTGAAGCCTGGCTGGTGATTTCCATCATTGGGATCATCATCGGCTCGGCGTTTTTCTTCCCGGATGTGAAGGGCCAGCCGTCTGTCAATCCGTTGCTGGCAATCGTGACATCCGCACTGTATGCGGTGTTCGTCTGGTTCTCTGTCCGCAAGGTGGCGCAGATCACGCAGACGAAGCCGGCACAAGACCTTTCGACTTTGATTGGCCAGCGCGGGGAAGCAAAGACATCCGTCGAGACGGAGGGTTCGGTTCAGGTGGCCGGAGAGTTGTGGTCGGCTCGCAGCAAGACTCCCATCTCTGCGGGATGCGTAGTGCGCGTGATCGGACGCGAAGGCTTTGTTCTCATTGTCGAGAAAGATATTTCATCATAATTTCACTATAAAGAAAGGAGTAACACAATGAGCGGTGCTAGCAGTGTTGTTCTTTGCATTTTTGGCGCTATTGTGGTTGTCGCGTTTGTGCTGTTGGTCAACGCGATTCGGATCGTGCCTGAGTATCAGCGTTTGGTGGTTTTCCGCCTGGGACGCGTATTGGAAAAGCCGAAAGGTCCGGGTCTGGTTTTCCTGATCCCGATTATTGACCGGCCGGTGCGAGTGGATTTGCGCGAGCAGATCCGTGAGGTGCCTCATCAAGTCTCGATCACAAAAGATAACGCGCCGATTTCGATTGACTTCCTGTGGTACTTTAAGGTTATCGAACCAACCGCCAGCGTGGTCGCGGTCGGGAATTTTGAAATGTCTGCCGCAGGCATGGCGACGACAACACTTCGTTCCGTGATTGGCGGCATCGCGCTCGACGATGTTTTGTCACAGCGCGAGAACATCAACACGACTCTCCGCACGAAGCTGGATGAGGTGACTGAACGCTGGGGCGTGAAAGTGACCAACGTGGAAATCCGCGAGATCATTCCTCCAAAGGATGTCCAGGATGCGATGAACCGCCAGATGACGGCTGAACGCATCCGCCGCGCTGTTGTGACCGAGTCAACTGGTACGCGCGAGGCTGCGATCAATGTGGCCGAAGGCGAGAAACAGTCCGCTATTTTGAGAGCGGAGGGCCAGAAGCAGTCGAACATCCTGCAAGCCGAAGGCGAGCGACAAGCGCAGTTATTGCGTGCTCAGGGTTTCGCACAGGCTCTCGATGCGATCTTCGCCTCAGCCAAAGCCATTGACCAGAAGACGATGACGCTTCAGTATTTTGATACGCTGAAATCCCTCGGCCAGGGCGCTTCCACCAAATATATCTTCCCGATGGAATTCACAAGCATGATCGAGAATTTCATCAAGGGCAAAGAAGGGTAAAAACAACAGATAGGCAGGTGTTACAATCAAAGCCTCTCGCACCACGAGGGGCTTTTTTTATGGAAATTACAACTGCCTCTTTAATGGACCTCAACGCGCTTAACAAACTGGAACATGCCTGTTTCGAAAAAGATGTGTGGCCCTTCCTTGATCTCATCGCGGTTCTTACGTTTCCAGATGTGATCCGGCTAAAGGCCGTGGAAGATGGGCGCATGATCGGATTCATCGCGGGTGACCCGCGTCCGTCCGAGGGCTTCTCATGGATCGCAACAGTCGGCGTGATCCCGGAATTTCGGCGGCGCGGCATTGCGCGAGCCTTGCTGCGCGCCTGCGAAGCAAGGCTGAAAACGCCGCGCGTCAAACTCTCGGTGCGGGCCACCAACGACGGCGCGATCCGCCTTTATGAGCAGGAAGGTTATCGCCGCATGGACGTCTGGCAGGGATATTACAACGACGGCGAAGCGGCCATCGTGATGGAAAAAGAACGAGGGATATAATCAAAGCCATGCCTTCTGAAACTCTGGCGCTGCCTGTGCTGGTTCAGACCGTGAAGGAATTCGAAAAGCTGGTTCTTGATCTCAACGGGCAGACGCGCATTGCTGTGGACACGGAATCGAACAGCCTGCATGCGTATCGTGAGCGCGTATGCCTGATTCAATTTTCCACACCTGAAACGGATTACATCCTCGATCCATTCGCGTTCGATAACCTCGATGCACTCGCGCCGATTTTTGCAAACCCGCGCATCGAGAAAATATTCCATGCTCTGGAATACGATGTCATTTGCCTGCGGCGCGATTACGGATTTGAATTTTGCAATCTCTTCGACACGATGCAAGCCGGGCGAATCCTGGGACGCAAGCTGGCCGGGCTGGATCGTTTGCTCGAAGACAAATTTGGCGTGAAAGTCAACAAGCGATTCCAGAAGGCAGATTGGGCCGTGCGCCCGCTCTCGCGGGACCTGTTGCTTTATGCGCGCCTCGATACGCATTATCTCATCCCGCTGCGCGACCTGCTAAAAGCGGAACTCGAAGCGAAGGGACTCTGGCCGCTCGCCCAGGAGGATTTTCGGATGGGCTGCGCTCCAAACGGATCCAAACCCAGGGTCGAATCGCCGTACTGGACGCGGTTCAGTGCGCGCCGCGACCTGACTCTCCGGGACCTGACCGTTCTGAATGAACTGGCAGCTTTTCGCGAGCAGATGGCCGCACAATTGGATCGTCCAACGTTCAAGGTCTTGAGCGATGATCGTTTGATTGCCATCGCAAAGGCAAAACCGGTCAGCGCGGAGGACCTGCAGAACGTCGGGCTTACGTCCCGGCAGATGCAATATTGGGGCACACAGATTCTTTCGGCGGTGAAGCGCGGAATGGAAGGTCCGCCTGTGCAGCGGATTCCGCCCCAACGTCCGGATGACGCGTACATAAAACGTCTTGATAAGTTGAAAAAATGGCGCAAGAAAGTCGCGGAAGAAATGGATGTCGAATCGGATGTCGTCCTGCCGCGGTCGCTTTTGCTGGCGTTGGCCGAACGCGGTCCGGATGATTTTACAAAGATCATGCAGCATTCGCCCTGGCGGATGGCTCGATTTGGCTCGCAAATTCTGAAAGTGTTGAGAGGTTGAAATGCGGATTACTTTTGACGGCGCGGCACAGACGGTGACCGGCTCGCAGCATTTATTGGAAATCAACGGCAAGACTCTTTTGCTCGAATGCGGACTCTTTCAGGGGCGGCGTCAGGAAACATATTTTCGAAATCGCAATTTTCCTTTTGACCCGCGCAAGATCGACGCGGTGATCCTCTCTCACGCGCACATTGATCACAGCGGCAATCTGCCGCATTTGATCAAGAATGGTTATGAGGGGCCTGTCTATGCCACGCATGCGACGGCAGATTTAGCGGATGTGATGCTGCGCGACTCCGGTCACATTCAGGAAGCGGACGCGGAATTCGTCAACAAAAAACAATCACGGCGCGGCGATGGTCCGATAGAACCACTTTATACGGAAGCCGATGCCGAGCATGTTGCCGAACATTTCAAAGGCATGGATTACGATCAATCGTTTGAAGTGATTTCTGGTGTGGTCGCGCGCTTTTGGGAGGCGGGACATATTCTCGGTTCGGCAGCTGTCTCACTGGATATTGATGAGAAGGGCCGCAAGTTCCGCTTCTGGTTTTCGGGCGACATTGGCCGCGTGAACCTGCCGCTTTTGCGCGATCCTGTCCTGCCCGAGGCGGCGGATTATCTTCTGATGGAATCGACATATGGCGATAAATCGCACGACGATCCGCGTTTGGCGTTCGATGAATTTCGGCAGGTGGTTTCAGAAACCATCGAACGCGGCGGAAAAGTCATTGTGCCTTCGTTTGCTGTTGGCCGCACGCAGGAACTGGTCTTTTATCTAAACGAGATGATGAGTGATGGTGTCAGGCCTGTGCCGGTTTATGTGGATAGTCCGCTGGCAGTTCACGCTTCCGATATTTTCCGAGCGCACCCTGAATGTCTCGACGAGGAAACGCGCGAATTCATCAAGAAGGAAAAACATCCGGCGCTGGATTTCAAGCAATTGACATATATCCATTCTGTGGACGAGTCGAAGGCGCTGAACGACCGAAAAGACCCAATGATCATTATCTCCGCTTCTGGCATGGCTGAAGCGGGGCGCATCCTGCATCATTTGCGCAATAACATCGAGAATCCCCGGAATACCATTTTGATCGTTGGCTGGACCGCGCCTGATACGCTGGGCCGCCGCCTTGCGGACCGCGAGAAGCGCGTCCGGATTTTTGGGGAGCCGTATGAAGTCAAGGCGCGAGTCGAAACGATCGGCGGGCTTTCGGGTCATGCCGGGCAGAATATGTTGATCAAGTACGCATCTGCGGTCAAGAGTCAAGTCAAACAGGTTTTTCTCGTTCACGGCGAGGAAACACCCGCCACCACCTTGATGGGCAAACTCAAGGAACAGGGGCTGCGCGAAATTTATTATCCCGAACTGCATTCGAGCATGGAAATCTAGGATATAATACCGCCCGCACGTGGCACATGATACTTGACACGTGAACCATTTCGGAGAGGTGCCAGAGCGGTTGAATGGGACGGTCTCGAAAACCGTTGCGGTCCTTGTGGCCGCCGTGGGTTCGAATCCCACCCTCTCCGCTGAATCCGCCTGATGGATCATTCAAAATCCATCAGGCATTTTTATCAAGCGTGGTAAGATTCATTCGATGCAACTTAACCTGGCTCTTGCTCAAATTGCAACCAAACTGGGGGATGTTCGATCCAACCTCGAAAAGCATCTGGACTACATCAAAGAAGCCAAAGCCCAGAAAGCTGACTTAATCGTTTTCCCCGAACTTTCTTTGACCGGATATGTTTTGCAAGACCTGGTCGCGACGGTCGCACACCGGCCGGAAGATGATGATCCCGTTTTCGGCCCGCTCTTCAAGGCGAGTCAAAACCTGGACATTGTGGTCGGCTTTGTGGACGAGGATGCTCGCCATCGTTTTTACATTGCCTCCGCCTATCTCTCCGGCGGAAAAGTTCTCCACATTCATCATAAAGTTTACTTGCCGACGTATGCTTTGTTCGACGAGGGTCGCTTCTTCTCGCGCGGCGATTCGATCCGCGCCTTCGATACGCGTTTTGGCCGCGTCGGGATGTTGATTTGCGAAGATTTCTGGCACGCCTCGCCGCCTTATTTGCTGTGGATGGATGGCGCGGACATATTGTTACTTTCATCCGCTTCACCGGGGCGCGGCGTGAACCGGCATGACAAACTCGAATCGGCGTGGTGGGTTGAAAACGTTAACCAATCGTACGCGAATCTGTTCACCAGTTATGTGGCGCACAGCAACCGCGTTGGTTATGAAGATGGGCTTGTGTTTTGGGGCGGCGCGACCGTCTTTGATCCGAAAGGGGAGCGGATTGCTCATGGGCCTTACTTCGAGGAAGCCTTGACCATGGCCTCGCTTGATCTGAATCAAATCCGGCGTGTGCGCGCCCGACTGCCTTTGGTGCGCGACGAGCGTGCAGACCTTGTGCATAAAGAACTTGGCCGTATTTTGTCAAAATGAACATTGATCTGACGATCAATACTGATCTGGCACGCAAGATTCTCGCCGGCTTCATCCAGAGTGAAATCACGCGCGTGGGTTATACGCGGGCCGTTATAAATCTTTCGGGCGGCCTGGATTCGGCCGTCTCGTGCGCGTTGGCAGTGGAAGCCATCGGCGCGGAAAATGTTTTGGCATTGCGGCTCCCGTACAAGTCGTCGTCACCTGATTCGCTGGAGCATGCTCAATGGGTAATTGACCAGTTCAAGGTCCAGAGCGAGACGATAGAGATCACGGACATGGTCGAGCCGTTGTTTCGTCTCGATCCCGAAATGTCCAAATCGCGGCGAGGCAATATCATGGCGCGGGCGCGCATGATCTTTTTATACGACCAGTCCGAGGTTTTTAAGGGCCTGCCGGTTGGAACAAGCAATAAAACCGAAATCCTTTTGGGTTACACAACGATGTGGGGCGATATGGCATCGGCAGTAAACCCAATTGGCGATTTATATAAAACGCAGGTCCGGCAGTTGGCGCACGCGTTGAAAATTCCACAGCCGATCATTGACAAACCGCCGTCGGCGGATTTGTGGGCCGGGCAAACGGATGAAGGCGAACTTGGCTTCACGTATGAAGAAGTTGACAGGTTGTTGTATTTGTTGGTGGATCGCAGATACATGCGTGAAGACTGCATCAAAGCCGGATTCCAGGAATCTTTTGTGGATAAGGTAATCGAGCGCATCCGGCGCAGCCAATTCAAGCGCATGATGCCGCCGATTGCAAAGCTGAGCAACCGCACAATCGGTTACGATTTCCTGTACCTGCGCGATTGGGGTACATAGAAACTCGCGCAATCCAGTTTATTTTTAGTTTCCCAGCGTATTCCGCCTTATGAATAAAGGACTGAAGTAGAATAATGCATGTTCCCCCTGCTCTAAAACATCGCCGCTTCTTTTATCTCTGGCTTGGCCAATTGATTTCGATTGCCGGTACGCAGATGCAGGTCTGGGCCATCTTCTGGCACATCCGCACGCTGACGGATCAACCGATTGCCATCAGTGGAGTTGGATTGGCGCGCATCCTGCCGGTAATTTTCTTTTCGCTGGTCAGCGGTGCGGTGGCAGATTCATATAATCGCCGCACGATTATCTTCATCACACAATCTGTCATGGGGATTCTGGCATTGATCCTTGGCTGGCTGACTCAATTCGGACATATCACGATCTGGTACATCTACTTGCTGACCGCGCTGCAGGCGGTTGTTGTTGCGTTTGACGGGCCGGCCCGCGCCGCCCTGATTCCGAATTTGGTTCCATCGGAGGATTTAGCCAACGCCTTCAGTTTGAACTCCATTGCATTCCAGGCGGGTTCCGTGATTGGTCCGGCTTTGAGCGGGCTGGTTATCGCGGCCACCAGCCAGTTCGCGGTTTACTACATCAATGGGATTTCTTATGCGGCCGTGATCCTTGCTTTGATCATGATTGGCAGCGTTCAACAGAAAATGGATAAAACTTCGAAGGGCGTTTCCTGGCAATCCATCCGCGAGGGGATTCATTTCATCGTCAACAAACCGATCATTTTCTCGACCATGATTTTGGATTTTATCGCCACATTCTTTGCATCGGCCAATACGCTGATGCCATTTGTCGCGCGTGATATTTTGCATGTGGGTGTTGTGGCGTATGGCTGGCTTTCCGCGGCGCAATCGGCTGGTGCGGTGCTGGCTGCGGTCATTATTTCCCAGGTGCGCGAACTTCGGAGGCAGGGACCGCTCTTCCTGTTGTCAGTGGTCGTGTTCGGCGCGGCAACTGTCTTTTTTGGTGCGGCCACTTCCTTTGTCCTGGCGTGGAGTGCTTTGGCCGTCACCGGCGCGGCAGATTCGGTCAGCACAATCATCCGCAATACGATCCGTCAATTGCAGACGCCGGACGAAATGCGCGGACGCATGACCAGCGTGAACCAGATTTTCTTTCAGGGCGGTCCGCAGCTTGGCGAACTGGAGGCGGGCGCGGCAGCGCAATTATTTGGCGCGCCGTTTGCAATTATCAGCGGCGGAATCGGCGCAATCCTGGGCGTGATCTTCGTCATTTTCAAATGGCCGAAAATTTGGGCTTATAACGGCGATGAGCCGGTAATGGCTGGAGCGGCCGCGGATTAACATTACCCTACAATTGCCAGACGATTTGAGCATATACGCAAAATGCAGTTGACTCGCATCTTGAATCTGGCTATACTCAACCCATAAAGGAAATTCTTGCGCCTATGCGAGTTATGAGTAACAAGGAGTTCGTGATGTAACAGAAAAGGTACGCGTCTTTTCGCGTGCCTTTTTTATTTCCAAATCTGAAAGGAGAATAAAAGATGGACTCTGGGATGATCGGAAAAATCGAGAAGGCCAAACGCTATGCAGAGGAGCGCAACCGCTTCAGCTTCAACAGATTCGATCTTACTTTCCACGGTGATAACAACGATCATCATGTAACTTTCGAGAATGACAAGTTCCTGTGTGACTGCGAGTTCTTTATCACCCACCAGCGCTGCGGACATACCATGGCTTTGGAAATACTTTTGAAGGACATGATCCCGGCAACGGTGGAAGCATAAACTAAAATTGAATATATAACTGCCCTCCATTGATTGTGGAGGGCAGTTTTGTTTTTGGAACGAAGGCATATTGTGACTCGAGAATCGAGTGGATTTTCGTATCAATTAAAAATTCGTTGCCGATTTTTTAAGAAGCCCAAACTTGAGTTGTAAGTTGAGCGCCGTCTAATTATTTCCGATTTGGAGTAAAATGCCACGCATGCCTAAACAGTTTTCCCGACGCGACTTTCTCAAGGTGGGCGGACTGAGCCTGGCCAGCCTTGCCTTTGGAAAGTTTTCCCCGGATTTTACAGGTTTCAATGACAGCACTTTGGTGCGCGTGGCGATAAGCTCGGTCAGTGTTTACAGCCAGCCTTCGGACAAATCTACGATTACCGGTACGTGGTACAAGGATGACTTGATCCATGTGTACGAGGAAGTGACGGCGGACGAGCCGAAACTGAATCCGATATGGTATCGTGTGTGGGGAGGTTATCTCTGGCGCGCGCATCTACAGCCGGTTCAAATGATTTTGAATGCGCCGATTGATTCCATCCCAGACGGCCAACGCGTCTTGATGGATGTGACGGTTCCGTTTACCCAGCCGTGGCGTCACACGAAAACGTATGGCTGGCAGCAATTGAATTTCCGCCTGTATTACGAATCGGTTTATTGGGTGGACGCCATCGAAGACGGGCCGGATGGCCTGCCGTGGTACCGCGTTTTCGACGATCTGGCCGGAACGTATTACGTCAACGCGACACACTTGCGTTTGATCCCGGCTGATTCGCTCGCGCCGATTTCACCTGATGTTCCGTGGAAAAACAAACGGATTGATGTTAATCTGACCGCGCAGACTTTAACTGCCTACGAAAGCGATAGGCAGATTTTTCAAACGAAAATTTCATCCGGCCTCGTATATGGCAATCACACGGCCACGCCGGTCAGCCCAGCCAACGGATTCCACATTCAGGAAAAATCGCCTTCCAAGCACATGGGCAATGGGAATCTGTTTGCGGATGCGGAAGATTACGAATTGCCCGGTGTTCCGTGGACGGCTTTCTTTACGAACGCTGGTCATGCGTTTCACGGCACCTACTGGCACGATAACTTCGGCACACCGATGAGTCACGGCTGTATCAACATGCGTACCAGTGAAGCCAAATGGTTATTTCGGTGGTCCCAGCCATATCCGGATTCCAATAATCTCACCAGCGATTACGTCATCCGCGGCGGCGACTCTGCCGGCACGACAGTGAATGTGCATTATTGATATGCCATCGCTGATTTGGCCGTCGAAACATTTGCCGGACCCTCAGCCGGCTTCCCTTATAAAAGATTCGATCATCTTCCCGGGTGGACGCGGCTATCCAAACGCCGCACCCGCTTCGCGTCTCATCATGGGAGATAACCTTCCGGTCATGGCCGCGCTTCTGCCCAAGCTGGAAGGGAAGATCAATCTCATCTATGCAGATCCGCCCTTTTTTACCAACCGCAAATATCCTGCCCGTATTGGCCGCGGCGAAGACTCGCGCAAACCGGATGAGTGGGCGCTGGCTGAAGGCTATCGCGATTCGTGGCCCACTCTTGATGCGTATCTCGAATTTTTATATCAACGTCTCGCGTTGATGCATCGTTTGCTGACCCCGAACGGAACGCTTTACCTTCATCTCGATTGGCACGCCGATTCTTATGCCCGCGTATTACTGGATGAAATCTTCGGTGCAGATCATTTGCTGAATGAAATCGTTTGGACGTATCACGGCCCGTCACCCATTCGCCGCGCGTTCAATCGCAAGCATGATGTGATTTTGGCTTATGTGAAAAGCGGAGATTACATTTTCAATGTGGATGCTGTCCGTGAGCCATATAATCCATCCACGGTGCAGACGTTCAAGGCTTCGCCCAAGGCCGGATTTGGAAAAATCCCAGACCTGGAACGCGGCAAGGTACCTGAAGACTGGTGGTATTTTCCTGTTGTAGCGCGGCTTCATAACGAACGCACAGGTTATCCCACGCAAAAGCCGGAAAGCCTGTTGGAGAGAATCATCCGAGCTTCGTCTAACGAAAACGATCTGGTTGCAGATTTCTTCTGCGGTGCAGGCACAGCCCCGATTGTCGCCGCGCGGCTTGGACGCAGATTCATCGCATGCGATATTACATTTCGCGCCGCACACACGACGCGTCAGCGATTGTGTGCTTTGCCAGGCGATCCTTTTACGTTCGAAAGGGATTCGTCCATCTGTCTCCCGTATTCCGATGAATCAAAGCTGAAATTCGAAATAAAGTCAGACTCGATCAAAGTCAATCCACGCGGCAAATTGGATTATTGGGAGGTGGACCCGGCCTGGGATGGGAAAATTTTCAGGAGCGCCGCTCAAGCTTTTCGTCCGGTAAGAAGCGATGAGATTCCCTGTGAGATAAAAGTAAAAACCGGGCGCAGGATTTGCGTCCGGTCAGTAAACGTCGAGGGGGATTTGTTTCAGGCCGAGTTAAGCGTCTAAACGGTATCCAACGCCGCGGATCGTCTTCAGGAATTTTGGTTTGAGGGGATCGAGTTCAATTGCGCGCCGCAGCCACGAAATATGGACATCGAGCGTGCGCGTATCGCCGGTGTAATTTGTTTCCCAGACTTTTTTGAAGAGAGCTTCGCGTTCGACAACTTCGCCGTGCTTATCCATCAATATTTGAAGGAGCGCGACCAGACGCGGCGTGAGCTTGGTGTTCTTTCCCAAAGCTTTTACGCGGCGGTGTTCCACGTCGAGGCGAATGGGACCGACATGCACGATATTTTTTCCGTCACCGGGCAGAAGCGGCTTGATGCGGTTGGCAAGCTTTTGAACTGTGAACGGCAATATGAGAACTGCGTCCACAAGATCTTTATCCACTTTGATTTCTTTTGCAAGGACAAGGATGATCGGGTATTTTGTATTCTTATCGCGGATGGATTGGCAGATGCGAAAGCCGGTGCTTCGAAGCGATGCGGCGTTGACAACGACCAGACTTGGATTGACTTTTTCCAGGCGCGATATAGCCGCGCTTCCGCTCGTTGCAACATGAACATCAAAACCCTTCTTCTGCAATTCAGTGCCAAAAGAAGGGATGTCTGCGTGCCTGCCTTCGATGACTAAAAGGGAGTCGGTCATGTGTGATGAGAATAATTGCTTTTTAAAAAAGAATCTTAACTTATGAAGTGGATGACCGCATTATACACCATATCTTAACAAACTTTGTCAACCATTGGTACTGGTTTTTAACATTGCGATTTTCATCATGAAAGGATGAGGCGTGTCGAATGCTTTCCAAAACATCAACTTCTCAAGGTTGAAACTGTATCCGTGAATTTGTGCCGGGGTTTGGCGAGCCTGATGCTTGACGATGCTTTCTTAATCTGGTATATTCTGCGGGCTTCGATGCGGGGTGGAGCAGTGGCAGCTCGTCGGGCTCATAACCCGAAGGTCGCAGGTTCAAGTCCTGCCCCCGCTATAGATGGAAAACCGCAGCTCGTAAGGCTGCGGTTTTTTGTTGGGCTGAAGAAATTTTTCTCGGATCATTATTCTTCGAGTGTGTCACTTCTTGTGAAGACTTTTTAGATTGAAAACCAAATACGTTTCACTTTAACTCTGCCTTCCCTGTTCCTTATTCAACTCCCTGTGTGCGAAAGACCCAATCCCAGACCGGCGAGCTGACGCCAAAACGTGTGTCCGGGTCCTTATAGTGATGTTGCATGTGATACCGTTTGATGTATTTTGCGTAGCCGGAGCGCATCGGAAAATGATGCGTTGCGTAATGGGTCAGATCGTATGCCAGATATCCGACCAGGAAGCCAGACATCAATGGCGCAACCCATTGCGGCGATTTGAGCAAAATAGCCAGGATCAAATAAAACAGTGCGTAGAAAATGACTGCACCCGGGATGCTGACCGGCAGCGGCATGACCAGGCGTGTCTTCACCTGCGGCTGAGCATGATGGATGCCGTGGAATAGAAACAAGATGCGTTCCTGGCGCGGACTGGTCGGCTTGTGGTGAAAGAGGAAGCGGTGCAGGGTGTACTCGGCCAGCGTCCAGAGAAAGAGACCGATCAGAAAACCCAGCGGGATGAAAATTGGGAAGCTCGGTTCGCGGACATTCATCGCCGCGTTGACTATCAACAAGACTGCAACAGGCAACCACAAAATAATGATCGTGATTGGACTGATGTGTGTGAAGAACTCCAAAAAGTCAGACTCGAACAGGCGGATGGGTTCAGCCTCGCGCTGGGTATCAATGGGCAAATGACTCATAATGGGCGGCTCCGATTCGTTATTCCTTATTTTGAGTAACATAGGACTTACGCAAAACTGAGAGATTGACGAGCAGGCGAAAAGCCGATAAGTTTGGGAGCATGCGACCCAAAACTCAAAACGTAACACGCTTGGACTACTGCCAGTATCTTCTGGTCAGTCAA
>JAKAKJ010000014.1 GCA_021824575.1 Chloroflexota bacterium
TGAACAACTTTTTGATCATGGATGCTCCTCAAATGAATTTTTCCACAACACTAAAAATCACATCCAAGAAATAAGGAACCCACTCCCTCCGAAAACTTAACGGCGGCATTATACTGCAAAAGAGCTTCTAAGTACATATAGTAGATGAAGATTGTACAAATTGTCGTCATGATATACTTAAAGGGAAAATGTTAACGAGAAAACTTCTCAAAAAACAAATCACTGCCTTAATCGTTGCAATGGGAATCATTTTGGCATTGGCGATCACGGCGACGAATACCATCGTCTCACGCGCCGACGTTTTAGCGGACTCCGTTTCACAGGCCGGGCCCGCAGCCCAATATCAAATCACGCCAACTCCAACGCCGGAGGGAATCTCGCATCCAGGCTCGACCGACGGAATCATGTTAATGGGAATCATCATCGTGATTATCGTCCTCCTTCCAATGGTCTTGCGTCGAGACACATGGACAAAATAAGAGCGACTTTGTCAGTCGCTCTTATTTTATAACTTTTAAATGTGATATGCAATTGGCTCAACCAGTTGCTTTCCAATTCTTTGCCATTTCGATACGTTCAGCCAGCGGCGGATGCGAATAGAACATGAACACCACCCATTTCTCCGGGTCCACTTCACCCAAATTTTGATTCGCCAATCGCACAAACGCCGAGCCAAATGCTTCGTTCTTCCCGGTGGATTCAAGCGAGTATTCATCGGCCATGCGCTCGCGCCAACGCGAGATGGCGTTATCAAGCGGGGACGTGACAAAGCCATAGATTCCAAGAATCAATCCAAGCGCGGGGAAAGCTGCAACATCGCCAACGCCTGAAAACCCAAAGAACGACACCGCCCAATTCATCGCGAGGGAAGCCAGAAAGAATCCAATCATCGTCATAAGCGTTCCGAACGCGATCAAAATCGGAATATCGTTATGAACTTGATGCCCCAGTTCATGGGCAAGCACTGCCTCGATTTCGTCCGGCGTGAATTCGTTGATCAACGTATCGCCCAAAACGATGCGACGTGTATTACCGATACCGGTCAACGCCGCGTTGGCAGACTTCGTTCGCCGCGACATGTCGAATTTATAAACACCTTTGACTTTGGTGTTGGCTTTCTCAGCCAGCTTCATCAAACGGTCAGCAAGGTCTTTATGTTCATCGCCAAGCGGAACAAATTTATTGAAAATGGGCATAATCAAGATCGGAGCAAGGTTCGACAACAAAACATTGAAGACCAGCAATCCGCCCGCGGCCCAAAGCCACCAAAAATTTCCGGCGGCGCGCAACGCCAGATAAAACAGTTCGATCAGAATCAACCCAATTGGCAAACCAATTGCCAACCCTTTGATTTCGTCCACGATCCAGTCTTTGAGCGATTGCGTGGACTGATCAAAACGATGCGGCAGGACAAAACCAGAATAGTAACTCAACGGCAGATCAATCACAAAATAGATTCCGCCAAATACAAATAGAAAGAACGGAACAAGCAACCATTGATTTGTTGTGAAGCCGGTCAGCCAGCTGCGGAGGGAAACGCTCCAGCCAAAGAGCAGCCAGGCCAGAGTGTAGAGTCCGCCCAGGGTGATGTCAGCCAGCCAAAGTCGGCGCGAGATGCGTGCGTATTCCTTTGCTTTCTTCTGTCGTTCGGGATCAAGAGTTGTCATAAAACCTTTTCATCATGATACATCATGTCGTTGCGAGCGAAGCGAAGCAATCTCAGGAAACCATCAAACAATTGATTGTATGAAAAGATGAGATTGCCACGACCCGCTACGCGGGTCTCGCAATGACATTACAGTTAAATCTTTCCGCGCGCTTTCATTTCCATGGGCAGCAAGGCAGCATAAATAAAATCGTTGACAGGTGTCGGAATATTCAATTCGCGTCCCATGCGGACCACCGCGCCGGTTTGATTGTCCAACTCAGACGGCTTGCCATCCATGATGGCTTTCTGCATCGAAGCGAATACACCAGCGGGCTTCGGGTCAATTTCGTTCGCCATTATTCTTTGAGCTGTATCCTGATCGAAGTTAATGCCGCGTGCTCGCGCGACTTGAACAACTTCTTCGAGCACTTTGAGAAGCATGGCGCGCGTTTCGGGAACGGAGCGATAAACGCCCATCGGCTGACGCGTTACCGCGCCGACGCCGCTGGTGCCTGCGATGAAAATAAACTTCTCCCACATTGCGACGCGAATGTCATCCGGTATATCTGATTTAATCTCAGGGATGCTCGTAAAAATCTTAAGTAAATTATCAACGCGCGCCGAATGCGAACGATCGAGTTCGCCAATTGCAATATGCGGCTGAATGCCAACGTGTTGAATGTGCCCCGGCTCTGCAATAAATGCGCTGATGTGCGTTAAACCACCGACCACGTGTTTTTGTCCGAAGGCATTGACGAGTTGATCGGTCGGCTCGATGCCATTGCCCAGCCAGATGGCAAATGAGTTTTCTCCCATCAACGGCTTCATTTGTTCAATGGCTTCGGGAACACTGTAAGCTTTGGTGCAGACAAGCACCGTGTCAACCACACCGACTCCGGCAGGATCATCCGTGACCTTTGCAGGTTGGAGGACGAAATTGCCGAGGATGCTATCGACGCGCAATCCATTTTGACGAATGGCTTTGAGATGTTCGCCGCGTGCGATGAACGTTACGTCTTCACCCGCTTGCGCGAGTTTTCCGCCGAAATATCCGCCGACGCCGCCGGTTCCGAAAATTGCAAATTTCATACAACCTCTCTTATCCTTTGGAGTGTCATTGCAAGCGAGCGTTAGCGAGCGCGGCAATCTCCTGTTTACACATTGGCAGAGATTGCCACGTCGTGGCGCTGGTTTCGATACGCTCACTTCGCTTGCTACTCAACCATCGCGCCACTCCTCGCAATGACATGAATTAAATTGTTTTTTTCTCTTGTTCTGCTGCGAGACGCGCGATGACTTGATCTGTAGGCATTACTTCGCCATATGATTTCAACGCGGCGAGGAAAGCTTTATGCACATGATCGGCAGGGATCACGGTATCACCGTATTTTAGATCACGCGTGGCGCACGCATCTTCCGCGACGATGACTTGAAAACCGAAATCCGCCGCGGCGCGAGACGTGGCATCCACGCACATGTGCGTCATCATGCCGGTGATGATGACGCGCTCAATACCCCAGCTTTTGAGCAGTTCGAGCAGATTTGTTTCGCGGAACGAATTGGGATAATGCTTGACCACCAGCGGCTCGCCTTCAAAATGGGCGACGGAATCGTGAATATCGGTGCCATCCGTGCCGGAGATAAAGAACGTCGCATCTGGTTTCAGCGCAACGTGCTGGATGTGAACGTGATGCTGGTCATGCTCACGAAAGCATTGAAGCAGTTCATACGCTTTCTTCGCGGCCTCCAACGGTTCGACTAATTCCATCCGTCCGCCGGGGAAATAATCTTTTTGAATGTCAATGAGAAGAAGAGCAGTGTTCATGGTAAATTCCTTCGGTCAATTTAGTCTAACAAGTCTGACATGTCGGGCAGCGGGATTTTTACTTCCTCCCAAAATCTGCGGGGTTCTCGCCCCAGGCTTGCGTATCCCATTTCAAGACTTTGAAAGTCTTTGATGATCGCAGATTTTCTTCTGCACGTGCAATGAAATCAAACAACATTTTGTTGGACGGCAATCGCGCCAACTTGGTATTACATTTCTTCGCTTTGACCCACGCAATCGCATTCTCGGAATCAGAATAAATTGGCAAATCTAATTTATGTTTGGAGAGCCAATCCAAAGCAAGGACAATGGCCAGAAACTCGCCGACGTTATTCGTTCCGTCTGCAAATGGGCCGGCGTGGAAAATCTGCTCGCCGCTTTCGGTTTTGACGCCGCGATATTCGAGGCGACCGGGCGAACCATCGCAAGCCGCGTCCACACACAGGCTGGGGATGATCGGCGGATTCGGAGCGAAGAGCCATTTCTGAGTCGAGGCCGATTTGCCTTCGTAGTCCGCATACTTTGCGGCAAAAGCGCGTTCGGCCTCGGCGCGCGAATCAAAAGCTTTGTATTGCGCGTCCGTAAAACCCTTGACCTGCGCTTCGCATTCCGGCCACGAGGTAAAGATTCCGGTTTTGCGTCCCTTCCACACAACGTAAAATTTCTGCTTGGCCACAGGCCAATTTTATCCCCGAATCAAAAACCATTTGGGTTTATACTGCATGTGAATTATTTCACACGGGATATAAAATGTCGCCTCTTTCCAAAATACTATTTCTCTTTACACTGATCATCGCTGTTGCTCGCCTGTCAGTTCTTCCTGTGAGTGCACAATCGCCCTCCCCATTTCCCGCGCCAACATACGATCCATTCGCGCAGCCGCCGCTATCTGACAATCCAACTGAATTGGAACTTGGGCGTTATCTCTATTGGCGCTACTGCATGCCCTGTCACGGCGACAAAGGCCAGGGCTTGACGGATGAGTTTCGCGCGATGTGGGAACCTGATCATCAGAACTGCTGGGCGCGCGGCTGCCATAGCGGGCGCTACGCAAGCGACAGTTTCCCTGTCCCGACCGTTGTCCCGCCACTGATCCGCAGCGATCAGTTGTCGCGTTTTGCTGATACGCAGGATCTGTCCGCATTTTTGAAAGCCACACATCCGCCCGAAGCTCCCGGCTCATTGACCGATAACGAATACCAGGCTTTGGCTGCTTACCTTTTCACGATGAATGGCAGGAATCAAGGAACAGCCATTTCTCCGAGTCCCACTTCCACATTACCGCTTGCTCCGGCCCCATCTGAAGCATCGAGTTTGCCTCTCGGCTATTGGGTCGCCATCGGATTGATATTG
>JAKAKJ010000087.1 GCA_021824575.1 Chloroflexota bacterium
TGCCCGCGCACTTGGATTTGAACTGGTGGACGCATGGATAGCCTCTCCGCGAGCGAACAATTTCAGGAGCAGTCTCATTCTATTCCGCCAGTTTCAAAACCGCAATTATTTCTTGGTTTCATTTAGACAAAGACTTTCTTGAATCACCCGAATTCACTTCTTTATTGATTGAAACCCTTGCTTGTAATGCCAAGGCTCATGAGGAAGAAAAAGTTAAACTCTTTGCTAAAATCTTTGCTGGCTTTATAACCATTAAGGGATCGCAAATTCCCTATAAAGATGGCTTTATTAGAATAGTTGACGAGTTAAGTCCTGAACATATAAAAGTTTTAGCATTAATTCTTAATCGCATCAAGAATCCGATTGAAACAGATGAGATATTGAAGGAGCGTGTTCAATCCCAAGAAATCTCTACTGAACTCAATATAACTAATGAGAGAGTGCAAGCATATTGTGAACAGATGATTCGATACGGATTACTTCGTGATTGGGGAATCGGGAGATTGGACTATGAACCTGGTTCTTACACAATTACCGGGTACGGTTCTGAATTTTGCACATTCTTACTTTCTTCTATAAACGAACAGGAAACTATATGAACTTCACCGACTACCAAACCAATCCCGCGCGACTGCCAACAACTTACTTGCAATCCAAATGACAAGGTTGTAAACTTGGTTCAGGAGCAAGAATGACAGCCATTACGATTGAACTTTCCAACGAGCGAATCCGGCAATTGAAGGAATATGCCAAGCAATTTGGCATTCCGATGGAAGAACTCGTGCGCGTCAGCGTGGAAGATATGCTGGCTCAACCGGAAGAACAATTCCGCAAAGCCATGCAATACGTCTTAAAGAAAAACACCAAGCTCTATAAACGCCTTGCCGCCTGATGCGCTATTTGACTGTTGCTGAAGTCATTCAACTGTACCGCCTCGTGATGGAACAATCAGGCGGTACAGTTGGTATTTTGAGCCTTGCCTCGCTCGAGTCAGCAATTGCGCAACCGCGCATGACATTTAACGACGCTGAACTTTATTCAACCATCGCCGAAAAAGCATCCGCTCTCGGTTACTCACTTGTTATGAATCATGCCTTTTTGGACGGCAACAAGCGTATTGGTCATGCGGCAATGGAAGTTTTCCTTGTGCTCAATGGTTATGAAATCAATGCGCCTGCCGATGAACAGGAATCAATTATCTTGAATCTCGCGGCAGGCAAACTTGAACGAGAAGATTTTACTGAATGGATCCGAAAACACATCAAACCAATTGGATAATCCTATGAATTTTACCGAATACCAGACCAAATCCCGCGCAACTGCCAAATATCCCGTCATCGGACACGGCGTTATTTATCCCACGCTTGGTCTGACCAACGAAGCGGGCGAAGTGGCGGGCAAGATCAAAAAAGTTTTTCGCGATAAAGACGGCGTCATCAGCGATGAGACGCGTGAAGCGCTCAAAGCCAAACTCGGCGATGTGTTATGGTATCTCGCACAGGTCTGCACCGAATTGAATTTATCACTCGATGAAGTCGCCGAGACGAATCTTGCCAAATTATTGGATCGTCAGGCACGCGGCAAGATTCATGGCGATGGCGATAACCGATAAAATGGTTATTACCGCAAAAAGTCAGGATGCTGATTCGCGCTGAAAACGCAGATAAACTCTTGCATCAGCGGAATCAGCGTTCGTCTGCGTCCAGAGGAAGATTCGATGTTTCACAGCAGCCATCCTGTGCATTCTGTTATGCAATTAACTCCAAATATCACAACCGTAATCAAACTCTAATCTTTTTCATACACTGTCTTTCTGCCTTTTTGGTAGAATCAAAAACGACCCATCCTATCCAATTGGGTCGAGGAGATTTTTTATGGCTGGCATGGAACGTTTTACCCAGCGCGCAAGACGCGTTCTCAGTCTTGCTCATACAGAAGCAGAGAACGCCCATCAAAATAGCATCGGTACTGAACATTTGCTGCTGGGCCTCATGGAAGAAGAAGGCGGAGTCGCGGGCCGCGTACTCCGCGAGTTGGGATTGGAATCGCAACGCGTTCGTGAAATCATCGAGCGCGTAAGCGTCGAAAGCCATCACACCGATGGCAAGATCGAACTCGCTCCCGATACACAACAAGTTTTGGAATATGCAGTGGACGAGGCGCGCCGCCTCGGACATCATTACATCGGCACCGAACATATTTTGCTCGGACTGGTTCGCGTCGATGGCACCGCGATGGAGGTATTGCGCCGGCTCGGCGTGACTGCGGATCAAATCCGCAGGCAGACTCGCCGCGTGCTCAACGAGACCGCTTCCTCCCCCGCCCCGGCCGGATCACCACAGCCCGGTCGGACTCCAAGCTCCGGGCCAAAGACTCCGCTCGTGGATCAACTCGCCGCGGATCTGACGACCATGGCTGAGGAAAAGAAACTCGATCCGGTCATTGGCCGCCAGATGGAAATCGAGCGCGTGATTCAAATTCTGGCGCGCCGCACGAAGAACAACCCGGCATTGATCGGCGAACCCGGTGTCGGCAAGACCGCCATCGTCGAAGGACTCGCACAACGCATCGTCGAAGGCGATGTGCCCGCGCCACTGATGAACAAGCGCGTGCTTCAACTCGATGTTGGATCATTGGTCGCTGGCACAATGTATCGCGGCCAGTTCGAGGAAAGACTCAAACGCGTCATTGACGAGTTGAAACAATCCAGTGCAATTCTCTTTATTGATGAAGTCCACATGTTGGTCGGCGCAGGAGCCGCAGGCTCATCCGTGGATGCGGCCAACATTTTGAAGCCCGCGTTATCGCGCGGCGAACTGCAAGTCATCGGCGCGACCACGCTCGATGAATATCGCAAGCATATCGAATCCGACGCGGCGCTCGAACGCCGCTTCCAACCCGTTCAAGTGGATGAACCGTCGGAAGAGGAAACCATCGAAATTCTAAAAGGCATCCGCTCGGCTTATGAGGAACATCATCATCTTGTGATTTCAGATGAAGCCCTCGAAGCGGCAACCCATCTTTCGTCCCGGTATGTGACCGAGCGCTTCCTCCCCGATAAAGCCATTGACTTGATTGATGAGTCGGCTTCGCGCGTGCGCATGTACAAGAGTCCCGCAGCCAAACAAGCCAAGGATTTGTTCAGCCAGTTGCGAGCGGCGCGTCAGAACCGCTCACTTGCTCAAGAGGAAGGCAACGCCGAAGACATCAAGGAATGGGAAGAGCGCGAAACCGATTTGGGCGAACAGATCGAACGATTGCGCTCCGGCTGGGATCGCGCCAACAGTCCCGTTGTTTCGGCAGAGGATATTGCCGAGGTGGTTTCCATGTGGACGGGTGTGCCGCTGATGCAATTAGCCGAGGCAGAATCCCAGCGTTTGCTCAAAATGGAAGAAGAATTACATAAGGCGATTATCGGTCAGGAAGATGCCATCGTTGCCATCAGCCGTGCAGTGCGCCGCGCCCGCGCCGGGTTGAAAGATCCGAAGCGGCCGATTGGTTCGTTCATGTTCCTCGGCCCCACCGGCGTCGGAAAGACAGAACTTACCAAGGCACTTGCCAAGTTCATGTTTGGCAGCGAAGACGCCGCGCTTCAACTCGACATGTCCGAGTTCATGGAACGGCACACCGCTTCCCGTCTCGTTGGCGCTCCTCCCGGATATGTCGGTTATGAAGATGCGGGCCAGCTTACCGAAGCGTTGCGCCGCCGTCCGTATTCGATTGTCGTCTTCGATGAAATCGAAAAGGCGCATCCCGAAGTCCATAACATGCTCTTGCAGATCATGGAAGAAGGACATCTTTCGGACGCCAAAGGCCGCAAGGTGGATTTCCGCAATGCCATCATCGTCATGACGTCGAACATCGGCGCGGACATGATCAAGAAGCAAACGTCGCTTGGCTTCCAGTTGAAGCGCGATGAAGTCATGGAAGAAAAACTTTCGTACGAAGACATGCGGAAGAAGTTGAGCGACTCGCTCAAACATGCCTTCCGGCCGGAATTCATCAACCGCCTCGACGCGGTGGTCATCTTCCGCTCGTTGAACAAGGACGACATCAAGCAGATCGTCTCGCTCGAACTGGACAAGGTGGCGGGTCGGCTCACGGAGCATAATCTCACGCTGACGGCGACCCCCGCGGCGCTGACAGCTTTAGCCGACGAAGGCTACGACTCTGAATTCGGTGCGCGTCCCCTGCGCCGCGTCATCCAGCAAAAAGTGGAAGATGTGCTCTCGGATCGTCTGCTGGCAGGTGAATTCGCTGACGGCGACACCATCGCCGTGGATGTTGACCCGGACGGCGATGTGATCCTGAAGCGGGCCGAAGAAAAAGCCGCCGCTCCGGCGATGTAAACAAATAGAATCAAATTCCCTTGTAGGGGCACAGCGACGCTGTGCCCCTACAATTTTTATTACCCTGTCTTAATAAGATTCCTCGCTGTCGCGTCGTCATAGTAAGCGAACGAGCCTGAGAATTTTATTTTAGAGAAGGAGAAATTATCATGGACAAGAATCTTCAAACTGCAACTTTGGCTGGCGGATGCTTCTGGTGTCTCGAGGCAGTCTTCGATGAATTGAAAGGCGTTGAATCAGTCGAATCCGGTTATTCGGGCGGGCATGTGGACAATCCATCGTACCGCGCGGTCTGCACGGGCGCAACTGGTCATGCCGAGGCAACACAAATCAAATTCGATGCGAATATCATTCCTTATCGCGATTTGCTGAAAGTCTTCTTCACCGTCCACGATCCGACCACGCTCAACCGCCAAGGCGCGGACGTGGGCACGCAGTATCGTTCGGCCATTTTCTATCACAACGACGAGCAAAAACAGATTGCCGAGGAAGTCATCAAGGAAATCACCGCTGAGAAATTATGGGATCATCCCATCGTGACCGAGGTGACGAAGTTCGACAAGTTCTACGTGGCTGAGGATTATCATCAGGAATATTTCGTGAACAATCCATACCAGCCATATTGCATGGCGGTCATCGCACCGAAAGTGACAAAGTTCCGCAAGCACTTTGTGGAACGATTGAAGAAGCAACCCGCATAATAAGAAGAGCGCAGAGAAATTTCTCTGCGCTCTTGTTTGGATGACAGGGCACGCTTTGTGCCAAGCCGCTAATTGCTTAAGGCTTGTAAAAGAAGTTTAGCCATATCAAACCGTATCCAACAGTTGCAAAAACCCAGAACAATCCTGGAATGAGATGAGCTTTCCAATTCTTGTGAGCCTTTGGGCGCAGATCCCACTCGCTCTCAAAAGTCTTTGGTAGTTCCTTGCCGTAGAAAATGAAATCCTTTCCGCTTTTCCACAACATCATTCCGAAGAATATACGGTAAAAGCCGAAACCTGCTAAGCTAAACATAAGGAGCGCAAGGATTGGCCAGAACCCAAACGAAAAGTTCGTTATTCCCGATAGCTCATTCATGACAAAAACGTAATAGAGAATTGGCAAGATATTCAACCAAAGAAAGGAAACAACCAATCGGAGCAGGGCGCGCCAATCCTTGGCATAGATTGATGGAGTGTCAAAAGGTTGGAATTTACCCGAGTACGCGATCGTTACTGCGAAATAAATCGCAAAAAGAAATGAAAACAAAGTTTGTGCATTGTTCACTGGACTATTCCTCCGTGTTTCTCTTTGCTGATGATGAATGCGAAGTTAGGTGGCCTAACTATGTTATACAGCCGGTGACTATATAATTCCTATGTAAAGATTATACGCTCGCAACACGAAAAAAAACTTTTCGGCTATCAACCCAAAGGTATAATTACACCAATGAACCCGAACTTCTTCGTCCGCGATACCCCCATCTACGGCGACGCGATCCTCGCGCCGATGGACGGCTATTCCGATTGGCCGTTCCGGTCGCTATGCCGCGGGCTGGGTTCCGCCATGAGCTACACGGAATTTGTGCAGGTTGAGCGCATTTTGGCAAAGCACGAACGAAGGAATGCGAAATTACATTACGAAGAAAATGAACGGCCAGTCGTTTTCCAAATTTACAGCGATGATCCTGATTTGCTTCTGAAAGCCGCGTTGAAAGTCCAGGAGTTGAAGCCGGACATCATTGATATCAACATGGGCTGTCCGGCAAAAAGCGTTGCCAGCCGAGGCGCGGGCGTGGGTCTGATGCGCACGCCGTTGAAAATCGCGCACATCTTCAAAAAGTTAAGCACCGTGCTCAAAGTTCCGATCACCGGAAAAATCCGTTTAGGATGGGAAGACTTTCGAAGTTATAAACTGGTCGCGCGTATCATCGAAGAAAACGGTGGCTCGTTGATCGCCATCCACGGACGGACGAAAGAACAAAATTACGGCGGCCAGGCTGATTGGGACGCCATCGCGGAAGTCCGCGCGGCAGTGAAGATTCCCGTCATCGGAAATGGCGACGTGAAAACCGTCGCCGACATTCAACGCATGAAGAGTCACACCGGCTGTGACGCGGTGATGATCGGACGCGCCGCCGTTGCCAACCCGTGGATCTTTTCGGGCCTCGACCGCGAACAGGTCCCGCCCGAACGAGTCCGCCAGACGATGCAGGAACATCTCGAACGCAACATCAAATTCTACGGCGAGGAAGATGGTCAGCGACTCTTCCGCAAACACGCTGTGCAGTATTTATTGTTGAAGACACTCTCGCGGGAAGAACGCAAGGATATTTTACGCGAGCGTCCCTCGAACGAATTTCTCGCTCTGCTCAATCAAATTTATTCAGCCATTCCTTCCCCCGCGTAAACAGAACATAAATTCTGTTATACTCGACCTCACCCTGACCCTCTCCGAAAAGGAGAGGGAAGGAGAGGAATATGCCAAAAACTCACACTCGCTACGTCTGCCAGGAATGTGGACGCGTGTCCGCGACGTACATGGGCAAGTGCCCGCAATGCGGATCGTTCAACAGCATGATCGAGGAAATCGTTCACGATGAACCCGTGACGAAAGGCCCCGCTTCGGTGCGCGGACTAACAGGCCGATCCCAGCCGAAGCCGATCAGCGAAATCGGCGGCGACGCGGAAGATCGCATCCCGCTGCCGATGGGCGAGTTTGCGCGTGTGCTCGGCGGCGGAATCGTGCCTGGTTCCATCGTGCTGGTTGGCGGCGATCCTGGCATTGGCAAATCCACGCTGATGCTGCAAATGGCGATGGAGATGTCCAACAAAAAACGAGTGCTCTATGTTTCTGGCGAAGAGTCCGAACGACAGATCAAAATGCGCGCTTCACGCCTCGGCAACAGCAAAAAAGAATTTCCGGCTAATTTATTGCTCGTTACCGAAACAAATCTTGAAATCATCCTCAATCACGTCAACGAAGTGAAACCTGATTTGTTGATTGTCGATTCGATTCAAACCGTGTATCTTTCCGAATTGGATTCATCAGCAGGTTCGGTCTCACAAGTACGCGAATGCTCTTCGCAGTTACGCGAGCTTGCAAAGTCAAGCGGCATATCGATTTTTATCATTGGTCATGTTACGAAGGAAGGCGCGATTGCAGGTCCGCGTGTGCTCGAACATATTGTTGACACCGTTTTATATCTCGAAGGCGACCGCTTCCAGGCGTATCGTTTGTTGCGCTCGGTGAAGAATCGTTTCGGCGCGACCTCCGAAGTCGGCGTGTTCGAAATGCAGGAACATGGACTCGCAGAAGTTGCAAATCCATCCGAAGCATTTCTCGCAGAGCGGATGATCAACGCGCCGGGCTCATCCATTGCAGTGACGATGGAAGGTACACGTCCGATTCTGGTTGAGATTCAAGGATTGACTTCTCCGACTCAATTTGGCAACGCGCGCCGCACGCCAAACGGCGTGGACTTCAACCGGCTCCTGCTCATCGCGGCGGTGCTTACCCGGCGCGTCGGACTCAAACTCGGCGAGCAGGATGTTTTTGTCAACGTTGTCGGCGGGATTCAAATTGACGAACCCGCGGCTGATCTGGCCATTGCCGCGGCGATTGCCTCTTCGTGGAAGGATGTCGCTGTCCGTGCGGAGGCCGTTTTGATTGGCGAGATTGGCCTCGCTGGCGAGTTGCGTATGCCCGGCCAAATGCAGACGCGTCTGCGCGAGGCATCCAAGCTCGGATTCAAAACCGCCATTGTGCCGAAAGCCATCCGCAAAGGTGAAGGCTGGCCCAAAGATATCGAGATCATCGAGGCGCGTTCGATTCAGCAAGCGTTGGATGCGGCATTGGTCACTCAAATGGAATTGCCAAAGGGCCGCAAGGTCGCTTAATAATCTCTTTCTTTTACTCCCTTATCCCCTCAGGCTTTTGCAGAGGGGATTTTATTTTGCAACCAACCCAATTCTCCTTCCGTATACACCACAGAAGGAGAATTCCCATGAACTACAAAATTATCTCAATTATTCTTATCCTCGCGCTCAGCGCACTGGCATGTGGTTTCAGTTTCTCCATACCGCAGGCACCAACACCAGGACCGGATGTAACAACCAATATAACAGTATCTGCTCCAACATCTGGAGCGACGCGTTTGACCATCGCGTTCGGCGCGGGCGATTTGAAACTGTCTCCCGGCGCGAAAGATTTGGTTGACGGCACAGCCACGTATAATGTCCCCGATCTAAAACCTGTGATCAGCACACAAGGCGGCGATATCCAAATCAAGCAAGGTGAGCTTCAGAACTTTGCTTATCCACGTCAGCTGCACAACGAATGGGATCTTCAACTTGGAAGCGCACCAATGGATTTGACAGTTAATGCAGGCGCATATAACGGCACATACGAATTGGGCGGCTTGTCGCTGACCAGCTTAACCGTCAAAGATGGCGCGGCGAATGTGAAGATGTCGTTCTCCCAACCAAATGCCAGCGAGATGTCACTCTTCCGTTATGAAACCGGCGCCTCGACCGTGAAGTTGAGCGAACTCGCCAACGCAAATTTCAATACGATGATTTTCAACAGCGGCGCGGGCGACTACACCCTCGATTTCTCCGGGACGCTCAAGCGCGACGCGACCATCACCATCTCGAGCGGACTCAGCAATTTGATTCTGGTCATTCCACAAAACGTTCATGCCATAGTGACAACTGAAAGCGGTCTGTCAAACGTCAATGCAGGTCCGGGTTGGAGTCAAAGCGGCAATGTTTACACTCAAAGCGGCTCCGGCCCAACGTTGACTTTTATTATCAAGACAGGCGCGGGAAATTTAACCCTCACGCATTAACCGAGTAATTGCGTTCTTTCCGGTCAAAGATGAGAGCCTGCTTAAAAATCGGAGTAAAAGGTCATATTTCATCCATGACCTCTATCACTTGCCCTGTGAAGCCGGGCACAATAAAATCGTTATAACAGGCAGGTATTATCGGTATAACGTTCTTTTGAGAAGGAAGGACACCATGCAAATCACTCGTCAGGCGGACTATGCAGTACGTGCAGTTCTATATCTAGCCAGGCTGGGCATCACAGAACGCGCGGCCACAAGCACCGTGGCCGAAGAACAACGCATCCCGCCATCATTCCTGGCTAAAATCATCTCGCAGCTGTCCATCGCGGGACTTCTCCATACGTCCCGTGGAGCGCGCGGCGGCGTGACTCTGGCCCGTGATCCAAAAGACATTTCGCTATTGGAAGTTGTCGAAGCAATAGATGGCCCCATCCAGCTCAACGAGTGTGTGGGCGAGGATGCGCTTTGCGCATTCTATGGCGAATGTCCGCTCCGCCCCGTTTGGTGCGACGCGCAGGATGAACTGGTGAAGCGTCTGAAAAGCACAACGTTCGAACAATTGTTGGCTCAAGCTCAAAGCGTATGATCGGGGGGCACAACCCATACACGACCTCCCAAAACCGGGAGGTCGTGTTCATTTCGGGGAGAATTCCATGCATAGATCAAAATAAAATTCCTCCCGGCGTATAATTACCGGGATGAATTTAATTTTCAAAGGAGTCTATCATGTCCGGTCCTCGCACCGTCCGCGCTCCGCGCGGCACAAAACTCACCTGTAAATCGTGGCTGACCGAAGCCCCATATCGCATGATCCAAAATAATCTTGATCCCGAAGTCGCAGAACGCCCACAGGACTTGGTTGTCTACGGAGGGCGCGGACAAGCCGCGCGCAATTGGGAATCCTTCGATGCCATTCTCGAGTCGCTCAAGAATCTCGAAGACGATGAAACGCTGCTTGTCCAATCTGGCAAGCCGGTGGTCATATTCAAAACGCACAAGGACGCGCCGAGAGTCTTGATCGCCAATTCCAACCTCGTGCCGCACTGGGCCACGTGGGAACACTTCGATGTGTTGGCGCAAAAGGGTCTTATCATGTACGGTCAGATGACTGCCGGTTCATGGATTTACATCGGCACGCAGGGAATCCTTCAAGGCACATACGAAACATTTGGCGCATTGGCAAAACTCAAAGGCTGGGATTCGCTCAAAGGCAAATTCGTCTTGACCGCCGGTCTCGGCGGGATGGGCGGCGCGCAGCCGCTTGCCATCACAATGAATGAAGGCGTGGGACTCATCGTCGAAGTGGATCGAGACCGCGCCGAGCGCCGCCGCGCGATTGGTTATGTTGACACGGTGGTGGACACGCTTGAAGAAGCCATGACGTTGGTGGAAGAAAACGTAAAAAACAAAACGCCGCGCTCGATTGGCCTGATTGGCAACGCGTCAGATATTTATAATGAACTCGTGATACGCGGCGTCACGCCAGATGTGGTGACCGATCAAACGTCCGCGCATGAGGCGTTGATGTATGTGCCATCCGGGCTTTCAGTGATCGCGGCGAATGAGCTTCGCAAATCTGATCCCGAAAAATATAAGAAGATGGCAATGGCCTCGATGGCGAAACATGTTCAAGCCATGTTGGAATTCCAGCGCAAAGGTGCGGAAGTTTTCGATTATGGAAACAACATTCGTCAGCAGGCTTACAACTACGGCGTGACCGATGCGTTTGAATTCCCCGGCTTCGTGCCTGCATATATTCGTCCGTTGTTCTGCGAAGGCAAAGGTCCGTTTCGATGGGTTGCGCTTTCTGGCGACCCCGAAGATATTTATCGCACCGATGAAGCCATCATGGAGTTGTTCCCCGAAGACGCACATTTGCATCGCTGGCTGAAGATGGCAAAAGAAAAAGTCCCGTTCCAGGGATTGCCTGCGCGCATCTGCTGGCTTGGTTATGGTGAACGTGCGAAGGCTGGACTCAAATTCAATGAACTGGTCGCGAAAGGAATTGTCAAAGCGCCGATTGTGATTGGACGCGATCATCTCGACGCTGGTTCAGTTGCTTCGCCAAACCGCGAAACCGAAGCGATGAAAGACGGCTCGGACGCGATTTCGGACTGGGCCATCCTCAACGCGCTGATCAACGCTGTTGGCGGCGCGACATGGGTATCATTCCATCACGGCGGCGGCGTGGGAATCGGTTACAGCCAGCATGCGGGACAAGTCATCGTCGCCGACGGGACGCCGGAAGCCGCCATCAGATTGGAAAGAGTTCTGACAACGGATCCCGGCCTCGGCGTGGTCCGACACGCCGACGCGGGATATGAAGAAGCCATCGCCGCCGCGAAACGTCACGCCATCAAAATGCCAATGTTGGGGAAATAACTTCTTTATTGATCGAGCATAGATGAAACAGAAGCGAGGGCCAATCGGCTTCGTCTTAATTGTCGCTATCCTGTGGATGGCAGCCTGCAGTCTGGTTCCTTTTCTGACATCGCCCACGACGGGCCCAACAACACCTGAAATTTCCCGATGTGGAGCAAATCCCACATCGCTTTGTCTGGCATCCTTCGGCTTGGATAACGCCGGCAACAACATGCTGATCAGTTTTTTTGTCCCGTCATCTTCCACGACCGACTTTTATTTAAAAATTCAATTGGATACCGACACGTATACCTATCAATGTCAGGTCGCGGAAAACTTTGCATCCAGTGTGTACTGCACAGGTGAAAAGATTCCTCTTGGCTCTTCTATTGACATTGGAATTTATTCATCCAAAGGAAACGCCCTGATCGCCCAAGGGACATTCGTCGTCAATGCAGTTGCGCTGCCAACGCCGATCATTGTGATTCCCACGACAGGAACCAACGAAATACCCCCAGTAGCCACACTCCTGACTGGAACAAATGAAACATCTACGACAGCTACATCTCTCCCAGCTGGAACGATGATCGTCACTCCACCAAGGATAGCCACGAAAACGCCAACACCGATCAATCCATACCCTAACCCATATCCTAATCCCTAGATCTCTTCGATAAAACTATTTCCAATGAATCTGCTTTTCGATAGTTGGCAGGTGTTGTCGCTGGACAAGTGGCCCATCCTTGTCATCCTAGCATGTGTAAGTTGGGGAATGGTTATAACTGTTATAGTCCTAAGAAGCATTACGGATTTGAATCATAATCTTTCTGAATACAGTTCTCTAGCGCTGGCAGGATGGATCGTGCCACTCTTTCCAGTTTCAATCCTCGTTTTTGTCCTAGCAGTGACGTTCAATATACGCCCCAATCTTCAGGTTGCGATAGCAGGGTTTATCCTGAGTCTGGGGCTGTTGATCTGGGCAAATAGGCGAGCAGAGCAAAACATTTCTCGAGGTTCTGTCTTGACCCTCGTCACGCTCTTGTGCCTATTTCTTCTATCCACTTTTCTTCATCTGGCTTTTATTTCTGAAACTCCCTTGCCCCCTTACATCGACTCTGCACAACATTATCTGATCATTCAAAATCTCGTCAAAGATTTTACAGAAACAAATACGCTGAAGAATTTTATCTGGCCTGTACCCATCTACTATCATCTTGGGTTCCATTTCATTGCAGCATTACTGGTAGCGACATTCCAGTTGAACATTGCCAAGCTGATTTTGATCCTGGGACAGATTATCGTGGGTTCTGCGGCAATTCCATTATTCTTTCTTGTCAAACTTGAAACCGGATCAGACGCCGCAGGTTTGATCGCTGTATTGCTGGGAAGTTTTGGATGGTATATGCCATCATTCGCTGTCAATTGGGGGAAGTATCCTGCTCTTCTGAGTCTGCAGACAATCCAATTTTGTTTAAGCATCCTTTATCTTATTGGCAAATATCGAAAATTTTTCAAACCCCATTGGCTTATTGCAATTGGTGCGTTCAGCACGGCAGTATCGTTCATAATCCATACACGTTCGATCATCCTGATTGGGATTGGCTTCACGGCATGGATGTTTGCTGGCTGGTGGAGAAGTCAGAAATTTAAATGGCGCATTCTTCTCCTGGGCATTATGTCAGGCAGCCTTCTAATCGAATCGGTTCTTATCAACAGCAATTCCAATCTCCGCTCATTATTCGATCCATATTTTGGCAGTGCGGTCTGGATTACTGGTTCTATTGGATTGCTATCAATTCTCGCCTTCAAGAAGTATCCGAAATTTTCTTTTGCATGTTTGTCTTCAATATTTTTTCTCCTGCTTGGGCTATTCATCCCCATTCCGCACATCACCGACCTGACGCTGTTGGACAGGCCACTGGTTGAAATGATTTTGTTCATTCCACTTTCACTTCTCGGCGGATTAGGGTATATGACTCTAAGCAATCTTGTCTCTGCGAGATTTATCGGCGTGAGAATGATCAGCACGTTCCTTTTTGTCGGAGCCATCATCGTTCATGCGTTCATGAGCTACAACTTTTATCCATCAGATTGCTGCGTGATCGTGACACAGGACGACTCGGTAGCTCTGGACTGGCTGGATAAACACACGCCACCGACTACTCTTGTTGCCATCTCCTCAACGGAGTTGCGAATCACAGCCTCGAGTGAGCATCCTCAAACGGCCGGGTCCGACGCGGGAGTATGGATCACGCCGTTGGTCAACAGACCCACATTCCTCCTTCCTTTCTCGACCGATTTTACTCGTTCGGACACATTGAGTTTTCTTTGTGAGCATGGGATATCCGATATTTACATCGGCAACAAGGATCAGAGCTTTAATCGAGCATTGGTCGAAGAAAAACCTGACTGGTATAGAAATCTATTGTTTTTGCCAGGCGCCCAAATTTTTCGGGTGATAGGTTGCAAGTGAAAAAATGGAAAACCGGGGAGGCAATAAAACGTGCGGCTGCTTCGCTTTTGCAAACACAATTCCATCTGTTATGTGAGTTAGGGATGAAGATTTTATGTAAACATTATGTTGACAGCATTTTTTCACTACTTTGCATGAATCACGATGATATGATTTACGTTGCATAAAAAATGGGAATCGAGTTGCACTTCAAGGAGCATTCATGAAAGTTCGTTTGTTATTTTGGGTGACGGCAGCATCCGTTTTGATTTCCGCTTGCGGACCGTCCACGTCCGCCACAAGGACGGACACGCCGGTAAATCTTTCCGCGCAAACAACGCCCCTAAATTCGCTCGCTGCCCCAACTTCTGCGCCTTCTTCGCCAACCCCGGAACCGCCCACGTTGACTCCAACACCTGATGTAACCGCGACTACATTCTTCACGCCGACACCAAGCGGGCCTCTGGCTACGATAATGTCCGACGCCACTACTTGCATGTACGGTCCGGATTTTGGGTATAACGTGATTGACGCTCTCAATTCCGGGCAGGTTGCACAGATTGTCGGTCGCGACGATAACACGAGCTGGCTGCAAATCCGGGATCCAAATAACACCAGCGTTTCGTGTTGGGTCCCTTCAGTCAGCGTCACGACAACCGGCGATATACCGGGCGTTCAAGTTGTCATGCCGCCCATGGGCACGATCACAAAAGTGACCAATACCGCGAGCGTCGTAAGCAGCTCTTGCCCAACCGGAACAAGTAAGATTAGATTCACCGCCACAGTCACAACAACCAGTTGGGCCCTTGTGGACTATACCTGGTCTGTGAGTGGTCCGGGCAAGGTAAAGGCACCAGGAGGACGGGTGGTCTTTAAGACCGGTGGTGCCAACAATATCTATGGTAACGTCACCCAGAAACTGCCCTGCGGCGTATACAAAGTTACGCTACACATCACAAATCCGTTGGATGTTTCAGTAACCAGAACGATCTCGTTGCCATAGAACGAATAAAACAAACGTTGAGAATCAAAAACGCATTCCACATGGAATGCGTTTTCTACTGGCGGGGAGGGCGGGATTCGAACCCGCGACCGAGTTACCCCGGCACTCACTTAGCAGGCGAGCCCATTCAGCCACTCTGGCACCTCCCCGGGTGCCCATATATTTTACTGGAAGATGTTGAGCGGAGGGAGTGGGATTCGAACCCACGTTGGTGTGACCCAAACATGTTTTCAAGACATGCGCCTTCAGCCGCTCGGCCATCCCTCCAAGCTGGAAGATTTTACCATAAAGAAAATGGGATTCCAAAAACGTCATTTGAGATTCATTCAAAATGCTTGATCCTTGATTTCTGAAAGACGAAACCAGACTCACTTGGTATAATTCAAGCCCTATGAAATACCATATTTGGACCGAAGGCTGTCAGATGAACGTAGCCGATTCGCAGCGTGTCGGCTCGTCGCTGGAGCATTTGGGTTACGACTTTACTGATAAACCTGAAGAAGCCGACGTTATTGTTCTGAATACCTGTGTTGTGCGTCAATCCGCCGAAGACAAAGCGCTCGGACGCGTGACTTCACTTCGCCCGCTCAAAGACAAGAATCCGAATCTCGTTATCAATTTGATGGGATGCCTCGTCGGCGTGCGCGGCGCGGAAAAACTGCGCGCCAAACTTCCGTTCGTGGATGTGTTCTCGCCGCCGTCCGATCCGGGACCGCTGGTTTCATTTTTGAGTCAGGGTGAGATTCGCGCGGTTGAATCAGATGAAACGACACGCCGCTTCGCCATGATGGATGAGGAGTTAATTCTTCCTCAACACGAACGCGGTCAACTCATCAGCGCACACGTGCCGATCGTTTACGGCTGTTCGCACGCCTGCACGTTTTGCATCATCCCGTTCCGACGCGGCGTCGAGCGCAGTCGTCCGGTCGGCGATATTGTCAGCGAGATTCGTTCGCTTGCCGCACAAGGCGTCAAGGAGATCACACTTCTCGGTCAGATCGTGGATCGTTATGGCAAGGATGTGCCCGATGGCCCGAACCTCGCTGCGCTGCTGCGCATCGTTCACGAAGTCGAGGGCATCGAACGCATCCGATTCCTCACTTCGCATCCGAATTATTTCACCGAAGAATTGATGGACGCGGTCGCTGAACTTCCGAAAGTCATGCCGCACATTGAAGTCCCGATTCAAGCCGGTGATGATGAAGTGCTTCTCAACATGAAGCGCGGCTACACTCAAAAAGATTATCGCGATCTCGTCGAAAAAATCCGCAAGAAGATTCCGGATTGTTCCATCGCGACGGACATCATCGTTGGATTCCCTGGCGAGACGGATGAGCAATTCATGGAGACTTATCGCGTCTTATCGGACCTCAAGCTGGATGTTGCCCATTTGGCACGCTACTCGTCTCGCGAAGGAACGGTTGCTACGCGCCGCATGGACGATAACGTTTCGGGCGAGGAAAAGATGCGACGCTTCCACATGTTGGAAGAGTTGCAGGAAAAAATCGTGGATGAAATCAACAAAAAATATCTCGGCCAGACTGTGGATGTTTTGTTCGAGGAAAAAGTCAAAGGGCGCTGGAAGGGTCGCACACCGACTAATAAACTTGTCTTCGTTGAATCGAATGAAGACTTGAAAGGCAAGATCGCTCCCGTCACGATCACATGGACGGGGCCGTGGTCCATGCAAGCCAGCCTCGATGGAGCACGCTCGCAAAAACAACCAGCATTGATTTCACTGTAATCCCGTAGGTCGGATTTGCAATCCGACCTACTTTTTCAATGCACACAAAGCCTGGCGAATCTCGCCGAGATGGTAAGCAGTATGCACGATGATGGCCAACGCGCCGCCGATGACATCTTCATCGTCCCAATTATCGGTATCGTGAAATAGTTTATTGATCCTCTGATACGTTTGCCTGAGTCTGTCTTTTAGATTTTCCCATTCTTCAGGCGTGACTTTTTCCACAGTGCACCAAATCTCACCCCAGTCCACTTTGCTGACTTCCTGTTTCAGAAAATATTTTTCGAGCACATCCAGGTAAAAGATCACATGCGTCACCTGCGCGGCGAGCGAGGCGCATTTGCCTCCAACGGGAACGGAGGCTTCTTGAGCGGAGACCGTTTCCAGAGTCGGCAGGAGCGATGTGTTTGGGTCCAGAAAAATACCGTGATGATTCTCAAAGGCCTCATCGTAGAAACTGAAAAGGTTGTCCAGAAAATTTTTCTGTAGAATTGTTTTTTCCATGATTATCCAGCTCCTTCCAATCTGGACTCCAACATGACGCGGACAAGCAATTTCGCTTCCTCATAACCCAGACGATATTCGCGCTGCAACATCCAGCGGATTTTATTGGGGTCGGTCAGGCCGGTCCAACGCACGATATCGGTCAAGTCTTCAAACGACTTGCCAGTCTTGGATGCAATCTCATTCACCTGCATGTGCATAGTTTGGTCGAAGGGAATCATGGTCATCTCCCTGTCTAAGGTGGATGCCATAATTATAGAACATATTTTCTAAATTTACAACTTAAATTTTGACCGATCGGAAGATCAAGCTTGATTCTTTTCCAAAACCCTTTGCAATTGTTCTTCCAATTCCAGGCGTGAGCGGATCGCAATCGGCGCGCGCAGACGACGGCGTAATGTCTCTTCGCTTTTGTGATTGTCGTAGTAATCGCGGAACATTTGAAGAATCGAAATTGTTTCGCCTGCGTATCGTTCGATTTTCACTTCATCGCCCGCTTGAACGAATCCTTCTTGAATCACGCGGCAATATAATCCCGGCCTCCCGGCATGACGATATTTCTTCACAAATTTCGGATCGCCCATCCGTCTCGCCAACGTGGAACACGGAATGCGCGGCGCGGTGACCTCGAGAATGACCGAGCCGACATGCAATCGGTCGCCGATGTTTAATTGCGTGCTTTCCAACTCGCTGATGGTCAAGTTCTCGCCGAAGGTTCCCGCTGACAACTCACGCCCCAATTCCTTCGACCACCAGGCGTAATCAGCCATTCCATAAATATAAATCGCCTGATCCGGCCCACCATGATTCTTCCCGTCACAGATAACGTCTTGTGGAATTCCAAGCTTATTTATTTCAACAGATTTATGCGTTGGCAGTTTGTAAATCCCCGTTATTTCCAATTCATTGCCTTTTGGCTGTGTTCGCTTTTCACCAATATTTACACTAATGAGCCGCATAGATGTTTTCCTTTGCTCAATTATACCTATACAAGAATTTGTTATCTTTACGTTTGCAGAGAATATGGATCAAACCGTGAAGCGGACACGATCAATTCCTTCAAATAATCCCACGGAGCATTCTCAAACGAATCGATTCGGATAAATCGTTTGTATTTTTCCTTACCTTCAAGCAGATGCCGCGGGTCAGACAAAAGCGCGCCGTGGATAAACGCCAGGCGAATATGATCTTTGTGAAGTCCAATCTGACAAATTCCCGCGCTGACGATTCCGCCGCGGCCTTCGTGGAAATAACTCAATCCTCCCCAGCGGATGACCTCAACAGCATCCGGTGCGACAGATGCAACAAGGTTTCTCAATTCAAAAACGATATCTTGCAAATAAGCAGGAGTTCGTTCGAGGAAAGTTTCGATCTGATGCATGGGAAGCATAATGGTCTCCATTGAGCTTCTAAAGTTGCGATGTGGGAAAAAGCCATCTACGCGAATCAATAGCACTAAATCTAAGGAATACCACCGGGGCCATAACGTCTTTTCAACCAACGGCTTAACCCGTCCAGTCCGGGAAATAAACTTCTCTCCGTTATATAGTCCTGATCGAGCTTATCTCGAATTTCCCACTTGAGTTTCCCGGGAATGATAATACGCTGATACAAATCCGGATTCCGATAAAGATAATCGCTCAACCGCGTCTGCACCCCGGGCATGACCGATAATATTGCACCTTGAGTGACGATTCGAGCGTCCAAAGCAGGCGGTTCAAAGAAAAGAATAAAATCTTTGTCCTGGCCGTATTTGTCGAACTCTCTAAATGATTTTATATTCTTGAGCATCTCAGCGGAGAACAAATAGGCATATTCATCATCAAGGATTTTCCAAAACTCTTTGGGAAGGTCTCGGCGCGATCTATTTGCATCAAGGCACCATATAACTCCGTCCTTGTCATAATGCTCCAGTTCCGCGGTGGCAAAATGCAGGGCAACCTGTGGAGATACCGTCCAATCTATCAAGCGCGTTGGCAATCCATGATGCTGCGCTATCGCCAACTGCACCCAGAAATTATCCGAAGGCAATGCACCAAGTTCCGCATACTTGACAAAATTCCTTAGCAGGGCGCCTTCGACTTTATGATAATCCCCGCCCAGGCGCATCAAACTGCTCTCCAGGTTCCAGGACGCATCAGCCAGTCCCCTATAAAAATAATCCGACCTATATCGGTTTAGATCCCGATCTTTGGGGATATCATAGAGCATTTGAATAAGCTCATTCCAGTTTGAGGGCGTAAAATCAGCCGCCATAAATTCCTCCGCGAAAATCAATACAATCATTATACTTCCGCCTCATCATCATACTTTCATTAACCTCCCCACTCGTCCAGTTGCAAAAAAGTCTAACAAGCCTTATAGTCCTGCAAGTCTGGCAAGTTCAACCTGTTAGACTTGTTCGACCTTTTAGACCAGGAGACTTTTCAAATATGTGGCACGGCGGTGGCGGTTGGTTTTCATACATGCGGTCAGGCGACCAGAAGCCCAGGTTGACGCGCGAGCTTCTTTTACGCGTACTTTCGTACGCGCGTCCGTATTGGCGTGGAATCAGCGGGATGCTGGTATTGATCCTGCTCAGCACAGGCGTGAGCTTGATTTCGCCTTTGATCTTCCGCACCATGATTGATCAAGTCCTCCCGCAAAAGGACTTGCATAAACTGATTCTGCTGGCGCTGACACTGTTGTTCCTGCCCATCCTCAACGGTGGGCTTGCCGTTGCTCAAAGACGATTGAACTCCGCAGTCGGCGAAGGCGTGACCTTTGACTTGCGCGTGGCGTTGTTCTCCCGCTTGCAGCGCATGAGTTTGCGATTCTTCACCAACACCAAAGTCGGCGAACTGATGAGCCGTCTCAACAACGATGTGGTCGGCGCGCAGAATGCCATCAGCAACACGATTGTCAACATCATCACCAACATCATCGAGACAATTGCTTTGCTGGCGGTCATGTTAAGCCTCGAATGGCGGTTGACCATAGTCAGCGTGTTGATCCTGCCGTTGTTCATCGTCGCCGCCCAACGATTGGGAACTGTCTTGCGCGATGCGGCCCGGCGGTCCATGGAATTGAATGCCGAGATGAACGCGCACATGAACGAGACGCTCAACATTGGCGGTGCGCTACTGGTCAAACTGTTTGGGCGTGCTAAAGATGAAAACAACCGCTTCAGCGAACGCGCCTCCAAAGTGCGCGACATTGGCGTGCAACGCGCGGTGATCGGCTCGACTTTCTTTATGATTCTCGGCCTCGTCAGCGCAGTGGGTACGGCACTCGTCTACGGCTTGGGCGGGTATTATGTCATTCAGGGTTCGTTCACGGTCGGCACCATTGTCGCTTTCGGTTCATATCTCGGCCAGCTTTATGGCACGCTTCAAGGGCTTGCATCCGCGCCTGTTGACTTTTCCACTTCGATGGTTTCGTTCGAGCGCGTCTTCGAATTGCTCGACCTGCCGCGTGACATCATTGAGAAAAAAGATGCTGTTGAATTGCGGGATGTCAAAGGCGATCTGCAATTTGAAAATGTGATGTTCAATTATGATATTGATGAAAGCAAATTGTTGAAGGACGTCAAACGTTACGGGCGCATGGAAGACGTCGGCGGCGTTCTTTCCTTGACGAAAAGCGGCGACGGCAAAAATGGCCGATCAAACGGCGACGCGGACGAGGCGGAGTCGGAGACGCATTCATCCCCTACGGAGACGATATCCCAGGCGCGCGACGTCGCGTTGGAAGATATTTCCTTCCACGCCAAACCCGGCCAACTCGTCGCGCTGGTCGGACCTTCCGGCGCGGGCAAAACCACGATGACGTATCTCATCCCGCGGCTTTATGATCCAACGAGCGGAGTCATCCGCATTGATGGACATGATTTGAAAGATGTGACGCTCGACTCGCTTTCGTCCGCCATCGGCATGGTGACGCAGGAAAATTATTTATTCCACGACACGATCCGAACAAATTTAACGTATGCAAAAATGGATGCAACGCAAGCTGAGATCGAAGCCGCGGCGAAGGCGGCCAACATTCATCAGTTCATCGTAGACTTGCCCGACCGTTACGACACAATTGTCGGCGAGCGCGGCTACCGTTTGAGCGGCGGAGAGAAACAGCGCATTGCCTTGGCGCGTGTGATTTTGAAAGACCCGAAGATTTTGGTGCTCGATGAAGCCACAAGTCATCTCGACAGTGAATCCGAAGCGCTGATTCAAGACGCCTTGAAGCGCGTCATGGCCGGACGAACTTCAATTGTCATTGCCCACCGCTTATCAACAATTCTTGCGGCAGATATGATTTTGGTAATGGATCGAGGCAGAATCGTCGAACGCGGCACGCATGACGAATTGCTGATTCAAAATGGGTTATATGCCCAACTTTATGAAACGCAGTTCAAGAGGGAAAAAGTTTGAGTTGCGCTCACTATACAAATTCTTTTACAACCCTATAAAATTTTTCCGGTTCCTCGACCAACGCGAAGTGGCCCGAGTCTTCAAAAATTTCCAGCCGCGCATTGGGAATGTGCTTGACCATTTCTTCCGCCATCGCAACATTCGTGATGAAATCATGACGGCCAACCATGACTAATGTCGGTACGGTGATCTTCGTTAATTGCGGGCGCAAATCCATCGTCGGGGCTTCTTTATCGTTGAAGACCTTGAGCGAATCGATTCGAATCGGCAGGTCTTTGATTCGTTGGTTATAAGCTTCGGCGCGAGCGTCGAACTTTTTGAAATAGAATTTCATCTCGTCCGCCCACAGGCGCGTCATATCATCACCGGTTCTGTATTCACCCGCCCATTCCGCTTTTAGCGCCGTGAGCGATTTTTCGAACCACGGTTCATTCTTGAATTCCTGCACCGCAGCCTCGACATCGCTCAGAAACTCACCAAAGTGCGCCGATGTATCGAGCAGGATCAACTTCAATAACGAATCCGGATACGTGAACGCGAATTGCTGTGCGACCATTCCGCCATGCGACCACCCCATCACAATGGGTCTTTCCAATCCAAGATGGACTCGCAAAGCTTCCACATCCGCCGCATAATCCGGGAGCAGATATGCATCATTTGGCGCATCCCCGGAAAGCCCCGAGCCGCGCGGATGAATCGTAATGATGGTAACGAAGTCATCTATTTTTGCGAAATCGTCCCAGCAACGCGCGTCGAAACCGGGACCGCCGGAATGAGCGATCATCACCGGACCTGATCCGCGCACCGCATAATGAATCCGAACTCCATTCAGAACCGCATCGTACTCGCCGGAGACAAATTGGGACATGACTTTCTCCTAACGACCAGCGTTTTGTTCCCACAATTGTCGCGTGATCTGGATATGTCCGAGATGAAGCGTCATGTGTTCGAGCGCATGAAGCAACGCATCCGCTACAGTAGTTTTGCTGCCGTCTCTGGGCACCACGCGCGGCGCTTCCAAATCTTGAAGAGTAAACTTTGCCAACGCTTTGCGCGCATAAGCCAGATTGTCGTCGAGCCGTTTTTTCAAGACATCCGCCCCCACATCATGGACCTTGAATTCGGCATCCCGGTCACGGTCCGATGGGTCCTGCGCGGCAATATCACCGATCCAATATCGTTCCGCACCGGTAAGGTGAAAGATCAAAACGCTCATCGAATTTGTATCTGGAGCAGGCATCCAATCAAGCGCTGCAGAGGGCAGTCCTTCCACCGCTTTGTATATTTCTTCGTGACGGATCTGCATTCGTTTGAGGTACTCTTCAAAGAATGTTGGCATGGCATTTTCTCCTTTCGAATCGTCTTCAAACAAAATTCATTATAGCATCGCGGCCAGAAAGCTCAACCGAACAACAAAATAAAGGTCGGGGCATGTCAACAAAATAACATGCCCCGACCTTTTTACACAGGCTGGCACAACGAAGAAAAATTTATTTTCGTGAGAACAACACAAATCCAACCGCCGCGGCGACAATGCCAGCCACCACGCCGATAATCTGGTCATACCCAAAACTGGCGCTGGCACCCAACCCGATCTTATCGGCAATCAATGACACGACGAACAAAATCACGCCGCCTGCCAATAGCAGGATTCCAGTAAGTTTACGATTATCCGAGGCCAGATAGAAACCCGCGGCAACGACAAAGCCGCCGGCGACACTACCCAGACTCTGCCAATAACCGAAGACCGGCGCACCCCCGATTCCGAGGCGATCCGCCATCAGCGAAACAAACATCAACACAACGCCTACCACAAGCAGGACAATACCGATCACTTTCTTGTTTCCCATGATGCATCTCCTTTTCGATCTTGGATTTATTATTTGCAGTATTATAACTTGAGTTTAGAGTTCGAAGCACATTAACAAAAATGGAACTAGCTGATAAAGTTTTTATGTGAAGAAAAAATCTCTCAGCGAGTTCCGAAAAGCAGTATACCAAAGTCTGAAAAGGCGAGCGGATGTTTTGTTCGACCTGATCGACGCCCTGACGGTTGCCGGTCAGGTAAGTTCACCGGTGGCCTTGAGTGAGCAGAAGCCATTTCGGCGAAAGTTTTGCAGCGTGTACGATGGACTGGAAAACGGTGAAATGGATATGGATGAACTTCTGTCCCTCTTGCCAGCTTGTATGCCTGAAGGTAGCGAAACCATAGCTGGATACAAAGTGTATGCGGTGGATGCGACAGCCAATGAACACGAGCAAGCAGAAACCATGCCAGATCGAAGTGTGTTGAAGTCGAGCAAGAATGAACCGATGAGCTATGGTCACAAGTACTCATGGCTGGTACGTCTGATCAACTTCGGCATGTCTTGGGCAGCACCAGTGGACATTGAAAGGATCGATACAGAGGCGACGGACACCAAGGTGGCAGCAGTCCAAGTTCAGGAATTGAACAGGCGTGATCCGGAAGAAAAAGTGGTTGTGGCAGACAGTCGCTACGAAGAGCATCGCTTTGTAGGCATTTTCGAACATTGGAAGCATACTTTTGGACTGATCCGACTGCATAGCAACCGGGTCTTGTACGAAGAACCTCAACAGAAACCAAAGGGTAGTCGTGGAGCGCCTCGCAAGCATGGGAAATCCTTCAAGTTGAATGGTCGTCATCGTGTCGAAGATCAAAGTGAGACCTTTCAACTTGGGTCACAAACCGTGCGGGTGTGTGCCTGGCACAAACTGCACTTCAAGAAACTGGCCACTGTGATCGGCACCTTGGTACAAGTAGAATTTCTCAAAGAAGATGGAACTCCACGCTACAAACGACCCATGTGGTTATTCTGGACAGGTCCGCACAATATTGCACTTTCAGATCTATCTCGTATGTATCTTTGGCGTTTCGCTATTGAGCACATGTTCCGTTTCCTGAAGCAACATATGGGGCTCAACAGCAACCGCTCTCCGAATTTGGTGAGTGCCCAACAATGGATGTGGTGGTGTGCTTTGGCATATTGGCAGCTGCTTCTGATGCGCGATGCGGTGCAAGAAGATTATCCGGCTTGGTATCCGCGTAGCAGACAACAACGCACCAGGCTGACACCTTATCAAGTGCAACGCTCCGCTCTGGCATTTTTGTTAGTGTTGG
>JAKAKJ010000001.1 GCA_021824575.1 Chloroflexota bacterium
CTTGTTCTTTCGGACGAATTAATTCTTTCAGTGATCCTTCGCGCAGTGGATACGGAAATCCGCGAACATGGACAATCGGTGTGCCTTCCGCGGCTTGCCCCATGACGAGCGACGCAGCCGCGGCCAATTCGTCCGCCACGCCGACGACGGTGATTCGCAATGAGTAGCCGAATAGGTCTTTCCAACCGCGTTCATCCATCACGGCGGGGATTCCGCTCAAGCCAATGCAAACTCCTTCCGTGCCGATGCGCCAGGCGCGTCCATGCGAATCAATAATCATCACGCCGATCTTCTTGCCGGTCTTTGATTCGATTTTTGTGCGGATGTCGCTTGCAGACTGATCTGGATTTTCAGGGAGGAGCAAAACGAATTCTTCTTTTGAATTGCCCATGCCTGCAACATTGGAATGGTCAATCCCCGCATTGGCGCAAATAAATCCAAGTTTGTGTTCGACGATGATCGTGCCCGGCCGCGTTCGCACAACGGATTTGCTTTCACGGAGCATGAGTTCAACCAGACGCGGGTCTTTTTCGGTTTGAGTCGCAAGTTCAACGGCGTATGGACTTGGCGTGACGGTTGCAAGATTAACTGTGCGTCCCTCAGCTTTACTGACAATCTTTTGTGCCAGGACAAAAATGTCGTTATCCTCGAGCGCGATGTTCGATTGTTGAAGCGATGAGAGAATAATATCCGCCAGGTCATCACCGTGGCGAATGAGAGGAATGTTTTTTAGGGCAGCGAGAGTAAGAGGCATGGTCCACAGATTTCGCAGATTACACAGATTACACAGATTTTTTCTTTGGAGATCATCTGTGGGTTATTTTGAAACGCCGGTGATTTTGATGCCAGCGTGTGTCGAGCCATATTGTTTATTGATGTTGATTAGCACGCTCGTCAAACCCTCGATAACAACTGAGTTTTCAATCGGGCCGGCATCCCAGCCGGTGAGGCCAGCAGCGGCAACCAACTTAAGCGTCTCGCTGCGTGCTTCCTTGCTTGTCCCTGTGACCAGCACGTCGCATTGAACGTCTTCGTCTTTCAATAAATATTCGTGCGAAATATTTTGAAAAGCAGATGTGACTTCCGTACCTTCGCCCAAAATTTGCTTTGCTTCTTGTGCCGCAGAACCAGCGGCTGGCATCTGGACTTTGCTTACTTTCGGCGGCACAAGCGGAACAGTGACATCAATCAGGATTTTTCCTTTGAGCGCATCTTTTACATTCTCTAGTGTGCCGCGGTGTGCGGCGTAGGGAACCGTCAGCGCCACGATATTGGCTTGTTGCGCGGCCTCGAGATTCGACGTTCCAACGATGGAGCCTTCGCCTTCGAGCAGCTGGACGATTTCAGCCGCAGCTGCAATTGCTTTCTCTGGTGTGCGCGAGCCGATCAAAACCTGATAGCCTGCTTTGGCCCAGCGATAAGCCAGGCCTTTGCCTTCCTTGCCGGTGCCGCCCAGAACTGCAATTGTCAAAAGAATGGACGGATCATTGATGTCTTTTTTCACTGTTTGAATTTTTCCTCGTATCGTTTCCAGACTTTGGGCGTGAGTTCGCGCGCTCGTGCAAAAATTTCTTCTTCGTCGAGTGTTTGAAGTTCGCGGTCCTTCATCAAAACTTTTCCTGCGACAATCGTTGTCGTTATCATGCTTTGTTGAAAACCAAAGATGATGTGCCACGGCAAATTTTCAGCAACGAGCGGAGTGGGGGATTGGTAATCAACGAAAATTAGATCCGCAAACGCACCGGGCGCGATTTGTCCAATTGGCGCGGCGGGGAAGAAAACGTTTGCAAGCGCGGCGTTGTTGTAAATTGCCATTTGCTGAACGTCATACCCTCCCATGCGGCGCGGGTCGCGGCTGGTGACTTTGTGCAGGAAATACGCCGCCTTCCATTCGTCCCACATGGAATTGGTAAAGCCGTCGTTGCCGAGACAAACTTTGATGCCTGCGCGCATCATCGCTTCGACCGGCGCCGCGCCCACCGCGTTATTCATGTTGGACCGCGGCTGATGCGTAACCCAGGTTCCCGATTCGTTGAGCAATTCGATTTCACGCGCGTCAATGTGAACGCAATGCGCTGCGATGGTTTTCGGTCCGAGCATTTCATGATGCTTCAAGCGGTCAATGATCCGCATACCCGATTTGCTCAAACTGTCGTATTCGTCCGCTTCATGTTCGGCCACGTGTATATGGAATCCGACTCCCTCAGGCGCGGCGGAGCGGCAAGCCTGCAGCGTGGCGCCCGAAAGCGTCAGGCTGGCATGCAGGCCAAAAGTCCCGGCCAGATGCGGATGCGGATTCTCTGCCAGCCGCCGCAGGAATCTCACATTCTCTTTGATCCCTGCCGCCGCTTTTTCTGGCCCATCGCGATCTGTGACCTCGTAACAAAGCGCGCCGCGCAATCCAGATTTGTCAACAGCGTCCGCGATGATGTCGAGCGACCCGTCAATCGCGTTTGGCGACGCATGATGGTCAATCAAGGTTGTGGTGCCGTGTTTGATTGCATCTGCCAAACAAACCAGCGCAGAATAACGGATGTCTTCTTCCAGCAAGGATTTATCGAGCGGCCACCAAAGTTTTTCAAGGATCTCAGGAAAATCCTTCGGCGCCGATCCGGGAATAGCCATGCCGCGCGAGAACGCGCCATAGAAATGCGTGTGCGCACAAATGCCGCCGGGCATTGCGAGTTGTCCGCCCGCGTCGAGCCTCTTGGCTTTTGGGTATGCCTTTTCAAGCTTTGCGGTTGGACCAATTTCATGGATGTGATCGCCCGAAATGTAGATGGCTTGATTTTCGAGGATTCGGTTTGGCGATTCAAAAGTTATGAGCGTTGCGTTGGTGATCAACATTAGCTAAATCCGTATTGCGTTGGATGTGGAAGCTTGAAGCCTGATGCGCCGATTTCCCACAGCGTGATGAAAGCAGCTTCGCGCGCTTCGGGATGGTCCGCGTACATGACGCTGTAGATTTGTTTAACGATGCCTTCGTTTGGATTTTGTTTTAGATATGGGAGCGCGGCAATGCGTTCTTCTTCCTTGTCGCTCTTAAGCGCAGCCAGCAGGACATCGGTGGCGGGAGAGCCGGGCGCGATTCCGACTCCTTGCTTGCCAGCGAATTCGATCAACCATGGGTTTTGAGCCGGCGGTTTCAATGGGCGCGGGACGCGCGGATTTTGAGTCACGTGTGCGCGCTCGTCGAGAATTTCTGTCGCGGAGTTGCGGACGACCCATTGATCGTCTTCGACCTGCATCTTTTGCAGCAATTCTGTTGACCACGGCTCGTCGACGCGCGCCAGTCCGTAAACGACTGCGCGGCGCAAAAGAATATCTGCCAGCGTCGCACCGTCTTTCAACATGGCGTGACCCTCGGTTGGATCATTGGCAAGCGCCTCAGCTGCGGCACGGCGCAAATCTTCGTCGGCGTTGAGCAGAGTCTTGGCGACGACTTCCAGCGCCTCGGTTGTGCCGATGGCGACCAGTGCCAGACACGCCGCGCGCCGGGCAGACAAACTTGGCGCTTGTAACATACCTTCGAGTGTGCGGACCGCTTTTGTATCTTTCATTGCGCCGCTTCCGAGCGCGAGTAATTTCATCAGTTCGAACGAAAGTGTATTAGTCAACTGGCGGAATAAAGTCGCCGCGCCGGGATCACCGCTGGCAACGAAAGCAGCCATGGCTTGTCCACGTAAGGCAAAGGGAAGTCCATCGGCCTGGAGCAATTCCGCGAGAGCCGCCATCAATTTGCCGCGCCAGGGCGCGTCGCGGGGCGCATCGCGCAACCAGCGCGCCGCGGTCAGCATTGGGCGGTGCATTGGCAGGCGCGACCATTCCAACATGTTCTTGACCAGATCGCTGGCGTCGCCGTACGCGGCCAGATAACGCATCGCAAGGATTTTGCCGGCCCAATCGGGCTGGTTTAGCAGAGTCTCATCTGCTTTGAATCCGCTCAAAGCCTGACCAGCCAGGAAACCGCCGAATACCGGATGAACGAATCGCATTTTGTTATTAAGATGCGAGACGACCAATCCACTGGAAGCCAGCTTGCCGAGCAAGCCCGGCGTTGGGGAAGGCGTGGTTTTGGTTTTCTTTTTCCCAATCCTTCCTGTTGGCGGTTCCTCCGATGCAGATTGTTCGGCTTCTTCTCCGGTCGTTTCTTCGCTCCGTTCTTCCGGCGTCTCAAATTGCTTGACCCATTCGCGAGCTTTGTGTGGATCGAAAACAGGTTGACCAGTCAAGGTGACTTGCATTGCCAGCAATTCGAGTGCGGCTATCGGTGTATTGGCTGGCGCCAACCTGCGGACGTGCGTTGCAATCGCTTCGAGAGTGTGCGGGCCCAGTGCGTCGCCCGCGTACGCGCCCCAAATTTTAAGAGTCAATTCGAGCGGGGTGAGTCCGCGCGTTTCGGTATTGAGCCACGCGTTGAGCAGGATTGGATCAACTTGTTCTGGTCCGGTTTGCGCCCACGCTTCCACGGCTACAAATTGAGTCCAAAGCTCGCTCCATTTCTGGATGAATTTTGATTCCTGTTGTTTATTCCACGCAGCCAGCGCCAGCGGCGTGAAGCCTAATGAAATCAAGCCGTCCATGTATTCGGGCGCGCCAGTGACGACGACGCGAATCTTTGGATATTCCTTCAAAAGCAATTTGAGAAAATCTGAAACGGATTGCTGCCCATCGGGAGTCAATTCATCGAAGCCGTCAACGAGGAGCAGGGCGCGGCCTGAGCGGAAGCAACTCTGGACGAAACCGGGAAGCCGCCCCAAGTCGAGAACAGAGACGTGTTCTGAATTTGTTTCGACGAGCAGATTCAACGCGTCCTTCGTATCATTTACTGGCAGTCGTAAATCCGCGACGTGAATCAAAAACGGAACAATGTCCTTGAGGGCACCGAGCGTCTCACTTCGATTCGCGGCCAAAGACGCAAGCCGCGCAAGAGCGACTGTCTTGCCGGCACCGGGTTGCCCAATGACGACAAGATTCGTCCCGCCCGAAAGCGCGTCCTCCAAACTCAATGTTGGCGCGTTATAGACCGCGGCTAATTCAGGCCACGCCGGCATGTACGGTAAAGTTTGTGTGACAATGTCTTCGGATGGAATCGGTCCGCCGGGTTCGATGTGCGGCAGAGGAGCGAGAAGACGCGGCTCGATCAAAATTTCGTCGAGCGCAAATAGCGGTGCGGCGAGGTGCATTCCCTGTGCGCGCCGTAGTGTGATGCGGCGATGATTTTCTTCGACGCTGCTGGTGCGGCGAGCCTGCGCTTCTTCGCGCTGAGTTTTTAAATTTTCGCTAATTTCTTTGATAAGCGGGCGCGAGCGCGTAACGATCCACCAAAAAATGCTGGCGACGATGAAGCCAACGAAAAATGAAAGCGGATCGAGTGAAAGCGGAAAAGGAAATCTCATGTCAGCTCGCGTACAAAATCCGCCCGCATGATGGACAATAAACGAACTGCGCGGCGTGGCGCGCGTTTTGCTGCAATCCCGCGGTCAAAGTTGTGCCGCATGCGCCGCAGGCATTGTCAGAAATTTCAGCGACCGCCACACCGCGTCGCTGTTGGCGTAAATTATCATAAATTGAAAGCGCTTCCGCGGCGATGGCGCTAACCGCGGCCTGTCGTTCCGACTTCAAAGTTTCCAAATTCCGCGTGAGCGATTCTTGTTCGTCTATCAATTTTTGATGCTCGTTTCCCAGGCGTGATTGGATCTGTTTTAGGTTTTCCTGCGCCGCTTGCAATTCAGATTGCGACTCGTCTGCTTTCAACATGGCTTCGAGTTCGCGGTCTTCCAAAGCAGATTGATGCTTTCTCAACGACGCGATCTCAGCCTGCAAATCCTGCAGCTCTTTTGGGTTTCGGACGGTGCCGCCGTATAAACTTGATTCGACTTGTTGGATTTTGATCTGCTGCCCCTTCGCTTCTTCCTCCGACGTTCGGCGGGCGTGTTCCGCATTGTGTTGATTTGCCTCCGCCAGCTTGACCCGTTCCCGCGCCGCCCGGAGTTCCGCGTCATTATCGAGCGTCTCCTGGATTTTTGCCAGCCGCGTTTCGATCTGGCTGATGCGGCTGTCCACTTGCTGCAGGCGGAAGAGTCCGAAAGACGCGCTCATGCCTTGATTATATTCGAAGTTGTGAAAAAATATTTTGGAATTGCCGTGAAACGGCGCATTGGAAGCCGAAGGTTCTTTTGATGGACAGGCCAACAGAAACAAAATCTCCTCTCCCGCGGTTCTTTCCGTTCAGAGAGGAGCCGATTTGTAAATTCGATTTTTGGGGCTTTGCGGTCCTCACGGCTGGTTTGGCGATCTGGCCGTGAGGACTAAAGTCGGGGCGCCGAGATTTGAACTCGGGACCTCACGGACCCGAACCGTGCGCTCTACCGGGCTGAGCCACGCCCCGAAACCCTTGGTTGTTTCCAAAAGCAGGACGCATTATACCTGCCGCCTATCCTTTTGACAAGTAAAGCGATTCCGATAGTTTTTGACTCGCGTGATTCTGTCTGCCAGCGTGCGGTTATAATTTCATCGTTTCCAAAATTCGTGCCAATTAAAAATATGAGCAACGAGAACTCGACCGGCGTCACACGACTCGCATCTTTCAAAAATTATTTCCCCCCAGCAACGGCTGTTGTTTTGGTGCTGCTCATTTACGTTGGATTTGTCTCCGGCGGACATTGGACTCGTTGGCCGAAGACCAGCGATTATTATGACCAGCTTGCAACATCTTTCCAGCACGGCCAACTCGCGCTTTTGACCAAGCCGGATCCGGCGCTTTTAGCCCTGCAAAATCCATACAACCCGGAGCAGCGGACCAACATTCCTTTTGTAATGGATGCGTCGCTTTATAAAGGCAGGTACTATCTTTACTTTGGCCCGATGCCTCCGCTTATCCTGGCAATTATCAAGTTTCTTGTTCCGCTGGAGATTAGTGATCAATATCTGGTTTTTTTCTTCATTACCGGAATCTTCATCCTTCAAAGTTTCCTTTTGGTGAAAATTCGGCGTCGTTTCTTTGATAATTTGCCAGACTGGATGGATGCTATCGCGATCCTCGCGGCGGGTTTGATCGGACCATTCACAAGGATGTTGGTTCATCCGTGGATTTATGAAGCTGCCTTGTCTGGCGGACAGTTCTTTTTTCTTGCCGGGTTGACCAGCGCTTTTCTAGCCTTCGAACGTGCAAAAGTCAACAATCGATGGCTGTTAGCGGCTGGAATTTTATGGGCATGCGCTGTGGGAACACGGATTACGCAATTATTCGCGATCGCTTTCATGGGGTTGGCGATTCTCGTGTTTGTGCTAAGAAATGCCTTGCAGACAAAATCATATTCAACGGCGGTTAGGTCTATCGGTATGTTGGCGGTTCCATTGGCTGGGGCCGGAATCGCCCTGGCCTGGTACAACTATGCCCGCTTTGGCTCGATCTTCGAATTCGGACTCTATTATCAGCTCGCTTATAACCTTCAGAGCTTTTATCACACGATGTTTCTGCGCGGGTACATTCCGCAGAATCTATATAATTATTTTCTGAATCCCTTTTCACTCAGTGGCTCTTTCCCATTCCTGATTCCGCAAAATGGAAACAAGACGCCGCTGTTTTCATCTTATAGCCTGCCCAGACCCTATGTGATTGATGGAGTTATTACAGGTTTGATCAATGCCAGTCCATTCATTATTTTTGCGGTCGTTCCGGTCTTCCACCTCGTTGTAAGCTGGGTTAGCAAGAATGAAATCAAATCTAGTGATGAAAACTTTCTACAATGGATGAATGCGAGTCTGATCGGATCTTTCCTCGCTTCGTTTATCCCTTTGATGATGTTCTTTTATGCCGCAACCCGCTATGAAGCCGATTTCATGCCTTCATTATCCATGCTTGCTGTGATTGGATTTTGGGAAATTTGCGCGTCGGCAAAAAACAAAAAGCGATTACAAAGTTTGTGGTTTTTTGCTGGGGCGTGGCTGGCGATCATTTCCGTTATTATTAATACTGTCATTGCGTTTGCAAGCCATCTAACCTGGTTTGGAATTTTTTAGCGACATAGGAATTCACACCAACACCAAACTATTCCGGTTAACATGAATTGCCTGGCAACTAATTTCTGCTTCAGCCGCCGTCCTCGGCGGCGAGGACGGCGCCGAGGACATGACCTTGTAAACCAATCAAAGTTAACCTGAACAAAATAACTCGAATGAAAAAACATCCGATACCGACCATTGCATTGATCCTTGGAATCGTCATTGTGGTAACTGCTGTTTCTGCAAATCACCTGGGGCTTGATCGAAACACTTACTGGGGGACAAGCCGGGTTGCGTTATTGGCAATTGGTATTCTGATCGTTATTTGTTCTGCGTGCTTTGCATTGGTTTCATCAAAACTCAAGCGCGTCTATTTCCTCACCGCCCTGATCGGAATCTTCGTCGTCGCAATTTATGTGTGGTTCGTCAGCGCAGGCTTCTGGGCCGATTGGCCTGCAACAACCAACTACTATGACATGCTTGCGACTTCTTTTCAGCATGGGCAGTTTTCTCTGGGATCAAAACCAAATTCCGCGCTTTTATCTTTGCCCGATCCATATGATGTACAGGCGCGCAAATCACATCCCGACGCTTTCTATATTTTTGACGGCTCGCTTTACAATGGGAAGTTTTATCTTTATTGGGGGCCGGCACCAGCGCTATTCCTGGCCGCGGTAAAATTTCTGATCCCCGGCGATATTGGCGACCAGTACATTGTCTTTGCTTCTGTGCTTGGACTATTCATCATTCAATCTATATTTGTGCTCAAACTCTGGCAACGCTTTTTTCCAGACCTGCCAGCGTGGACAGCGTTGCTGGGCATCCTACTCTGCGGATTGATCAGCCCGATGACGTGGATGTTGGACCAGCCCGAGATCTACGAAGCATCCATCGCCAGCGGACAACTTTTCTTAATCGGCGGATTATTCTTCGCGTTCACAGCACTGGATAACAAAATTTCGCCTTCCGCCTGGCGGCTGATCTTGACCGGGGTTTTACTTGGTCTTGCCGTTGCATCGCGTCTGACGTTGGTACTGCCGGTAGCCATCATTGTTGCCATGATTGTCGGGTGGATCGTGCAATACTATTTTTGGACGCGTGACTTCACCAGAACGTGGAAGCCGTTAACAGTGCTAGCCATACCATTACTTGCGGGTGCGCTCCTGCTTGGATGGTATAACTGGGCGCGTTTTGGTTCTATTTTCGAGTCAGGGTTGCGCTATCAGTTGAGTGGAATAGATTATCGCAATCACTTTAAAGATATATTTTCGCTCTCTTATATCCCGGCTAATCTCTATAATTATCTGCTCACACCCTTCAAAGTCCTGCGCACATTTCCGTTTTCCAAGCCCTATTCCGGAGATCAATCATTTGCTCTTTCTCATAGTGTGCCGGATTTTTATTATTCACGAGAAAAGATTACCGGTCTGCTTTATACCGCTCCATTCTTGTTATTGGCACTGATCCCGGCTTACGCGCTTGCCATGAAAATTTTTGGAAAGCATTCGAAAGATTCCTCGGCTGATGCAAATGCGAATCATAGATCGCTAACCTGGATCTCAATCACACTCATTGGCGCCGTGTTGGTCTCTTTTATTACGATCATGATTTACTTCTATTGTACGATGCGTTTCGTGGCAGACTTTACGCCTGCCTTGACTCTGCTCGCTCTTATCGGATTCTGGCAAGGTTATCAATTCCTTTCCCGCTGGCGAATGTTTCAGATTCCCTATGCAATTCTTGCCATAGGCTTTGCAGGCGCGACGATTGTCATCAGCACAGTGCTGGCAATCACAGGTTACAAAGGGCGGTTTTCAGAACTTAATCCGGCTCTGTTCCATAGCCTTGTTGTATTCTTCCGACAATAAAACTTTTTCGTTTTCATAACCGTTACAATTTTCGCCTCTGTTATAATCTCTCCCGTTATCTTCACGAACGGGAGAATTTTTATGGCTTACAAAATCAAGTTCGGTACAGACGGTTGGCGCGGCGAGATTGCCGAGGATTACACCTTCGACAACGTGCGCCGCGCCGCACAAGGCTTTGCTTCTTACATGCTGTCTCAGGGCAAAAAAGGCGAATGGATCGTCGTCGGGCACGACAAGCGATTCAGCAGCGAGTACTTTGCGGCAGCTGTCGCTGAAGTTCTCGCGGGCCATGGTTTTCGAGTCTATCTGACGGATGGTGCTACGCCAACGCCTGTGATCGCTTATGCGGTCGTGGATAAGAAAGCCGCGGGCGCGGTCAACATCACCGCCTCGCACAATCCGCCGACGGACAACGGATTCAAGGTTCGGAACGAGACGGGCGGCGCGATTGACCCCGAGGGCTTGAAACAAATCGAAAACGGTATCCCGGATTCCGTCGAGGCCGTGAAGCGGATGAATTACGCCGAAGCTGAACGCGCGGGCAAGATCGTCAAATTCGACGCGGCGACTCCATACATCAATCATCTCACGCGCGATGGTTTGATTGACCTGCAGCCCATCAAGGACGCGGGGCTGACCATCGTGGTTGACACAATGTGGGGCAATGGCGCGGGATGGTTTACCCGACTGCTGGCGGGCGGCAAAACGAAGGTGATCGAAATCCACAACACGCGCAATCCATCGTTCCCGGAGATGAAGCGCCCGGAGCCAATCCCACCGAACATCAATGTCGGTTTGCAAGCCACCCTCGATAGCAAAGCAAACGTTTTGCTAATCACTGATGGCGATGCAGATCGTGTCGGAGTGGGTGATGAGCATGGGCAATTCGTCAACCAATTGCGCGTGTATGGTTTGCTTGCTTATTATTTGCTTGAGATCCGAAAACAGCGCGGAGCAATTGTCAAAACGCTTTCGACTACAACCATGCTCAACAAACTTGGCAAACTCTACAATGTGCCGGTTTACGAAACAGGCGTGGGATTTAAATACGTCGCACCCAAGATGACTGAGACGGATGCGATGATCGGCGGCGAGGAAAGCGGCGGTTATGCCTTCCGCGGAAATGTGCCCGAGCGGGATGGAATCCTGGCCGGGCTTTATATGCTGGACTTCATGGTCAAAACCGGTAAGACGCCAACGCAATTGCTCGATGACCTTTTTGCAAAAGTCGGCGCGCATTATTATGACCGCATTGACACACCGTTTAGCGGCGACCGGAAAACGCGCGAAGAAACAATTCTGAAAGCGAATCCGAAAACCATCGGTGGATTGAAGGTTACCGAATTGGTCACGATTGACGGATTCCAGTTCAAGCTCGAAGACGGTGGCTGGATGCTGATCCGTTTCAGCGGCACCGAGCCAATTATGCGCGTCTATTGTGAAACAACACACCAGGATAAAGTTCAGGCGATCCTTCAAGATGGATTGAAAATCGCAGGATTAAAATAGCTTGCAGGTTGGCATGTTGGAAAGTTCGACACCCAACATGCCAACTTTTTAACCTGCCAACGTGTTAACAGATACCCATTGCCATTTGGCTTTTCATAAATTCAATGATGACCGCGCGGCGGCGATCCAACGCGCCAGGGACGCGGGGCTGATTCGGATCCTCGTTCCGGGTCTCGATCACAAGTCAAGCGCGGACGCGGTGAAACTTGCGGAATCGAATCCGATGATTTATGCGGCGGTTGGATTCCATCCAACAGACATTGATAAATTGAATGATGATACATTCGACGAAATCCGCCAGCTTGCCGCCCATCCGAAAGTGTCGGCCATTGGTGAAATTGGCCTTGATTATTATTGGATCAAAGAAGAAGGAAAGAGAGAGATTCAGCGCAAAGGGCTAACGCGACAACTTGAATTGGCAGAATCGATTCATAAGCCGGTGATCATTCATTTGCGCGAAGAAAACGACGCGGTTCAAGATACATGTACCGACGACCTGATAAAAATTTTGGACGGGTGGATAGCCGGTCTAAAATCCAGAAAGGATACGCTGGCAGAAAGACCCGGCGTACTTCATTCGTTTTCAGGCTCATTCGAGACCGCAATGCGCGCCATCCAACTTGGGTTTTATATCGGGGCTACTGGCCCGGTCACGTACAAAAACGCGGAACAACGGCGTCAGGTTATCGCGGCTTTGCCGCTGGAACGATTGCTCATCGAAACCGATGCGCCTTTTCTGGCTCCGCACCCGCATCGAGGAAAAAGGAACGAACCTGCCTTTGTTGCCCATATTGCTGATAAAATTGCAGAGATCAAATCCAGCACCCCACAGGAGATCGCCGCGATCACAACCGCAAACGCGGCGCGGCTTTTTTCCTGGGGAGAATTCGTTTGAATAACGTTACTTTTCTTTCACCCGTTCAGGAACAACTTAAACTCGTAGAGACTCGACTCCACGCCCAGGCCGATGACCGCCACCCGGATTTGCGTGCGGCGCTTGAACAAATTCTCGCAGCCGGAGGCAAACGCATCAGGCCAACCCTGGCGCTGCTCGTCGGAAATATGCTTGGCGCGCCCGAGGACAGAATCGTCACCCTTGGCGCGTCGGTGGAACTGTTACACACAGCCACATTGGTGCATGATGATTTGATTGACGGATCGCTTTTGCGCCGCGGGATGCCAACACTGAACGCGCGCTGGTCACCTGCTGCCACCGTTCTGACCGGCGACTTTTTATTTGCGCGCGCCGCAAAGCTCGCCGCCGAAACCGATCACCTGCCGTTGATGAAATTGTTCGCGGAAACATTGGCGGTTATCGTCAACGGCGAGTTGGCTCAAATGTTTTCCGCGCGCGGGGTCATCAGCCGCGAAAATTATATGCAGCGCATTTACGCAAAAACAGCCTCGCTGTTCGAGATGACCAGCCGTTCGGCGGCGATGATCAGCCCTGTAAATGAATCAACCGTCGAAGCCATGCGGCAGTTTGGCTACGAAACGGGAATCGCTTTTCAAATTGTGGATGATATTCTTGATTTCACCGGGGACCAGTCAACAGTTGGTAAGCCAGTCGGCTCCGATTTGCTCAACGGTCTGGTAACGCTTCCGGCAATCTACTACGCGGAATCTCAACCAGCAGATGATGATGTAAAATCGCTCTCCGACGGAGGATGGGCCAACGAGGAGCGCATGACGCGGCTGATCGAAAATATCCGCCGCACGGATGCGATCAGCAAAGCCATGAATGAGGCCAGCCAGCATGTTGACCGCGCGCTGCAAATCCTACAAAGATTTGAACCGGGCACGGAACGTGATGGATTGGAAAACCTGGCAAAGTTCATTGTAGATCGTAAGATTTAATCACGAGGTTTTTGCGCCCGAAGAAGTTCGGAAGATTACAATGGTTAATTCCCGCCGTCCCTTCCGTTTGAACGTCGGCTTCATTATTCACGAAGAAGTCGGCTACACACATGAATTTCCTTTTGAGTTCGACAAGATCAAACTTGGAGACGATCTCGAACTGCGCGAGTTTTCCGGTGCAGTTCAGGTTGGTCGCACGCCTCAAGGCTTGCTCTTTACTGGAAAATTCTCAGCCCGAACGGTGCTCGAATGCGTCCGCTGTTTGAAAGAATTCAACCATGCTCTCGTTTGGGATATGACTGAGTTGTACGCATTCAATGAAAAATCCGTGAGCGATTCGGGACTCTTGGTTCCTGAAAATGCACAGATTGATCTTGAGTCTTTAATTCGCGAATACGCGTTGCTCGAAGTTCCCATCAGCCCAATCTGCAAACCGGACTGCAAAGGGTTGTGTCCCGTCTGCGGCCAGGATTTGAATATCGCGGATTGCGGTCACCGCCCTGAGGAAGACGAGTCGCCATTTTCGGTCTTGAAAAAGCTGCTTTGATTTGATAAACGAATTCCATCTGGCCCGATGAAAACAACGACTTCATCAAGAATCAAAATATTGAGCACAGCCGCCGCCATCCTTTTTCTCGCGGCGGCTTTTTCCTGGAATACGTTTCAAAATGCCACGCACGAGGATTACCACAATTCAAACTACTCCAAGTTTTGGATTGCTGGTCACATGGTTTTGACCGGCCAAAATCCGTACGACCCGACACAATGGTACAAAGCACACATCCAACTTGGCGCAACATGGATTCCTGACAAAATTTTTCTATATCCGCTGCCGCAGGCATTTTTGCTGGTGCCGCTGGCACTATTACCAACGCAATCTTCGTTCCTGCTTTGGGGAATCCTTTCGCAGACGATTTTAGCCATCACCTGTTTTGCGCTTCTCAACCAGCCCGGCTGGATTCGACAGAGAAGACTTTTTATTCCGCTTGTGATTTTCTTTTTGTTCTTCGGCCCGGTATATTTGAGTCTACAAATTGGCTCCATCGGCGCGATCGCGGTGGCAGCCTTGCTGGTTTCGATCATGTTGTTGGATCAAAATAAATCCCTGCCGGCCGGCCTTACGCTTTCGCTGCTCGCACTAAAACCGCCGCAGGGATTCCCAATTTTGTTCCTCACTGGAGTTTGGTTTCTGTTCCGGCGCGATTGGAAAGCTATCGGCGGGATGCTCATCGGCGGGTTGATTCTTCTTATCAGCGGACTGCTTTACGATCCGATGTGGGTTCAAAAATTCCTGAATAACAGCCAATCGGTTCTGGGCCGGACTTTGGGCGTGCAATCCAATTTGTGGAGTCTGTCCTACCTTGCCTGCAATACAAACGGAACCTGTACGGCGATTCTCGGAACTGTGCTTTTTATCAGCTTGCTCGCGGCAGGCGGATGGCTTGTGTGGCGATTTCGCGCGCAACTTACCGCATGGGAAACGTTCAATCTTATTATTCCGATTGCGTTCGTCTGCGCCGTGTATCTTTTTGCATACGATCAAATACTCTTTATTTTTCCGATTGTTTGGATCGCGGCAAAGCTCGTGGAACGGACAAAATCATACATTCCGACATTTCTTTTCATGATCGGGCTGGACGTGCTTTCCATTGCATTGCTGGTTGTGCAAGCCAATTCCAAAAGCGATGCTTGGAATATCAGCATCACCGTCATCGTATTAGGCTTGTATTTTTGGCTGCTTCAAGCAGACAAAAAATCGTCAAATGCAAAACAACCTGAGCCGGTTGCAAGTCAAATTTAATTGCCATTGACAAACTTTTCCGTGAAGCTTAAACTATCGCCTATGAATTTCTGTCTTTTCCCAATGGTGACAAAAACCATGTCCATGCGAATGCAAATGGAGATGTCTTGCCGCGGCTGGGATGAGCGTTAGTTTTGCCTTTATCGAAATGATAGGCTGTCCCGGTTTTGCGGACAGCCTTTTTGTTTGTATGTAGCATGTCGTTGCGAGTGACCGCTGATCGAGTAGTGGCGACTTTGGTGCCACATATCGAGATCAAGGGAGCGAAGCAATCTCATGTAACCACTAAAATACTGTTGCGAGGGGATTGCCACGTTGTGGCGCTGTCGGCGCCACTCCTCGCAATGACATAAAATACTGGAGACACGAATGTCTGAAAATATCTTGATTGCCATTGCATGGCCTTACGCCAACGCCGAAATCCATGTTGGAAATATCACCGGCTCGCATCTGCCCGGCGACATCGTCGCGCGCTACCACCGCCTAAAAGGAAACAATGTGTTGATGGTCAGCGGCACGGACTCGCACGGCACGCCCGTCACCATCCGCGCGGATCAGGAAGGCAAGCCTGTCGAGGAAGTGTACAAACGATTTCATGAAAGTTTCCTCGAAGTGTTCAAAGGCTATGGCATCACGTACGATCTGTTCACAACCACGCATACCGAGAATCACTTCAAGGTTTCGCAGGATATGTTCCTCGCGCTTCAGAAAAATGGATTCATGTTCACAGCCAAATCCATGCAGTGGTATTCGCCTTCGACAAATAAATTTTTGCCAGACCGCTACGTCGAAGGGACATGTTATATCTGCGGCTACGAAGGCGCGCGTTCCGACCAATGCGACAACTGCGGCAATGTGCTCGAACCGGAGAAATTGATCAATCCACGCTCAAAGACAGGCGGCGCGCTCGAATTACGCGAGACCGAACATTTCTATCTTGACCTTTCCAAGCTCGAACCGGACGTCAAAAAGTTTTTGGAAGAGCGTATGCCGCACATGCGCGATACGGTTATCGGTGAATCGCTTCGCAAAATTGAATCCGAAGGATTGAAGCCGCGCTCCGTCACGCGCGATCTCGATTGGGGAATCCCTGTGCCGGTCGCGGGCTGGACCGAAGCAGGCAAACGCATCTACGTTTGGTTCGAGGCCGTGATCGGCTATCTCTCCGCCCCCATTGAGTGGAGTCAATTGTCGGCGGAGAAAGACGCGTGGCGCGAGTGGTGGGTCAATCCCAAAGCGAAGCAGTTCCATTTCATCGGCAAGGACAACATCTTCTTTCACACGTCGCTTTGGCCCGCCGAGTTGATGGGGGTTGGATGCCAATTCCTGGAAATTTTTGCAAATGACGAACAACCGCTCACACTGCCTTATGATGTGCCTGCCAATCAATTCATGAATCTCGAAGGACAAAAGATCAGCGGCTCGCGCAGTTGGGCCGTGTGGGGACTCGACGCGCTGACGCGTTACGATCCAGATGCCCTGCGCTATTATCTGACGGTCAACATGCCTGAGATGAAAGACAGCGATTGGGATTGGAAGGAGTTCGTGGCGCGCAACAACAACGAACTGGTTGCGACGTGGGGCAACCTCGCCAACCGTGTGCTGTCGTTCTGTTACAAGAATTGGGATGGATATGTTCCCAATGTTGATTTGAATTCGCTGCGGGATGCCGATAAAGAATTATTGAAGACCATCGAAAACGGATTCAACACTGTCGGCGCGGAACTCGAAGCCGTGCGTCTGCGTTCAGCTTTGGGCGAAGCGATGAAACTCGCCACCGCCGTCAACGTTTATCTCGATGTCAACGCGCCGTGGTCAGCCATCAAGACCGATAAAGACGGCGCATCCAAAACAGTTTACACCGCGCTCAAAGCCATTGACTCGCTCAAGGTGATGTTCGCCCCGTTCCTGCCGTTTACCTGCGAAAAGCTGCACGGTTTCTTCGGTTATGAGACTCCCCTCTTCGGCGAGCAATACACCGAAGATGTGACCGACTCGCTGGGAACGCATAAAGTTTTGAGATATAAGCCTGTCCTGAGCGGAGTCGAAGGACAATGGCAGCCCAGCAACTTGAAGCCAGGCGCGAAGTTGAATCAGCCAGGTCCGTTGTTCAAGAAGTTAGAAGAAAGTATTGTTGAGGAAGAAAGAGAGAGATTGAGGGATGGAAACGAAACTTCCAAACATTAATTTAATTGAAGCTTTTGTTTATTTTCAACCATATTCAAGAAATCATCCGCTTTCCAAACAAGATATCGATATTCATAGCGAGGAATTCCTATTATTTCTTTAGAAGATGGAATGTAAAACAATTTGTCAAGATATTCGTAAATACGGCTTTTAACAACGGAATATTCTCCTGTCTTTACATTTAAGAAAAGCTGAGTAAAATCGTTCATTGACAACATCAAATATGGGGTATCGGGTATGAAGATTGAAGAAAGTATTTCATCGTCCGAGGAAAATTTAAGGCAGATTCGCTTTTCAGGAATAGAATACAACACCAATCGAGATTTGCCTGCGAGTGCCAGCATATCGTCCATTGCATTTATCTTAAGTGTCAACAAATCACTTCCAACCAGATCAGCATTAATATCGTCGATTTCCTTTTGCAAACTTATTGACCAGATTCTTACTCGAAAGTCTTTGCTGTTATAAATAACAAGATCTTCATTATTGCTAACAATAACTTCGCCTGACAAAGGTGCTAAATGTAAGAATCTGCCGATAACAGTGCGCGTCGTGCAGTCAAAAACAATTATCTCTTTAGAATTCGAAGTAACTACAAGATTTTTCTCTTTACCAGAGGCGATTACTTTCCCCGACTCTCCATCAAAACGCCCTAAAGGCAGATTAGTTGCTATATCAATCATCTCTCCCGTTTCCAGAATAACTTGGTTTAACTTAGGCAAGGCAACAAATCGGTTAATATCTTGTTTAATTCCTTTCCGAAGCACTACCATTCTTCCTGTCGAAGTATCTAACGCACTTAGTTTTCTGTTGCCGGTTAAAATTATTATGTCGTTGCCCGATTCCTCAGCAAACTTTATGGGCTTATAACCGTCGGAAAATTCCATGTCTATATATTCCCAACCAATAAATATGATTACTAACGAGGTCAGAATCCACCCAACCAATAACAGATATATCCACCATTCATTCTTTTGATAGACTAACCAAGATAGCGCTACATCGAGAGAAATCAAAACAAGAGCCCCAACAACTCTTATTATCCAACCCCAAATATGCTTCATAGAAGGAATTTTTATACTCCAAGGAAATTTATAAACTTTTGGAGTTAATTGAATTTCCCGGCTTCTTTTTTTTGCAGTCAGCACCTTGGAGTTATCTTGTGAAACTCCGGTGTTTTTTTCTTCTCTGTTTTTATTAGCAGGACCGTCATGAGCCACATCCAATATTCTGGGAGATTGTCTATGAGCGAAATTTTCTTGCTTGAGGCTCTCATGTTCTTCTGCTTCTTTTTGAGCTCGCAAACGAGCCTCGCGACGCGTTTTTTGTTCAGCTTTCTTGCGAGCTAATTCTTCACGCGCTTTTTCTTCTTCAGCCAGGCGCGCTCGCTCCAGTTCCAATCGTGCCTTCTCTTCTCCCTCTTTGCGGGCAAGTTCCACTTTTTCTCGCCATGCTTTTTCTTCCGCTTCTAATCGTAAACTTTCTTCTTGTTCCCTACGAGCACGCTCCATCGACTCTAATTCTATAACCTGCGTTCTTCGTTGATTTAGAGCTAAAAGTAATTTTTTATATGTGTCATCGATTGATTCACCAAAATAATCTATCCAGTGTAAGCTTTTGAGACTTCGCGGAACTTGACAATCTTCAATACGTACAGGGATTAGAAATATTGCATCTTCTGGCTTCTCTAACGAGATGGTGTAAGCATATCGTACTTCTCGTTGAACAAAACCATTTTTGTTAACAGACTGATTTGAAAGAAATACAATAACAGCATCTGATTTTTCTACACTTTCTTCAATGACATCGGGCCAATTTTGCCCTGCAAGTAGAGATCTCTCATCCAACCACGGAATTATCCAATCCTCCTTACTCAAACGCTCAAAAAGTTCATTAATTATGGGTTTGTCTTCATGTGCGTAACTTAAGAACACCAGAATACTGCGGTCAGATGTGGTCATGATTAATCTAAATTCCAATAGTCGTTTTACGAACTTCGAGACTGGTGATGAGCTTATTATATGCAGAGTCCCTATTAGGGGTTGGGAAATAATCAAGATAGTGCAAATCCTTCAATCTTCTAGGACTTTTACAATTATCGAATCTAATAGGAATTATAAAAATCGTTCCTTCTGGCTTTTCAAGTGCGATGTCTAAAACCTTCCGCAATTCCTTTTGAACATAACCTTCTTTGGTTACCGAATTATTTGAAAGACATGCTATCACCGCGTCGGCAGTTTCCACGGCTTTTTCTATTTCCATGTCCCAATCCTGGCCCGGGAGAAGTTTCTCTTTGTCCAGCCATGGATCAATCCAGCCTTCGGCGAGGAGTCGCTGATACAACTCGCGAACGATGGGTTTGTCTTGCGAAGCATGGCAGAGAAATACGCGGAGTTTGCGGGGTTCGGTCATATCAATTTCCCAACATCAAATGGTGGTCAAATTATACGGCAGAAAATCTCCGCCAACAAAAAAGAGCCGCCGGAATTTCCCGGCGGCTCTCGCTTTCAATTTTTTATTTAAAGATCAGTCTCAAAACAAACAGCAATACCAGTGCGCCGATCAGTGCGGTAATCAGCGAACCGATGATGCCGAGGCCGATTGAAATGTGCAGCAAGCCGAAAAGCCAGCCGCCCAAAAATGCGCCGACAACACCGACGATCAAATCGCCGATCAGGCCGAATCCCTTGCCTTTCATGATCTTGCCTGCCAGCCAACCAGCGACGATACCGATCACGATCCAAAGAATAATATCCATTGCTCATCTCCTTGTTGGTCAATTTATTTTCCGACAAATTTATTATAAAGCACAAAAGGTTTATTTTGCGAAGCGCGGCTGAGACTTCCTACCACTTCTCCCAATGCGCGATCTCATCCAGCGCGCGGCGTCCTTTCTTCGGCGCAGCAGATAGCTTCGCCTCATCCGCGGGATAGCCAAACGAAAGTGCGATCCGCAAATGCCATTCGGATGGGAAGCCCAAAAGCGTCCGCGCTTTCTCCGGCTCATAGATTGACGCGGGGCATGAGCCGACTCCCAATTCCCAAGCGGCCAACTGCATGAACGCCGCGGCCTGACCCGCGTCGAATAGAGTTTGGAATTTTTCCTTCGGGTCGGGCGTCAAAATCGCGACAGCCAGCGCTGCCCCTGCAAGATGCCCCGCATACGTTCCCAACTCTGATAATGCCTTGAGCGTCGCTTTATCTTGAATTGCGATGAACTGCCACGGCTGTTCATTTTTCGACGACTGCGATCTTCGTCCCGCGTTCAGAATAGCGCGGATCACATCCTCGGGTAGCGGTTTGTCTTGAAATTTTCGTACTGCGCGCTTCGTGCGAATTGCATCAGAAACATCCATCTCATTCCTCTTTCCACTTTCTACTCACCACGAACTGTCTTTGTCGCATCATCTTCAGGTTGATAGCCAAGTTCAGTCTCGGCATTCGAAATATCCCAAAAGCGTTTTGCGTTATTTGAAACTCCGTAATAGATTCCAAACTTTACATCCGCCGCCAGACTTTTCTTTACCAGTTGAACTAGATCTCGATGGCTGAGCCATGTGCTTTCAAATCTCGGATTGACACTTGGATCATCGTCTTTCGTCACCGATCCAATCCGCAGGCAAATTGACTCGAGCCCATAAAGCTCGTAATACATTCGGGCAATCGCTTCGCCCGCCGCTTTGCTCACGCCGTAAAATCCATCCGGGCGAATTGGATCGCGTGTGGTTATCAAAGTTGGATTTGATTTCGTATGCAGACTTGGCGGGAATCCTTCATAAGCGCCGGTGGCATGATTCGAACCGGCGAAAACAATCCGCTTGACGCCAAACGTCCGCGCCGCGTCGTAGAGATTCTTCGTCCCGCTGATGTTTGCCGTCAAAACGGAATCCCAGCTTGCATCCACGCGTGGATCGCCAGCCAGATGCACAACATAAGCCAGTGACGGAATGCGTCCGAAAACAGTTTCAACTTGTTTGTGATCTGAAACATCTGCTTGAAAGATCTTCGATGACTGTCCGCCGGAAGAAATATCCAGCCCATACAGATCAAAGTCTTTATCTAAATTTCTCCACAAGATTCTTCCGATGAGTCCATTACAGCCTGTGATTAATAATTTTGGGAGTGGCATCATAAGCTCCAAAAAAATATTGAAAGCGGTTTGCGCGTGGCCCGAGTGCTTGTCAAGTTCCACAGAGTATAATTCAATGTGCGGCGCTATAAGGCGATCAACTCAAAAGGACAAAATGAGCGACTCGAATCGGGAAACTGAAGTAAAGTTTTACGTCAGCAATCTGCTGGAAATTGAAATGCGTCTCCAACAAATGGAGGCGCATTTGATTCAACCGCGCGTGCTCGAAGGCAATTTGCGATTCGACAATCCAAATGGCGACTTCCAACGCGAGGGTCGCGTGTTGCGCTTGCGCCAGGACGAAGCAATTCGATTGACGTATAAAGACAGCAGCCAATTGTTGGACGGCGCGCTCAGCCGCCGCGAGATTGAATTTGCCGTCAGCGATTTTGATTCGGCAAAGCAATTTATCGAAGCGCTGGGTTATGAAGTTGTATTCCTTTACGAAAAATTCCGCACGACTTACCTAATACAGACCTCGGAGACTTCTGAAGACCTCGGAAGTCTTGAAGTTCACGTAATGCTTGATGAAACGCCGATTGGCGACTTCGTCGAGATCGAATGCGCGGTGGAGACGCTAAAACCAATTGCCAAAAAACTTGGCTTGAATTGGGCCGCGGCGGTTCCGGCAGGTTATCACAATTTATTCGAACGCGTCCGCGAAGCGCGAGGATTGAATTTCAGGGATTTGAGTTTTGAAAATTTCAAAGGTATAAAAGTTTTGGCAGATGATGTGGGAGTCAAATCAGCGGACTAGCAGCGCATGAGCACAAAATTCACGATCCGATCTTCAAACCCCGCGCTTCTGAAGAAAGCCACCCGCGTCGCAGAGGAGTTCGCCAAACAGTTTGTCGGCGACGATATGGTCGGAATTGTTTTTCTGGGAGCAATTGCCAGAGGATATTTTGATCGTTCAGCTGACATTGATATTGCGCTTTTCAAAAAACAGGCATCCCGGATTTCGTTGGCCAGCAAGTTCTTTAGGATTGATGGTTTGGAAGTTCAGGTTTGGTTGTCTGATTACGAAAGCGAACTAACGAATCCGTGGGACATGCCGAAACGTTGGACGTATTCTCAAGGCAGGATTTATTTCGATCCGTTGGACAAGATATCTCAATTGCTTGATGACAAGGTCCCGCTTAAGCCGGAGGAGAAAAAATGGTTGATGATGTCAGGACTGACTCTCTCGGAATGGTATGTCAACCGCTTGACGCAATTATGGGTGGAGCGAGGCAACATCATCAGCGCGCATCAAATGCTTGATCAGGGAATCAATTATTTCTTTGATATGTTGTTTGGCCTTAATAACGAGTTGGTGGCGGATATGAAGTGGCGATATTATTGCGTAGAGCAGCTTGAGCGATTGCCCGGCAATTTTCAAGAGCGGCTCAAAGATGTAATGACTCTCCGTTCGTTTACGATAGGTGAATTGGAGAGGCGGAAGAACGCGTTCATGAAAATGTGGCAGGAGATGAAACCGATCATTGAGGAAGAAGTCCAAATGACCTTCAACGAAATGGTACAGATCATTTGATTGCGGGAGGCGTCATGAACATTTTGATTTTAGGTGGGTATGGCTACACCGGAAAATTGTTGGCAAAACATTTATTGGCTGAAACTAAACATACGATCATCATCACCGGACGGCATCTCGACAAAGCGCAAGCTTTTGTGGATGAATTGCACGACTCACGTGCCACCGCGCGACAAGCCGACGCGGCAGACGAATCGAGTCTCAAGCAGGCGCTTCGGGGCGTAGAGCCTTCGACGTCGCTCAGGCCAAGCTTTCTACTGGTCGCCACGCCGACGACTCATCACACCGAGACAGTCATCTGCGCCGCACTCGAAGCTGGCGTGGATTATCTCGATGTGCAATACTCATTCGAGAAACTAAAAATCCTGAATGCTCATGCAAAAGAAATTCAAGAGAGAAATCTTTGCTTCATCACCGAAGCCGGATTCCATCCCGGCCTGCCTGCGGCGCTGATCCGTTATGCCGCGTCAAAAATGGATTGCATCGAATCCGCCGCGACTGCTGGCTATTTAAATGTCGGCACGTCCATGCCATACACCGACGCTATAGATGAATTGATGGAAGCATTCGTTGATTATCAAATGCAGGTTTACAAAAACGGCAAGTGGACAAAGTCAACTTCATACGACATCTGCAAATTCGATTTCGGCGAAGACATCGGCAAACGCGATTGTTATTCGATGTTCTTCGAAGAATTGCGCGGCCTGCCGGAAATGTATCCGGGGTTGAAAGACGTCGGCTTCTACATGGCGGGCGGAGGCTGGCTGGCTGATTCATTGACCATGCTGGTTTTGCTCGGCTTGAAGCTAAATGAAACCAATTAAATTTTACGGTTTTGCTTGGCAAAGGGACTACCAATTCTTCGTAGAACCTGCTGGGGATGGCGTGCGCAACGCGCAAAGTAGCAATCGCTG
>JAKAKJ010000029.1 GCA_021824575.1 Chloroflexota bacterium
TGTGCTCGGGTGCTGCATAGGCATGAACGGCGACCATTGTGATGACGAGGAAAGGCGCCATGAGGACAACAAGCGCTGACATGATGGAGAGGTATGGATCGCTGATTGCAACTGAGGAATCCTTGACGGAGAGATAGGCTAGCCCTGAGGTAACAGCATATGCCTCATTTACAGCGAAGGCAGTCCAAGCACCAATCATTCCCATGACTCGATCCTGCGAGCGGAAGCCCGATCTCTGAATTACGCTTACTGTTTTCATGTTGGAGACCTTTTTTCAGCGGCCTAACTTCTGCTTCGGCTGCCGGGAGCATGACCTTGTAAACCAATCAAGGTTAACCTGAATAAAACGAGGCGACTTCTGGCTCTGGGAAATTCATTCGGTAATTTCAGGACCCACCAGATGTTTTTGGGCAGCGACGCGAATTAATTCGACCATGTTTTGCGCACCCACCTTCGTCATCACGTTGGTGCGGTGCACCGAGACCGTTTTGGGGCTGATGCCAAGCTCTCGAGCAATATCCTTGTTGCTCTTCCCCTCCACAGTCAATTTCAACACCTGCTGTTCTCGTTCGGTCAAATGCTGATCTTTGTCTCGCTGTGATTGTCCATCCTGGGAATATTCCTGCAATACTTCCTTGGTAAGATTACTCGTCAGGAACGCGCCCTGTTCATAAACCTGCCTGAGCGCGTTAAGCATTTCACGTCTTCCAGAACGCTTCAGGACATAACCCGTAGCGCCGGCGCGTAAAGCCGATGCAATGTATTCACGATCGTCATGCTGGGTAAGAATCAACACTTTGACCTGTGGAAAATGTTCCTTGATATAGCGGGTGGCTTGCAAGCCGTTCATGTTAGGCATGGAGAGGTCCATGAGAACAATGTCGGGCAGTGAAGCTTTAACGCTTTCGATGACCTTCAACCCATCATCGGCCTCGCCTACAACGATGATATCGTCCTGACCCTCTAAAATGGATCTGATCCCGTCTCGTAAGATGGCGTGATCGTCAGCTACTACTACTCTGATCATAAGTGAAGTTCCTTTCCTGGACCGGGACTCGAACGTGAATTTGGGTCCCGCTGCCGGGAGCTGTATGAATATCCATAACGCCGCCCAGCAGTTCAATGCGTTCCTGCATTCCGATGATACCCAGCCCGCGCATATCGTCAGCTGGAAATGCGCCATTGCCTTCCACTTCCTCGGATGTTTCCATGCCTAATTCAGCAAGATCGAATCCAATACCGTCATCGAAAATGTCTACTGTTGCAGTGTTGTTCTGTAATTCCAATTTGATTTCCACATTGCGAGCTGCCGCGTGACGGGCGATATTGTTGATGGCTTCCTGCACGACCCGATACAGAGCTGTCTCGATTTCGGGCGACAGGCGCTTGAAATCCATTTCGTTGTCCAGCGGACTAGCCTCTGAATTGGCATCTACGTTCACGCGAATTCCCTTGGATTGGAGGCGGGTTTCAGCAAGCCAGCGTAAAGCCGGAATTAATCCCAACTGGTCGAGCATCGAAGGACGCAGGTCGAAGATCAGGTTGTGGATATTGTCCAATGCGCGCTGGGTCAAATCGCAAATGCTTTGCAGCCTTTGCCTGTTTTCAGGATGCTCATCCGTTTCAAGCCCTCCTTCAGCCTCGTAAAGCAAAGCGGTGAGTGACTGGCTGATTTCATCATGCAATTCGCGCGCGATACGTTTGCGTTCATCTTCCTGCGCGGCCAGGGCTCTTTTGAATAACCTGCCGCGGACCCGTTCCTTGCGCTGTACTTCAGCATATAAACGGGCATTCTCGACCGCGATGGCAATTTGGCCGCCGATTGCGGTCAATAGGTTTTGTTCCTCTTCGCCAAACTTTATGTTGTTGCGGGTACCAACACACATGCTGCCCAGCGTCCAGCCCCTGGTCGTCAATGGTACGTGCATCAGGGCGGTGACGTGCTCTCGCTGCAGAGACAAAGCTCCGCGACCGCGATAAGGGGAGATGTCCGGCACAATCACCACTTTCTCAATTTCCATTACTCCGCCGCAAGAACTGTCTAATAGTCCCACCTGATGAGCCAAGCGCGCGGCATTTTCAGAGAGACCGCGATAAGCCACAAGTTCCAGTTGTCCTTTAGCGGCGCTTGGCAGGAAAATCGCTACCAGGTCAATGCCGGCGAGGCGAGACACCTCATCCAGGGCCCGATTCAGGATATCTTCCAAGTTAAGGGATTGATTGACTGTCAAGGACACGGCATTTACGATGGACAACTGCTGGGTCCGGGCCTGGACGCGGTTGTCCAGTTCCTGATTCCATGAATGGATTTCCTCCATGGACTCTTTTAGCCGCCTGCACATCGTAATGAAACTATTGGATAGAATGCCTATTTCATCGCGCCGCGCATTTTTCTTTGTTAAGGATTCGGCAAGTGCGCATTCCACAGATTCCATTGTTGAAACATCGAAGGACGCCTCGCCGACTTTGCGCGCGGCGTTGGTGAGTACTTGTACTGGTGCTATCACACTCCGAGTTGTGACCAACACTAACGCAAAGGCTCCCAGCATGGCAAGAACGCCAAGCACTAATGCCTGTATGGCAAGATGGCGGATGGGGGCAAACACTGCCTGCGGTTCATGCCATAGGAGCACTCCCCACGGAGCTTGTGTAAGCGGCGCAAACGCGATGACCGCTCCTGTACTTGGATCTGTAAACTCGTTCCCCGTACAACCCAGACAGCCTGCCATTGGCTGTCCATTACCGAACAATTGTTGTGTGATGCTTTTTGTGACTCCAGACGGAAGCGTTTGGTCGGGTTGCGAACTGGCCAGGATTTTTCCACTGCCGTTCACAATTTGCAAAATTCCATCTTGTTCCAACCCAGACGATTTGCCTGAAAGAAAAATGGCCGGGTTGGAAAGGTCAATCACAGCCGCCAAAGCGCCAGCCGGGATGCTGCTGTGGGGCTGCAGGACCGGCACGGCAATGACTGCATAAGGACGCGGCATCCCGCCCGTTGAAATACTGTGTGATGCACCAGCTTTTATGTTTTGCAATGCTGAAACTTGCTCCCAATCCACATTTGGCATTGGAACTGTGGCAGCAACCAGGTGGGTATTTGAGTCAAACAGATAGATTCCTTGAACTGCGCGGAAATCCGCCTCAAAAACCGCCCTCCAATTTTGAAGGTTTGCCTGAGGATGAGCCATATCAATTTGCGTAGATAGAATTGCAAGCAGCCCTGTTGCCTGTCCCAAGTTAGAGTCTAAATTTCCTGCGAGGATATGGGCGCGCTGCACATGCTCGCTTAGTAATTGCTGCGTTGCCTGACGGATGGATGCTATTCCAATATAAGCAAAAATAGCGAGCAAGCCTGTCAGACCTATTGTGACCAATGCAGACATTTTTGCGCGCAAACCAATGTCGAACCATTTCTGGGCAACGAGATGCCTTAGCCAATTGTGGAAGCGTTTCATCCAGCTAAGAAACGAATCGCGTATATATTTCATGATCTGTTCTCCGCGTCCTGCCTCTGTCCTTGTTGTTTTTGCAGAAGGCCGAAGGCAAGCTGTTGCTCACGGTCTGCGTGCCGTAGAAATCTGGGAAGCGTCTGAAGAAGGAGTGATATCTTTGCGTGTCGTTGCGAGAGGTGCTTTTTTCCTGAAGCAATCTCCGCTTATGAAAAGGATGTGTGCTATCGAACATTACTCATCTCAGACAAGTATGTGGCATCGGGATGGAACCAGTTCAAAGTTGAATGTAGTTTGACCACCTCTCCAATGACAATGATGGCGGGCGGTCGAATATCGGATGCTTTCTCTAAGATGTCTGCAAGAGTACCCGCCACGATCTTTTGTTCCGGCAGCGTTCCCTGCTCGATCAACGCGACGGGTGTCTCGGACGCGCGGCCTGCGCTTATTAAAGATTCAACAATCTGCGGCAAATGGTGAATCCCCATCAGAAAGACCAATGTGTCATTGCCTTGAGCAAGTGCGCTCCAATTCAGGTTGAGCGGTTCGCGGCCCGCGCAATGGCCCGTCACAAATGTTACGCTGGACGCCATGCCGCGTTGGGTGACGGGTATTCCGGCATAAGCAGGGACTGCGATTGCACTGGTCACACCTGGCACAACTTCGAATGGAATTCCGGCATCAGCCAGAGCTTGGGCTTCTTCTCCACCGCGGCCAAAAACGAATGGGTCGCCCCCTTTTAGTCTTACCACTGTCTTACCCTCGCGAGCTTTCTCGATCAATATGCAATTAATTTGTTCCTGGGGAATGGGGTGATGATCAGGTTCCTTGCCCGCGTCAATTAGTTGGGCTTGCGGCGCGTAGTCCAGGAGCAGGCTGTTGGCCAGCCGGTCGTACACCACAACATCGGCTCTGTGCAGATAATCCAACCCTCGCAGGGTCAGCAAACCCGGATCGCCCGGTCCGCCTCCAACCAGGTAGACAATTCCAGTGGTTTCTTCCGCATTATTCTTGATGCATTTTTTCTCGTCCATAGGTCAACGCAGCTGCCTTCCCTTGAGTTCGTATGATGTTCAAGATGTCCGAATCCAGCACTCTTAAAACGGCTTGCAGCCGGGCTCCACCTGCTGGAAAACCAGCGATCAGCTCTGGCCGCAGTTCACCCAACACTTCTGAAAGCAGGCCGTATTCCAATCCGATCAAGTTTCCGATGATGTCGCGTAACCTGCGTGCTAACGCCGGGCTGCTTCCACCTGTTGAAACAGCGATGCTCATATCGCCGCGATGCAATACTGCTGGCATGATGAAATTGCTATGCTGAGGATCGTCCACAACGTTAACAAGGCAGCCTCGTCGTTGCGCCTCGCGCCACACAGTGTGATTTGTTTCTATGTCGCTAGTAGCTGCGATAACTAATGAAGCGTGTTCAAGATCCCCTTCCTGATAGCAGCGTTGCAAGAAAAGAATCTTGCCGGTATCGGCCAGTGTCTGCAGTTCAGGTGTGAGTTTTGGACTGATGACCGTTATGTGTGCGCCGGCAGCCAGCAAGCCCCGGATTTTCCGTGCGGCTACATCCCCTCCTCCAATCACAATGGTCGAACATAAAGCCTGTCCTACCAGACATATTGTGTAATTTTTCACTATTATTTTGTATCATGATGACTTTTTGAAGTCAAATGATGGAGGTCACCAATTTTTTGTGCCATTCTGTGCAATTTTTGGCATATCGCGCGGAAAATTTTCATCTGTTCAGGAATGGAATAGCGGGCGAGAGTCAAAACGATGACTAGGGCGAACGAAGCCGAGCGGTATGCAACGCAGGGCGACAAAATCCTCGACAAGCCATTGTCCGAGATCGGCGGCAGAAGCCTTTCCATGCAGGAATTCGAATCGAAATTATTGCGCGGTGCGGCTCATTTGCTCAGGGATTGCCTGTTGAACTGGTTCCTCGCGCCTGCTCTTCTCGCGTGTAAAGACATCATCCTTGTAAGCCATCGAGCAATTTTTGATACAAGGATTGGGTCGCGGGTAATGGCTTGAGATCGAGCTCCTTTTCCAATATCTGCTGCATTTCCTGATATTGCTGGATCAACCCGACACGATCGCCCAATGCAGCGTAGACACGCATAGCCTGGCAATGCAAATCTTCCTGCAATTTGTCCACGCGCAGGGCACGGTCCAGTAATTCGAGGGAGCGCGTGAAGCGTTCGTGAACATAATGAAAATTGGCAAGGGCACGCAGAGCGCCCAAGTAGGCTTCAACCAAGCGGCGGCGTTCGGGAAAGATCCAATCGTAATAAAGGTTTTGCAAGTATTCCCCGTGATATAAGTTAATGGCTTCCTGTAGATACGCGGATGCTTCTTCGTCTGATGTGACGCGGGCCTTGGCGATGGCCGCGTCAAATTCGTCCACATCAATCTTGAAGCGCGCTGCATCCAAACGATACTCGCCCGCCTCAACTAAAATCAAACGGGGAGGGTTGTCGCCCGTCTTTAGTGCGTTGCGCAGACGCGAAAGCGCAGTATGGAACGCGGTGAGACCGCGGCCTCCCTTTTCGGACCAGATGGCTTCAAAGGCCCGGTCAGCCGGAATGTGTTCGCCGCGAAAAGTCAGGAAATAAGCAAGCAGGTCGCGTGCCTTGGTTGAGACCCAGTGTTCCTGCGAAATCTCCATCCCGCCCGCGGACACTCGAAAAGGGCCGAGAGACTGGATGGTCACGGCAGATCGATCAGCAATCAGAATGGTCTGCTTCTTCTTTTTGTCGGGCAGGTTCTCCAGCACGCGCTGTACAAACGGCGTCGCGTGTCCGGCTTCGATCAGCGCGTTGCATACCGCTCGGCTTCGTTCGCCCTGGTCAATGAAAAGTTGAAAAGCCCGCGTGGGTTCGATCAATTCGAGCGCGGCGCAGGCGTGATCAATGCCGGTTTCTTTGCGGTCAGTGACAAGATGGATGTAGGCCAGTCCAAAATGGACCATGGCAAGCGGGATGCGGAACTGACGCCGCTCGCCGCTTTGAAGCAGCTCGCCAAAAAGTTTTTCAGCTCGGCTGAGTTGATTATTTTCCAACGCGACATCGGACAGCACGCTGCGGCAAACGAAGGCCTCGTACGCGTCGGGATTCCCTGTATAAGCCCACAAGGCTCCCTCAGCCAACTGCCAGGCTTCATCTACGCGTCCCTGGCTGTAAAGATTATAGGCAAGATAACCGGTTGCCATCAATTGTTCGTAAGAGGCCATGCCCAGCCGCTGTGCCAACTCGACAGATTGGCGGAGCGCGTTCTCTGCACGTGCCGTTTCGCCGAGGCGCGTCAACACATTTCCAAGCGCTGTATAGGCGGCGGGAAGCAATTCGTTGAGATGAAGTGTCTGCGCGATCTCCAGTCCGCGCTCCGCATAATGCAAGGCGGTTTCAAATTCACGCCAGTAAAGATAAGGTGTGACCAATAAAATGCAAGCCTGCGCCGCAATTGGGGAAAGTTCATCGGGAACGAGGCGCAACGCTTCCTGTGCGTACTGTGAGGCGGATTGCGGATCGCCGTGCCACCAACAGATTTGTCCCAGCGATTGGAGAAACCCCGCGCGCGCCAACGGGGAAAGCCCGTCTGCGCTGCGTGACTCTTCCACGGCTTGCTCGGCCAATTCCTGCCCGCGGTCCATACCGCTCAAAAAGCCGGTGCTTTTTGCCAGCGCCATCAGTGCTTCAGCGCGTGCGGTATGATCTTGAGCGGGCGACACCTCTAAAGCCTGCGCAGCCAAGGTCTCCGCCTGACGATAATCTCCTTGTGCGCGATAGACCTCTGCCAACCGCGTCAGTGCGCGGCTGACGCCTGAGGAATTATTCTGCGCGCTGAAAGCCGCACGCGCATCTTCATAAGCGGTGATGGCAAGCCCGGCTTCGCCCAATCTGCGATGCGCGTTGCCAAGTTGCAATAGCAGTTGCGGATGGGCTCGCATCGTTTCGGCGGGCAGCATCTTCAAATAGAGATGCAGGACCTCCACGCGGCCGCGCTCGACGTAATCTGCGGCAAACGCGGATGCAACCCGCGCCGCCGATTCAAAGTCGGATGCCGCGACGTAATGACTGAAAGCTGCTTCTGACTCACCCAGTTCTTCGTAATATTTTCCGGCGCGTCCTTCCAGGACTGTGGCCTGCTCGCCGTTTTCGCGGCGCAATCGGCTCAACAAAAATTCGCGGAATAAAAAATGATAGCGATACCACTTTCGCCCAGCGTCGAGACCGGACACGAACAGATTCTGTCTTTCCAGGTCTTCCAACACCGACTGTGCGTTCTTTATTCCCGCAATTGCGTTACAAGAGGCGGCATCCATTTGCGAAAGGATGGCGGTGCGTAGAAGAAAATCCTGCCGTTCCTTTGGCTGGCGTTGAAAGACCTCTTCGATCAGGTATTCAAAGATGAAGCGGTTGGAACCGCTCAAGGAATTGATGATCTCGCGCGCAGACTTCGCATCCTTGCCGGTAAGCGAATTGCGAATGATCTGCAAGGCAGCAACCCAGCCTTCGGTCTTTTCACTTAATAGGGTCAGGCTGTCTGCGGGAATGTCACGAACTTCATGCTGCAGGAGCGCTGAAATCTCATCGTCGCGAAAGCGCAAGTCCGTGGAACGCAGTTCAGCCAGAAGGCCGCGTGCGCGCAGGCGCGCCAACGGAAGCGGCGGATCTGTACGCGTGGAGATGATGACGCGTATCGAAGTGGGCGCGTTTTCCAGTAAATAATCTACAAGTTGATGGACGACCGGGCTGGCAACGTAATGATAATCTTCGAGGATAATCGTAAGCGGGTCTGCAAGGTAATCGGCAATCTCATTGATGAGTACCGTCACGACGCGCTGGGGTTCTATTCCGGGTTCCGCGCTGTCGAGCAGGGATTGGGCATTTTGTCCGATCCGCGCGTTTTTCTTCGAGCCTGGTTTTGCGCGGCGAATGGCTTCGATGAGGTAGGTGAGAAAAACTGTCGGATCAGAATCCGTTGTTTCGAGCTGGTACCAGGCTGCTGGTCGCGAAAGACCGTTGACAAAGTCCACGAGGAGAGTGGTCTTGCCGTATCCGGGCGGTGCAGAAATCAGGATGAGTCTGCGTTCTGCTTGGTCGTCAAGCCATTGGATCAAGTGTGGGCGAGGCAGATGATTCCCAACCGGCGGCACCATGAACTTTGTATGAAGCAGGGGCGAGGCTTTCATCGCGCGCAATTATAGCCGCTAATGATTTGCAAAGTTTCTGCAAATCTGGCGTGGTAGGATAAGCCGAATCCTATCCGCTAAGAGAGGAGAAATTATGAATAAAAAGTTGCTTGTCCTGTCGCTGTTGCTGGTCGCGGCTGTGCTGATGACCTCGTGTGGGTCTGCAGCAACCCAGGCGCCAGCAGTGGCATCCCAGCCGCCTGCCACGCAAGCGCCGACCGCCATACCACCGACCCCGGCTCCGTTGGTTTTGAAGATCGCCAATACCGCCAACGTGACTACGTGGGACCCGGTGCTTTCATTCTCGACCGAAGCCGCCTACATGGCAAACGTGTATGAGCAGTTGCTTCGCATTAACCCGCCCGGTTCCGCACAAAAGTTTACCCCGCTGTTGGCTCAAAGTTGGGATGCCAGCGCGGATGGCCTGACCTGGACGTTTCATCTTCGGCAAGGGGTGAAATTCCACGATGGCGAAACCATGAATGCTGCTGCCGTTAAGAAGTCCATTGACGCTGAACGCGATCACGCCGGGGCTTCGTTCATCTGGGCGCCTGTGAAAAGCGTTGATGTAGTGGATGATTACACGGTCAAGTTCACGCTTTCCTACGCCGCGCCGTTGGATTTGATCGCTTCATCTCTGTACGGTACGTGGATTGTCAGCCCGAAAGCACTGGATGCCGTCGCTGCGAATCCGAAGTATTATGACAGCGGCGTAGACGGAGGCACAGGGCCTTATACCATTCAGTCCTACACGCCCGATCAGCAGATCGTTTTTTCACGCTTCGATGACTATTGGGGTGGTTGGAAGCCTGGTCAATATGACAAGGTGCTGGTCAACATCGTGCCGGAAGCCACCACGCAGGAACAGATGCTTTCAGGGGGTCAGGTTGATTTGGCGGAGCGGATCCCGCCCCAGGACCTTGGCAATTTCCAAAACAACCCGAACTTCACTGTGGACACCGAGCCGTCATTCTTCAATTACGTTGGCTTCTTCAATACACTCCACAAGCCGCTCGATGATCCAAAGGTGCGCCAGGCGCTATCATACGCGATTCCCTATGGTGACATCATCAAGATTGGCGCGCAGGGACTCGGCACGCAGAGTCGCGGCCCTGTTCCTCAAGGAGTCTTTCCCTGGTCGCCGGATGTCAATCAATACACCTATGATCTTGCCAAGGCCAAGCAGTTGCTCAGCGATGCTGGACATCCCAACGGTGGCTTCAGTATCAATTTGACCTACGCATCGGAGAATGACAGCGAAGCAGCTTTTGCGCCGCTTATCAAGGATTCGTTCAGCCAGATTGGCGTGAATGTGACCCTGACTCCCATGCCGTTCAACCAACAATGGGAATTGGCAAAAGGCGATATTGCCAAACAACAGGATATGTTCCTGCTGTTGTACTGGCCAACCTACTCCGATGCCGGGTCTGACAACTTATGGTCCATGTTCTATGGGACGGGAGACAAGCCGCCATATCTCAATGCTACGAATTTCAATTTGTCCTACTGGAAGAACGATGATTACAATAAGCTGCTGGATACAGCCATCGGTGAGGAAGTGACCAACCCGACCGACTCACAAGCACAGTTCGTTAAAGCGATGAACCTGCTGGTGGATCAGGCTCCCGGTGTGTTCTTCTACGATACGAAAGCCGCCTTCGTCATTCCCAAATCCATCGCGGGCTTCAAATACAACCTGAACTACCCATTCGTCTATTACTTCTTCTACGATTTGCATCCCGCTCAGTAATGTAACTGCATCAAGCTGCCTTCAGTTAATACGTAGGTCACGTTTATGAATTCCTCAAGGGGAAAACGTGACCTACGTTGAGGGCATAAACGAAGGGTTTGTTGAGAGACATTTGATTCAATGCGCCAATTCGAATTCATCCTCCGCCGCATCCTGACTTCCCTTTTCGTTCTGATCGGTGTTTCGATCATGACGTTTTTCATCTCGCGCGTCATTCCGACCAATGCCGCGGCCATGTATATCGGGCCTAAAGCGCGCCAGGAGGATATTGACCGGGTCACCAAACAACTTGGACTGGATAAGCCTCTGCCCGTGCAATACATGATTTACATGAACCAGCTTTTGCACGGCGACCTTGGCGATTCGATCAGCACCAAGCGTCCTGTACTCGTGGAAATTACGAGTCGCTTGCCTGCCTCGCTCGAGCTATTGTTTTCTGGAATGCTATTGGCGACATTGATCGGAGTCCCATTAGGTGTGCTGTCCGCGCGCTGGCAGGGGAAACTCCCGGATACGGGCGTGCGCGCAATATCCATCATGGGCGTTTCAATGCCCGCCTTTTATCTTGGACTCCTTCTTCAGATTTTTTTATTCCGTGACCTGCATCTTCTTCCTCTGGCCGGGCGTGTCAGCGGAGATTTGCAGTTTACGCATCCCATTCAGCCGATCACAAATTTCTTTTTGATCGATTCGCTCCTGACCCAAAACTGGATCGCGTTGAAAGATGTTGCGCTTCATCTCGTGCTTCCCGCGCTGACGTTGGCAGCCTATCCCATCGGATTGATTGCGCGCATGACGCGCGCCGCCATGCTCGAAGTGCTCGAGCAGGATTACATTCGCACAGCGCGCGCCTACGGCATTCGCGATTCGGTGGTGACGTATCTCTATGCCTTGAAAAACGCCATCAGTCCAACGCTCACCGTTATCGGCCTGACTTTTGCTTACGCATTGACCGGCACTTTCTTTGTCGAGATCATCTTTGATTGGCCGGGGCTTGGACTTTTCACGGTTCGTTCCCTGCTGGCTGTGGATTACCCGGCCATCATGGGCATGACGCTTCTCGGTGCCGCCGGATACGTGCTGATCAACCTGGTCGTGGATGTTCTGCAGGCCTGGATTGATCCGCGCATCAGTTTGAAGTAACCATGGAAATAGATACGACTGTTTCAGTCCCTCAAGTTGAATCCACCCGGACGTTTCGTCACGTGCTGGCCGTGATTGCGCGTGATCCGCTTTCGCTTGCCAGCACCATTGTCATCGTCTTGTTCGTCCTCATTGCTTTATTTGCTTATCAAGTTGCGCCTCATCCCGATGAAGGCGCAGGTAAGACCAATGTATCCAACACGATGCTGGCGCCGTCATGGGATCATCCATTTGGGACAGACTTGCTCGGGCGCGATATGTTAAGCCGCGTCATCATCGGCGCGCAGCCCGCGTTGATCGTTCCCATCGGTGTGGTCTTATTTGCAGTGCTGATCGGCGCTCCGCTGGGCGCGATCGCGGGCTACAAAGGCGGTTGGGTGGATGAAATCATCATGCGCGTCACGGATTTGTTTTTGGCATTCCCATCCTTATTGCTTGCCATGGCAATCGCTTCCGCGTTGGGCCGCGGTTTGGATAAAGCTGCCATTGCGCTCGTTGTTTCGTGGTGGCCGTGGTATACGCGCCTGACGCGCGGTGTCACCATCAGCTTGAAGGAACGATATTTTGTGGAAGCCGCTCAGGCGGTCGGTGTGAACGATTGGGTCATCATCGCGCGGCACATTTTGCCGAATACCATCTCGCCTGTTTTGGTCCAAGCCACCGTTGATCTGGGGACCGTCATCCTCGCGATGGGCGGACTTGCATTTTTGGGTCTGGGCACACAGCCTCCCGCGCCGGATTGGGGCTTGATGGTCAGTGATGGCCGCACATATATCCTCAATCAATGGTGGATCGCGACTTTTCCCGGCATTGCCATCTTCGTGGTGGTGCTGGCATTCAATTTGCTCGGTGATACGCTGCGCGACATCTTTGACCCGAGGCAATACCGATGAACGCGCTATTGAGCGTTAAAGATTTATATCTTGAATTTCGGACGAGCCGCGGCACCCTCAACGCGCTCAATGGAATCGAGTTCGATGTATGGCGCGGTGAGTTTTTTGGCCTCGTTGGCGAAACGGGTTGCGGAAAAACGGTCACAGGGCTTTCTATTTTACGCTTGCTGCCGCGTTCCGCAAAAATTGCAAAAGGCAAAGTCCTTTTTGAAGATTCGAATCTTTTGGATCTATCCTCATCTGAAATGCAACAGGTGCGCGGAGGAAAGATCGCGATGATCTTTCAAGACCCGTCTTCTTCGCTGAACCCGGTCTTCACGATTGGTTCGCAAATGTTGCGCGTGATTCGCCAGCATCTCAAACTCGATTCGAAACAAGCGCGTGCTCAAGCCGAAGAAATGCTGACCGCTGTCGGATTGCCGGATGTGCGGCGCGTGATGAGTTCGTATCCGCATCAACTTTCGGGCGGGCAGCAACAGCGTGTGATGATTGCGATGGCTTTATCTTGCAAGCCGCGCTTGTTGATCGCCGATGAACCAACCACCGCATTGGATGTGACCATTCAGGCGCAGATTTTGCGACTCCTGCGTGACCTTCAGGAACAATATGATTTTTCGATGATCTTGATCACACATAACCTTGGCGTCGTCGCGCAGACCTGTGACCGGCTGGCCGTTTTATACGCGGGGCGCGTGGCTGAGACCGGTACGACGTACGAAATCTTTTCCGATCCCCAGCATCCCTATACGCGCGGTTTGATGAATGCCATCCCCAAACCCGGTTCGCGCGGCAAACCCATGGCCGCGATTCCCGGCTCGGTGCCATCCAACCCCGGCGCGCTGGCGGGTTGTCCATTTGCGCCGCGCTGCGAATTTGCATTTGATCGCTGCCGCGTGGAATTGCCCAAAATGTTCGAAGTCCGTGATGGACATTTTGCCGCGTGCTTTCTTGCGGATGCTGCCCGAGCGAATGAGGGATTGAAATGAGTGCGTTGGTTGAAATCCGATCTCTCAAGAAACATTTCCGGGTGCCGGGCGGATGGTTCGAGAAAGTACGCTATGTTTACGCGGTGGATGGCGTTGATCTTGACATTGCGGAGGGCGAAACATTCGGCCTCGTGGGTGAATCGGGATGCGGCAAAACCACATTTGGACGATTGGTCCTGCGGCTGGTCGAGCCGACCTCCGGCGAAATTGTTTTCGGCGAAAGAAATATAACGAATCTCGATCGCAGTCAATTGCGGCCTATGCGCCGCGAAATGCAGATTGTGTTTCAAAATCCTTTATCTTCGCTCAGCCCGCGCTTGAAAGTGGAACAAATCGTGGCCGAGCCATTGACCACTCATCACATTCTGCCGCGCGAGAAAATCCGTGAGCGAGTCATCGAATTGCTTGAACAGGTGGGGCTGGGTCAACATCACCTGGATCGTTTCCCGCATGAAATGTCTGGCGGGCAATGCCAGCGTGTGGCGGTGGCGCGGGCATTGGCTGTCAATCCGCGTTTGATTGTGCTTGATGAGCCAACTTCCGCGTTGGATGTTTCCGTTCAGGCACAGATGATTAATTTACTCGAAGAATTGAAACGCGCACACGGATTGACGTATCTTTTCATCTCGCATGATTTGAATGTGGTTCAACATATCAGTGACCGGATTGGGGTAATGTATCTTGGCAAACTTGTGGAACTTGGTCCGAGCGAAGATGTATTTGACGCGCCGCTGCATCCGTACACCAAAGCTTTGTTTGGCGCGATTCCGCTTCCGGTCGTTGACGCGAAGCGGGAACTAACCGTGCTCGAAGGAAACGTCCCCAGCCCGATCAATCTTCCAACAGGATGCCGTTTTCACACACGCTGTCCGATTGCGCAAGCCAAGTGCCGCGAAGCGGAACCCGAATTACGTCAGGTACGAAGCGGGCGATTCGTCGCCTGTCATTTTGTGGATTGAGGAGCCTTTCATGACTCGTAACTTTGGAATCGCCGGAGTTCAAATGTCGGTTGTGCCGTGGGATGCAAAAGCCACGGTGAATAAGATGTCGGATATAGCGGTCAACATCAGCCGAAGTTTTCCCTGGGTCAACCTGGTGATGTTCCATGAATTAGTGGTGCCCGGCCTGGTGCAATTCATGACGACAGAGCATCCTGATACCTGGAAGAAAAATGCCGAACAAATTCCCGGCCCGTTGACAGAGCGTCTTTGCGCGTTGGCACGCAGGACCGGACAATGGCTCGTGCCTGGTTCCATGTATGAACTGGATGGCGACAAACTTTATAACACCGCGGTGGTCATCTCGCCTGAGGGCGAAATCGTTGCCAAGTATCGCAAGATGTTTCCGTGGCTACCTTATGAAAGCGGCACGACTCCCGGCGAAGAGTTTTGCGTTTTCGATGTTCCCGATGTGGGACGCTTTGGACTTTGCATTTGTTATGACATGTGGTTTCCCGAAGTCTCGCGCCAACTGGCTTGGATGGGAGCGGAAGTAATATTACAGCCGACGCTTACGCCCACCTCTGATCGAGAACTGGAATTGGTGATGGCGCGAGCCAACGCACTGTTTAATCAATGCTATTTTGTCAGCGTGAATGGAATTGGAGAGTGGGGCGGAGGCCGTTCCACGGTTATTGATCCGGATGGACGCGTCCTGCAGCAAGCTTCGACCAACCAGACTTTCATGACGGAGATCATTGATCTCGATCACGTCACCCGCACGCGCGAATACGGGACTTTGGGGTTGGCGCAAACCATCAAGCAGTTGCGCGATTCCGGCAAACGTTTTCCGATCTACGAAGATGACAATCTGACTCAGGGCAGTTTCAAAGAATTGGGCGCGATCAAGTACCATCGAGGTTTGGAGTTGAGTAAAGTTTATAACAGCAAGTAATAGATCCATAGGCGAGCAGCCGGATTGGCGCTCGTTCTATTTTTGGGGAGGCGGAACGTCCGCCCTGCCAAAAACAAATCATCTTGCCAAAGGAGATTGATATGAAAAGATCCATTACCACTCTTGTCCTGGCAGCGATTCTTGTGGTTTCTATTGTATTGGTCAGGACGCCAGCGCCTGTTTACGCATCCACGCAGATTTACTTTACGAATTTCAACACCGGGTATTCTGATTGGACGAGCACTGGCAATGTCTCAAGTGTTTCTTCGCCTTCCATCCAACCCAATTCAGTGAAACTCAACGGCGCAGGCGCGTCTATCACCAAAAGCATTTCCACAGTCGGCTATAACAGCATCAGCGTGACGTGGAACATGGCTGCAAGTTCACTGGAAAGCGGCGAATATTGTTATGTGGAATACAATACCGGTTCGGGCTGGGTGACCATCGGCTCGCTCACCAATGGACAGGACACTTCTACCTTTTATAGCGGCACGACCAGCAGCATCTCCGGCGCGGATAATAATCCCAACTTCCAGGTGCGCTATCGAATCCAAACCGGCAGTTCATCGGGGGATTATTGTTATGCCGAGGATACAACCGTCAGCGGGACAACCGGCGCCGCGACCAACACCCCGACTCTTACGCCCACCGCGACTCAAACCGGACCTACGCCGACTCCCACTTCAACCGGCGTGATCCCCGTCCCGGGCGATCCGTTGACCGGCTCTGGCAATGTGAGCCGCACGGTTCTGACATACAACGATCTGATGACCGGCTCGAGCACCGCACCTGTAGATGACGGTGCCTTTGCTGTGCCTGCCAATGCTGCCGCGCCTTCGCATGTTTTTGAAGGGACGCTGCATTTGGTCAATAACGCCACTTCCGGCGGAGCAACCGTTTACAAGGATTCCAACCGTGTGTTTGGGAATGGTGACCAGCCGATCAAGCACCTGCCAGATTTCGATTTTCAGTTTGTGCAGAACGGAAGCTACTTGATCCCAGTCACTCAGGGACTCTATTACACCGGCAACGCGTATTGGAATTACCTGATCGGCCCTGGCCGCGTGTGGAATGAGAACAGCGATAACGGATATACCCGCGCTTCATTCCCGTTTGCGCTGGTCGAATACAACCAGAATTGCACCCACAACGGCGTGATGACCTTTCTGTTCAATGATGCTGGAATTTCTCAGGTTCGCTATCAGATCACGGCCGAGACCTGTTACTTGGAACAGTTCGATTTCTATGGTCAGTTGCAGGCGACCTATACCAGGCAAGCGGTCGCTAACGATATGACCCTCGAAAACGGCGAAGCCGTCGAAGTTTCAAACCGCCTGCCCACAAAACCGATCTCTGCGCTGGCAACGGATTATCCCAATGCCGGTCTTGATCTCAGCCAGTTCGGGAGCGGTGTCACACCGTCTTACATGACTTGGTATGGCGTCTACATCAACGGCGTCAATTATGTTTCTGGCTGCACCACGCGCGATGGACAATACGCTTATTGCGATAACATGCGCGCGCCGTCGTATTCAACAGCTAAATCTTCCATGGCCGGCGTTGGCTTGATGCGATTGGGACAAAAATACGGAACGGGCGTGTATAACCTGCTCATCAAGGATTACGTCCCCGAATATGCCAGCAGCGTTGGTAATTGGTCGAGTGTGACTTTTAACAATACAGCCGATATGGCGACTGGCAATTACCGGCTGGCCGGTTTCGAGTCCGATGAGAACGGCTCGTACATGGCCCAGTTCCTTACAGATGTGTCGTATACCAGCAAGATTGCTGATGCCTTCAACTTCCCTTATAAGGCGGCACCTGGCACGAAATGGATCTATCACACTTCGGATATCTTCATCCTTGGTCGTGCAGAGAACAATTATCTTGAATCGCAGGGCGGCGGAGATATCTGGAGTATGTTAGTGAATGAAGTCTACGCACCTGCCCACATGAGCACCGGTTTTATGACCACCCTCCGCACCGATGACAGCGTCACGGGTGTGCCTTTCAGCGGCTACGGCCTATTCTGGAGTCAGGATGACGTGGCTAAAATGGCAAAGCTGCTCAACAACGATCACGGCGTAGTCAATGGAACGCAGGTGCTTCAGCCAAACATGCTGGACGACTCCATGCAGCGAAACCCGAATGACCGCGGCGTGGATACCAGTGGCACGCCAACATTCAAATACAACAACACTTTCTGGGCAGCGCCTCCATCACAGTTCACACAATACAGTTGCCCTGTGTACATCCCCTTCATGTCGGGGTACGGCGGCATCACAGTGGCTATGGCTCCGAACGGTGCAACGTACTATTATTTCAGCGACAACAATGAATTTTCCTGGTATAACGCGATCAATGAAACAAACAAGATAAATCCGATATGTCCATAGCAGCAAGGGCATGAGCAGTATGGGGCTCGCATTGAGATTCTGTACTGCTCCTGAGTGTTTTAGAAAGGCGAATCATGTCAAGTGAATTAGGAAAGGAGCTTTTTAAAGGTCAAGCATTTGAATTTTGGCGGCGTGATCGTCAATGACATGCCTAATTTTCGTGCGGGTCGGGTCCAACGGCGGGCATGGCTCTGACGCACGAGGAAATGGATTCCGCCATAGACGAATATTACCGGCTGGCAGGCTGGACCGCGGACGGCGTCCCGACGCGTGAAGCGTTGAAGCAGCTCGACATCGAGTGGGCGGTGGATTTTTTGCCTGTGTAAGTTTGGAAAGATGCACCGCGAAGAGCGCAAAGGGAAAAAAGAACTTCTCCGTGCTCCTGGTGCGCTTCGCGGTTCGATAAAGGAACCTCATGACCGATCAACTCTACACTGAGAATTTTTCGCACATGTCACCCGTCTGGGGACGCATCTTCGATTTTGTTGCCGAGCGCGCCGAAGGTTCGTACATTTACACAACGGATGGCAGAAAGCTGCTCGACTTCACCTGCGGCATCGGCGTGACCAATACCGGCCATTGCCATCCCAAAGTTGTCGCAGCCATTCGCGAGCAGGCAGGGAACTTCCTGCACGCGCAAGCCAACATCGTCATCCATAAACCGATGCTGCAACTCATCGAAGAACTGCGCAAAATCGTCCCGCCTTCAATGGACGGCTTCTTCTTCAGCAACTCCGGTGCGGAAGCGGTCGAAGGTGCGGTCAAATTGGCGCGCGCCGCGACTGGAAAACAAAACATCATCGTCTTCAATGGTTCTTTTCACGGACGCACTGCGGGCACAATGGCGCTCACCACATCCAAAACGATCTATCGCGCCGGGTTTGGGCCGCTGCCTTCCGGCGTTTTTGTTGCGCCGTATCCTTATGCGTTCCGTCTTGGGATGAGCGAAGAGCAAGCCAGCCAGTACGCGCTCCATGCGCTGGAAGAACTTTTGCTCTCGCAGACTGCGCCAAAAGAAACGGCCGCCATTTTGATCGAACCCGTTTTGGGGGAGGGCGGATATGTTGTCCCGCCGGTTTCATTCATGAAAGGTCTGCGCGAGATTGCAGACAAAAATGGGATCCTGTTGATCTTCGATGAAGTCCAATCCGGGTTTGGACGCACGGGCAAATGGTTTGCATCGGAGCACTTCGGTGTTGTGCCGGATATCATGACGGTTGCCAAAGGCATCGCATCGGGCATGCCGCTTTCGGGTGTGTTCAGCCGGCTCGACCTGATGAAGAAATGGGATGTCGGCTCGCACGGCGGGACCTACGGCGGGAACGCGGTGGCATGTGCGGCGGGGGTGGCGACGATCCGTGCGATGCGCGAGGAAAAGATGATCGAGAATGCAGCCGCCCGCGGCGTCCAGTTGATGACGGGACTTCGCAAACTCCAGGAAGAGTACCCGCAGATCGGCGATGTGCGCGGGCTGGGTCTGATGATCGGCACGGAGTTGGTGGATACAAAAGGCAGGCCGGATAAAAATCTATCGAAGGCGCTGGCTCATGCTTCGGAAGAACGCGATTTGCTTCTGCTGACGTGCGGAACGTATGACAACACGATTCGTTGGATCCCGCCGTTGAACGTCACCAGCGAACAGATCAACGACGGTCTCGAAGCGTTTGGCGAAGCGTTGAGTGAAACAGCAAAATAATTGTGTGTGCAGCGCGCTGCTTTCGGCCCTCAGCCGCCGCACAGCCGCGGGGATGCTATGCCGCCAGCGGTCCAGAAGCTGATGCGAATCGCTTGCAAAGGTGTTCCGAACAATCGTGTCCTTATTTGGAAATTACCGGTTGGCAAAGGCCATGAGTTTTGCAAACAATTTGCAAATGGGCGTTGTTATAATCCCGCTTATAGGAGTGCGAAATGGCTGACTATAAATCACAAATTTGGCGCGTCAACGTTCGTTCCCGGACTTTGAAGCGGGAGCCGATTCCTGAAGGCTGGCAGCGCCTCGGCGGCCGCGGACTTACGGCGCGCATCCTGCTCGATGAAGTGGACGCGAAATGTGATCCGCTTGGCCCGCAGAATAAACTGATCTTCGCCCCCGGCCTGCTCGTCGGACACATGCTTTCATCCACTGACCGCATTTCAGTTGGCGGCAAATCTCCGTTGACCGGCGGCATCAAGGAAGCCAACGCGGGCGGGCGCACGGGCTTGCACATGGCGCACATGGGCATCCGTGCCTTGATCATCGAAGACCAGCCTGCCGAGCCCGGATTCTGGGTTTTGCATCTCTCGCTTGAAGGAGCGAAATGGGAAAAGGCTGATGACCCCTCGATTTTCTCAGGGCAGAGCTTAGTCGGCCTGGGTGTTTATGAAACCGCGCCAAAACTGATAGAAAAATATGGCGATAAAGTCGCGATTGCGTTGATCGGTCCCGGCGGTGAGATGAAGATGAAGGCCGCGGGGATTCAGAATCTCGATAAAGATAAAGTGCCCGCGCGTATTGCGGCTCGCGGCGGACTTGGCGCGGTCATGGGCTCAAAAGGACTTAAAGCCATTGTGTTCGACCACACCGGCGGACAGAGGCCGCCAATTGCCAACAAGGAATTATTCAAAACCGCGCAGAAGGATTACACCCAGGCCGTGCTGGAACACCCGCAGTCCATTTTATATCGCGATTATGGAACGGCCGCGATGGCTCACATGTGCGATGGTTTTGGCGGCTTGCCGACGCGCAACTTTTCATCGGGACATTTTGAAAATGTTGATGACATCAGCGGTGAAAAGATGCGCGACTTTTTGCTGGAACGCGGCAAGCCATCTGATCCATCTCACGCCTGCATGGCGGGATGCACGATCAAATGCTCGAATATCTTCGGCGGCGAAGATGGCAAGATGATCGTCTCTCCGCTCGAATATGAAACGATCGGTTTAATGGGGTCCAATCTTGGCATTGCCTCGCTCGATACAATTGCGCGTATGAACTGGGAAGTGAATGATCTTGGCCTGGATTCCATTGAAATCGGCGCGGCGCTCGGCGTTGCCTGTGACGCAAAACTGATGCAGTGGGGCGATGGCGATAAGGCGATGGAATTGCTGCGCGAAATTCGCAAAGGCACGGAGCTTGGACATGTGTTCGGTGACGGTGCTGCGGCAACCGGCGAGAAATTCGGAATTGAACGCGTGCCGGTTGTCAAGCGGCAAGCCATGTCGGCGTATGAACCGCGCGCCATCAAAGGCACGGGTGTGACGTATGCCACGTCGCCTCAAGGCGCAGACCACACGGCAGGCTTGACCATCCGCGCCAAAGTCAATCACCTCGATCCGAATGTTCAACTCGATCCATCACGAACCGCGCAATATAACATGGCCGGTTATGACTCAGTCGGCGCATGCATCTTTGCCGCGTTTGGATATGCGGCTACGCCGAGCGCGGTCATCGCGCGTCTGTTGCGCGCCCGCTATGGCTGGGATGTTTCAGATAATATTTTGCAGGAGATTGGCAAGGAGACGATCAAGGTGGAACGCGAATTCAATCGCCGCGCTGGATTTACAAAGAAAGATGACCGCATTCCTGAATGGATGACGAAGGAACCGCTCGCGCCGCACAACGCGGTGTTCGATGTAAAAGAAGAAGATTTGGATAAGATATTCGATGAGATTGTATAGAATAAACTTCCGAAGTCCAAAGACTTCGGAAGTTTATTCTTGAGCCACCAAAGGGATTCGGACCCTTGACCTGACGTTTACGAAACGCCTGCTCTACCGGCTGAGCTATGGTGGCTTATTATTTTTCGAGCGGCGGGGATTATAAAGGAGAAAGAATAATCTCGCAAGTTTTATATTGCCTGTCATTGCGAGGAGCCACAAAGTGGCGACGTGGCAATCTCATTGAAATCAGCAGATTGCTTTGCAAAAAGCGCTCGCAATGACATGTGATTAGCAAGTTTTTACAGGTACACATCGTCTATCACAGTTGGAGAACTTATGCTTCGTATTGCAATGCTGTCTTATCACACCTGTCCGCTTGCCACGCTCGGCGGCAAAGATACCGGCGGAATGAATGTTTATGTCCGCGATCTGACGCGCGAGCTTGGCCGCATGGGAATCCATGTGGATGTGTTCACGCGTTCGCAGGATGAACATGTGCCGCACGTAGTGCACGAACTTGGTTATGGCAACCGAGTCGTCCACGTGCCAGCCGGCCCCGAGGTCCCAGCCGCGAAGCGGGAACTTGTCAAATACATCCCCGAATTTGTTGAAGGCGTTAAAGCCTTTGCCGCGGAAAAAGGAATCCACTACGACCTGATCCACAGCCATTATTGGATGTCGGGACTCGCCGCCGAATCCCTGTCGGACGCGTGGGACGGAACGCCGATTGTCCACATGTTCCACACGTTGGGCGAGATGAAGAACCGCATCGCGCGGACGGATGGCGAGCGCGAGAGCCCGGAGCGGATTTCTGGCGAACAGCGGATCCTGCGCCGCGCGGATCGAGTGATCGTTGCGACGCTGGCGGAATTGACCCAACTGCGATTTCTTTATAAAGCGAGTGACCGCAAGTTGAAGATCATTCCTCCCGGCGTGGACACGTGTCACTTTTATCAAATCCCTTCAGACGAAGCCAAGCAATTTATCGGACTGAAACCTGAAGACCGGATGATCCTTTTTGTTGGACGCATCGAGCCGCTCAAAGGTGTGGATACTTTGATCCGCGCCATGTCCTGCTTGAAGATGAAAGATCAAAGCGGCCCCGTTCACCTCGCCATCATTGGCGGCGAACCGGATGTCAGCCTGGATGAGATGTCCGCGGAGATGGCGCGTTTGCAATATTTGTGCGATGAACTTTGCATGGGAAAGATGGTTGTGTTTCTCGGAAAGCGCGGGCAGGATACCTTGCCGTATTATTATTCCGCGGCGGATGTGCTGGTTATGCCGTCGCATTACGAATCATTTGGCATGGTCGCGCTCGAAGCCATGGCTTGCGGTACGCCCGTCATTGCCTCGGACGTTGGCGGCCTCGGTTTCCTCGTGCGCGACGGCGAGACGGGTTTTACCATCCCTGATGACGAGCCGGACAAATTATGCGAGAAGCTTTCACTATTACTCGACGATCACGAACTGCGGGCGGAGATGGGCAGATGCGCGGTGGAAGTCGCCCAGTCGTACGATTGGGAAAAGATCGCAAAACAAATTGTGGATGTGTATGAGGGATTGATAAAGGTAAGAGTGGAAGGGTAGCTGTTTGGATGCAATTAAGTTAAACACTTGGCTTCAATACATATAAAGCCCAGCCGAAATGCTCGCGTCCAAATTGCAAATATTCTTCCTGGCTTTCATGTAAATGTTGTATCACCTCTTCACGCGCTGGTTGCGTTGGATTCTCGTCTAACCAATCCGACAGTCCGTGCAGATTCTCGGATTCATAATGATCCCAATCGTCGTGGCTGGAGTGAAGGACATAAATCAATTCAAGGCCTTCTGCATGTGCCATGCGTAATAATTCACGCTCCGACGTTATGGATTGCTCGCGTTGAGCAAACTCAACGGGCACATCAGAATGCAGCCAATACGCTTCTCCGACGATGAGATACCCGCCGGGTTTGATCGCCCGCTTCATTTCGCGGACTGCGTCTTGAAACCCGCCTTTCCAACAAAAAGTCGCTCCAATGCAGGTGGCAATGTCATAGCTTTGCGGCTCAAACTTATACTCTGAAGCGTTGCCGCAAACAATCTCAATATGATTTTCCAGACCCTGTACCTTTATTTTCTCGCGTGCTCGTTCGCACGCGGCGGGGCGGATGTCAATCCCAATGCCAGTGATGCCAAACTCTTTAACCCAAAGAATCAACTCTTCGCCGTAACCGCATCCAAAATCAATGACGCGGGAATCTTTTTTCATTCCTGCCACGCGGCCTGCGGTCAGAATCTTTTCGGGCGTGGTGGGATTCACCAAATCCAAATAGCGTTCGGAGATGTTTTTTAGTTCCAGGAAATTCATTGAAGCCCTCCTGTATTTTTTGTCAAGTCACTCTATTCATCAACGGACTTCGAGTCGTATGGTTA
>JAKAKJ010000089.1 GCA_021824575.1 Chloroflexota bacterium
GCTCAACTTTATAAACGGCAAGTTCGCATTTCCCATCCCCATTGTAGTCCCCAGGTACCGGGATGCTATTGGCATCCCCCCAGTTATCCACAAACTGATCCTTTACATACCAAGTGCCAGCATTGTAGACTGCTATATCCATCACGCCGTCCCCGTTGTAATCACAGGACACCGGAATACTCTCGCTGTTTCCATAGGCGACCGCACTCATATCCTTGAGGTACCACATCCCCGCCCATGGCTCAACTTTGTAAACGCTTAAATCCGTTTTCCCATCTCCATTGAAATCCGCTACTACATGGGTTGGATGTGCATTCTGCGTAAAGGTGGCTGTTACAATGGCATTGCCTTGGATCGTTACACTTCCACCCGTGGCGTTTGCCGACCAACTATCGAAGCTCCAACCCGAGTCCGGTGTCGCAGTCAGTGCTACAACATCGCCGTAGTGATAGGTAGCTTGGTCTGGCGATTTAGTGACGGTGCCATTGCCAACCTTCTCGATCGTCAATGTGTATTCATCCCACGTAAACGTAGCCACTACGCTAGTGTTGCCCTGAATAGTGACAGTTCCACCTGCAGCGTTTGCCGACCAACTATCAAAGCTCCAACCCGGGTCCGGCGTGGCAGTCAGGGTTACAACATCACCATAGTGATATGTAGATTGATCCGGACTCTTTGTAACTGAACCACTTCCGCTCTTAATAATAAGGAGAGTGTATTCATCTTGCGTGAAGGTGGCCGTTACGGTTATGTTCCCTTGGATCGTTACACTCCCATCTGTTGCGTTGGCAGACCAGCTACCAAAGCTCCAACCTGGGTCTGGCGTAGCTGTCAACGTTACCACATCGCCATAACGATAAGTAGATTTGTCAGGTGATTTGGTGACGGTGCCATTCCCGATCTTCTCGATTGTCAGGGTGTATTCTTCGGGCGCCGGAGTAATCGTAAAATCTGCAGTGCTATAGGTAATGTTGTAGTTACCCAATACTTCAACCGGACTGAGCGTAGCACTAATCGTGTACGGACTTCCTTCAACCGTCTCTCCTGCAACACGGCTGTATGTCGCCGTCACATCATCTGCAGGCAGGAAACCAATCAGTGTGCCCGTCAGAACCGGATCCACTTGTCCAAATTCTTTACTTGCATTGTTTGGTGTGACAGAAGCATCTTTCTTATTGATCGTGAAGTTAGCTGGGACAGTTGTGATGTCATAGTTTCCGAGCACACCCGTTGGACTCAACGTAGCACCGATCGCATATGGACTCCCCGCCACGGTCTCACCCATGGCGCGGCTGTAAGTTGCTGTTACATTATCTGCAACCAGGAATCCGCTCAACAAACCGCTCAGAGCCGGATCCACATCCCCGTAGGTTTTGCTTGCAGCATCGAGCGTGACCGTGGCCGCTTTCTTGTTGATCGTGAAATTGGTGGTGTTGTAGGTGATGTTGTAGTTAACCAGCACACCCACTGGACTCAACGTAGCGCTAATGGCATATGGACTCCCTGCGACTGTCTCACCTATTGCGCGGCTGTAAGTTGCTGTTACATTATCCGCAGGCAGGAAGCCGCTCAAAGTGCCGGTCAGGGCCGGGTCTGCATCACTGTAGGTTTTGCTTAGAGCGTTCGGCGTGACCGATGCATCCCTCTTGTTCACCGTCACGGTCTGGCTTCCACTGCTCGCCAAGAAATTCGTAGTTCCCGCATAATTCGCTGTAATGAGATGTGAACCGGTTCCAACGGAAGCTGGAGTGTAAGTGACCGAGCAGGTAGATGTTCCGCCGCTGCCTGAGAGAGTGCATGGGCTGGTGACGAAGCTGCCCGCGCCGCTCGTTGTCCAAGAAACTGTGCCCGTCGGGCTATTGGTTCCACTAACGGTAGCAACGGTGGCTACACAGGTGATGCTTGAGCCATATACTACAACCGGAGTGCCTCCGCCACAATCAACCGTAGTAGTGGTGGCTTTAATATCAACAAAATAGGTGATTCTTATCTGACCATTGGCACCATTGCCGCCTGCATACGTTGTAGTACCGCTGCTTCTGTATGCACCACCTCCCGCCCCACCGGGGGTTGATCCAGCAGAGCCATTTCCAGAGGGGCTCGACTTGCCGTTACCGCCATTACCACCGCCAGATGGTGCTGTGGCACCAGTTGCATTGGTAGCATTGGTTCCGTTCAAAGCTGTTCCAGCCGATGAACCACCTCCGCCGCCATAGTTAACACTGCTGTTTCCATTTGCGCCATTGCCACCTGAATATTTGGTGGTACCAACACCTGAGCCTGACGCCCCACCGTTGGCGCCAGTTCCAGAGTTGTTTGCTACCGAGTTGCCGCCTTTGGCAAGTACAGTTGAAGTATTGTTGAAATAGGAATCGCCACCTGCTCCTGTGCCAGTTGAGCCGCTACCAACAACATAGGGATAACTGTTTCCCGGTGTTACTGCAATAGTGGCATTTGAATAGGCTCCACCACCTCCACCGCCTGTTGCAACTTCACTGTAGGTTGTGGATGTTACGCTTCCGCCTTTCCCGCCACCACCCCAAACCTCAACCGTAACAGAAGTAACTCCTGCCGGAGCAATCCATGTGCCTGATGTCGTAAAAATTTCTTGGGTCGCTGAGAGTGCCGTAAATGTAACATCCGTGCCGTACACGGTATTCACCGCATTCGTAGCATAGGCACGAACATGATACAGCGTGCCGGGAGTAAGGCCACTAATAACGCTCGTGAACGCGCCAGTTGTATTAACCGGGCCATCTGTTGTTTTGGTTGGCAGGGTGATGGTCGGATTTGCGGAGGTGTCCCAGACTACACCATGCTGCGTTGGGTTCGGTACGCCCAAAGACGTGACGTTCCCATTCCCAGTGGCGGTGGTGGCCGTAATGTTAGTAACCGCCTGCGTGGTAACTGTAGGCGCGATATAGGCTGTAAATGTAACATCATCGCCATATGCCGTACCAGCAGCATTAGTAACATAAGCCCGAACATGGTATAGCGTGCCCGGCGTTAGACCGGTGATATTGCTCGTGAATGCGCCAGTGCCGGAGGGAACGCCTTGCGCTGTCTTGGTTGTTAGGGCAATCGTTGGGTTGGGTAAAGTATCCCAAGTCATGCCGTACTGAGTCGGATTCGGTATGCCCAGCGAGGTAATATTGCCATTACCCGTGGCAGTGGTGGTAGTTATATTAGTAACCGCCTGCGTGGTCACTGTGGGCAATAGAAGAGTACTGAAGGTAACATCATCACCATAGGCAGTACCAACCGCATTTGTTGCGTAGGCACGGACATGATAGAGTGTGCCCGGCATCAAGCCTGTAATACTGCTGGTGAAAGCGCCCGCTGCACTAACCGGACCGTCCGTTGTTTTACTATCTGAGAGCGTAGGATTAGGCGAGGTGCTCCAGACTACACCATGTTGCGTTGGGTTGGGAGAGCCCAAGACAGTTATGTTGCCATTTCCAGTGGCGGTCGTAGCGGTAATACTTGTGACCGCCTGTGTTGTGACCGTTGGCGCAAAGAGTGTTGTGAAAGTGACATCCTCGCCGTAGGAGGTTCCTGCATCATTGGTAGCATAGGCTCGGACATGATAGAGCGTTCCGGCTGTCAAGCCTGTGATGTTGCTGGCAAAGGCGCCCGCTGCACTGACGGGTCCATCCGTGGTCTTGCTGTCCGCGATTGTAGGATTGGCATTGATACTCCACACCACGCCGTGTTCAGACGGGTTAGGTACACCAAGTGCAGTGACATTCCCATTTCCAGTGGCTGCGGTAGTTGTAATGTCTGTCACCGCCTGCGTAGTGACTGCCGGTTCGATGAGCGCAGTGAATGCAACATCTTCACCGTACGCCGTGCCCACCTCATTTGTTGCATACGCACGAACGTGATACAGCGTCCCTGGAGTCAGTCCCGTCATACCACTCGTAAAAGCGCCAGTTGCGCTAACCGGACCATCCGTGGTTTTGCTATCCGCGGTAGTGGGGTTGGGATTGACGCTCCATGCCACACCATGCTCGGCTGGATTCGGAACGCCCAAGTTGACGACGTTTCCATTGCCAGTAGCTGTCGTGGCTGAAATATTGGTGACTGCTTGAGTGGTAACTGTCGGCAGCGCCAACTCTTTAAAGGTGGCAGTCACAGTTGTGTTACTTTGGATCGTTATATTGTCCCCAACTACATTGGCAGACCAGTTGGCAAAACTCCATCCCGGATCGGCTGTGGCGGTCAGAGCAACCACATCGCCGTAGTGATAGGTAGCCTGGTCAGGCGCTTTCGTGACGGTGCCATTGCCAACCTTATTGATGGTTAGCGTATATTCATCCTGCGTGAAAGTAGCAGTCACAGTTGTGTTACCTTGGATCGTTATATTGTCCCCAACCACATTGGCAGACCAGTCGGCAAAACTCCATCCCGGATCGGCTGTGGCGGTCAGAGCAACCACATCGCCATAGTGATAGGTAGCCTGGTCAGGCGCTTTCGCGACGGTGCCATTGCCAACCTTATCGATGGTTAGCGTATATTCATCCTGAGCGAACAGCACAGTTGCAGTGGTATCCCCCTGTATCGTGACATTTCCATCAATCACATTTGCCGACCAGCTATCAAAGCTCCAGCCGGGATCGGGGATCGCCGTCAGCGCAACGATATCGCCGTAGTGATACGTGTCCTGATCAGGCGCCTTCGTTACGCTACCATTACCGACCTTATGAATAGTTAGTGTGTAGTTGGCAAGAACGAAGGTGGCGGTTACGGTAGTATTGCCTTGGATCGTTACTGTTCCACCCGTTGCGTTGGACGACCAACTTCCGAGTGTCCAACCCAGATCTGGAGTGGCAGTCAGCGTCACCACATCACCATAGTGATATGTAGCTTGATCGGGATTCTTTGTAACCGTGCCATTGCCGACTTTGTCAATCGTGAGTGTATATTCATCTTGCGTGAAGTTGGCCACCACACTGGTATTACCCTGAATCGTTACCTGCCCAGAGACAACATTGGCCGACCAACTATCAAAGCTCCAGCCTGGATCAGGAATGGGAGTCAACGTTACAACATCGCCGTAATGATAGGTAGGCTTATCGGGATTCTTCGTTACCGACCCGCTTCCGCTCTTAATGATAAGAAGGTTGTATTCATCCTCCGTGAACATGGCGGTCACAATAGTGTTGCTTGTGATCGTCACTGTTCCATTTACCACATTTGCAGACCAGTTGAAGAACGTCCATCCCGGATCTGCCGTGGCGGTCAAATGAACAACATCGCCGTAGTTGTACGTAGCCTGATCGGGATTTTTGGTAACGGTACCATTCCCAATCTTATTGACCGTGAGAGTGTATGTTTCCGCCGGCGGCAGAATTGTAAAGTTGGCAGTGTTATAGGTGATATTGTAATTGCCCAATACACCTGCCGGACTGAGTACAGCACTGATCGTGTACGGACTTCCTTCGACGGTCTCCCCCGCGACGCGACTATATGTCGCTGTCACAGCGTCCGCAGACAGGAATCCGACCAGCGTACCCGTCAGAACTGGATCCGCTTGCCCCAATTCTTTGCTGGCATCGTTCGGCGTCGCCGACGCGTCTTTCCTGTTGATCGTGAAGTTCGCAGGCGCGGTCGTGATGTCATAGTTACCAAGCACATCCGTTGGACTCAATGTCGCACTGATTGCATATGGACTCCCTGCGACGGTCTCACCCGTTGCACGGCTGTAAGCTGCTGTTACATTATCCGCTGACAAGAAGCCACTCAAAGCGCCGGTCAGAGCCGGGTCTGGATCACCGTAGGTTTTGTTCGCCGCATTGAGCGTAACAGTCGCTGCCTTTTTATTAATCGTGAAGTTGGCCGGGACAGTTGTGATGTCATAGTTGCCCAACACACCTGTCGGACTCAACGTCGCACCGATCGCATACGGACTCCCTGCAACCGTTTCTCCGGGCGCGCGACTGTAAGTTGCCGTCACATTATCCGCTGGCAGGAAGCCACTCAGTATGCCAGTCAGAGTCGGATCTGCATCCCCATAGGTTTTGCTTGCCGCATTCAACGTGACTGTCGCTGCCTTCTTGTTGATCGTGAAATTTGCGGTATTGTAGGTGATGTTGTAGTTGACAAGCGCGCCCACTGGACTCAATGTGGCGCTGATGACATATGGACTCCCTGCAACCGTTTCTCCGGATATGCGGCTGTAAGTAGCGGTCACATTATCCGCAGGCAGGAAGCCGCTCAAAGCTCCGGTCAGGGCCGGGTCCGCATCCCCGTAGGTTTTGCTCAGGGCATTCGGCGTGACCGATGCATCCTTCTTATTGACTGTCACCGTCTGGCTGCCATTACTTGCGAGGAAGTTCTCATCGCCCGCATAATTGGCTGTGATGAGATGTGAGCCGGTTCCAACGGAAGCGGGAGTGTAAGTGACCGAACAGGTGGCTGTTCCGCTGCTGCCCGAGAGTGTGCATGGGCTGGTGACGAAGCTGCCCAAGCCGCTGGTTGTCCAACTCACATTTCCAGAAGGAGTATATGAGCCAGACCCGCGAACAACCGTGGCTACACAGGTAATGCTGGAACCATATGTAGTGATTGGCGTGCCTCCGCCGCAATTCACCGTTGTAGTGGAACTGACCGTAGTGACTGTATAGGTCACCGAGATCTGCATGTAATCCACATACGCCATTCTCGTATTGGCGCTATTTGCAGATAGGGCCACACCAAAGCCACTAGCATTGATATCTGCTGGCGTCCAAGTTGTTCCCCAAAGGTCTCCAGTGGTACCATATACAGCTGCAGCCGGAGAGCCTGTTGGCCATTCCGTACTGGTCGCGGCTTTATTGCTGCCGGTAACAACACCAGCCTTCATCAAACTAACAATGCTGTCACGCACATCGTTGCCGGTACCGATAGCGCTTTCAAAACGCCCGATGGTTACCACAATCCCATTGATGGTTGCATTGGAAGGAATAGCAAAGCCATAATTGGAACCTTCCAAATAATGAGATGTCTGGTTGCTAAGCGTGGTGGTTGCATAATTGGTATCAACGGCAGTGATGTAACCTGGATTCAACCAGGCAACTGTTCCAGTCCCGGAAGCATCCGCACCTGTCCTTGCATTTGTAGCCGGTGTGGTGGTGCTTGTGGCTGAGGGCAGCGTTGTAAAAGTGACATCATCACCATAAACGGTTCCGACCGAATTGGTAGCATAGGCGCGCACATGATATTGCATGCCTAGTGCAAGACCGGTGATACTGCTTGTAAACGCGCCAGTTGCACCGACAGGGCCATCTGTGGTTTTACTGTCCGCAATTGTGGGATTGACGTTGACGCTCCACACCACGCCATGCTGCGTTGGATTCGGCACGCCCAGAGAAGTGACGTTGCCATTTCCAGTGGCGGTTGTCTGTATAATATCGGTGACTGCTTGGGTGGTGACTGTTGGAGCTATAAGTGTAGTGAAAGTAACATCCTCACCGTACGATGTACCCGCGGCGTTGATGGCATATGCGCGGACATGATACAGCGTGCCCGGTGTTAGGCCAGTGATATTGCTTGTGAATGGCCCAGTCACGCTCACTGGACCATCTGTGGTCTTGCTGTCCGCGGTTGTCGGATTGGCGCTAGTACTCCAAACCACGCCATGTTCAGTTGGGTTGGATGAACCCAAGACAGTAATGTTTCCATGACCAGTGGCGGCGGTAGTCGTAATGTCAGTGGCCGCCTGCGTGGTCACTGTGGGTGCCTGGAAAGTGGTGAAAGTGACATCTTCACCGTATGCGGTGCCTGCTGTATTCGCCGCATACGCGCGGACATGATAAAGTGTTCCTGGCGTCAGCCCAGTGATATTGCTTGTGAATGCGCCGGTCGTGCTCACCGGACCATCTGTGGTTTTACCATCCGCCGTTGTGGGATTGGCGTTGGTACTCCAGACTACACCGTGCTGCGTTGGGTTGGGGATACCCAGAGAAGTGACACTGCCATTTCCAGTAGCGGTAGTTGTCCCGATGGATGTAACAGCCTGCGTAGTTACGGTTGGCAAAATAAGCGAAGTAAAAGCAACATCATCGCCATACACGGTGCCTGCAGCATTGGTAGCATAAGCGCGGACGTGATACAGCGTGCCTGGTGTTAGGCCGGTCATATTGCTCGTGAACGCTCCCGTTGCACCTACCGCGCCATCTGTGGTCTTGTTATCCGCGGTCGTTGGGTTAGCCGATGTGCTCCATGCCACTCCATGCTGGGTTGGATTCGGCACACCCAGAGCTGTGATATTCCCGTTTCCAGTCGCCGTAGTGGCCGTAATATTGGTGACTGCCTGAGTTGTGATAGTAGGAAGAAGCAGAGTTGCAAAGGCCACATCCTCGCCATATGCAGTGCCGACATCATTGGTAGCGTACGCGCGAACGTGATACAGCGTTCCTGGCGTTAATCCGGTGATACTACTGGTGAACGCACCGGCTCCGCTAACCGGACCGTCAGTGGTCTTGCTATCCGCCGTGGTGGGGTTGACCGATGTACTCCAGACCACACCGTGCTGAGTTGGGCTTGGAATGCCTGGCGCCGTGATATTACCGTTGCCTGTGGCCGTTGTAGTTGTAATATCTGTAACTTCCTGCGTGGTAACTGTCGGAAGCGACGTAGTTGAGGGTAAGTACTCATAAGCACCGCGATCATCATAAGTCCTCGCGCCTGCACCCGTATTCGGGGTAGCTGGATCATCTATGCGAGGATTGCCTTGGATATCGGCAAGCGTCTCACCCGGAGCGTCCGCGTTGGCGCTGTCGATTGCCGGCGAGCCAGGGTTAAGATAGTAATTGCCAAAAATTCCGAGGCCGTCATAAGGCACCCCGGTCTGCCGCCGGACAGGCGTGGCTGGATCTACAAAGAGGGGATTCCCTTCCAGCCCATGGACTTCCTGTCCGCTCACCGCGGCCTTGAACGCCGCCAGAGAGGTGTAGATGACATTGTTCCAAATGATCTGGGATGTAGCGTCCGTGCGATAGAAGAGGTTGTAATCCGTGGTCGACCCGGTTGTGGAGTACGCGTCGAAGCGCACGTTACCACCATATGAACCTGACGGAGGAGTAGTCCCGTTTTCAGAGATGATGTTGTTGGCGACGATTGCACCAAAGGAACCCAACGCCGCAGTGTTGCCTTCGAAGTTGATCCCTACCGTACCATTGCCCTGAACGGTATTGCCAACAATGGTGTTATAGGGCGATTGATAGTTGTCAATGCCGTGATCGCCGTTTTCGTAACTGAGGTTCCCGATGACCAGGTTATGAGTCGAGCCCAAGGCATTGGAGTCCCAGTAATACAGATTGATCCCGGAATCCTCGTTGCTATAGACGATGTTATTGATCACTGTGTTATAGCTGCTGCCTGTCAGCTCGATTCCGGCTGCGTCGGTCTCGATCAACGAGAAGTTTTCAGTGGATATGTTGTTACTGATCAGGTTATGGTCGCCACCGACCACGCGAATACCAATACAGGTGTTATGGTCCGTGGTATTACCAGAGATTGTTGAGTAGGTGGTATTCCTCAAATAAATACCTTGTTCATACGGGTGGTTTTGTGAGGTCGCGCCCGCATTGCTGACGTGGTTATTCGTGATGGTGACGTGCTGCGAGGCATCTACATAGATGCCCTTATTGCTTGTATTCGTGATGTTGAAACCGTCAATAACAATATAGTTCCTCGCTCCCAAACCGAAAGCATAGTAGGAGGTAGTTGGGGTTCCTGGCTGTCCAGTCACCGTGACGCCGGGGTCTGCCCAATAGGTGATCGGATTCCCCTCAGTGCCGCTGCGCTCGGGATAGATTGTCTCTGCATACGTGCCATGCAAAACCTGCACAATCTGACCGGGCATTGCCAGGTAGGCACCCCTTGAGATCGTGCAGAATGGAATTGCAAGCGAACCAACCTGACCTGAATCTGTGCAGTTCGGATTGGTCTTATCAACGTACCAGACTCGCGCGGTGGTCGTTGTGTAATCCTGGGAATCCTGGTTTACTGTCACGTTGGCATACGCGCGCATGGCAGGCCTAAATCCATACCCAGATAGGGAAGGTGTGACCGTACCAGACCAGTTATAGGAGACTTGGAAGCTGTACAGGCCGTTTGCATCCGCAGTGGCAGTCTTAGGTATGCCATCTGTGTAACTGAGGGTTGCGCCTGCAATCCCCGCGTTACCAGAAATGGTTAGTGTGATGCCGGCGGCTGTATAATTTTGTCCAGGCTGATCCGCGAGTACGCTAGTATAAGTCATGCTTTCGGGCGAAAAGGTGTAGCCAGGCTTTGAAGGCGTGACCGTACCAGACCAGTTAGTGGGAACTTGGAAACTATATGCGCCGACACTATCTGCAGTAGCGGTCTTGGGTGTGTCCACTATATAACTTAGTGTAGCACCCGCCACGCCTGCGTTTCCGGAAATGGTATGAGCAGTCACATCGATGCTGACGGTGGCAGGCGCGCTGTCCAGGTTTCCATCATTCGCTTTGAACGTAAAGCTGTCAGGTCCCGAGTAATTTGCAACGGGTGTGTATATTTGATTCGCTCCACTGCCGCTCAAGTCGCCGTGCGCAGGATTGCTGACAATGCTATAAATTAAGGGATTGCCATCCACATCAGTACCCGTCAGCGTGATGTTGATTGATGTGTTCCATAACATGCTGAGAGATTGAGCATCAGCAACGGGTGCATCATTGACGGCAGCGACCGTCAGCAAGAAGGTGTCATTGACGGTGACATTTCCATCATTCACCGAAACGGTGATGGTGGCAGTGCCGCTCCGGTTGGGAGCAGGCAGGATGTCGATCGTGCGGTTTACTCCACTCCCTCCAAGCGAAATGTTCTCAACCGGCACCAATGCCAGGTCCGAAGAGGTGGCCGTGACGGTCAGGTAAGCAGGGTCGAGTTCCGCATCTCCCACTGTGAAGGGGATGGCCCCAGTGGCGGTATCCTCATTGGTGGTCTTATCCGTAATGTCGCTAATCGTCGGAGGTGTATTTATTTTAGAAAAGGTATGGCTCCAGACGGGTTGAGTTGTGCCATATTTGTAAAAGTTAACAGTGAACGAGAGGCCATTGACACTGATTGTCGCAAAGCCCAGGTCATCCTCCGCCATATCAGTATACGCATAATCCACTCTATCAGGAAATATGGTCTGGGAATATGACGAGGCCCCAGACGGCGAGGTATCAAATTGCTCGTAGCTGCGCGTTAAGCCAGACACCCGGGTATTATCCATATGCGTCCACGCTAAGACGTGTTCGTGCCCATGGAAGGTAGCAGACACAATGGGATGATTGTTGATAACAGATATCAATGACGGAGGGGTACAGGCGGAGTTATCCCTCGCCGAGCATGTACAATGATTTGCTTCCATGCAATATTCAGGCCCGTGGAAGTAAATAAAGGCATGGGTCAATCCTACACTTTCTGCATACGTCAGGCGGGCATCGAGGAAGTCCACTTCGGCTTGGGTCAACAGGTAAATATCCCCTGGAACATCCAGGCCGATAAAGATGGAGTTCCCATAATCGAAACTATAGTTCAGCTGGTCCGAAGAAGAATCAAGTGATACTTTGTTTATCGCATACGTCGGCATTACTTTTATGTTCGGGGCCGTTTCAAAATAACTTTCCCACAGGGCTGCACTGCCACTGACGTGGTCATCGTGATTGCCTCTAACCATAAAAGTTTTGTTATACAAGTTCTCGGATTTCAGTATGTTAACAATTGAGTTCATTTCGGTTGCAGTAAACCCATTGTCTTCAATATCACCGCTAAATATGACAAGTGCAGGATTGAGGGTTGAAAGTTGATTGGCGGGATAAGAAAAGTAATCTGCTGCGTGCGAATCGGCCATTGACCCAAAGGTGAAGGCCGTTGGCCTTGCGGTGTAATTCTGCGAAGTCTGATTTGAAATCACATTCGAATAAGTTATGTTGGCGGGGTAAAAGCTAAAGCCAGTCTTGGATGGCGTGACCATGCCAGACCAACCAGGTGAGACCATGAAGGAGTAATCACCCGTGGAGGCATTCGAGGTAGTAGAGCCGCCCGAGTATGTAATGGTTGCGCCACCGACTCCTGCGTTACCGGAGATGGTCCACCCGGCCAACGTCGCTGTGTAGTTCTGGTTGGTTTGATTCGCGGCGACATTGGTATAGCTTCGACTGGCAGGCGAAAATACGTAGCCCGTTTTGGAAGGCGTGACCGTACCGGACCAGCCGTATGCAACAGTGAAAGAGTAATTCCCCGTGGATGCATTTGCGGTAGTTGATCCGCCTGTATAAGTGATGGTTGCCCCCCCGCCTGCCGCGCCAGTGCTGCCGCTGATGGTATACGTCACCGCAGTAGCCGTGTAATTCTGGTTGGTCTGATTAGAATTTACCAAGTAGTAGGTCCGACTACTAGGCGAGAACGTATAGCCACCTTTAGAGGGCGTCACGCTGCCAGATGACCACTGGTTTACTGTCAGCGAGTAATTGCCCGATGCGTCTGAGGTGGTTGGGCCTGCACCAGAACCGGAGTAGGTAACGGTTGCACCTGCCACCCCGACATTGCCGCTGATCGTGTAGGTGGAAGCTGCGCTAACAGTTCTAACTCCCACACTAGACAAAAGCATGGACAGGATCATCAAGCAATAGATCGCCCGAAGGCTGATGACAGATAGAGTTTTGATTGATTTAGCGTTCATGATCTTCCTCCAAAGAAACGTTTTTGTCAAACGAAGCCCAAATTGCGTGTTCATTGTTCCTCCGAAAATATTTTGGTTGGGTGCATCTCGAAAATTGAAAATTTCAAAGGCCGATGTGTCGGCATAAATTGATTAGGGCACAGTAGCTGACGCCTTGTTTGCTTCGCTTCTCTCTTCATAAGAAACTTCTCCTCGTCTCCGAGGCATGAATTTTGCCCAAGGCAAAATGTTTTTGGATATGATTCGAGACCGAACACTATGATTCAATACAGCGCCCACCACCCTCGCTCCTGCAAATTGAAACCTTCGCACGGCAGCTTTGGCTGGATCGATCCGCGTGTGCCCGGCCTGGATAATCAGCAGGATCGCATCCACTTTGGATGCGAGCATTTGGGCATCTGCAACCTCAGCAGAGGGGCCATCCACAATAACCAAATCGGCCTGCTCCTGCAACTTCAACAATAGGTCAGTTAACTCTCCCGCGTCGATCCAACCGGCGGTCTCTTTTGACTCCTGCCCACTGGGTATCAAAGTCATCCATTCAAACCCTTCAACAAAGTTGCTTACACTCTTAATGTCAATGCTGTCTTTGAGTACATCCACTACGCCTTTTTGATTATTAATCTCAAACAGCTTATGCAAGTGTGGATGTCTGAGGTCGCCATCAACAAGAATCACCCGCTTCCCCTGCTGGGAAAACAGAGCGGCCAGGTTTGCTGCAATGATTGACTTCCCTTCACCTGCGTCGGTATTTGTTAGCAGCAAGGTATAAATATTTTTTTCCGCGCTAAGCAGTTCTATGCTCACCGCCAAAGCTCGAAAAGCTTCAGCTTCTGGAGATAGAGGATCATGCAATGAGGTCAAGCCCTTGCCCGAGTAATTACCATCGGAAACAGTCCCCAGTACGGGCAGGCCCAGCACTTCCTCTATTTGACCAACCTTTTTGAGGGTATCATCAAAGTTATCAAGGACCAGGATGGACGCGGCAGAAATCGCCAACCCCACTATCCCGCCCAACAGCGTGTACAGGAGTGGCAAAGGGCGCACAGGAGTCTTGGGAGGAATTGCAGGATTGATCTGAGCAAGGTTTGGCGTGTTCTGCATGCGCGCCAGATTAACCGTCTCACGATTGTTGACCAGGCTGAGATAAAGCTCCTGATAAAGATTCAAGGTTGATTGGAGACTGGTAAGACGAGGATCATCGCGCGACAAACCAGTTGATCCCGGTTTACCGATGAACGTGAGATTGGTTTGGATTTGCTGATAGATGTTCAATAAAGATCGGAGCTGATCAAGCTGAGCCTGTTTTTCACCAACGGAAATCCGTTGTGTCTCGGTCAAATTTGGCGGATAGCTACTGACATCCTGTTCGAGGGATGAAATCTCAGACTTCAGCTGATCAATTTCCCAATTCACTTGGCTCAACTGATCCGAAATACTAGCCTCATTTATTTGGGTGATTTGATTTTGCAGATCATTTATTTGGTTTTGCACTTGATTAATCTGTGCATCCAAAGTATTTTGGAAATCCAAAAAACGCCCCGTCAAAAGATTCTCGTTCTGTTGAATAAGAATCTCCACCAATGTATTGGCAATATCAGCAGCCCTTTTTGAATCCTCATCCTGAACCTTTATTTGAAGAACAAGGGTGTTGGGGATGACACCAACTTGAATATTATCGGCGTTAATCTTGATGCCCAATTTGGAAGATACAGCATTCAGGACCGGCTGGCTCTTGGCCAACTGTATGTTCGTGGAAGCCAACTGATCATCGCTTAATGGCAGCATATCCGTGCTGCTTTGGAAGCGGGCGCGGCTGACGAGGACCTCGGTGGTCGCCTCATAAACGGGACTTTGATATTTGGAAACGACCCATCCAAGCGCCGCTCCCAAGATAAACCCGGCGATCAGAAATCGCACGCCGCGCCACATAAGCGATAAAAGATCTTTGGTTTCCATGTTTTTTTCCTCTTTGTAGAAATTTGATTTCTCTGAATACAAATCTTCCCAATGCCACCCCAGTCTTTCAAACATTACCAATATCTTAGAAATCAGGTCTTGCCAAGCGCTTGTGCAACAGCCTCCGCAACCTCGACAACATTCTCATCCGAGAGCAGCGGAAATAACGGCAAAGTAACTTCTCGCGCGGCGACATCTTCCGTTGTTGGCAAAGAATATTTGCCTCTGCCGACATCATACGCGGTGAATGTATGGACAGGCGGATAATGAACGCTGGTTTGAATGCCTTGTGATTTCATATTTTCCATGAAACCCATTTTGTCGGTGTCTGCGGGTAAAAGCACAGGCATTAAATGAGCCGCTGAAATTCCCACGTGATTTGCAAACGGGATTGTTATCTGTGGCGAACACTCCTGCAATATTTCTCGATAGACTTGCGTCAAGTGGCGGCGCCGCTCATTGTTCGCGCTCAATTTTCCAAGCTGGACTTTTCCAATTGCCGCGCGGATTTCGTCAATGCGATAGTTGTAGCCCAGATCAATAACGTCGTAGCTCCAGGCATGGCCTTTATGGCGATCCCAGGTAAGTGTCGTCATTCCATGTGAACGAAGCGAATGAAGCTTTTTTGCATAAGCCTCATTATCCGTTACCAGCATGCCGCCTTCCCCTGTGGTCATGTTCTTGTTCGAGAAAAAGCTAAAGCACCCGATATCGCCCCAAGTACCCAGCTTTCGATCATCGAGTTCAGAGCCGACCGCATGTGCGGCATCTTCAATCACCCTAAGATTATGTTCGCGGGCCAGTTCCATGATACTGTGCATATCGCAAGCGTAACCACCGTAATGCATAACGATGATGGCACGCGTTCGGTCACTAATGGCTTTTTCTATCGCATGGTAGGAAATATTCAAATCCTGTTCGCTCACGATATCGGCAAAAACGGGGATCGCTCCGGCGTATCGAACCGCATTGGCTGTCGCAACAAACGTCAACGATGGAACAATCGCTTCATCCCCTGGTTTCAATCCGACCACAATGCAAGCCAAATGAAGCGCCGCTGTTGCATTGGTAACCGCAATTGCAAATCTGGCACCAACATAGGATGCAAAGGCTTGCTCAAAGTCCTGAGTAACCGAGCCCATGGTCAACCACCGGCTTCGAAGGACTTCATTCACAACATCCTTCTCTTCCGGTCCAAAATCAATATCGGAAAGCGGAATTTTCCATTCCATGGCCTACGCTCCACAAGCGCTGGGGAGAAATTGAGCACGCATATTTTCGAAATCCTTGGAAGCCCGCGCATAATCGTCTGGCCGCCCAAGATCTTCCCAATAGCCATCGAATTCGTAACCGACGACTCTTTCGTTGGCTGCTATTAATTTCTTTATCAGGTCGGGAAAATCAAGATATTCATTGCGCGTGATGTATGGAAGCACAGCAGGTTCGAACACATAAATCCCCATGCTCACCATAAGATCGTAAACCGGCTTTTCGATATACCCCGTGATGCGGCAATCGCCATCTTTTTGGATCACGCCCAGATCAATCTTGGACTGTCTATGATGGGCAGCGATCGTGGCAATTGCCTTTTGCTCTCGGTGAAACTGGATCAGTTCATGCAAATTCAAAGTCGTGAGCACATCGCCGTTTGAAACCAGGAAAGTCTCGTTCAATCCATCAACCAATGCAATCGGACCAGCCGTCCCTAGCGGACATTGTTCATAGCTGTAACTAATATCAATCCCAAACTGACTCCCATCCTTGAAAAACGCACGCAATAATTCCGATAGGTGTCCGACCGTCAAAACAACGTGCTCAATGCCGGCTTCCTTCATTTGAAGCAGCATCACTTCGAGAATGGGCATATCGCCGATGGGCATCAATGGCTTTGGCAAGATCGTGGTATACGGTGCAAGACGAGTTCCTTTCCCGCCTGCCAACACAACGGCTTTCATGTTCCCCTCCTTTTTAGAATTCATAGACACCTACGCGATAGTGACTCAGGTTGGCTTCGATCCAAGAAATGGTCTTGTCAAGGCCGTCATCCAAACTTACGGCTGGCGCCCAATCCAATCGTTCGCGCGCCAAAGAATTATCGGACAGCAAACGCTTGACCTCCGAACGCGACGGACGAATCCGGGCAGGGTCCACCTCGATCCTGGCATAGGTACCCACCTTCTGAATGATCCTGTCTGACAGTTCTCCAATACTGATTTCCTGCCCTGTTCCAAGATTGAAAGTACAGCCGTCCACATCCTTTGCCGCAGCCGCACAAAGAAAACCATTAACGGTATCTTCTACATAAGTGAAATCCCGGATGGTGTTCAGGCTGCCCAAACGAATCGTATTCATCGTGATTGCCTGAGTGATAATGGTGGGAATTACCGCGCGCGCCGATTGACGTGGTCCATACGTATTAAATGGGCGAACAATCACAACCGGCAGCCCGTAAGTACAATGAAAGCTCTCAGCCAATTTATCAGCTCCGATCTTGCTGGCTGAATACGGTGATTGGCCTTGCAATGGATGAGATTCATCAATCACAGGTGTCAATGCCGTGCCATAGACTTCACTTGTTGAAGTGTGTATTAACCTTTGTATCCCAAAATCACGGCAGGCCATCAACACATTCAAGGTCCCGATCAAATTTGATTCGGCAACTTCAGCGGGATGCAGATAGGAATACGGAATGGAAATCAATGCGCCAAGATGGAACACAAACTCACATCCTTCGACAACCCGCCGGACAGCATCCAAATCCCGGAGATCGCCGCCAATGATCTCAAGTTTGGAAACTATTTCTGGCGAAGCCATTCGAAGCAGGCCCGGGTCCGCGCGCGAGTTATAGCGAACAAAAGCCCGGACGGAAGCGCCATCTTCAACGAGTCTTTCCACAAGGTGGCTTCCAATAAATCCCCCGGCGCCCGTTACCAAGACTTTCTTTTTCTTCCAAAAATCTTTCATGATTTGGTCTTTTTGCATGAACCGACCTTCTCGTTGCAGATACCCACTTAATACTGTATCAGATCAACATCAGTGAGTGGTTTCGTCTTCCCGAACATCCGGGTTATCTGCATTTTTACTCTCCGGGATTGCGTACCTTGCGAGACAATGCTGACATTGAAAACCATCCGGGGCGCCGCCGTCCCTGCCCCCCGGTGACGCTTTTACCAAACCACTTAACGATCCAAAAATATCTGGAGCCACTACAACTCTTGCGGGTTTATAACTTGCCATTTCTCGAAATTCCCTGAAATTACGTGATGCGGTCTGGAAATCCGCCAGAATGATTAGGCCAACATCCTGTTTTCGAACGAGGGCAGGGATATCGCCGATTCGGCCAATCACCCTGGAGCCATAGATGCTCATACCTTGTGACCGGAGATCATCATCAATGAAGCCAACAATCTGAAATTTCCTCGCGTAGGCGGGATGATCCATCAACCAGGCAATATGCTCTGCCGTCCGCCCCGAGCCAACAATGACGACGCGTTCACGAATGGGAGGCGTGGTTAGCCGATAGATCAATACGCGGCTGAGAAAACCGCCCATAAGGCGCCGCCGATAACGGATAAAAGTGATGCCGGCAAGCGAAAGTATTGACGCAATAAGAACAATGCCGTAGATACGCAGGCTTGTAAGCTCGAAGTAACTGTGTACACTCAGGGTCGCTACCACTACAACCAACCAGTTTAGCCAGAGACGCCCCGCTTCCCAGGAAGTAGCTTTTGACCAGTTAATCCGATTTATTCGTAAGATCATCCCAACGAGGGTGTAAAGCGTCGAGAATGCCAGGGCCATTTCGATGGCTTTCCACCAACCCAGGTTCAGCGGTCCAAAGAAACGTATCAGCGTACCTGTAACTCCGATTGATATCAGAACAATCAGAAAATCCCAGACAAACCAACTGACATAGCGTTCTATCAGACGGGTAATGGGTCCGACAAATAAAAACTGCTCCGGCAACGAATAAGCCCTGATCTTGGGAAGCAAAAGCAGAGCTGTCCACAATATAACGTCGATATCTAGCCAAATGGAGCGATACCGTATGTAGAGCTGATCCAAGCGCATCTTGTCCGGACTGAGTTCGTGCAGGTATTTCCGCATAACGTCCCCGGCGTGAAGCATGCTTTCCTCGTCCCGATATACAACTGAGGCAGGACTTGTAATCCCCGGACGAACAGAAAGCAATTCGCGCGCCATGCTCATGGGCCAGGTCTTTGCAATCGACGGGTCTTCCGGGCGAGGGCCAACCAGACTCATATCGCCTTTCAACACATTCCAAAGCTGCGGGAATTCATTCAACTTCGTGTCACGCAGCCACCTTCCAAAAGGGGTGACGCGGTCATCTTCCTCGCAGGTTATGCAAAAGCCTTCATAACTTCCTGGCGTTTCGTACATCGTCCGAAACTTGAGCATCTTGAAGATGCGGCCATAACGTCCAATGCGCGCTCCCCAATAGAAGACCGGGCCAGGCGAATCGCGCTTGATCAGCACGGCAACGAGAGCGAATACCGGAGAAAGCACAATCAAACCAATCAACGCAAAGAAAAAGTCAAAGGCGCGTTTGACTCCACCACTTATTGCTCGCCCAATGGGAGAAAAGTCCAATGGTCTAGTTTCAGAATCTTGTGTTTGTTGGATACGTTCAGAAGAACTCATATGTGACACTCTAGCCAATGCTCAATCCTCTGAGATCTTTTCCAGCCACTCTTCGCGCCAAAATAAAAAACAGCAACGATCACATTCACCGAAAGTCGGAGTCCCGTTACAAATGACATTCTCCAACAGGATCACACCGCGTACTTTTTTGAGTTTGTAATCGCGTTCGTCCATGAAATGCCGCATGGACCTGAGAACGCGCTGCTTTGTTCCGCAATACTGATACATTTCCGGCAAAAAGGCGCAACCTTTTAATTCTTTGAATGGATCAAGCGTGGCAAGGATTTCCTCGCGTGAGCGCACCCGCGCCCAGTCACCCTGCTGGAAAGGAATAGTTGGAGCAAATTCTTTCGCCGTGATCTGATGAGATGATTCTCCATGCCAGCGGACAGATGTGTAATACATCTGCTTCAACCATTTTTTGACATGGCGATTCCACGGAGCTGCCAACAGACGTTTTACACGCCCAATCACTGTCCGCTCGGTCGGTTGGGCATAGCCGAGTGAAAACTTTGGAATACAAGGCAGTTGACAGCCGTCGAAGTCGTTAGTCACCAATGCTCCAGTCAATTCATCAATATGTTTCAATCTGATGCTGTGCCATCAAACATTCAGGCCAGGCTTGTTCGGTAATACAACGCTTGCCTTCTACATGAAAGCGCAGCATTCCCTCTGCTTTGGCGAGTACAGGATTGGACGGATCGCGTGAGAGCAGTTTCCGGGTCAGGGCATGCGCCGCCGGGGTTGCAAACGGATTCAGAAGCGGATGAAAATCCACGCGCTGCCGCACAGCCTTCGGCTCAAGCCCCATGCGGAATTTAAATTCATCTACATTGGCTGGCGCATCCAACGATTGAACAGTAAAGAAGATGTAGCTGATGCCTTCGCGCCCCAACATTTCGCGACTGACAGAATAAAAGATGGCGTTATTCACATGGTGAGTTAAAAAGCGGCTGTGACTCATTGCGTAAGGAACATTGAAAACATCATCAATGCGGCAAATGATGACCGCACAGGCAAGTTCATCATTCGTGATTGCGGCCCATGCTTCAAAGCCCGGCAGACCATCCGCTGAACGACACAAGCATTCCCATTGCTTTTGCGTCATGCTTCGCAGGCGGTCCTGGCGCGCCAGAGTATCCTGCTGCAAAACCCAGCCTTCGACAGCCAATCGCTCAAATGGAATTTGCTCGATGCAGAAATGTTCGAGTCCGCGCTTCACGCCGTTGCGAGCGTGTGATTTCAGCATCTCGAGTTCATAGGGCTTGCACAAAACAACGTGATAACTCACCATGCCATCTGGGAAATCAAGCGGCGTTGAGTATCGCAATGCGACGATTCCCCGTTTCAGCATCAAATCACGAATCTCTTTTTCGTCGGGCGCGATCAGCCAGTGATACGGGAAAGCCTGAAGCACGCGCGGACCTGCCTCGTACCAATAACTGCTGGCTGTTCGAAACACGCGATGTCCCTGACGGCGCAGCCATTCCGCAAAAACCTCGGCATTCATAAAGCCTCCTTCGCGCGGCCGACAACCTTCGATGGAGTCCGATCGCATAAAGAAATCAACATTCGTTCGTAAGCGTCAACGCAATATTTGCGCGAATAATTCTTCTCGAGAGAAGCGCGGCCATTTTGTCCCATTTGGATCAGCGCGGACTCCCGCGCAGTTCCCTGAATAATAGACACTGCCAATTCCACGGGCGACCCCGGCGGAACCGTCCACCCGCAGCCGGACTCCGCCACAATTTGCGTAATCTCACTTCCTGTTGGGGCCACCGCCAAAATCGGACGCGCACTTGCCATTAAATTGAATATCTTGCTCGGCATGGATGAAAGCGCAGCGCCCTCATTGAGCGTTACGAGACCAAGGTCCGCGGCGGCGAGCATTTCAGCAAAAATCTCTCTCGGCTGAAATGGAAGGAAGAGAATATTCGTCAAATGTTTGGCTTGCATCTCTGTTTCGAGCGTTTCCTTCTTAATACCTTCGCCGACAAAAACAAATTGGATGTCGCTTTGCCCTCGAAGAAATTCCGCGGCACAAATCACATCTTCCAGGCAGGAGGTCACACCGATATTGCCCGCATACATGACAACGAACTTCCCATCAAGTCCATACGCATGGCGAAAGGAATTTTGTTTCTGCATGGGGCGAACTTCCTCCGGATCGGCCCAGACCGGGATGACTTCGATCTTTGAATCAGCGATACCTTTTTTCAATAAGGATTGTCGAAAACTCTTCGAAATGACCGAGATGCACTGAGCTTTCTGATAAAGGAGTTTTTCCATCCCGAGAAAAAAGTTGATAACACTTTTATTTGTCATCACGCCAGCGGCAATTGCAGCATCTGGAAACAGATCTTCAACTTGAAGCAGCCAGGGCACGCGCCAGATCCTGCTGAGCAGCCAAGCCGAAAGTCCCAGGGGAAGCGGAGGCGAATAACTGACAAGCACATCCGGACGGCCGGCGAGCAATCCGCCATAAAACGCGGTTACGCTGTAAGTCCCGTAATGGAGCATCCGCGGCCAGAATTTTTTGGAAGGCGAAATATAGCTCCATGTGCGGATCACGCGTACGTTATCAAGGGTTTCCTCTTGGTACAACTTGTTGTGATAAGCAATAAAGACGCGCCCTTTTGGATAATTCGGCACACCAGTAACGACGCTGACTTGATGGCCGCGTTTAGCAAGGTCCGACGCCAATTCCGTGATCAGAACCGCAGCACTGACACTTTCTGGGGCATAGCATTGTGCCATGAACATGATACGCACTGTTGTTCCTCTATAAATATCAAGGTAGGAGAAAAATCATTCTCTGATCAATGTTGAACTGGAATTTCCAGATGTGAAGACAATAAGGTTTGATAAATGCGCAACAACCGCGGCACAAGCTTCTCGACATCAAAATTTTCCTGTGCCAGTTGAAAACTGCCTTTTTGCATGGCATGTCTCATTGGTGCGTTTATGACGAGTTGGTGAATTGCACTCGCTAATTGATTTGGCTGGCCAGCTGGCACAAGCAAGCCGTTCAAACCGGAATGGACGAGATCAGGCAAACCTCCAACCCGGGTGGCAATGATCGGCAATCCGCAAGCCATGGCTTCAATCACGGCCATTGGCATCCCTTCATGGTAAGACGGGTAAACAAATAGATCGGCAGAACGAAGAAGCTCGATTTTTTCTGCGCCAGCGACTGCTGGCCGAATACGAATAAATGGCTCCAGTCCAGCATGGACTATTTGAGCAGTTAGCTGCTCCACCTCTCCAGCAGCATGTTCCTGCCCAACGAGGTCAAAAACAACGCCACGCTCCAAGCTCAAAACCATTTGGGCCGCACGAATCAAATCAAAGCTGCCTTTGGCTTTCCCCAGGTAACCCAGATAAAGAACACGCACACATTGGTCGTCATCTTTTGATTCGATCTTTTCTCGCCCCACGTCAACGTAATCGTGGAGGTTGATTGCATTAGGCAGGTAATATATCTGACAGCCGGGAAGAATCTCCTGCAATTTATTCCATTCATTGGATAAGACAACGACGCCGTCACCAAGACGGGCAACCCGGCGAACGAACCATTGCCAAGCTTTACTCTGTCGTTCATAGAGGATATAGAAACTACAGTGCGGGTGTAATAAAACCTTGCTGCCGAATAATTTTGCGATCCCGATACAAACGCTGTGCTTGACAAATGACAATCCAAAGGCAGTAGCGATATGGCAAATTTCCGGGCGATAAGTCACAACCGCCCTGGCAAATCGAACACAATCAACCACAGCCGAGATCAAGTTCGAGAATGACCAGCTCCCAGTCTTGGACAGCGGGCGTCTCCGCGAGCTGGTATCAATAAATTGCAGATTCACACGGCTTGGGAGGGATGAGCCAAGTAGATTCTGATAATACGTGCCAATACCACTCATTGGAGGAGGCAAATGGCCCGCGAGCAATACACGCGGCATTCTCGTATCGGAAAAAGAATCTGATTGCATGGAACAATTAGATATTGGACTGGCCATGATGCATGTCTTCACGCGCGGTGGTAAACGTCACCGTTGACAATATGCAGATGCTCATTCTTCAATGATGATCCCATCAGCGCGTTTATGTATTGCTCCGTTACGAAGTCAAGCTCAAAGGGCTTCCAGCTTTCCTCGGGCAGAGGAGGTTCGCGACGCTCCAGTGAATCTTCGATTGCCCGAGCGAGTGCTTGCGGATCATCCACTGGAACTAACAGCCCATATCGGCCATCCTTCAAAATTTCACGCGGCCCGCTGGGACAATCTGTGGCAATAACTGGCGTCCCCAGGGACATCGCCTCAACAAGCACGGTTGGCAAACCCTCCCATTTGGAAGAAAGCGCAAAAAGCGCGGCATGAGCCAAATACGGATAGGGATTTTGAATAAACCCCGGCAAGTCCACATCCTGCTCCAACCCGAATTGTTTTATCAGGGCCTCTAACATCGGGCGTTCCTCGCCTTCGCCAAGTATTAGAAGGCGTGCGGATTTGGATTTTCTCACCTGTGCAAAAGCCTCAATCAATGTGTGAAAGGCCTTTTGCAAAGTCAAACGTCCAACCCCCAGAATGACCGGAGGCTCTCCGCTTCCAAACCACGGATGTTCTAAAGTTGATTGGGATTTCCTTTGCAAATCACAAGTTACAATGGGGTTATAGATAACCCGAATATGACTCGGGGGAATTTTTGCCGTCACAGTCAGGTCTTGCGCAACGCCTTTGGAAACAGCAATAATGCCGTCAGCCCACGGATAGAACCATCCAGCCAGTTTTGGATATAGCTTCCAACGCACATCCTTTTCACCGGCGGCAACACTGGAAAGTGTATTGTGTTCGCTAATCACCACACGCTGAGGAACACCTGCCACACGTTTTGCCCACAACGCGATAATGTTGGTGTAAAGCGCAGAAAGCAAAGCAACCGGATGTTCGCTTCGAAGATAATGGATCAGAGATGGCGTGCCAGTTAGAACGCGCGCGGTTTTCAAATCAATCACGCGAACCGAAGCCGGTATTTCGGTCATATAGGGACCTTCGGCCCGCGCCAGAACCAGGTCAACGAGGAAACCCCTTGAAGCGATTCCATCAGCCAGATTTAGGAGGATGCGTTCGGCGCCGCCGTCATATAAGCCGGGCAAGAGTATTGCCAGGCGTTCTTTTGAGATATTCAATTTGTTTTCGCTTTAGCAGTTCAATTCGGCCAGAAACTGACTCACAACATCCCGGGCCGGTTGCAGCCCAGTGTCAATTCGAATAATTCTGAGTTTGGCTCCCCTGGCCGTCAAAACGGAAAGAATATGCTCAAATTCGGTACGGTAGCGGTCCAGAAATTGATAGGCTGTCAGCGCCGATGCGGCCTTCACGATATGTTCCTGCTGACGAGTTCGAATTCGCTCAAATAAAATCTCATCTGCAGCATCCAACCAGACAACCGCATGCAGAGCAGCAATCCACCGATCATATAAATCCCGCCAGAGTCTTTCTGCAGACTTTCGCCTGAGATATTCCGGGCCAAAGATTCGCATCTCAGCCAGCAGATAAATAGGGCCTTGATCCAAAACGATCACTTTGCCGCCATTCTTCATTCGCCATCGCAAAAGGGTTGACCAGCCGCTTAAGATCGTCATCCATGCAAATTCTCTTCGAGTGAGTTGTCTGCTATTGGGCTGATACAGATAAAGCAGTTTTGGAATTAATGGAAGGCCATGCAAAATAAAAAAGGGGGCATTTGATACTTTTCGAACATCGGGAAAATTATCCAGCTTGATGGATTCCGTATGGCAATCCAGCGCCTGGCACAATGTGGTCTTTCCTGCTCCCGCCGGGCCAATGACTTCCACAACCCGGCTCCCTGTCGAACATCGTAGACTATTGCTTGGCACACCGTTCATACATAAGACCAGACCAAATTCAGCACATCTGAAAGCACCTGCGACTTTGGTTTGCTGGCATCCACAATGTGGGCCGATGTTTCGCGCCAATCAAGATTCCATATTTCTTCTACGCGCGAACGGACAGAATCCGCCGTTTCATCCGTCTTCCGCTGCACACAGACCTCAGGAGCAACCCGCAAAACGATCAGCAAGTCTGGCGGCATGATTTGCTGATAGTATCGGCGCTCCAGAGCCGCGAGAAATTTGATCAGTGCGTTGGTTTTCATTCCACATGTTACCCGTTCAACTTGGGGGCCATCCATGATCTTTATTTGCGGCAGCGGAAAACGATCACAAATGACCAAGCCGCCGTTGCTCGCAAAACGTCTCGCTCTTTTATAATCCAAGTAGCGATCGCGGGCAGTGCAAACTTCGCGAATTAGCCAGGGATATCCGGGGAACGACGGCGAATTTGTGTCCAGGCTGGGTTCGACGCCCTCCTTTATAAAAGGATAGAAGCCCAACGATCTTCCGATTTTTAGAATCCCCCGCGTGATGATGGTTGTCAATGACCACGACGGTTTTCCCATGTGGACTTTAATCACATCGAATTCGTCAGAAAACTTTTGGTAGAGATTTGCAACCACAGTTGTTTTCCCGGACCCATCTCCGCCGACAACGGCAACCAACATCCCGCCCTTGGCCCAACGCTTTTTGAACTCCTTCAAATGCAGACGATAGTGAATCGGCCGTTCAAAACGCCGCCACACCTTCAGACACGCGTCAACCATTTGCGGTCGGCGCGCACAAGAGTCTAATCTGCTTTGAAGCTGTTGCCCCGCTCGGATACGTTTCCATAGCGGACAATCGGGCCGTAAAGCCTGGATGCAAGATTCGAACAGGTCACGATTCATATAAGGTAAGCACTGTTCTAATATAGCGTTTGCCTTTTCCGAACTGACTTGGGTCAACAGAAAATCCAACTCAAGGCGCTCGGAAGTGGACAAGCTTCCATGTCCAATAAGGACCGCATCCCATGTCGAGTGCTTCAACATCATCCGAATCACAAACACAACAAACTCAAATTCGGGAGCGGGGATTCTAAATAATCCTCCCTGAATGGCAGAATCCAAGTACGGACGCTCTATTGGCAGGTGATAATTTTTGGTTAGATCATGCCCCAGTACTAATTGAAAATGCGCATGAACGTGAATGAGGCGGGCGGATATTTCATCGTAACCATAAAAATCCCGGACGCCCGGCAATTGTTCTTCTCTTGGTCCGTAAGCTTCCTTAAAACCAAGTTGACAAACAAGCTCTGTAAACCGCGAGGCATCCGCCCGGTTTATCAAAAAATCAAGATCATTATCGCCGCTGGCTGACCGATCCAACGCGGCATTGCTTTTCCAGTGGCAATAATCGATTCTCTCAGCTTGTAAATTTTCGCAGAGTCTGGCAATAGCAGGCAGTGTTGCCTGGGATCTGGGCAGGCTTTCTCCAAGGCGACCGCCATCAGGTTTTATGATTTTTTCGGAAAGCATCTTCGTTGTATTTGTGGTCATATTCGCTGCTTGTTGTTCTTTATGCATTATTTCAAATTGGGTGCGACAAGAGCCCGGCCAGTGCTGATTGAGCCACGCCAACCATCTGCTTATATACGGGCGGATGCGTTAACCGAAGGGTCAGCAAATACGTTGCCGCTCCAGCCAACGCAAAGATAGACAGTCGTATGAGCAACATCATTTGCTCGCCGACAATCAGCCTAAATAGATACAAGATGGCGAGCATAGCCAATGAGCTGACAATTGCTGGTCCATACTGGCTAAGGTGTGAATGAATCGAAACTCCGATCAGGTTGCGAATCATCAAAAAGTACAGAGGCATCAATAAATAGCTGACAATCACATAAGAAGCAGCCACCGCCACAATGCCAAGTCGGACCACCAATGCAAATCCGATAACATTCGCTATGGCGGTCAACAAGTAGATCCCAAAGCGCCAGGAAGGTTTGCCGGCCGCCCGGAAAACACTGCTATAAATATAAGTTGCAGACCGCACAATACCGATCAACATGAGCAACTGCAGCACTGGAATACTAGCGAGCCATTGCGAACCGTAAAGCTGAAGAACCACTTCGGAAGAAAGAGAAGCAACTCCCAAAAATACCGGAAAGGCCACAACACTTTGCAATAAAATGACCTGACTAAATGCTCTCTTAATACCAGCCGCATCTGTTTGAACACTGGAAAACACTGGAAACGCGACCGCATTCGGCACCGAAACCAGAAGGTCTGTCATCACAATAAGCAGGTTATAAGCCAGTGTGTAGTAACCTAACGCCAGTGGGCCCAAGAAATAACCGATGAGAAAGTCATCAGAATGCACGCTCAGAAAATCAACAAAATTCCCGCCAACAATATTTATCCCGAACGCAAAAAGCTCGCGAAATCGTTTGACTGAGAGCCGAAAGCTCGGATGCCAATCACTGACCTGCCACAACATCACAGCGTTGACGATGGCGGTCACAAGAATTTTAGCCACCAGACTCCATACGCCGTAGCCGCTAAAGGCCATGATCACAGCGATTACGCCGCTGACCAAATTCGCCACAAGCGAGCGGATGGTCAAAACCTTAAAGGCAAGCTTCCGGCGCAGAACAGCCTGCTGAACGCTGCTCAAGGCACTTAGTATGAAGATGGGAGAAAGCCACCTGATAAGGGGAGCCAGTTGCGGTTCCCGAAAAAGACCGGCTACCGCGTCCGATACAAGAAGACTGACAAGGGTTAAGATTCCACCAGTTAGGACGCTAACCCAGAAAGCCGTATCGAGGTGTTCGCGACCGAGCTGAGGAAACTGGACAATCGCATCACTAAATCCCTGGTCAACAAAAATCTGAGCAAAGGAAATGAACACGGTTGCGTAGGCTACCAATCCAAAAGCCTCTGGGGCAACCAACCTAGCCAGCGCGATCATCACCAGGAATGAAATTACGCGCACACCCCATGTTTGGGTTGCTGACCACATTACGCTGTTAATTGCCTTTTCCCGCAAGTTCATTGTGTTTTGCCCGCGCCCATATCAGGAGCAACGCCAGAAAATGGAAAACTCACTGCATCGTTGTTGTCCCAATTTATGATCTGGTCAATAGTTATGGATTGGCTCACATAATCAATAGCAATGATTTTCACCCGGCTAGTTCCAATTACAATTGAGTCGCCGCTGCCAATTCCAAAGCCATCACTAAAAAAACTTGCGTCCGTTACAGCTACCGTTTTGCCGCTGCCAGCCCTGATTGTCCGCGCCAGAATTGCGCCTCTATCCATCAGTGGGCTTGCGGGCTGCAAAGAAAAATCAAACGCGGATGGATCTACAAAGGAGGGGGAATCAGTAAGCGAGTGCACATCCTGTCCACTTGCCGCCAAATAGGCTGCCCAGTCAACTTGACTTTGATTCCATTCCATAGATAAGGGCCGCGTATTAAAAAAGTCATTGAAATCTGATATAAAGTTTAAACAGGAATTTTGCATAAAATCCAAAACGCTCGCGGATTCGGCCACAATGTTGTTCTTGAAAGTAATGTTCGAGCAAGATGGATGGAACAAGCCAAAATTGACATCTCCGTGTTGCACATCACTTGCGCCATTTTTGTAAAATGTGTTTTGCGCCACAGAAATGTTGGTTGCCGAATCTTCAACGATCAATCCGGCAGCATTATCGAGATTTTCCGCTCCGCGATTATTTAAGTACACATAATTGTCGTGAACAATTACCCGGTCCGAATCGGTTATAGTCAGGCCAACTTTATTGCTCCTGAGAATATTATTACGCACCAAAACATTTTTCGAACTATCTGCCCAAACTCCTGCTTCAAACTCATATTTTTGCGCATTGTTTTCACTAAGATTGTTTTCCACAACAATATTCTCTGAGCCGTCTTCCAACTGTATCCCCGTAGCTCCATTATCGTGCAGGTAATTGTTGCCGATCAGTATCCCCATTGCATTCCACGTGTGGATACCCTGTGATTCGCTATGATCCACTTCATTCCCGGTTATGACGATTCGACGCGCCCCGTCAGCCTGGACACCTGGATAATCCGTTGAGACTTCAATGCCGTAACTCTGATCCTCAGGCGAAGTGTAAGCAACATGATTACCGACAATGCTTGAGTCATATACTTTCCTGTAAAGAAAAATCCCATAATGCAGGTTGCCGGTGTTTCCAACGGAGTCAAAAGTCCTGCTGTTCTGCACCGCAATAAAGCTCACTGGGTTTTCTTTTCCATAAGCCATGATGCCAACGTAGTTGTTGTATGCAGTGATATTGTCCAGGATGATGTGATTTGTTCCATCTGTCATCGAGATGCCTGCGCGCGGCCAGGTCTCGTATGAATTCGCTCCACGCACAGTCAAGCCGACAAACTGCAAATAACTCTTATTGTCAATCTCAATACATGCCGGGCGCTGGCCGTCTTGCGCATCAATGATAACTTCTCCATCTCCTGCGTTTTTATAGATGATATATTTATTGGATGTGCCAGAACGTAAGGGCTTGATATCTTCGTAATAAATTCCAGCTTTAATCAGAACCACATCGCCTCCCTCTGCCACACTTGCTGCTTTGCCGATGGTTAGAAAGGGCAAAGCCTCTGTTCCGGGATTAGAGTCATTGCCATGAGGCGACACGTAATAATATTGTCCCTGAGGAGTGGGCGTCACTGTCAGAGTCGGTGTGACAGTCGCGGTCGAGGCTTGAGGCGTAGCAGTTGGCGTTTGCGGCGGATAACTAATCGTGCAAGTCAATAAGACCGCCAGAAACATTATCAGGAACATAGTAATAGTATTTTTCATAATACTGCCGATGAAATCTGCGCATTACCAAGGCGAACAAAAACGATCCTATGAATAAGTTGGATTCCCAAAGAGCCGGTCTTCTCTTAGATCGCTTTTGGACGAGTTAACGATTCGCCTGATTCAATTGGCCGTCGGCTTTTCTCGGAATATTCAGCGGTTTTAACCGCTGTGTCTGCTTTCCTCTCAAGGCTGCTCGCAATGATCACAAAACTCATCATGATCCATGTGATTTTCCTGAATTCCCACGACAGCGACAAAACCCCAATTGCCCATACCATAAAAACCGCAAGCCATAATTCTGACGTTCCGCCGGGCAACTTAACCGCTTTGTAAACAACCAAGCCCAAGATGAAGAGAAATAATATAAAACCGACGAAGCCTGTTTCTGTCGCGACGGATATAAAAGTATTATGAACTGCCGAGCCGATTGTTTTATCAATTGCCCCACCGCCGATTCCCAACAGGGGATGCGCAGCAAGAACCGCAATGCCTTCCCTCCACAAATTGACTCGACCGCCCAAATCCGCCGCGCTGATGGAAGTTCCAATGGTTTCAAGTCGGCCGATGACGGATTGCGGAATAAGGGGAAGAAAAACCATTGATGCAATCAAAAGAATAGTAAAGATAAAGAACTTTTGATTGACTTTGATCTGCCGCGTACCCAGAATAAAAATGCCAAAAGGTATGATGGCAATCAGAGACGTTCGGCTTCCTGTAAGAATGATGGTAAAAAGAGACAGAGGGATAAATAGCAAGTTTGTAACCTTTTGCAAGACCCCCAACGCATCTGTCCGGGCAGCAAAAAACAAGTGCGTCGCCATGGGTAATCCAATCATCAAGATCAAGGCTGCATCCACCGCATTCACCCCCGTGGCGCTGTAACGTCCCTCATAAGCGACTGCTGTTTTACCGAGAAGGAAGTTATAAACCGTGCTGGCAACAAGCACATATGCGCCCAAAATATAAGCCTGGATGCCGGCCCTCAGCTTTTCAGCTTCCCGGAAAACATCCCAATAGATAAGCATCAGAAGGAAAAGCTGACCATAGGTCTTAATACGCTGGAGCGTGCCATTTGTATCGGCGCTCCAAAACATGCTGAGTATGTTCCAAAGGAAGAACAGCAACACAAGAGCATGAAAGAGGTGAGGCTTCCGAAATTTGCCTTCCGCAATAATAGTCGCAAGCCAGAGACCCGCCACAGCAAAACCGATAAGCCTGGCAAGGGAACCTATGTTCGCAGTGCTAATGCTATCTTCCCAGGGAACGATGAATATTAATGTAAGTGTTGACAAATACAAGAGTTTGCGCAAAATCAGGTCCCAGTAACTCAAAATGTTTGTCAGGGAGACAAGCTAACTAAACCAAAATTTCTGCTTGCGTCGGAAAGCATCAATAACCATTAAGTTTCCCTGATGCGAGTATGTATGTGTAGCCAAAACATTTTTATCCCATGTTGGTCTTATGGAGGATACCCTCCTCTCAGAATATTCGGTTTCAGAAAGAACTTCTATTTCATTAAAATCGAAGCCGTATCCATACATCCTAGAACAATCCTGCGACGGTCTGAATAATCTTCCATCTTCTATAAACAAATCACCCGCTGGCCGGGCACTCTTGATATCCGAAACAACCGGATTTTGAGGATGCGACTTCCATTCTTTGGCAAAAAGATCGTCCGCATAAAAAAGGAACAATTCGTAATTCGGCGCAGCAGCTTCGTTTTCTGCAATCGCAGTGAAAAGCCACCATTTGCCAGCATGGTGCAAGAGTGTCGAATCTACCGCCTTGACATCTCTCATCAGGCTTTGCTTAAACTCCCATTTATCGGGGAATTCAACACACTCGTAAATATCAATTGTCCGGTTTTCTCCCGATTCGGGAATCATGTAGAATTTGCCCTGCCAGTGGAGAACAAAGGGATATGAAAGATGATATTCTTTTTCCAGCGCGACTACAGGTTTTTTCCAGCGGCCAAACTGATCCGCCTCGATCACAGAAATACGCCCTCTATTCTGGGTATGCAAAAACTCTTCTATGAAAATGTAGTATCTTCCATGCACCTGTACAATGTGTGGATCAGCCCAAAATCTATCTCCTGGCGGCATCAATTTCTCAAAGCCACCGAACTTTTTAGGGAGATTTGAACCAAAGCCTGCCAATAAATACCACTGATCCAAATAGAAGATCCGCTTGAAAAACTCCCCCAAAAGCCTGATCATTATTTTGACAATCGTTTTTATGGCCGCAAAACCCTTGGGTGTCTCGTATCTTTTTGCATCGCAAGCAGGCAGGGTGTTAAATCTTTCCGTCTGCCGTAAGAATCTTTCCTTTCCAAAACGTTGAAGATATTCCAGTTGGCGCGGCATGAATGAGGCGGCTGCCCAAAAATAATAACTTCGATGCCGCGCCGGGGACAACGGATAGGTGAAAAAGAAGGAACGATACAAAACGCGTTGGCAGGCAAATTCCTCGCATCCCGTAGCAAGCAAAGAAGCACCTGTCTCAGCTTTGTTTTCCACAACTTCCCAAAAGCCAGGGGGACCTCCGCGCATAACTCGGTCATCGCCATGATAGTAGTACCAAATTCCAAACTTTGAAACACGTAAATTATCACACTGCAAGAATTCAAAACCAACTTTTATAAGCAAGTCCAGGTGGAACTTTCTGATTTCTATGGCATCAGGCTCCTTCAACACAGAAACATCGCCCACTGCGATCGGGCTTACTATCAAAGTCTGGGCATTTGACAGTAGACTGGCTACATTTTTCGGAGAAAAGGGATCGGGATCGCGTCCGAACAATCTGGAATCAACGCGATCAAAAGCGGAATAGATCCGCGCATTTCTATGCCTGAAACCATAATTATCCCCCGCCGCCTTTAACACCACCAATGCAAAATATGCGGAATCCCCATTCACAATACGCTGAATCATTCCTTCCACCCAAGCGGGAGCATCGAAAGAGTCGAGCATGATACCAAGCTTCAACTTGCCAGATTGCATACAACCACACTGGGAAAGCACGCTCCGCCATTTTGACATTCTCAAGAATGTCAGATCGGTGGTTATCCCCAAACCTAATCCGAAGAACGCTGCCCTGACGGATTAATGCTGATTTATACGTCGGATGTAACCAGCGGGGACCTCCAGCGGGATTTGCCGGTTACACAACAAAGATAATAGAACACGTACACGATCTGTTCCCGATAGGCGAAAATCAAAGATGGCTTCATAGCCAGCAAATGGACCATCCTGAATGACGACAGGCGCGCCTTGCCTCAGATCATCGGGATTCTCTTTGGCTCCATCGAGCTCCTCGAGCCGTTTTTGAAGCAAACCAATTAAACTCTCAGAGATGGGTGCTGGCTCGCCGCCAAACGAGACGATACCCACTGCCCCGGGCACCCATCTCAATGCCGATGGACTAATCCTCGACAAATCCATTTGAAAAAACATATAACCAGGAAAATAAGGCTTCATCTTTCTTGCGCGCGGATTGACAGGCTTCACCCGGATACAGGGAAAATAAACCTCAATTCCGCGGACGCGCAACTGCTGGCAGAGGAAATCTTCTTTTTGTGGCTTGGCTTGTATAACATACCAGTTCATAATGTTCATAACGGTAACCCAAATACGCAGTGACACAAAGAGCTAGCCGGCCTTTTATCTGGTGAGAAGTGACCCGGTTTTTACCCTTAGAACATCCGCCGCCTTTCGAAGATTGCTAAGATGGACATCGTTTTCACTAAAAGATTCGAAGTCGTCGTAGATTCCGTTCCAGAGCTTCGTCGCCGTAGCTTCAGAACACCCTCGTTTCCGCATTTCTCCTATAAACTCATCAAAGGTCATAGAAATATTAGCTGCCAGTTCCTGCACTCTACTGCTCATCTTTGCTCCTATTGAGGGGCAAGGTTCATAATCCACGAAGATAGGATCAAAAAGACTGACGCTTGCCTTCGACAAACAGATTTCTTTTCCCCACACTTCTAAAGCTTTGTCACTTATTGCTCTAGCATCAAGCTAAACTAATAAAAAGCGAAACCAACCAAATCGTGGCCGGTTTCGCTATTAGCTCCACAAGGTAGTCCTTCTATTTCGTGTTACCCCTTCAGAAGGATAAGCGACCAATTTACTCTTGTTTCAACGCTTCCACATCTCTTATATTCATTTGTCCACTTCACTCCCAAAAGTTTGTCTTTACAAATTTGTAAGGTAATTATATTATAGCTGTCATTAGTCACAGTTACAAGCTGAGTTTCGTCACATCTGCAATTTATTATAAAATTAGAATCCGAAATTAAAAGCAAAACAAAAGGCATTTTGCAGCTAATCATAGTCCCCTGGAGTTACGCTGCCCTTCCCCTACTTTTTTGTTTGACTACTCGCCCCCAAAACCTTACGATACTGCAAACCTATAGCATGACGCCTTTACAATCAGTAAGTTACAAATCTTTGATTTTATAGATAACCTTGTTGGTTTACACAAGTATCACTGTACCTATTGGCAAACACGGTTTCTAATCTGAGATGGGGAAAACACCGAAAATTGTACGCAGGCTCTTCACCAACCATCGCGCGATGTCAATTGCCTATATGCTCCAACCCACGGTTTCCCCAACCTGTGATTCTCGCTGACTTGAATCTTCGCCAGCTTCTGCGCAATTTGTGCCGATAACATCGCCACACTTGCCCAATCGTCCGACAGCACGGCGGACCGCATCTTCTGCGCAGTCTGTCCAGCCCAAGCCCATTCCATGCGGAATTTGTCGGCCTTGATCCAATAATCGCGTTTCTCCCACGCGGCGACGGAAGAATCAATGCCATCCGCGATGGTCTGCAGAGCTATTGAGATAAATGAAGCAAGGTCGCGCACATCAGCGGTGACATCCTTTTGTCGAGCCAGTTCGCGGACAGCAAGCACAACCGCTTTGCTCAATTGAGTGCGTTGTTTTCCAATGGAATCAATGTTTACAATTCGGGACATGGGTTGGGATTATACCAAGCAAATTTAGAAACTATTCCCCTTTGCCGCCTGCCAGCTTTAGAAACAAAATGCCGATCAGAAGCGTCGCAAGAAAAACATACCAGGGAATTGCCGCCAGGATGCCCATCAGCCAATAATACACAGTATCAATCAACGCCGCGTCGCCTAATTGAATTACGCTGCTGATTACCAAGAAGATGGAACTTAATACCACAACAAATACGCCTGCAAAAAGCAGGTGTTCCAGTTTGACGATCAGGCGCGTGGACCCGAACTGGTAACCGCCTCGGTAGCCGCTTCTTCTGTAATATCCCATTTCATCTTCTCCTTTCCTACTCAATCAATTTGCATTAACAAAATAATTGGGGCGGATTATAGCACAATTGTTCGGATTTGAAGTAAAATTACCAACGACAGTTCATTACATCATCACAGCGTGGAGATTTACTATGGCAGACGGCAAAACTCATGCGGCAGGAACAAGAACATTGGCAATGTTCCTGTTCGTTGGACAAATCACAAATGGAATTCATCAGGGCTATCCATTACAAACTATTTTCTTTTCATCATTGACATTATCCATCGGAGCTTTGGGCGGACTATTTCTAACTCCCGATTTGGATGTGGACATCGGCAGCGACAGCGAGGATGAAGTCCGGGAAATATCTCCCTTGGGAGCAAACCTCTGGTGGATTTATTGGTTCCCTTATCGCAAATTGATCCCGCATCGCTCGCCATTGAGTCATTGGCCGGTTATTGGGACGCTTGGCAGGTTACTCTACCTAAGCATCGCGTATTGGATATTGTTGGCGGTTGCTTATTTCCTGAATTCGACAGCGTTGGGTATTCTCCAACAAGCCGGAATTGGACTGTTGGAATTTCCATACTTTTATATCGCCGTAGTCGGATTGGCAAGCGCAGACACATTACATTTCCTCATGGACCAGCGCATCTTTCACAAAATATTCAGGCAGCGGAGATGGGTTCCACAACAACAAACCTGGTGGGGCAAAGCCTTTGCTCGGAATCAAGGTTGATGCCCGGAACTTGATTCGCCCAACCTAATGCTTTTCCATTGTCAAAGCGCGTATAAGCATAAAGTTAACAACCAGCCCTGTTTATTGACGCTCCCTCTCCCGTGCTTTATAATTTCGCCGCGTTTCCGTAAACCGCGGCGGACGCGCCAGGCCAGGGGACGTGCTGGAACTGGCAGACAGGCATGACTTAGGATCATGTGCCGCAAGGCGTGAGGGTTCAAGTCCCTCCGTCCCCACAAGCGAAGTTGTTCTTCGCCATCTGTTTATTAAAGAAGGAATTGAAGCTTGAAATTCGAAAAGACCATTCAAGAAGACCATCAGGCTCAAGTAATTGTTGAAGTGGAGCCCGAACGCCTCGACAAGGCTCGGCGACGCGCGGCCCGCAAACTCGCGGAGCGCGGCAAGATTCCCGGTTTTCGTCCGGGCAAAGCGCCGTATGAAGTAATCCTCCGTTATTACGGCGACGACGCCATTTACGAGCAGGCTGTTGATTTGCTTGTGGATGAAATCTATCCCGAAATGCTGAAGGAAGCGGATATCAATCCTGCCGCTGCAGGTTCTCTCGAAAAGCTCGATAAGGCTGACGGGACCGACCTGCCCAAATTTACGTTCAAAGTGCCGCTGGCTCCCGAAGTAAATCTGGGCGATTACCACAGCGTGCGCGTGCCTTACGAATTCAAAGCGCCCGGCCCCGAGAAGCTCGATCAATCGCTGGAGGATTTGCGGCAGATGTACGCCTCAACCGAGACCGTCGAGCGCGAGGCGCAGGAAGGCGATTACATTCTTGCTGACTTGGAATCCGAAAAAGAAGCATTGACACGCCCCGGATTCGCGACACTGATTCGCAAAGAAGACCGCGAGAATGAATTCCCATTTCCCGGTTTTGCGCGTCAGCTCGCGGGAATGAAAGCGGGCGACTCCAAAACGATTCAACATACCTTCCCGGCAGATCATTCCGATGAAACGCTGGCCGGTCAAAGCGTGGAAATAAAAGCAACGGTCAAAACCGTCCGCTCGGTGACGCTGCCCGAACTGAACGATGACTTTGCCAAGATGGTTGGACAATACGAAAATCTCGACGCGCTCAAAGAAGCATTGACTAAGGAAATCGAAGCGGCGGCCCGCTCGCAGTACGATGACGACTACTTTACCCAGCTCGTTGACAAGATTAAAGAAGGCGCGACGATCAAATATGCGCCCCAGTCGCTTGAACATGAAGCCGGTCACGTTGTCGAAGATTTAGAACAGCGATTGGCACAGCAAGGTCTTGACCTTGAGACCTATTACAAGATGCAAAACACCGACGCTGCCAGATTCCTTGAAGAAGAAGCCAAACCCGTTGCAAAGAAACGTCTCGAGCGCTCGTTGATTTTGGACGAAATTTCGCGTCAGGAAAAAATCGAAGTGGACAATAAGTCACTCGATGAAGAATTCAACAACACGCTGGTTGATCTGCAAATGCAGGGCGTGAACTTGGGAAAAATCCGCGGCGGCAGGCAGGGACAGCAGCGCGTCGCAGAAGCCGTCGCAATGGAATCCGCAAATCGCCTGCTGACGCGCCGCACGCTGGACCGCCTAAAAGCCATTGCAACGGGCGAATATAAGCCCGAAGAAAAAACGGAAGAAGCCGCGGGCGAAGAAAAATCCAATGAAACGGAAGCCGCTCCATCGTCCGGCGAAGAAGCGAGCGAAGGTTCAGGCTAGAATTACAGGCAAGAGCGCCGAGTCCGGCGCATCTAAAGAAATCAAATGATACAAAGTCAATGAAGGAAATTGCCAACAAGAAAAGAGAGAGGCTATGAATATCCCAAATTTCAAGAATGTTGTCCCGATGGTTGTGGAGACGACAGGCCGCGGCGAGCGCGCGTATGATATTTATTCGTTGCTGCTCAAGGAGAGAATCATTTTTCTCGGCACGCCAATTGACGATCAGGTTGCGAATTTGATCGTGGCACAGCTGCTGTTCCTCAACCACGAGGACCCTGAAAAAGAAATCCAGATGTATGTCAACTCGCCGGGCGGAGTCATCTATGCCGGACTCGCGATCTACGACACGATGCAAATGATCTCGAACCCGATCAGCACCGTGGCCGTTGGTGTGACCGCGTCCTTCGGAACCGTATTGCTGACTGCCGGCACGAAGGGCCGACGCTACGCCCTGCCCAACGCGACCATCCACATGCACCAGCCGCTGGGCGGCGCGCAAGGACAGGCAACAGATATCGAAATCCAGGCCAAGCAGATTTTGCGCTTGAAGGAACTTCTGAATCAAATCATGGCCAAACACACCGGCCAAACTTTGGAAGTGATCGAGCGCGACACTGATCGGGATTTCTATATGGATGCGAAGGCTGCCGTTGCATACGGGTTGGTTGACCAAGTGCTGGAAGCCCCCGAAAAACAAAAAACGAAATAAGATTCCTCAAGCAAAAGCTTTGGGGCGGGTCGTTGACCCGCCCTTAGCGCGCTATAATCCAGCCAATGATCAATAACATATCTACATTTTCCATCGTGGCTTGTGATTTGAAATCACAGGCTTGGGGAATTGCTGTCGCGTCGAAATTTCCGGCGGTCGGTGCGGTTGTGCCATGGGTGCGCGCCAAAGCTGGAGCGGTCGCAACGCAGGCAAACGCAAACACAACCTACGGCCCGCGCGGACTCGAAATGATGGCAGGCGGTTTATCGGCGGAAGAAACGCTCGAGAAACTTCTGTCGCATGATCGCGAGCGCGAGCATCGTCAAGTTGGGCTTGTGGACGCAAATGGAAAGTCTGCTTCATTCACCGGTAAATCGTGCTTCGAGTGGGCAGGCGGACTCACGGGTCCAGGTTATGCGATTCAGGGGAATATTTTGGCGGGACCCGAGGTTATCCAAAAAATGGAACACGCTTTTCTTGAGTCCCGAGGCGAATTGCCGGAGCGTTTGTTTGCTGCATTGGACGCAGGCAATCGAGCGGGAGGCGACCGGCGCGGACGTCAATCGGCTGCAATTTTAGTGGTCAAGCCAAATGCCGGTTATGGCGGCCACAATGACCGCTGGATGGATTACCGCGTAGACGATCATTTGAATCCAATCGCACGCCTTGAGGAATTGATCGAACTGCATCGTCTTTACTTTGGCAAAAGTCCGAAATCGGAACGCGTCATGTTGGAAGGCAAAGTCGTCAAGGACATCCAGAAGATTATGAAAGGCCTTGGTTATTACACTCCCACCGACGGCGAATATGATGACGCCACCCGCCAGGCATTCAGCGCGTTCGTTGGTAATGAAAATTTCGAAGAACGAGCTGATCCCGATAAAGGCTGGATTGATGGGCCAGTGCTGGAATATTTGATGAAAAAATTTGCAGCCGGAGATAAACAGAGATGAACGCAAATGAATCTTTGTTTACCTTTGTTCATCCATAGTAAATTCGATGCTCGATCAACTTTCCCCTCCCGTTCGCGGACTCATCCTCGACATGGACGGCGTGCTTTGGAGAGACGATACGCCGATTGGCGATCTGCACACCATCTTCGCTCGCATCCAGGCGCGTGGACTTCAAGTGGCACTTGCCACGAATAACGCCACCAAAACCGTTGACGAATACCTCGTCCGGCTGCGCGGCTTCGGCGTGGAATTGGAACCCTGGCAAATCATCACTTCATCGTTAGCCACAGCACACACGCTGGAAAAAATTTTCCCGCAAAAAGGCATGGTTTTTGTGGTGGGTGAAAATGGGATCGTCAGCGATTTGCGTGAAAAAGGCTTTACGGTCATCACCGATCCAAACGATGAAACGCCGGTGGTTGCAGTCGTCGCGGGAATTGACCGCGCATTGAGTTATCACAAATTGCGCCGCGCCACATTACACATCCGGGCTGGCGCGCCGTTTTATGGGACCAATCCTGATACAACCTTTCCCACGCCGCTCGGACTTGTCCCAGGCGCAGGTTCCATTCTTGCCGCGCTTGAAGCTGCAACGGATGTAAAGCCCATTGTCATTGGCAAGCCGTCTCCGTTTTTATTCGAGCTTGCCGCAGAGCGAATGGGTTTAACCAAAGATGAATCGCTGGTCGTCGGCGACCGACTCGAGACCGATATTGCCGCGGCACAGATGATGGGCTGTCGCTGTGCGCTGGTATTATCAGGGGTCAGCACACACCAGCAAGCCGAGGCGTGGAATCCAAAGCCGGACTTGATTGCGAAAGATTTGTCGGAATTGGCTGGTATTTGATAGTGCTTATTTACGATCTCGACTTAAGTTCTCTTTCCGAACTTCTAAACTCATGGGGCGAGCCTGCTTATCGCGCCAGGCAAATTTGGCAGGGCTTATATCAGCATTTCTACAATTCGCCATCGCAGTTCCCAAATATTCCAAAGACCTTGCGTGAGAAACTTGGAAACGAACTTGACTTCCTCGGTATCGAGCCAGTCCGCTATCTTGATTCATCCGATAAGCAGACGCGCAAAACGTTGTTCAAATTGCATGACGGCCATCTCATCGAAGCCGTGTTGATGCGTTATGGCGATCCGCCCCCCTTGTCCATTCCCTTCGGTCAGGACACTCCCCCCAAATCCGACTGCGTCGGATTTGGGGGGAGACGGAGAGGGGCTCGCCGCACGCTCTGTATCTCGACACAGGCCGGCTGCGCGATGGGATGCATCTTCTGCGCAACGGGGCAGATGGGATTCAAGCGTCATCTTTCCAGTGGCGAGATCGTGGCGCAGGTAATGTACTACGCACGCATGTTGGGCAAAGAAGAAGTGCCTGTTACGAACATCGTCGTGATGGGCATGGGTGAACCATTTCATAATTATGAAAACACAATGGCGGCAATTGACAGACTCAATGACGCAGATGGATATAACTTCGGCGCGCGTCGAATCACGATTTCAACCGTTGGTTTAGTTCCACAGATCAAGCGCTTCGCAGACGAAAAGCGGCAAGTCAATCTTGCCATTTCACTTCACGCCGCGCAAGATGATCTGCGTTTGAGCATGATGCCGATCAACAAAAAATATTCAATTGAAGAAATATTGGATGCCTGTCGTTACTACGTCGCACAAACGGGACGGCGCGTCACGTTTGAATGGGCATTGATCAACGGCATCAACGACACGCCGGAGGAAGCTCGCAAACTTGCGACGCGGCTCAAAGGTTTATTATGTCATGTGAACGCAATTCCACTCAACCCCACCAAAGGTTATGAGGGCCAGGCGACAACGCGCGAGCGCGCAACCAGATTCAAAGAATCGCTGGAGCAGGCCGGAATTCCATGCACGATCCGAATGCGTCGTGGGATTGATATCCAGGCTGGATGTGGACAGCTGGCTGGTTCTACGGTCTGAAGTTCTATGTCAAATGATCGGTTTATATTGTATTGGCTACGCGCAGCTCGCAAAGAACACAAAATCCGTTCCCAAATCAATTAAGCGTGTTCCAATCTATTGCTTGTCAGAACATCTCCTTTGAATTATAGTCAACCAATCTCATATCAAGAGTCAATCATGGAAGCAAACCAAGAAAACAAATCCTGGCTTGAACGCCCCATTCACCCCGCATTCCCCGCAATTACAAGAGAAGTTGCCATCTTTGCAATCATCATTCTGGTGGCTGTTATCTCGCGCTTTTACAATCTCGGCGCGCGCGTGATGAGTCATGATGAAAGTCTGCACACGTATTTCTCGTGGCTGCTTTATAAAGGCGATGGCTACCAGCATAACCCAATGATGCATGGGCCGCTTCAATTTCACTTGATCGCCCTTTCCTATTTCCTGTTTGGTCCCAACGATTTTACAGCCCGCATTCCCGCAGCACTGTTCAGCATCGCAACCATTTCGATGGCGTGGTATTGGCGGCGCTATCTCGGCAAGACCGGTGGGATCCTCGCCGGCGTCATGATGGTGATCTCGCCCATCATGCTGTTCTACGGACGCTATGTCCGCGAAGACGCGTACGCGGTTTTCTCCGGCGTGTTGATGCTTTACATCGTGCTCCGCTATTTCGAAAGCGGCGAACGAAAGTATCTTTACTGGCTGGCGGTTGCGCTCGTCATCCATTTTACCGACAAAGAAACTTCGTTCATGTACACCGCCGAGCTTTTGATTTTCCTGGCGATCTACTTCATCGCGCGCGTGACGCGTAAAACCTGGGACGACGCCCTGGCTTATCGTGCCTTTATCATCGCCCTCGCAGTTGGGATTTTATTGCTCGGCGTCGGCGCGGGATTTGGAATTGCCGGAGGCAAAGCGGGCATTCTCGGCTCGACCGAAGTCGCCTCGCCCGCCAATCCTTCCGCTCCGACTTCGCCGCTTCAACCGACAACGAGCGCGGCATCACCCGCCGCGATCCTGATCCTTGCCGGACTCGTTGCCATGGTTGCGGCGGGATATTTCCTTGTCCGCGGCTATACGTGGGAGCGGGTCAAAACCGAGCGTTCATTCGACATGTTGATCCTGGCGGGAACCTTTGTTCTGCCAATGCTTACCCCCTTCCCCATCAAGTTCCTGCAAAACTGGCTGCATACCACAATTCCCACCACCGCACCCGAAGTCCAGGCATTGACATCGCACGATGTAACAGTCATCGGGCTATTCGTCGCGGGTTTCTTCGCGATCTCCATTGCCATTGGTTTGTTCTGGAACAAAGATTGGTGGAAATACGCGCTGACGTTTTGGATTCCCTACACAGTCTTTTACACAACCGTCTTTACCAACACCGACGGCTTCTTCACCGGCGTGGTTGGTTCGCTCGGATACTGGCTCGCACAGCAAGCTGTCCAGCGCGGCAGCCAGCCGTGGTATTACTACCTGCTGATTCAAATCCCGATTTATGAGTTTCTTCCGTTCCTCGGCTCGATCCTGGCGCTTATTCTTGCGCTGCGGCGCAAGCCGGCCACAATCACATCGGAAGGCGGCGAGGAATTAGCAACTGCAAAGCCGATCTCAACCGAAGAAGTTAATTTTCCAAACACTTTCCCCCTGCTGATTTATTGGATCGTCGCCAGCATCACGGCGTTCAGTATAGCTGGCGAAAAGATGCCGTGGCTCACTTACCATTTAACATGGCCGATGATTTTATTTGCCGGTTGGGGACTCGGCTACGTGATTGACACGACCGATTGGCAAAAACTCCGCCAACAGAAAGCATTGCTTGCGCTCGGCGCGGTTTTCATTTTCTTTACAAGTTTTGCCGCCGCCATGATCGCCCTGCTCAGCCCCACGCCGCCATTCCAGGGTTCCGACTTGCTGCAGTTGCAAAACACGATGGCATTCCTTTTGCCCGCCATCGTTGCGATTGCCAGCGCACTGGGTTTGATCTATCTGCTGCGCGATTGGGCCGGTAGACAAATCGCAAATGCCTTTATCCTGACATTTTTCACTATCATGGCTGTGCTGACAGTCCGCGCCGCGTTCAGGGCTTCCTACATTGACTATAACGATGCCACCGAATATCTCGTTTACGCGCACGCCGCGGCAGGTGTAAAAGACGTCATCAGCCAGGCAACTGAAATTTCCGAACGCACGACGGGCGGTATGGGAATCAACATCGCCTACGACGCCAGCGCGCCGGATACCGGCGTATCATGGCCGTTCGTGTGGTATCTGCGCGATTTCACGAACCAGCATTCCTTCGACCAGCCCACGCGCGCTTTGCGCGATTCGACCATCGTGATTGTCGACTCAAAAAACTTCGATAAGATTGATGCGGCCCTCGGCTCGGATTATTACCGCATAGATTACATCCGCATGTGGTGGCCGAACCAGGATTACTTCAACCTGGTCAGCGACCGGCAGCCTTCCATCCCGTTCGATCAGGGTTATTCTTGCAACGGCATCCTCAGTTTCCTGAGACTCATCAAAACCAAGGACTTTTCACGCATCTGTTCCGCCATCTTGAATCCGTCCATCCGTGCTGGCATCTGGGACATTTGGCTGAACCGCGATTACACGGCGTATGCCGCAGCGACAGGCAACACGAATATGACGCTCGCGACATGGCAGCCATCGGACGCGATGCGTATGTACATCCGCAAAGATGTTGCCCAGCAAATTTGGAAATACGGTACAGCGCCCGTGCAGCCCGTGGCCGAGGTTGATCCCTACCAGGGAAAGACGATCACACTCAACGCCGATCAAATCATCACCTCGAGCGGATTATCTGTTCCCATGAACGCGCCGCGCTCGCTGGCATTTGCGCCGGACGGGACATTTTACGTTGCCGACTCCCGCAACCATCGCATCCTGCACTTCGACCCAAGCGGGAACCTGATCAATCAATGGGGCACGCCAACTGGCAACGATCCCAACAACCCGAATCCGGCCGCGCCGCCTTCGACATTCAACGAGCCTTGGGGCGTTGCCGTCGGCCCGGACGGATCCGTTTACGTCGCGGATACATGGAATCATCGCATCCAAAAATTCACCGCGGACGGCCAATTCGTAAAAATGTGGGGCACGTTTGGCCAAGGCACTCAGCCGGATACATTCTACGGTCCGCGCGGCATCGCGGTGGATGCTCAGGGTCGCGTCTACGTTGTAGATACCGGGAACAAGCGCGTCGTCGTGTTTGACGCGAACGGAAATTACATCACACAATTTGGCTCTGCGGGAGCCGGTCCCGGGCAGTTCGATGAACCGGTTGGCATCGCCATCGATTCTCAGGGCATAGTCTATATTGCGGATACATGGAACGATCGTGTCCAAACTTTTAGCCCATCGCCCGATGGTTTGACTTTTACTCCGCTCAAGCAATGGGATGTTGTCAACGGCTGGAATGGTCAATCTCTCGACAACAAGCCGTTCATCGCGGTGGACAATAAGGGCCATGTCTTCGTCACCGACCCGGAGGGCTACCGCGTCATCGAATACACAACCGATGGGCAGCTCGTCCAAACGTGGGGCGATTATGGCGCCACTCCCTCAACCTTTGCATTAGCTGCAGGCATTGCTGTGGACGCGCAAGGCCACGTTTGGGTAACAGACGCAGGAACCAACAATCGAATCATGAGATTCACATTACCTTAGTCACGAAATCGTCCGGCAGAGGTTGTGCCGGACGATTTTCATTTAATCGCGGTGGTATAATCGCCGTGTTTTGATTCTATGTATAAGGGAAACACATGAAACTTCACGAATATCAATCCAAACAGATTTTTGCCAAATATGGCATTCCGATCCCAAAGGGACGGGTAGCGGCTACCGCAAGCGAAGCAAAGGCAATTGCTGAAGAGTTGGGTGGCCGCGTTGTTATTAAATCGCAGGTGCTGGTTGGCGGACGCGGGAAAGCGGGCGGCGTCAAACTTGCCAAGGACGCGGATGAAGCTGAACAGCTCGCCGCACAAATCCTGGCTATGGAAATCAAGGGTCTGCCGGTTCGCAAAGTGCTGGTGGACGAAGCCGCGGCGATTGAATCTGAAATCTACTTCTCGATCACCAATGACCGCGCCGCACGCAAACCGGTGATGATCGCATCTGCCGCGGGCGGCGTCGAGATCGAAGAAGTGGCCGCTAAAACCCCTGAAAAAATCATCAAAGTTCACATTGATCCATTGCTCGGCCTGCGCGACTATCAGGCGCGTGACATTGCCGCCTCCATTGATTTACCGCGCGAGTACTGGAAAGACTTCAATAAAATCGCCACAGGCTTATGGCAGGTTTATTCCCAGACCGATGCGACACTCGCCGAGATCAATCCGCTGGTCATTACAAAAGACAAGCGCTTGATCGCCCTTGATGGCAAAATGATGATTGACGACAACGCTCTCTTCCGCCACGCAGATCTGGCTGAGATGCGTGATGTGGACGAAGAAGCGCCCGCTGAAACCGAAGCGCGCAAATACGGGCTTTCCTATATCAAGCTCGATGGCGACATCGGATGCATGGTCAACGGCGCAGGATTGGCCATGACCAGCATGGACATCGTCAAACTGTTCGGCGGCGAACCCGCCAACTTCCTCGACATCGGCGGCGGCGCGGGCTCCGACAAAGTCGCGGCTGCGATGAAGATCATTCTTTCTGATTCGAATGTCAAAGCCGTGCTGTTCAACATCTTCGGCGGCATCACGCGCTGCGACGAAGTCGCGCGCGGGATTTTGGTCGCGATGGATGAAGTCAAACCGAAAGTGCCGATGGTTGTGCGCCTCGTCGGCACGAACGCAGAAGAAGGCCGCAAACTGCTGGCCGACGCAAAAATGATTACGGCTGAAACACTGGCCGACGCGGCCAAGAAGGCTGTTGCCGCGGCAAAAGGGAAGAAATAACATGAGCGTTCTCATCAATAAAAACACACGTCTTGTTGTGCAAGGCATTACCGGCAACGAAGGACTCTTCCACACGCGCCAAATGGCTGCCTACGGAACCAATGTTGTCGCAGGCATGACGCCCGGCAAAGGCGGCGAATGGGTGGACGAAAAAATCCCAGTGTTCGACTCGGTCAAATTGGCGGTGGAAGCTACCGGGGCGAACTGTTCCGTGATCTTCGTCCCCGCGCGCTTCGCACCCGATTCGATTTTCGAAGCCGCGGACGCAGGCATCCCGTTGATCATCTGCATTACAGAAGGCATTGCGGTTCAAGATATGATGCGCGTCCGCAATTACATTGACCAGAAAAAGGTCCGGCTCATCGGGCCAAACTGCCCGGGTTTGCTGACACCCGGCGAATCGAAAGTGGGGATCATCCCCGGCAACATCGCCATTCCTGGAAATGTCGGTGTGGTCTCGCGCTCCGGCACATTGACCTACGAAGTTTTGTACGCACTCAAGCTGGTCGGCATGGGCGCTTCGACGTGCGTCGGCATCGGCGGCGACCCGATCAACGGTACGAATTTCATTGACGTATTGGAAATGTTCGAGCACGATCCGCAAACCGAAAAAGTTGTGATGATCGGCGAGATCGGCGGCACAGACGAAGATAAAGCCGCGGAATATATCGCATCAAAGATGACCAAGCCGGTTGTTTCATTCATCGCAGGACAGACCGCTCCTCCCGGCAAGCGCATGGGTCACGCAGGCGCCATCATCGAAGGCGGCGCAGGTTCCGCCGCGGACAAGGTCAAAGCGCTGGAAGCCGCGGGCGTGAAGGTCGCAAAACATCCGGAAGAGATTCCCTCACTTCTCAAATAATAATTGTAAGGGCACGGCGGCGCCGTGCCCTTACCTTACTGGTTCTGTTTCAATCGGAACTCCAATGACATTAGATCGTTCTTTTATCGAATTGAACAGCGCTTCGACCGAGCGTATTCGCACAATGGCGAAATTATCTGATAAAGAATTACAGCATCGCGTCGGCGAACATTGGACGGTTGCAGTTGTCTTAGCACATCTTGCCTTTTGGGATCGACGCGTTATGTATGTTCTGGATGCAACCGAGCAGGACGGCAAGCTTTCCACTCCTAGCGTTGACATCGCTGTGAACGATATTTCATTGCCGCTTTGGGCCGCCATCCCGCCGCGTGAGGCGGTGCGTCTTGCGGTTGAAGGTGCCGAGAAGCTCGATAAACGACTGGAAGAATATCCGCCGCATTTGCTGGAAGAAATCTATAACTACAACAAACGCTGGATTGTCCGGGCTTTGCACCGCAACGAACATCTGGATGAAGCCGATGCCGCGTTGAAAGATTGGAATATCAATCGCCAATAATCATGTCACCCTGAGCACAGCGAAGGGTCTCCGCCGCTTTGCGGCGGGATTCTCACCTGCACTTGCAGCGCAGGTGCAAGTGTCACTCCCTTCGGTCATTCACATCGTCCCGACACTTGCGTTTTTAGCACAAGGAATTTCAATTAAACACTAGAGCCGCTCTCGGAGCGGCTCTACGGTTATAATCATTGCAATGCAAAACGGAAGAATTACTTGTGTCCGTCAATATAGGCAACGGCCTCGCCAACAGTCGTGATCTTCTGCGCGGCTTCGTCAGAAATTTCGGCTCCGAACTTGTCTTCAAAGGCCATGATGAGTTCAACGAGATCGAGCGAGTCCGCTTCAAGGTCCTCGCGGAAGCGAGCCTCGGGTGTCACCTTGCCCTCATCTACACCGAGCAAATCCACAACAATTTTCTTGACTTCGGCAAACGTGTCAGCCATGAGATAATCCTCCATCCATTTTGATTTAGCGTGCCAATTGTAACACAGGCAGGTTATTTGAAATTCAAACACAGGAACACTCCCCCATGTCAAAAGTTGCGCCCATTGAACAGCGAAAAGCCGACCACATCAAGATTAATTTGGAGAAGGACGTCCGGTCGGCCTTGACAACCGGACTCGAAAAATATCACTTTATCCACGAGGCGCTGCCCGAACTTAATTTGGATGACGCGGACACGAGCTTGACACTGTTTGGCAAGCGGCTCGATGCCCCGATCCTGATCTCTTCGATGACGGGTGGAACGCATCAGGCCGGGACCATTAATCGGCGACTGGCCGAAGCAGCCCAATCCACGCGGACAGCGATGGGCGTCGGCTCACAGCGCGCCGCGCTCGAAGATGAAAAGCAAGCCAAGACATTTCAAGTGCGAAAATACGCGCCCGACATTTTATTGTTCGCAAATCTCGGCGCAGTGCAACTCAATTACGGCTTCGGCATTGACGAATGTCGCCGCGCCGTGGACATGATTCAAGCTGACGCGCTCTATTTGCATTTGAATGCGTTGCAGGAAGCTGTGCAAGCTGGCGGAGACACAAACTTCAAGGATTTAAGTAAAAAGATGGAAATGATTTGTAAAAAGTTGGAAGTTCCCGTGATTGCAAAAGAAGTCGGCTGGGGAATCTCAGAGCAGACGGCCAAGCTATTGGCCAACTGCGGAGTCGCCGCGATTGATGTCGCCGGTGCGGGCGGGACAAGCTGGTCGCAAGTGGAAATGTACCGCGCACCCGATGAATTCACCCGTCAACTCGCCGCGACGTTTGTCGGCTGGGGAATTCCAACTGCCGAATCAATTTTGAACGTAAAGAAAGCCGCGCCAAATATGATTATCTTCGCCAGCGGCGGACTCAAAGACGGACTTGACATCGCCCAGTGCATCGCCCTCGGCGCGACCATCGGCGGCATGGCAGGCAACTTCTTGAAGGCCGCGGCAGTTTCGACAGAAAAAGCCGTTGAGATGATGAAGTTGACGAAGAGACAAATTCAAGTCACGATGTTCGCGGTGGGCGTCGAAACGTTGGAAGGTTTGAGAGCTGGTAAGTTGGTTGAGAAATAAATCGAGAAATCCGTAAGTAATCTAATCATCGGCGGAGAAATTATGATTCACCTGCTCAAGGAAAAGGCAACTCCTGTGCAAATTCGAGAAATGCTCCAGGAATATAAAGACATGATCAAAATCGTTGTAGATATTCGCCGTCATTTCTTATCGGGCGGTGGAGAAATGCACGCTGATTGCGAATCTGTTTTATTGGATGACGGAAGTGAACAAGATGACCTTTGGGGCGCAAATTGGTATCCAAGCGAACAACGCATCGAATTTGAATCTCTGATTAACATCCGCCCTCGATTGGGAAATCGAAACATTTTGATTCAAGATGAGAACATCCGCAAGCAGGTTGAAGCGGTGGCGCGCGAAATTCTAGGAGAGATCAAATGATGAATGAAGAAAAACTCCGCGAGCGTTTTTTGCGCGATTCACTTCCCCGCCGCTTGGGTGGGCTTGCAGCCACGTTTGGAAGAATATCATCCTCGGCGAGAAAATCATCTGATCCAACGATTGTCGCTAATTTACTCGATGAAGCCAAACATCTCATCGAATGGACAGCCGCTGATACTGAACCAGAAACCGCCGCAGAACTCGTTCGTATTCAAACCATGATTTCACTTTGGCAGCGCGCGTGGGACAGTGCCAGCCAAAACCCCAAACAGCGCATCTTACTTTCTGTCCAAGCCAAGGATTGGTCGGATAAAGCTGTAGACTTTTCAGGATTAGCTTCGTGACCAATCGCTATTCCTTTGCAAACACAACAAGCTCCCTCTCCCAAAGGGAGAGGGCCGGGATGAGGTCAACAGAGAAAGCCGTTGAGATGATGAAGTTGATAAAGAGATAAATTCAAATCACAATCAGTAACGGGCGGCAATATCAATTACGAAAGCCATCAAATCGGGATCGTAAAGCTGGCAAAGGTACAAGCATGTCGTCTGTTGATTCCCCTGCTTGACAGCCGAGGCGACAAAAGGCATACTATTTTTGTGCCAAATTCCACGAACCGCGAGACCCATATTGGCGGAACTCTGGAACACTAAAAAACGTCTGTTGATTATGTGAAAGTGTGTGTTCAGGTACGGAAACGAAGCAAAGAAGGACGGCCTCCTGTGACAAAAAAGAATCTAAGACTGATCGTGCCGATTGTCGTCATTGCGCTCTTCGCGATCGCACTTTCCATCTCGGAAATTTCGAATCAAACGACCACAAATCTTTCGGTGCAGGCGCAGCCAAAACAAGTTGGACCGCAAGTCGTCGCACAGAATCCAATTGCGGGACAACGGCTGGATTTGTCGGGGACGATTCAGATTACGTTCGACCGCGACATGAACCGCGACAAAACCAGCGCGGCTTTTTCGCTTCTTGCCCCGGATGGGAAAGCGGTCGCCGGTAAATCAAGCTGGCTCGACGCCCGGACCTTTGAGTTCACGCCCGACGTCAAGCTCGAACCTGCCACAACCTATCGGGGAATCTTTGCCACATCTGCAACCGCGCTTGATGGGACATCGCCCGCCAATGCCATCGAAGTAGATTTCACAACGACCGAAAGCCTGGAAGTCGGCCAGGTCTTCCCCGCCGCCGATGCCGAAGATATGGATCAAACAACAAACATCACGGTTATCTTCAATCATCCGATTGTTCCACTGACGATCAAAGAAGAACAAGCGGGTTTGCCACAGCCGATTGAAATCTCTCCGCGGACCGCGGGACAGGGTCAATGGGTCAACTCGTCGGTGTATGTGTTTCAGCCAGAGAAAGCTTTATTAAGCGGAATCCGCTACACAGTCCGAGTGGGAGCCGGATTGAAAGACACGAACGGCGACGCGTTGGACAAATCCTTCGTCTGGCAATTCACCACGCGCGCACCCGGCATCGCAAGCGTCGCGTTGAAGAACGGACAGCAAAATCCAAAGCTGGGCAACATCCAGAATGTTTTGCTCGACCAGGCTTTCATCATCACATTCCTCCAGCCAATGAATCCCGATAGCGTCGTAAGCGCAACGTCAGTCATCAACCGCGAAACAAAAGCGCCTGTGCGTCTTGATTTAAGTTGGAATAAAGATTTCACTGTACTGACCATTGAGCCGCACAACAAGTATGATATTGCAAGTTATTACGATCTGCAAATTGCGGATACCGCGCAAGCCGCAGACGGCGGAACATTGAAAGATGGATTGACCGCGCATTTCAGCACTGTGCCATTACCACAGGTTGTAAGGATCACTCCGCCCAGCACGAGCAACGGCTTTGACGGGTCGCTCAGCATCCAGTTTGCCTCGCCTATGAAATTGGATAGCTTGAAGAATCGAATCATCATCACGCCCGCGCCGAAAACCGCGCCGCAGTGGTAATGCAACGAAAACGACAATTCATACTCCATGTATGGCTTGGACCCCGGCACGAATTACATCGTGCGCGCCCTGCCGGGCATGGCCGATATTTATGGCAATACGATCAAGACCGAATCTTCGTTGAGTTTCCATACTGCGGACATGTCGCCTTATGCACGGCTCGTCATGCCGTGGACGCCGCTTGTGTATCGCGCGAAGGGTCCGCAGGATGTCTACTTTGAATATACCAATTTGGATTCGGCAACGATCTCACTTTACCCGCTGACCTTCGATGAGTTCAGCAATATGTTGAACAGCAACGGCGGCAAAGGAGCGAACAGCGCTTCGACGGTCAACTTCAATCCGCGGACTCAACCCATCAATCAATGGACGCCGGATACGCAGGCCGCGAGCAATCAAGTTCACAGTATTAACATAAAACTCGAAGATCAAAAAGGAAATCCGCTGCCAGCTGGCTATTACTTCATCGGCGTAAAAGGTTCGCCGCTGGATTACAAAACCAATTTCTATCAAGGTTATTTATTTGTTGTTGCGACCGACAACATTACTTTCAAGGCCACTTCAACTGAAGGGTTGGCTTGGGTTGTTGATCTTGAAACCGGCAAGCCGCAAGCCAATGTGCCGGTCATGTTCTATAACAGCGATATGAAGCAGGTTGGAAACACAACCAACACGGACGCCAACGGGCTTGTTTATTTGAACAATATTGACGCGCCGATGTTTGCGCGCGCCGAAGGGTCGGGGCATCTGGCATTTGTCGCAACGAATTGGGGCAGCGGCGTATGGGCTGGGGATTTGGGTATCCAGCAAAATTATTACGGCAATACAACCGCCCCGTTTGTTTATCTTTATACCGACCGGCCCGTTTATCGTCCGGGACAGGATGTTTATTTCAAGGGACTCGTCCGTCAAAACGACGACCTCCATTACAGCCTGCTCAACAACCCACAGCTATATGTAACTATTAATGAATCAGGCCAGCACGTTTATGCAAAGTCTTTGCCGCTCTCGCAATTGGGAAGCATCAGCGATGATTTCAAATTGGGAGCCGACGCGGCTTTAGGTACGTACACGATTGCAGTTGCCACTGACGCAAAGGCTGATCCGTTCGGCTATTTGAATTTTCGCGTGGCTCAATATCACAAGCCAACTTTCCAGGTCAATGCGACTGCGGACAAGACCAATGTTTTAGTTGGCGATCAAGTCAAGTTCAGCCTCGACGCGACCTATTATTCCGGCGGAAATGTTGGCAACGGCAAAGTGGACTGGTTTACAGAAGAATCACCGTACACCTTTACGCCGAGTCCGAAGTACAGCCAGTTCAGCTTTTCGGACTGGGACCGCGACATGTACTACATGATGCCGGAGCAACCCGCGCAAGCTGGAACGCTCGCAGAAGGCTCAGCCACAACTGATGTGAATGGCCATCTCGATCTTCCGCAAACCATTGATCTCGGCGAGACAAAAACCGACCAACAGGTGACGTTCAACGCCAACGTGACCGATGTGGCGGGCGACACCGTCAGCGGACAGACGAGTATTGTTGTCCATCAAAGCCAGTTGTATGCGGGCATCCGCTCGTTGAGTTATGTTGGCACGCAAGGCAAAGAACAGCCGTTTGAAGTCGCGGTGCTGGATTGGGATTCGAATCCCATCGCGAATCAAAGTGTGACCGTCCAGTTCGTGGAACGTCAATGGTTCAGTGTTCAAAAGCAGGATGAACAGGGACAACTAAGCTGGGTCACATCGGTCAAGGATATTCCCATCAGCCAGCAGACAATCACTACCGGAGCGGACGGCAAGGCGCAGGTTTCGTTCATCCCGCCCGCAGGCGGAGTCTACAAAGCGATTGTGGTCGTCACGGATGCAAAAGGCAACAAGCAGCAATCGTCCACATACATGTGGGTCTCGAGCGATCAATTCATTCCGTGGCGGCAAACAAATGACCGCACCTTCAATTTGATTGCAGACAAAGATTCCTATTCGCCCGGCGACACGGCCGAACTCTTGATTGCCCAGCCATTTCAAGGAAGCGTTTACGCATTGGTGACTTACGAGCGTGGACATATTTACAAGCAAGACGTCGTTTTGCTGAACGGCAACAGCACCATTTACAAATTACCAATTACCGCGGATATGGCTCCAATGGCGTATGTTTCCGTCGTCGTTGTGAGCGGTGCGGATAATACCAAGACACCTGATTTCAAGATTGGCATGGTTCGTATCAACGTGGACACGAGTCAACAATCGCTCGATGTGAAAGTCACGCCCGATAAACAAACGGCGGGCCCGGGCGACAACGTTACGTACACGATAACAACGAAAGATCAAAGCGGCGAGCCCGTTTCGGCAGATGTCTCATTGGCTGTTGTTGATAAAGCCGCGCTGGCTTTAGCTCCGTCCAATTCGGGAAAAATTCTCAGCAGCTTCTATCCCGATCAAGCGCTCGGCGTACAGACTTCGCTTGGACTTGTTGCCAACGCCGATGATTTCAACGCGCAATACCGCGAGAGCATTCCGCAAGGCGGAGGCAGCGGCGGCGGCGGTGAAGGAACCAGTTATGGCATCATCACCGTTCGTCAGGATTTCAAAGATACAGCTTTCTTCCAGGCGCAGGTCACAACCGATTCAAGCGGCACGGCGCAGGTCACTGTAAAACTTCCGCAGAATTTGACAACCTGGGTTGCGGATGTGCGAGCCGCAACCGCGCACGGACGCGTCGGGCAGGCGACGAATGAAATCGTCAGCACCAAGCCGCTCTTTGTGGATTTGCAGACGCCGCGCTTCTTCGTGGCGGGCGACCAGGCGCGCATCGGGGCGATCATCCACAACAATGGGGCCGCGCCGCTCAAAGTCCAGGTAAGCCTCGACGCGCAGGGCGTCGAATTGATCACGCCTGCCGCACAATCCGTTGACGTGGCCGCTAAGAGTCAAAGTTATGTCACATGGGATTTGAACATCAATGAAGATGCGCAACGCGTGGACCTGACCGCGCAAGCCGTCAGCGGATCGTTCACCGATTCGAGCAAGCCGCCGCTCGGCACGCTGTCGAATCAAGGCATCCCGGTTTACACCTACAGCGCGCTCGAAACCGTCGGCACATCCGGCATGCTGACTTCGGCGAACTCCGCGACCGAAGGCATCCAACTTCCAACCACATACAATTACAGCAACGCGCAACTCTCGATTGATGTGTCGCCATCGCTCGCGGCTTCGATGCAGGACAGCCTGACGTATCTCAAAGATTATCCATACTACTGCATGGAGCAAACCGTCTCCAGCTTTTTGCCAAACGTGGTGACGACGCGTGCTCTGAAACTTGCAGGCTTGACGAATGCGACTTTGCAAACCAATCTCGATCAGCAAGTCAGTTCGGCTTTACAAAAAATCTATGCCAAGCAATTGCCGGACGGCGGATGGAATTGGTGGGATGGCGCAACGAGCGATCCGCAAACGAGCGCGTATGTTGTGCTTGGCTTAATGGAAGCAAAAGATTCTGGTTATCCCGTTTCGCAGGATGTTCTCGATAACGGCATCAAATATCTCAACGAGAATCCTCCGAACCTATATCAAAATGCGGCAACGTGGCAATATAACCGCTATGCCTTCATGATTTATGTGCTGGCGCGTGGAAACGTTTTACAAGCCGGACAAACCAACTTCATTTATGATCATCGCAGTTCGTTGGACTTGTACGGCAAGGCGTATCTAGCGCAGGCGATGTATATGTTGAACCCGAAAGACACGCGCGTCAACTCGCTCATGTCGGACCTCGCGGCGGCTACCGTACTATCAGCCGCGGGCGCACACTGGGAGGAGAATGGCCCCGCTGATTATTGGAACTGGAATACCGACACGCGCACAACCGCGATTGTGTTAAACGCTTTCGTGCAGATTGATCCGCAAAATCCGATTACAGCTAATGCCGTCCGCTGGCTGATGGCTCATCGCCAAAGCGGACACTGGCATTCGACTCAGGAAACGTCGTGGTCGCTGATCGCGTTGACCAATTGGTTGACTGCGACCAAAGAATACCAATCGAATTATCAATTTGCGGTTGGCTTGAACGGTGAAATGCTCAAGCAGGAACAGGTTACGAAAGATAATTTGACCGACACAGTTAAATTACAAGTTCAGATGAAAGACTTGTTGAAGGATACGGTCAATTATCTGGTGTTCACACGCGGAACTGGAAATGGCAATCTGTATTACGACGCGTATCTCAGCACGACACTGCCGGTTCAGTCCATCCAGCCGCTTGACCAAGGCATGAGTCTCTCGCGTCAGTATTTCACGTTGGACGATTCAAAGAATCCCATTACCGAAATTCAACGCGGACAACTTGTGCGCGTCCGTTTGACAATGGTCGTGCCTGACGCATTGCATTACATCGTCATTGACGATCCACTGCCTGCCGGTCTCGAAGCCATTGATGCGTCCATCGCCACAGATACAACCGTTCCCACAAAGTACACGGTGCAAGATTACAACGAGCGCGGCTTTGGCTGGTGGTTCTTTACGCACACCGAACTGCGCGATGATAAAGTTGTGCTTTCATCGGATTACCTACCTGCTGGCACCTATGTTTATACTTACTTAGCGCGCGCCAGCACGGCAGGGACGTTCAACGTCATCCCGCCAACTGCATCTGAATTTTATTTCCCCGATGTCGGCGGTCGAGGAGCAGGAGGCAAATTTGTTGTGAAGCCGTAAAATAATCAGACTTCCGAAGTCTTGAAGACTTCGGAAGTCTGAGGAGGACCAAAAATGAGGAAAATCTCTGGGCGATCCATAATTGCTTTTGCTGTGGCAATTGTTGTGAGCCTGATTTTGCTGATCTTCGTAACCAAGAGTCCGTATATCTTTGCTTTGGGTCTTGCCATCGGAGCATTCCTGGCTCAACTAACCACGTTCAAGAGCGGCATCATCTATGGGCTTATCACAGCGATTCCACTGAGTCTCTACCTCGTTTTGAGTAATGCCATATCTGGAATAAACAATGATCTACTATCTATATCGCTGAACATCCTTCTGCTTATCGTCTTCGGGGGAATATACACCGGCGTCATTGTGTGGATAATAAATACGCTGAAGCATGGCAAGATAATTTTCAGTTGATGTATATGGCTGGTTTTAATCAAACCCCAAAATTCATCCTTCGACTCATCCATTGGCCGCCGCAAATAGTCTATGCCATCGGGCTTGGGCCGCTGATGGGGAATTTCGTATTGCTTCTTACTACAATTGGGCGCAAGTCACACAAGCCGCGCGTCACTCCGCTGCAATATGAAGAAATTGACGGCCAGATTTATCTCAGCGCCGCGCTTGGTCAAAAAGCCGATTGGTTCCGAAATATTCAAGCCAATCCCCAAGTCGAAGTGCGCGTTAAGTCCCGGCATTTTTCAGGGTTAGCCGAAACGATCATTGATCCCAAGCAAATCGCAGATTTTCTTGAAGTGCGATTATCGCGGCATCCGAAGATGATCGGAGCCATGTTACGCGCGGAGGGAATGCGAATCCCGCCGGAACGATGCGATTTGGAAAAGTACGCCGCTCATTTGGCTTTGGTTGTAATAAAACCGAGTCAAACTTGAATTGATTTTGATTTAAGGGCGGTTGAATTACTTCCAAATTCGGACATGTCTTGACGCATTTCTCTCTACGGTGTAACATAAAACTTCGTTGAAATATACAGCATCACGAACCTTATGAATCCATAAATCTTCCGAGGAGAAAATTGTATGAAATTGCGTATTGACCGATTGTCGAGAAGCTTCGTCTTTCTGTTTTTGTTATCTGCTCTTGTAACATCGCTCGCCGCGTGCGGACCGGCGGCATCGCCAACCCCCAGTAGCGTTACGCTGACATTTTATTATCCGGTTGCCGTTCCAGGGCCAATCACGCAGATCATTGACGGCTATATCGCCAAGTTCGAACAGCAGAATCCGAACATCAAAGTGAACGCGGTTCTTTCCGGCGGATATCCCGACACGCTTACAAAAATCGAGACGACGATCAAAGGCGGAGGCACGCCGCCCGATGTCGCGGTGATGCTTTCGACTGATCTGTATTCGCTTGTAGACTCCAACGCAATCCAGCCGCTTGATGATTACATCAACACCGCAGGCGGCAGTTCATTTACTTCCGATTTCTATCCCGCCTTCCTTGCCAACTCGAATTATCAAGGCCATATTTGGAGTCTGCCTTTCCAGCGCTCGACGCCGGTGCTTTATTACAACAAGGATATGTTCCAGGCTGCGGGACTCGATCCGAGTCATGGCCCGGCGAACTTCGCGGAGATGGTCGCTGACGCGCAGAAGTTGACCAAGACCGATGCCAGTGGCAATACAACCACGTGGGGCTTGGAAATCTCATCAGATGGAATCCCCTACTGGCTGTTCCAATCTTTTGTGATTGGCGGTGGTACGAATGTTGTTGGCTCTGCCCCGAACCAGGTCATGTTCAACACACCTCAGGTTGCTCAAGCGCTGCAGGATTTTGCTGATCTATCTACTAAAGACAAAGTGATGCCAACGGGCATCCTGCAATGGGCAAACATGCCGAACGATTTCGTCAACGGCAAGGCGGCCATGATCTGGCATTCGAGCGGATCGCTCACCAACATCTTGAAGCAGGCAAAATTCAATGTCGGTGTAAGCTACACCGTCGGCGAGAAGGGATATGGCGCGCCGACCGGCGGCGGCAATATCTATATGCTGAAGGGCATTCCTGCCGATCATCAGGCCGCGGCGTGGAAGTTCATCCAGTTCATGACATCCACCGACATTCAGGCTGATTGGAGCATCAACACGGGCTACATCCCTGGCCGAAAATCTTCGATGGACACACAGGCGATGAAGGATTACATCGCCAAGACGCCGCAAGCCGCTGTTGCGCCGCAAGGGCTGCAATATGCCGGCGCTGAACTCGCTGCGCACGATAACGCCCAGATCCAAAAAGCGCTCGGCGATGCAGTGCAAGCTGTATTGACCGGCAAGAGTACTCCTGCCGACGCGCTTGCGGCCGCGCAGCAGCAGGCCGATCAGATTCTTTCTGCCTTCAAAAATTGATGAGGCTGCGACCACGCACGCCTGACACAAGAACAGAGCGGCGGTTCCGAATTGGAGCCGCCGCTTTACCCTATCTCCTGATCGCTCCCACGCTTTTATTCGTTGCAGTCTTTACGCTTTTTCCAGCCATCCGTGTTTTCTACGATAGCCTGTTCCTCCAAAACCAGGCCGTGCAGGAACCGCAGTTCACTGGCTTTGGCAATTATGCCGCATTATTCCAGGACCCAACTTTCCACCAAGTCATCATCAACACCGTCATCTATGTTTTTGCAACGGTGCCATTGAGCGTTTTCCTCGCGCTCGTGCTTGCATTACTGTTGAACCAAAAACTCCGCGCGCTTGGACTTTATCGGCTTGCATTTTTTTATCCCACGATTTTGCCAATGGTGAGCGCGGCGACGATCTGGCTTTTCATGTATACGCCCGGCTATGGACTCGTCAATGTGTTCATCGAATTCTTTCACATCCAAAGTCAAAACTGGCTCGGCGATCCAAACCTGGCGCTTATCGCGTTGATCATCCTCGGCATCTGGAAGCAGACCGGTTATTTCATGATCTTCTATCTCGCCGGCTTGCAGGGACTCCCGCATGATATTTTTGAAGCCGCCTCGCTCGACGGCGCATCAGCGATCCAATCGGCGCGTTATCTCACGTTCCCGCTGTTGGCAGGGACGACGCTGTTCGTCACCACCATCGCGGTGGTCAATGCGTTCGAGACGGTTGATCAAATCTACATTATGACCGGCGGCGGTCCCAACAACGCGACCTCCATGCTGCTCTTCAACCTGTGGCAAACATTGTTCAGTTTCCTCGACAACGGCAAAGCCAGCGCGATCAGCGTCATCCTCATCGCCGTCCTTTTGATCTTCACTGTGACGAATTTCCTCTACACAGAGCGGCGCGGTTCGTATGAATAAAAACCCAAAACCTGACAGGTCTCGCAGACCCTTCCGGTTTACGCCCAAATCAATTTCAAACGCACTCGGCCTTATCGTTCTCGCGGTGATTGCTGTTGGCTGGGCGATCCCAATGCTTTGGGCGCTGGCCGTTTCGGTGCATCCGCCGGACGAACCGCTCAGCGCGGCGAACCTTTGGTTCGGATCGCACCCAACGCTGACGAATTACGCACAGGCATTCCAGATCGCACCGTTTGCCCAATATTACGTCAACACAATCATCATCGTTTTTGGCATTCTTGTTGTTCAACTCGTGACAATCAGCCTCGCCGGTTATGCGTTCGCGCGTTTTCAATTCCGCGGCCAGAATATTCTTTTCTTTCTCATCCTTTTGCAGTTGATGGTTCCATCGAGCGCGCTGATCGTTCCAAACTATTCGACGATCCGCCAGCTTCATTTATTCGACACGCTTCTCGCCGTGATGCTGCCTTTCTTCGGTTCCGCGTTCGGGACATTTTTGATGCGGCAGACCTTCCGAACCGTTCCTCGCGATCTGGACGATGCCGCGCGCATGGACGGCGCGAACTGGCTTCAGACATTGTGGTACGTTTATATTCCGCCCGCGCGTCCGGCGATGATCGCGTTCGCACTTTCATCCATCAGCTTTCACTGGAATGATTTTCTGTGGCCGCTTGTGGTCACCAACAGCACCAGCAGCCGCCCGCTGACGGTCGGCCTCGCCGTCTTCACGCAGCTCGGTGAGATCGGCGCGCAGTGGCCGCTCGTCACCGCAGGCACGATCATCGTGGTCGGCCCGTTATTATTGTTATTCCTGATCTTCCAGCGACAATTCATCGAGAGTTTCCTGCATTCGGGATTGAAATAGTTCCTACTGTATTACTGTAATTGTTATCATATCGCTTTTGATCGCCTCGCCATTTGAATTCATTCCCTCTGCCCAAAATTGGTGTTGACCCGGCGACAACGTCCACCAGGCTTGATATGGTGGATTCGAAAGTGTTTGCAACAAAATACCATCTGCGTAAATTCTGACTTGAGAAAAGTTTTGATTAGCAACAGCCTCTACCGAAAGCTGTTGAGCCGATTGATTAATATCCGACGTGATGCGATAGGTTGTATTTGGCGTTGGCGAAACCAACATCAATGAATTTGCGTTCTGTGTATTTGCATTTTTTTCAAAGTCAGCCAATAATGGCAAACCTTGTGAGCGCGCCCACGGCAGCGCCTGGACAGGCAAATTCAACGCGATGATGGATTTGCGCCTGTCAGGCGGCGTCGAATCATTCGCGAGCGAATTCGTCAACGCGTCAACCCAAATTTGTTGATAGTAATTATCGGTCTGCGTTGGCTCGGTTCCATTGATGAACCATTCCATTCGCGTGTGCGGACAAGCCGGAGTTGGCAGCAAACCCGAGAGGGCGCAGACTTCCACCTGTTTCATCCCATCGGGGCGAACAAACGGACGATCAGGCTGTCCCTGCAGAAGTGCGCGCATCGTATCGTTCCAAATTGGCGCGGCGCCTGTTACGCCGGTCACATCATACATGCCTTCGTAATTGCTGTTCCCAACCCAAACACCAACCAGCAGATCAGGAGTGTAACCAATCGTCCAGTTATCGTGGAAATTATCGGTTGTCCCGGTTTTGACTGCTGCGGTGTGATCGATCTTCAGCGTGCTGTTCAAGCCAAAGCCAATCGAGCGGGCGCGGTCATCGCTGAGGATGTCGCTGATGAGCCACGCCACGCGCGGGTCAAAGACTTGAACCGGCGGCGTTTTATTTTGTGAATAAAGCAGATTGCCATTTGCATCTCGAACATCGAGGATCGAATAATTTCCCGTGTAATATCCGCCATTCGCCAAACTTGCGTAGGCTGTGGAAAGTTGAAGCAGGCTGATCTGTCCGCCGCCCAACGCCAGCGACAAATCGTAATTTTGCGGATCGCCGAGCGAAGTGATGCCAAGATGATTCGCAAGGTTGATCGTGTTATCAATGCCAACTTTTTGAAGTGTTTTCACCGCGGGAATATTCAGCGAGGATGCCAGCGCCTCGCGCACGGAAACCGGCCCGTGCTCGCGGCCATCGTAATCCACAGGTGTGTATGGCTGACCGTTGTGTGTGATAAACGTTGTGGACACATCAAGGATCGAAGTGGCCGCCGTCCACGGATTAGGCCGCGTCGGGTCGAGGGCTTGGGCGTAGATGAACGGTTTGAACGCCGATCCCGTCTGACGCGGCGAGGTCGCCATGTCGAGCGCGCCGTCAATGGATGCGTTGAAATAATCAGCGCTCCCGACCAAAGCCAGGATTTCCCCGTTGTGCGGATCGAGGACAACCAGCGCAGTATTGTTGACGTTGTGGTTGATCGCGCCGGGCTGTGGTTTGAATTCTTCGAGGCGACGCGCCACGGTCTGCTCTGCAACTTGTTGATCGTTCAAATCGAGCGTGGTCCGCACAACCAAACTCTGATCGGGATTCAACTTGCCGGATGTAAACAATTCGTCAAGTTGATCTTTGACCAGCCAGATGAAATGCGGCGCTTCGATTGGATACGGAGCCGGGTTGTAACTCAGCGGCGCAGACTCGGCATCGAGAAGTTGTTGATGCGTGATGTAGCCTTGCCTTTCCATCAAATCCAAAACAATTTGCTGGCGCTGCTTCGCGAGATCAGGATGCGTGAACGGATCATAAAGCCCCGGCGCTTGCGGCAGGCCAGCCAACAGCGCACATTCCGGCAAAATCAAATCGCTGGCAGGTTTGCCGAAATACGTTTCCGACGCGGCTTCGATGCCATACGCCATGCCGCCGTAATTCACTTGATTAAGATACAACGCGAGGATGTCGTTCTTTGAAAGTTTCTGCGTCAATTCCAGCGCAAGGACAGCTTCGCGCAGTTTGCGGCGCAATGTAATTTCATTGCGCTCATGCTGACTCAGAAGCAGGTTGCGCGCCACCTGCTGCGTGATGGTGCTGCCGCCTGAGACAACTTCGCCGCCGCGCAGATTGATCCACAGCGCGCGCAGGATTCCGCCAGGATCAATGCCCGGATTGCTGTAAAAGTTTTTGTCTTCGACGGCAATCGTGGCATCCTTCATACATTGCGGAATCTTGTCGAACGACAGCACGGCATGGCGTCCGCCCACTTGCGGGATAATGTTGTAAAGCAAACGTCCGTTGCGGTCCGTGATACGAATGCTGGGGGTGTCGAGATTTGCAGACAAGGAACTGACTGAAGGCAAATCCCAAAATGTGTAAATGAAGAAAACAAGAATCAAAATCAATCCGCCGAGGGTAAAATATCGGACAGGCTTTTTCCACAAAGCAGGAAACAGATGGCGAATAATCATTGTCTTGATTCTACTGCCAATAATTCTGGCTAAAGCTGCCGCCTAAAGCTCAAATAAAACGAATGAAAATCGCTCGCTTTAATTTCGATGAAAAACTTCACTGGCTTCTGCCGCGCGACAAGCGCGGCGATGGATTCGATTACGCATTTAACGGACCGCAATCCGTCAAACACTTGATCGAGTCAGTTGGAATTCCGCACACGGAAATCGGCGAGACGCGGGCAAACGAAGAAGTTGTCAGCCTGGATTACCTCGTCCATGACGGCGACCGGATCGAGGTCCGGGCTGTTGTGCCGATGGATGAATCAACCGACGAGCCGCGCTTTATCCTCGATGGTCATCTTGGCCGGCTCGCATCCCATCTGCGTATGCTTGGCATGGATTCCTTATATCGAAATGATTATAACGATAACGAATTATTTCGGATCGCCGTGGACGAAAATCGAATCCTTCTCACCCGCGACCGGCGCTTGCTGATGCATAAAACCATCAGGCTCGGATATTTATTGCAAAGCCTGAACTCCGAAGAACAATTTCGCGAAGTCGTTCGACGATATGGATTGAAAAAATGGATCAAGCCATTCCAGCGCTGCATTCGCTGCAACCATCTTCTGGAGCCAGCGCGCAAGGAAGATGTGCTGGATCGTTTGCAGCCATTGACAAAATTGTATTTCGAAGAATTCCATATTTGTCCGGCCTGCAATCAAATCTATTGGAAAGGTTCACATTTCGAACGAATGCAGAAGATGATTGACGAACTAAAGGATTTGTAAGGCAATTGCGCCTTCTTATTTACGCGGGATAGCGTATCATCAGCACGTGACTCGATTTGACATTTGGATGAAACGTGGCTGACATCGCCTACGCATTATTGACTTTAGGCAGTTCAAGTCTGTGGGGTTTTGTTGGCGGATGGATTCTCTATTTTTATCTTCCTCCCGATGGCACGCCGCTTGTACCCATTGCGCTCTACAGCATCGTCATGCTCGTGAGCCGCGGCATCAACATCGCCATCACACTTCCCATTGGTTTTATTTCAGATCAAACGCGCACGCGCTGGGGGCGGCGCACGCCCTATATTTTTACGGCGTCGCTGTTCATGCTTGGTTCGTTCGCGCTTTTGTGGATGCCGCCTCACCAGACCGAATCGCTGGCGAATCTTTTTTATCTCGCTGGCGTGATGATTGTATTCAACACAGCATACAGCTTTCGACAAATTCCCTACGAAGCATTGCTGCCCGAATTTGCGCCGGAAGAAAAGCGCCGTGTCAACATCGCAGGATGGATGGCGGGCTTTCAGCTCGTCGGGGCGGTCTTTGCGGGATTCGTCGGCCCGCTCATTGAAACATTGGGATTTCGAAACAGCGCGCTGATTTTTATCGGGATCATGCTCCCGTTCTTTTTCCTGCCCCTGTTCTTTATCCGCGAGAATCAGACTCCGCCCAAAACGGCTGCCGCGTCAACGAGCTTTTGGACTCATCTCAGGCTGACTCTCGCCAACCGCGCGTTCCTGGTCTTTATCGCCTCGTGGGGATTGTTTTGGATGGCGTCCACTTTTGTGCTTTCAACAATTCCATACATCGCCACAGAAATTTGTCGAGGCACCGAAGCGGATACAGCTTACTTTTACATTCCGCCCATCATCGTTTCGCTGATTTGTTTCCCAATCGTCACGCGGCTTGCCAATCGTTACGGCACGCGGATTATTTTCCTCGGCTCTTTATTATTTGGCGCTTTGGTGCTGCCGGGGTTATTCTTCATCGGCGATTCGATCCCGGTTCCATTGCTTTGGCAGGGAATCATTTGGATTTGTCTCGAAGCGATCGCGCTTTCGGGCGCGCAGGTCCTTCCAAGCGCCATCGCCGCTGACATTACCGACGCGGACGCGCGGGCAACAGGCCAGCGCCGCGAAGGATCGTATTATTCGACGCTCGGTCTGCTCGATCAAGCTTCAAGTGGATTGGGGACAGTGTTGATTCCGCTTTTCTTATTACTTGGGCGCAGCAACAGCGACGCGCACGGTCCGCTTGGCGTGCGCCTGCTTGGCATCGCTGGCGGTCTCACGCTCTTTGCCGCTTTTCTGATCTTCCGCAAGTACGAATAGCCGGGTGTTACTTTTGAAGCCGCATGCGCTCGGTAAAATCCCGCAGCTGCGTGAAGGTGACCGGCTTGACGAATGTAAGTTCCGCCTGCTCGCGATACATGTCGCCCATGATCGCGTCCGCAGTGACAATCACAACCTTGACTTTCTGCAGCGGCGGATCCGTCCGGATCTGCGAGAGGAGCACTGAACCGTCCACGTGCGGCAGGTGCATGTCCAGAATCACAATATAGGGCGCGACTTCCTTCAGCCGTTGTTGAGCGACTGCCCCATCGCGAATAATTTCCGTCTCGAACCCCGCCGCTCTAAGAGCTTCGGCAAAAATATTCGATAGATCAACATCGTCTTCGATGATCAATGCCAGATTGTTTTCCATAATGTTTTCCTCTCACTTGTTTGCGTTGTTTAACGGGAACAGGATGGTAAACGTGCTACCGGACCCAAGCTCGCTTTCCACGGCAATCTCTCCCTGCATGAGGCCCACCAACTGCTTGACGATTGACAACCCAAGCCCGATGCCGCCATACTGACGCGTGGTCGTGCCGTCCACTTGACGAAAAGTTTCGAAGATATGAGGAATCTCATCCTTGGGGATTCCATCTCCCGTATCCCGCACGGATATTCCCCAGTGAGCCGCATCGCGGCGGAAAAAGCGGATATGAATGCCGCCTTTGCCAGTGAACTTGACTGCGTTGTTGACAAGATTTATGAGGATCTGTCGCAGCCGGTAAGAATCGCCGTTCATTTGTTCTGGCAAATCTGGATCAATTTCGCTTGTGAAGGCAAGGTTCTTGTCAGCGGCAATCTTGTCCATGACACCGTGAACAGCGTCAATTAGTTCCGCCGGCGCAAAAGGCGCCACTCGGATCTTCAATTTTCCCGCTTCGATTTGAGCCTGATCCAGCAATTCGCTCACCAAATCAAGCAGGTGCTGCGTATTGGCCATGACCCGATCCGTGGCGCCGCTCTGTTTTTCATTGATGGGCCCATAGACAGACTCCTTGAGCATTTCCGCATACCCCATGATTGCGTTGAGCGGCGTACGCAGTTCGTGCGAGACCACGGCCACGAAAGTGCTTTTCATGCGTTCGACTTCGGCTTCGCGGGTGAAATCGCGGAAAACAGCCACCGTGCCAATCTGCGCGCCGGCTGAATCGTAGACCTGGGCCGCGTTGACGGAAAGCGTCTTCTTTCCCCACTCCATTTTGAAGCTTTCTCCGATCTGCCCCGGCCTTTCGAGCATGGCAAGTAACATCCCCCGGTCCTTCGCCGAGATGCGCTCAGGTTTCAATAAGTCGTCAATGCCGCGTTCCACGATACCCGAAAATGGAATCTCCAGCAAATTAACAATGGCGGGATTGGCCAGCGTGGATTTCCAGTTTGTATCAAAAACGATCACGCCATCTGCAATGGAATTCAGGATGGCCTCGCTTCTCCCGGCCTCGATCATCTCGCGCGTGAGGGATTCGCTTAAAGCTTTGGTCCGCTCGGAGACAAGTTGATCAAGGTTTGTATTAATGACGCGCAAATCTTTAAGAGCTTGTTCAAGACCACGTGCCGAAAGCCATGAGACAAGCGCCAACATAAAGAAGCCAATAATAGCTGGCAAATTAGGGACAACCTGAACCGATGTTGCCAACCCGGCAATAATTGCACTACTTATAGCAGCAAAGATGAAACTCGCAATCGGAAAAAGGATAAGACTGGATATGGCTATGGGAAATGTGTAAACAAAGAGAGAACGTCCGTTGGCAAGTTGATCTGGCGTATCGCTGAAAGAGAATGCAACAGTCAAAAGCAACAGGAATAAAAAGGCTGCCCAGCGCCCCGAATAACGATTAATATAGTAAAGCACCGCAGTGCCAATCATAATAATTACAGCCGTAGGCAAAAGCAGCTGACTACCAGCCCCGCCAAGGCCTTTTAAGGTCACCGCATCGACAATAATCACTAATGCACCTACGAATCCCGACGTGAACATTCCCAGCATTAGGATATTGAGCAACCTGCGGCGACGAGCATCATCGGGGTCGGTGGCCCGGGTAGCCAAGATACGATCTAAGATTTCTCTGATTGACTTCATAAGGCTACATTTCTTCTGTAAGTAAGAGAGCGGTGAAAATAGATGAACGGACCACTAATTCTGGGGAATACAAACCTTTTCCAATCCAAAGAGGAGGATAGGGAGGCTCAGTATTATCTTTTAGCCAGGCTCGGGCCTTGGCGATAACGTTCGATGGAATTTGCCCGTTGTGTTGGCTCCAGATATGAAGGGCCTGAACACAGTAAGCAGTCTCCTCAGCTGTTGGAAATTGAACTCCCCACGAACCATCTTTATTTTGTGTATCTAATATCCATTGAACAGAGGGTTCAACCAAATTATCCATAAAACCCGCACACGCTACAATCGCATGCGCAGTAGTGTAATAGGGTGAAAAATTCCATTTATCGAGCCAATAAGCATTTGCTTGACGCGACTTTTTCAGGTAATTTAAAATCTTTTGCACTGACGGCGAATCGATTTCAAATCCCGCTTGGCGCAATGCGCCCAACGCATGAATGTTAACACTGTTTGAACTGTTTGCCTCAAGATGATAGGTGCGAAAGTGTTCCTTTTCTTCAAACGTGAGCACAGTATCAATATCAGGCCCTTCTCCAAAGCGCGCCAACACTTCATAGACAAAGGAAGTGTCGTCTCCATCTGGAATACTATATCCTGTGGAAAGCCCAATACCTTTTCCTCCCTGCCAACCCTTTTTCAGGAAATCAATCATCGGACGGAAAAGTTTTTTGGTTTGGTCATCCCAGCCCTGAACTAACGAGAGATTCCACAAAATCCAACCGGTCTCAAATACATCGAAAGGAATAAGATCCGGGGCGCCACCGCGATGATCGGCAATATTTCGCAAATAATTAAGTGCACCTTCATTGCCGGGGTCGACATACATCGAATAATAAGCAGTTGCTGACGGGCTATGGCCAACTGAGCCATTGTCTTCCTGGAGATTATCACTGTCCAGCATATGCTGCCCATCAATTCCGGCCATCTCTGCCGAAAATGCTGCTGTGATATTGCGATTGACAATTTTACCTTTGAGTAGACTCAGTTTCTTCTTTCGCAACTGTCCAAACTGGCCAAGCAGGGTCTCGCCCTGCTGTTTAATAATGCCAAGCTGTTCTGCTTCTGCTATCAGCGTCGGCACAATCATTTCGAAACCGACTGTCGCACCATTCAGGTCAGCAGGCAAGCCTTCGTTCGCACCTTCAATAACCTTCTCCAAAGCCAGCAACCCGCGCTCAACTTGAACTTTATCATGAGCACGACGACCAGTTCGTGTCAAGGCAATCATTGCTGCCAGAGTGCTGATCACGCGATCATGATAATAAAAAGGTTTCGCGGCACCCCATGAGCCATCTGGCAACTGATTTTCGGAAAGCCAAGCTATGGCATGATTGCTTAATTCCCGGTCAACATCACCAAGACGAGCAAGCCAAGCCGTATCATACGCAACATCCGACATTTTACCCGGACCAAGTTCCTGTATTATTTGCTGAACAGTTTCTAACATCTCATTCCTCTTACAGTAGTTCAGGCATCCAAATCCCATGAACAAGCTTGCCGGTACCAAAAGTGCAGTCAAGGTATTTGGCATAAAGATTTCGCAAGTCTTGCAACTCCTGAGTAGAAAGCTTTGTGTATTCTGGATCAGGCATACGACGTGTGTAAAGATGGTCAAACAGAATTCGACGCAATTGCGCATCATTCATATAAGGTGATGGAGCAATCGTGAAATATAGATCCTCCTCGCCTGTTGAAATGAGCGGCATATCGAAGGCGCTGAACCGGTCAAAGCCTATAAACAGGCTAACAGGTTCCACATATTCGCCATAATACATTTCGACCAGCTCGCGCTTCTCCGGAATGCGGCCTTGTTCCTGGTAATGATTCGCCGAAAATTCCGCAACTGCCTGTGTAGCATCGCTGCCAAAGATGCCAAAAAAAAGACGATAGCGGCGATGATCTCGTGTCTGCTCAACAGCAGCATCAAACAAATCAGACAAATGCTCCAATTTGGTCCCGCGCAAGAAACGACGATGGTCGCCATAAAAATGCACACGCACATCATAATCATTATAAAAATCCAAAAATGTAGAGGCTGTAGCCAAACGCGCTAATCCTTCTGCCCCAACTCGCTGAACATACTCATCGCTTCGCAGAAGAAGGTCGGCGCCAAACACGGGTGTGACTAGAGTATCAATGCCATGATCAAAAAACAACTTATACAATTCAATATGATTTTGAGCTGCTAAATTCATATAGGCTTCAATCGGATCACCTTGAATATCGTTGGCATGTTCCAAGACAAACCAGCGGCGCGTGCCATTGATCGGGAAAACGCAGACTTTCGGTCCGCTTGCGCGAACGAGACGGGCGACTTCTTCAGTGGGTAATTTCAGAAATTCATCGAGTTCAATCATTGATAATCTCCCATCATCCATGACGCCAGCCGCGTCACTCCTCTGGAGAATTGGCCGGCTCCCATTAGAATAATATGGTTGTTATCTTCAAGTTTGAAACCCAATCTACGTTTGACATCATAGGCACCGCTTCCGAGTCTTATCGTCTTCATGCCGTGCTCGATTGCCTCCTGAATCGTAGTGTAGACCAGAAGAAAATATGCGTATGGAATGTTGACCGCAAGGCCAAGCGCGGTTGCCAGCTGAGTCCCGTTGTCCCTGACAAGTGCCCCACACCCCACCAACTCGTCGCCGCGGCGGACTTCCAACCAGGTCGAGTTGACCATTTGCAGGTTCTCCACCAAGTCCGGCATCCATGGACTGGGGGCCGAGCCAAATTTGCGAGAAACATTGCCAATCAAATGCAACGCCGCGTCAACGTTCTCAACTGTTCCGCGCCGATTCAATTTCAGCCCTTGAGCTTCAGCCTCGCGCAGACTCCGTTTGTAGTGCTGCCGATCCTTTTTGTTGCCCGCGCTGAGATATGAATCGAAATCCGACCATGTTACATCCAGGCTTGTGCCGGGATCGGAAACAACCAGCTTCTTGAAATTACCCGGCCAAGTGTCCCGGGCGGCATCCATAAAATCGAAAAGCAGAAAAGACGCATGTTGACGTCTTAATTCCTCCTGAGCCGCAGTCAACAATAAATGCTTTGCTTCCTTGCCGAAGCCATCCGCAAGAACCAGGCCGCTCGAATCAGAAAGTGGCGAACGGCAAATCAAAAGCGGATGATTCTGCAAAAAATAACGGAACCCGCTTCGAAGTCCGGCGGGAAGCGGCAGGGGTTCGTTCCGTACCAGCCAAAACGTCGCGCGCGCCAGAGGCTTGTCTCCATTGCGAATCACAATTACAGTCAAAGGACAATCAGCCATGACGCGCTCGCCAAACTTGTACCATCGATAGCTTTGGAAAGGGCGTCCCGCGCTGAGGGCATCCCAATCAGCAGGATCAAATTCACCAAGCGAATGCGCGGTCTGTACAGTCAAGTTCGGCACTGGCGAATTGTAAATGAAACCGCCCCTATCTTGAATTACAAAATTGTCAAGCATTTCCCGCAAAGGAAACCTTATTTTTGTCACTCCCTGCGTTGGATGCTTGGAGGTAAAATAAATCGAACAAAATAAGGCCGCCTTGCCATTTGGCGGCTCATCGGATCGGTGGTCGCTGGTTGCGGGGATTTTTTCCACAGCGGCGTCAGGTAATTGACCTGTCGAAAAGTGCCACTCCAAATCAGGACTAAATCAAATCACCGGTACCGATATGACTCGCTGGCAACAATATCTCCAACCTAAAACCGTAACGGAAGCACTTGATGCGCTCGCGCATTCGCCGGAGCCCACGCTGCTGATTGCAGGCGGGACAGATCTGCTTTTGGACCTGGATCAAGGGCGGCATCCGCCAGTTCACACATTGGTGGATGTCAACTCCATTCGCGAGATGCAACCCATCGAAATTCACGGCAGCGAGCTTTTCATCGGCGCCAGCGTGCCGCATTCGAAAATCGTTGCATCGAGTTTGGTTGCAGACCATGCACAAGCACTGGCTGAAGCCTGCAATTTGATCGGTGGTCCGCAAGTACGTAATGTCGCGACGCTGGGCGGAAACGTGGCTCACGCACTGCCCGCCGCAGACGGCACGATCGCATTGATGGCTCTGAATGCACAAGCCGAAATTGCAAGTTCAACAAAAGGCATCCGCCAAATTCCATTAAGTGAAATATTTCTTGGGCCCGGGAAAAGTACGCTTGCAAAAGATGAGCTTCTGGTTGGCTTTCATCTTCCATTGAAAAATAAAAATCAAGCTTCTGCATTCAAGCGGATCATGCGCCCGCAGGGTGTGGCGTTGCCGATCATCAACATGGCAATTTGGCTGGAGCGCGATAAAGATCAAATTGCGGATGTTCGCGTCGCGGTCGGGCCAGCGGGGCCCAAGCCGTGGCGCGCCTTATCAGCCGAATCAGGTTTACGCGGTCAGCACCCGGACAATAAAACAGCAACGCGTGCTCTTGAGCTTCTCTTGTCGGACGCGCAATTCCGCACCAGCCCGCGCCGCGCCAGCGCAGATTATCGCCGGCATCTGGTTAGTGTTTTATTCAAAGACACTTTGCAAGCTGCATGGAACAGAGCGCTTTAGAACAAGAGGTACAAGCCATGAACGAAATTACTCTCACCGTTAATGGAAAAAAACATACATTGCCAGCCAAACCCGGCGAGATGTTGGCCGCGTTGTTGCGGGAACGTCTGAATCTCACCGGGACGAAAATTGGCTGCGAAGAGGCCGAATGCGGAAGCTGCACCGTCCTTGTGGATGGCGAGCCGGTGCTTTCATGTGTTTATCCCGCGGTGCGCGCAGATGGAAAAGAGATCGTCACCATCGAAGGGCTTGCAGCGGAATTTACCGCGAAGAGCGCAAAGAACGCGAAGCAAGAATTAAATCTTGGCGGCCTTCGCGAGCTTAGCGGTTCAAAAGTTCAGCTCCATCCATTGCAAGAAGCTTTTATTCAACACGGTGCAGTCCAATGCGGATTCTGCATCCCCGGTCAACTGATGACCGCGTACGCGCTGCTTAAACGGAATCCGGATCCAAGCCGGGAAGAGATTCGCTACGCATTGAAAGATACATTATGCCGCTGCGCAGGCTATCCCACAATCGAAAATTCAATCCTCGCCGCAGCCCAGTCGTTAAGAACTGGTGATCCGATCGCGCCACCAAAAATCCAGCTCTCTGCTGAAAAACATCAGGTCATCGGTCAGGTTGTGACACGGCCTGATGCGGTAGAGAAAGTAACCGGTCAAGCCAAATTTTCTGATGACATCAAATTCGATGGAATGTTGTACGCGGCTGTAAAGCGGGCTGGCATTCCGCATGGAATTCTTCGCCGCTTGGATATAAGTAAAGCGCGCGCGCTGCCGGGCGTTGTCACCGTGTTGACCGCCGAGGATATTCCCGGCGAACACAATCATGGTCTGGTTGTTTACGATTGGCCCGCCATTGTTGGACTCAACGAACGCGTTCGCTATGTTGGTGATTCGGTTGCAATCGTCGCGGCTGAGACTCAAGAGATCGCCGAACAAGCCGTCCGTTTGATCGAAGCGGAATTTGAATTACAGCCTGTTGTTAGCAATCCGGTTCAGGCGCGTCAGCCCGAAAGTCCAAGCCTGCACGAGTCCGGCAATCTGCTCAAGCACATCAAAGTCCGCAAAGGAAATATGGAACAGGGCTTTGCGGATGCCGATGTCATAATGGAGCACACATTCCACACAGCCACCACCGATCACGCATTTTTGGAGCCGGAATGCAGTATCGCTGTGCCGCTTCCAAATGGCCGCATGGAAATTTATGTCGGCTCACAGATTCCTTATGAGGATCGTCAGCAAGTTGCGCGGGTTCTGGATTGGCCGGAAGATCGCATTCGCATTGTTGGTCAATTGATGGGCGGCGGCTTCGGCGGCAAGGAAGATATTGCCGGGCAAATCCATGCCGCAATGTTGGCAAATGTAACGGGTCGTCCTGTTAAATTGCTTTTTGACCGTCACGAGAGTTTACTTGTTCATCCAAAACGACATGCGACGCAGATCAAAGTCAAAGTTGGCGCGAAGAAAAATGGCTGTCTCACCGCGGTCGAGACGGAACTTTATGGCGATACGGGCGCGTACGCGTCGCTTGGAGATAAAGTGATGACGCGCGCTACAACACATTCGGCTGGCCCGTATGAAATCCCACACGTCCGCGCAGACTGCTATGCAATGTACACCAACAATCCGCCCGCGGGCGCGTTCCGCGGCTTTGGCGTCACGCAATCCGCGTTTGCTGTCGAAAGCATGATGGACATGCTTGCAGAGAAACTCGATATTGATCCTGTTGAATTGCGACGAATGAACGCCTTGCATGTTGGAAGTGTGACCAACACTGGTCAAGTCTTGCGCGACAGCGTTGGATTGACGGAGTGCATTGATAAAGTTGAAGCCGAGATGATTCGCTTATCGGGAACGAATGATCCGTTCAAACCTCGACCGGTGGCGGGCGCGCCGCATCTGGTACGGGCTTGGGGCTTCGCGGCGGGCTACAAGAATACCGGCCTCGGCGGAGGCGCTCCCGACAAAGCCGGCGCGGAAGTTGAACTTTATACCGATGGCGTCGTCGAGGTGCGGACTTCGTCCGCCGAACTTGGTCAGGGCTTGGTCACTGTTTTGAGAATGATCGTTGCTGAAGAATTGTCCATGCCGCCGGAGAAAGTCCGCGTGCTTGTGATGGACACAGACTTGACTCCCGATGGCGGGCCGACAACTGCATCACGCCAAACCTACGTCACCGGCAACGCGGCGCGCATGGCCACACAGACTTTACGCGCAGCAATGACTTCCACGCTCGCAGAAAAATATGATCAACCGCCAGAGAAGATTCGTTACATCGAAGGGCTGGCGTATGTGGATGGTCACATCGTTTCAATGGGTGATATCGCCGTCGAGATGAAGAAAGGCGGACAGGAACCGCGCGCACTTTACGAATATTGGGCGCCGGAAACGAAGCCACTTGGCGAAGGCGGCGATATGCATTTTGCGTTCGCATTTGCCGCCCAAGCTGCCGAGGTCGAAGTCAATACAAACACCGGCGAAATGCGCGTGTTGAATGTGATTGCGGCAAATGATGTTGGCCGGATCGTCAATCCGCTTGGTCTCGAAGGGCAAGTCGAGGGCGGCGTGATGATGGGATTAGGCAACGCGCTCACAGAAAATTTCATCGTCGAGGAAGGACGCGTGGTCACGGATCGTCTTGCGCGTTATCGCATTCCGGGAATCGAAATGACGCCAAACATCATTCCCATCATGGTTGAGCATCCAACCAAGGATGGTCCTTACGGGGCAAAAGGCGTGGGCGAAATTGTCAGCATTCCGACAACACCTGCAATAACCAATGCCATCTACAACGCAGTCGGCGTCCGCGTGGACAGCCTGCCGGTGGATCAGGAACAAATTTTATGGGGATTGAAATATTCACCCAAGTAGCACGGGAAAAGAATTTACGAATCAAAAAGCGCCGACAAAAGTTTTGGCGCTTTTCACTGTATAAATGCTTCAACAGATTTTTCTCTGAATTTCCTGCTCAACCGTGCATGGCTTCTTTCATCGAAACGCCTGCCATCATCAATCCAATCTGCTCAATGGTGGCTTGTCCGCGCTGAACAACGCCAACAATCCTGCCTTCATAGATGATCGCGATCCGATCGGACAGCGTGCGAATTTCATCCAGGTCTTCCGAGATCAACAGGATCGCCGTGCCTGCTTCACGCTGCGCCAGCAAACGCTGGTGAATATACTCGGTCGCGCCGATGTCCACGCCGCGCGTGGGCTGTGCGGCAATCAACGCCTTGGGATGGCGTGAGAGTTCGCGCGCCATAATCAACTTTTGAATATTTCCGCCCGAAAGATTCTTGAGCGGCGTATCGAGGCTGGGTGTTTTCAACGCATATTCATTGACCAAGTCAATGGCATGTGACGCCATCTGGGAAAAATCAAGAAAAATGCCGTGTGTATATGGAGCAAACGAATGATCGTGCAAATAAATATTTTCTTCAACGGAAAATTCACGAATGGCTCCGTCCCTCATGCGCTCTTCGGGAATATATGCCATTCCAGAATCGATTCTTTGATTGAGAGTAAAGGTTGTAATATCGCTCTCGCCAATTGCAATTCTTCCAGCGGTGGCTTTCCGCATCCCGGCCAGACATTCAGCGAGTTCACGCTGCCCATTGCCGGAGACGCCCGCCAATCCGAGAATCTCACCGGAGTGAATCTCAAGGTAAATTCCGTGCAAGGCTTCAGTGCCGCGATCCCCCACTGTTTTCAGCCCCTCTATCTTAAGCGCGGCCGGCCCCGGCTTGAGGGAACGCGGCTCCGGCTCTTTAAGCTCGCGGCCGACCATCATTTTGACCAGCTCGCCGCGAGTCACTTTGTGCGTCGGGCGCGTTCCAATCACCTTTCCATCGCGCAATACAGTGACGCGGTCGCTGATGTCCATCACTTCATGCAATTTGTGCGAAATGAAAACCAACGAGTGGCCTTCCTGAACCATGCGGCGAAGAGTCGCGAACAAATCCTTGACTTCCTGCGGCGTCAACACCGCGGTCGGCTCGTCCAGAATAATGAGACTCGCGCCGCGATACAAAGCCTTCATGATCTCGACGCGCTGCTGCTCGCCGACTGAAAGCTGCCAGACGAAAGCGTGCGGATCCACTTTCAATCCGTAAGCTTCGGAAAGTCCCTGAATGCGCCTGGTGACTTTATCCAGATCAAGAAGCGGCTCGCGCGAAGATCGAAGTCCGAGCGCCACATTTTGCGTGACCGTCAGCGTTGGAACCAGCATAAAGTGCTGGTGGATCATCCCGATCCCCGCGCGAATCGCATCGGCGGGCGAACGAAAAACATAAGGCTTGCCGTCAATGACAATTTCGCCTTCGTCCGGTTGATACAGTCCGTACAATTGCCGCATCAATGTGCTTTTGCCTGCGCCGTTCTCCCCAAGCAGCGCGTGAATTTCTCCCGCCCTGACATCAAAAGAAACTTTGGAATTTGCCAGCACGCCGGGAAAGCGTTTAACAATATCCCGCATCTCGACATGTTGAATACGCTGGCTTTTGATATCCTGAATTTTAGGCTTCATAACACACCAATGCCGCTCTCAAGTTGAGTCACCAACGATAAATGTTCTCTCTCCTGACATGAGGTACAGGAGAGAGAACACAATGCGTCGTCCAATTAAGGATTGACCGTTATCGAGCCGTCCTGGATTCCCTTGATAGCCGCATCACCCGCCGCCTTGACATCAGCAGGCAAGTTGTAACCGGGATTGTAGGCAATCTTCAATCCGCCGTTGCTGAGTGTTAGGGTGTACACAGTACCGCCCAACGTGCCAGCCTGGCGTTTTGCAATCATATCCTTGAGCATTGCAGTCCAGTCATAAACCTGGCTGGCAACCACAAGATTAGGAGCCAGAGATGCCTGGTCAGCTTGCGTGCCGAACCACAGGACATTGCCTGCGTCCTTGGCTGCGCCAATCGAACCGACGACAGATTGCGATGAACCGGTCAGGATGTCCGCGCCGGCCTGGATGTGAGTCTTGGCCGCGGCAGTCATCAAAGCCACATCGGAGAACGAACCGGTCCAGGTCTTGTTGACTTTGATCGTCGGATCAACCGAGGCTACGCCCTGAACGAAGCCGTCAATGTAAGTCTTCGCGTCGCCGACTTCGACGGGGCCGGTCACGCCGATGATTTTGCTCTTGGTCAACTTGGCGGCGAGCACGCCGTTAACGTATCCGCCCTGCTCCGCAGCGGCGGTGTACGCGTACACATTCTTCATGCCAAATGTGTTGACATCCGTCCCCCAGGCAAAAGTTGTATTGGGAAAGTCCGGCGCGATATCCTGGACGGATGAGCCATATTGTGATCCATGGGCAATCACAATGTCAAAGCCCTTGCTGGCGTAATCGCGGATGGCCGCAGCGGCGTCCGGGACATTGAACAAGTTGTCGGTGTACGCGATTTGGAGGGCCGATTCGCCGCCCATATCCTTCTGCACCGACTGCAACGCGCTCCACATGGATTGGCTGAAGGCCATATCATTCGTGGCGCTTGGCATGATGACTGCAATCTTGATCTGTTTCTGCGCGGCGGGCGCGGCGGCTGGTGTGCCGCAGGCGTTGACAAGCAAAGCAATCAACAACAATCCGAAGATCAACAAGCTTTTATTTTTCATTCTTCCTCCTGAAGAATCGTTTGACGTTCGCGTCATTCAAGTGGCTGGCGGAATGCAGCCAGCTGTCAACAACAGTAACGCTCATTTCTTTGATTCTTATCCTTCTACCTCCTTGCTTTTAGTTACCTGGATGGCAGAGCAGAGACTTCCTGCTCAAGCCACAACGGTTGATTAACTCTCGCCTCGTTCGAAAGGTTTATTAAGCGCCGCTGGCTGCCGCACCCGATTGACTGTGATCATCAAAGCGGCAATGGTCAACAAATAAGGAAGCATAACCGCGACATCCGATGGAATCTTGACGCCGATCACCTGCATCCACAATTGGATCGAGTTGACGATGCTGAACAAGAAGGCGCCGCCCATCACTCCCCACGGATTCCACCCGCCGAAATAAACCAGCGCCACAGCGATGAAACCCTGCCCGGCAGTCAGGTTATCCTGAAATAGATCAACCAATGCGGTGGATAAAGACGCGCCCGCGAGTCCAGCCAACACCGCGCCAAGACAAACGCTGAAATAACGGATGCGGTCCACATTGATCCCGAGCGAATCGGCAGCCGCGGGATTTTGTCCAACTGATTTGATTTTGAGTCCCAGCGTTGTTTTATCCAACACCCACCACGCGATTGGCACCAACAAAAACGCGCCATAAACCGGCAGGCTGTGATCGAACAAAATTGGACCGATCCCGGGAATATCTCCCAACAACGGGATTCTGACCGGCTGGAACCCGTCAATCGTTTTCACTGTTCCAATGGTGATCTTGAATAAAAGGCTGGACATACCCAGCCCGAACATATACAAGCCAATTCCGCTGATGCCCTGCTCCGCCTTGAGCGTGACGCTGATGAAGGACATCAATAATCCCATCAACAATCCGATTGCCGCGGCGGTCAACAGCGCCAGCCAAAGATTGCCTGTGTTCAAGGCCACATAAAACGCGCCGTACGCGCTAAGCAGCATAATGCCATCCACGCCGAGGTTTACCACGCCGGATGTTTGCGCGAAAGTCTCCCCAATCGCCGCATAAAGAAACGGCGTGGCCAACCGGATCATCGAAGTCAGGATACCGCCCAATACCCCTAAAGAAATAACATCCTTCATGACTTCTCCTCTTCTTCGGTGCCCATGTTGCGCCGGGCAGCCCAACGCCGCGACCAGAGCGCCGATCCAGAGACAAACAACACCACCAAACCTAGAATCGCATCAATCAAGGATGATGGAACCTGCACCGCGCGCTGCATTTGCGCCGCGCCGACCAGCAAACCTCCGAATAAGATCGAAGCCGGAATCAAACCTAACGGGTGAAGGCTTCCAAGCAAAGCGGCGACGATACCCGTAAAGCCATAACCGCTGGTAACGCCTTCCAGTAAACGATGCTGCACACCGATCACCTCGATCGCGCCCGCCAGACCAGCAAAGCCTCCCGCCAGCGTCATCGAAAGCGCCTGATAAAACGGAACATTGATTCCTGAATAGCGCGACGCGTCGGGATTTAAGCCGACAGCGCGAATGCGATAACCAATCGTCGTACGCCACAAAAAGAAGTAGACCAAGACAGCCAGCACAACCGCGAGGATCGCCCCAGCGTGCAACAAAGTCTGCGGGACCAGACGCGGCAGCCAGACTTGCACCGGGAGCCGCGCGGATTGGGCCAAATACGTCCCCGCGGCGATTCCGGATGGATCCATGAGCGGGCCGCGTAAAAGCAGATTCATCAACTGCTGGGCGATGGAATTCATCATGATCGTACTCAAAATTTCATTGACCTGCAATCGGGCTTTTAGAATGCCGGGAACGAAACCCCATATTGCTCCGGCAACGAAACCAACAATCAAAGTGGACGGAATTAACAACCAGCCGGGCCAGGTATTGAAAGTCAGCGGGAACCATGTGGCGGCCAGCGCACCGAGAATGATCTGTCCCTCCCCGCCGATGTTGATTACGTTGGCGCGAAACGCAATGCAGATTCCCAAGCCCACCAGTAATAATGGTGTCGCTTTTACCAGGGATTGCGTGATACCCGAAACACTGCCCACCGCGCCGTTGACCATTGCCGCGTAGGCTGCAATCGGGTCGGCTTTGAGAATGATCAGCATAACCGCGCCAATCAAAAGGGCAGCCAAAACTCCCGCCAAAGGCAGGAGGAAATGCAACACAACATTGCTCCAATCGAATGCTGGGCGGCGAAGAGAGAGCGGTTTGTTGGCTGCTTTCTTGATCTGCATTAATTTCTCTCCGATGAAGTTCTGAAATGCTGCCTGCCGATAAAATTGCCTTACAAACGCGTGCAAAAGCTATTTTAAACGACTATTTGCCAATTCGTCGAATGACATGAAAATCAAAAAAATCCGAAACAAATTTGCTGACCGAATAATCCACCACCGAATTATCCGGGGCGAACAATTTTGCCTCCATCTTCAACAATGGCGTCTTGCGGGGGATTTCCAGTTGGCGCGCCAAGTCGTTGTCGGCTGCAATCGCGGCCAATCGGGTAAATGAAAAAGTCAGGGCGGGCTGGCCGCGCTTCAGGAGGATATCCAGAACGGAGCCGCGAAACTTTGAGCCAAGATCGCGTTTCCGCATGAATCTGATCGGCAGAACATCCGAGAGATGCGCTACTGGTTTTGCATCCACGAGAATGATGCGGACTACAGACAGAATTTCCTCCTGCGGGTCACATTCCAATCCGTCAGCTTCGGTTGACATCGCAGCTCGTTCCTCAATCTTCGAATCCCCCATTTCAGTTTTCAATCCCATGCGGCTGGCGATATGCTCGATACTTTCGAGCACCTCCAAACCGCTGTCCAGCGGATTCTCGGAAAAACGCGAAACGTATGTCCCCACGCCATGCTTGCGGACGATCAGGCCCTCCATCTCCAGCTTATAAAGCGCTTCACGCAAAGTAGGGCGCGAGATTCCCAACTGTTCAGCAAAGATTCCCTCTGGCGGCAATTTTTGCCCGGGTTGATACGCGCCGTTGCGGATCAGGTCGCGCAGATAAAACTGCGCCTGATAATGAAGGGGTACGTTGGTCGTTTTGATCCGTCTCAACTCGGAGGTCATATTGCCTTCGCAACCCGTCATCAGAGGTCAGACCTCTGATGACTATTACAGCTACTATAACAAATTTCCCCGCTTAAAGTCACGTGTCTTTTGTCATGTTGGCAACAGCAAGAATTGTTTAGATGAATTCAAATAGAACCCATCGCCCTCACGAAAGCGGATGCCAGCGTAAAGCCAGCCAGAGAGCAATCACAATCAGAAAAGCTCCGATGGCTGTGAATACCACGCTGATCTCTGTGGTCTCATGTTTGGTAATCAAATATGTTGGCAGGCTTCGGAAAACGTTTTGAAGTTCGCCCGCACTGGACGCAGAATAATATTGCCCGCCCGTCATGGATGCGATTTGTTTCAACGTTGCTTCATCAATGCCTCTTCGGAATCCGCCAAAGCCGCCGCCGAATCCGCCAAAACCAAATGGCGGTGAGACGGGTTGGCCGCCGCCACCGCCAAAGCCGCCAAATCCTCCGAACGGATCGCTACTTTGGCAGCTTGCGAACTCAGACCCGTTCGGCGTCCCAAAGCCAATCGTGTAAATACGAATGCCGCGGTCAACGGCTTGCTGTGCCGCATCGGTCGGAAGAGGACCGGTATTGCTTGCGCCATCGGTGAGCAGAACGATAATATCTGGCACATAAGCGCCCTTGGGAACGGGCGTCGGTTCGATTCCGCCAGTTAACGGATCCACGCTTGGCGGGACGTTTTTATCAATTTCAGCGATTGCGTCAATCGCCTTGAGAATCGCGCTGCCGATTGCGGTTCTGCGTCCCACCATCAGACTCTCGATCGCTGTCTGCAATATTTCCTGATCCGTTGTCGGCGGCTGGATCAGTTCCGCAAACGTGGAGAACGCCACAAGTCCAATTTGCGTACCGCCCTTCTGCCGCTGGACGAACGAAAGCGCGGCAGCTTCAGCTGCCTGCAATCGCGTCGGTTTGACATCCGTCGAGCACATACTTCGCGAAACGTCAATCGTGAGAATGATCGTGGTTTGATCGGTTGGAACGCTGACAATCGAAACGGGCCGCGCAAACGCGACAACCAAACCTGCAAGCGCCAGCAAAAACAAGGCGAACGGCAGATGTTGTTTCCAAAGCGATTGTTTCGGAATCGCGTCGCGCACCAAAGCCAGGCTGGAGAATCGAATCCCGGATTGCCGCCTCCGTCGAAGGATCAAAATATAGGCAATGATCAAAACAGGAATCAACAACAAAAGGAAAAGGAAGCCGGGCCACAGAAACGTCATTTCAGCCTCTAAACTTTTTAGCCAAACATGTCATGGCAATCTTCCAAACCATAAAAGCGAGAATAAACCACCGACCAGCAAAACAAGAATGCCAGCGCCTGCAAAGATGGAAGTGAGTTCTGTCTTCTCCGGTTTGATGGATATTTGCGTGTTGAGATTGTCGTAAATCTTGATCAGCTCTTCCGTGCTTTGCGCGTTGTAATAGGTTCCGCCTGTGATCTGCGAAATTTGTTTCAGCGGATCTTCATAAAGCTGCGTGTGCAACGTAAAACCATTGATGTGAACATTCGTCCCGGTCACGCTGCCAATGCCAACCGTATAAATTCGCACGCCTCGATCTGCCGCTTCTTGCGCCGCCGCGAGCGGATCGGGATTTTCATTATTCTCGCCATCGGTCAATAAAACGATGGCGGCGTTTGTGTAAGTACCGGCAGGCATCGGCGTTGGCGTCGGAGTTGGAGCCGGGGTCAAAATAGTATATGACTCTGGTGGCGGTGTTGTGACTGGGTTGATGGCCTTCAACGAAACCAGGATGCCGTTGGCAATTGATGTTCCGCGTTGGGGCGTCAGGCGATTGATGGCGGCGAGGATCGCGCCTTGATCATTTGTTGGAAGCTGGACTGAAAATCCGCCGTCGCTGAACGCCACGACTCCAATCTGGACGTAAGGCGGCTGCCGTTTAATAAAATCCTCCGCGGCAACTTTGGCTGCCGCCAACCGCGTCGGCTTGAGATCGTCCGCGGCCATGCTGCCGGAAACATCAAACGCAAGAATGATCGTGCCTTCCTGCTTCGGCAAGCTGACAACCGCCTGCGGGCGCGCCAGTGAAAAAATCAATATCGCAAGCGAAAACAAAAAGATTGCGGGCGGCACATGCCGGCGCGGTTCGATGTGTTGTGTTAATCCGAGGCCGCTGAATTTTTCGATCAGTTTCTTTCGCCGCTTTTGAATCTGAAGATATGTGAAAACGCCCAGTGGAATCAGCAGCAACAGCCAAAGCATGGAAGGCCAGATAAACGTCATAATTACTTCCGGCGCTGTTTCCGTAACGCGGCAAAGCGGACAATGGCACGCACTAAATCATCCTGTGTGGAAAGCGGCAATACGTCCACGCCCGCGCGTTTGAACGCTTGGTTCAAATTTGCTTCGCGCTGTTTGCCTGCTTCCGCAAATCGCTGGCGGAATCTTTTGTCGTGCGTATCCACATAAAGTTGCTCGCCCGTTTCCGCATCTTCCATGAGGATCGGGCCAATATCGGGCAATTCGATTTCGCGCGGATCAGATAGCCGAACCGCGAGAACTTCATGGCGCTGGTTCATTAATCGCAATGGCTTGTCCCAGCCAGACTCACTAATGAAATCAGAAATGACGAAGACCAACGAACGTCTTTTGATCGCATTCAACCCGGCTTCAAGCAAAGGCGTCAGATTGGTTAATGGAGCGCGCTGCAATTGCGGTTGCTTGATCAGTTGGTTAATCAGAATCAGCACCTGGTCCCGCCCGCCGCGTGCTGGAATCGTCCGCTCGAGCTGGCTGTCATAAAACATCGCGCCGACGCGGTTTCCGTGACGAGTCAACAGTCGCGCCAGCGTCGCAACAAAGTCAATCAGCACTGTACGCTTCAAACTATTCACGGTTCCAAAGTCAACGGACGGACTAAGATCGAGCAGGAACCACGCGGTGATTTCGCGGTCTTCGACATATTGCCGGACATACGGCGTGTTCATGCGCGCGGTGACGTTCCAATCAATGTAGCGAACATCATCTTCAGGTTGATATTCACGCAAATCGGCAAAATCCACGCCATAACCGTAAAACAGCGTGCGATAGTCGCCTTGCAGCAGACCATCAAGGCGGCGAATCACTTGCCAGTCGAGGCGCTGTAAGATTCGCTCAGGCGTTGCTGCGGATGTCGGTGTGCTCATGCAAAGGCACCACTGGAATCGGGATGCGGTCGAAAATCTTTTTCAAAATATCGTCGCTGGTCACGTTATCGGACAGCGCTTCATACGAAAGCACGAGACGATGACGCATTACATCCAATGCCATATCAAGGACATCCTGAGGCAGCGCGTAATTGCGTCCGCGCACAAACGCCAGCGCGCGCCCGGTAAGGATTAAATTGATCGAAGCGCGCGGACTGGCACCAAACAAAATGTAACGCTGCAAATCCTTCAAACCAAAATCCTGCGGGGTGCGCGTCGCGGTCACAAGCTGAACAGCATATTCGATGAGCGCAGGGTCAACAAAAACTTTGTCAGCAGTCATTTGCAATTTGAGCAATTGCTCCGTGGTCAAAACTTTTTGTACAGCTTGCAACGCGCTGGTCATTCGTTCGACGATGACAAACTCTTCCGTTTTATCCGGATAGCCGACAAGGACTTTGAGCATGAAGCGATCCACCTGTGCTTCTGGTAAGGCGTATGTCCCTTCGGTTTCGATTGGATTTTGCGTCGCGAGCACAAGAAACGGATTCGGAACTTTGAACGTTTCGCGCCCAATCGTGACTTGATGCTCCTGCATCACTTCGAGCAATGCGCTTTGCACTTTGGCGGGTGCGCGGTTGATTTCATCCGCAAGCAATAAATTGGTGAAGACCGGGCCAAGCGATGTGTTGAACTCGCCCGTCTTTTGATTGTAGATGCGCGTGCCAATCAAGTCCGCGGGAACCAGATCGGGCGTGAACTGGATGCGTTTGAACTCGCCGCCAATTACCTCCGCCAGTGTTTTGATCGCCATCGTTTTGGCAAGTCCCGGCACGCCTTCAACCAGAATATGTCCGCGCGCCAGAAGAGCGACAACCATTCGCTCAAGCAGGTGATCCTGTCCAACGATGATTTTCTTGACTTCATACAACACGCGTTCCATTGGCTTCTTGTTATCGGGATTCGTTTGTTGATCCATGGCTCTCTCCTGATTCATTTTACCGAATAAATTCGTTTGGAAACAACTAATCTGGCGGCAGGCCGGCCGCGCCGCCCGCGGCTGTGATTGGCATGGCAAAGCCGATTCCAATGAAAACATCCTGATCGGTTGGATTGACCAATCCGGTCACAATGCCAATTACTTGACCATCGCGATTGAGAAGCGGTCCGCCTGAATTGCCGGGATTCACCGCGGCATCTATTTGGATCAAACCTTGAAGTTTGATGTCGCTGCCGGTTGGCTGGAAACTGCGGTCGAAAGCAGAGATCACGCCTGAACTGATCGAGCCGTATAAACCAAACGGATTCCCCACTGCATAAACTTCATCGCCGACGCGCATCGCATTCGGATTCCCAAGCACAGCCGGGACAAACTGCGCCGGAGGCTGGTCTGCGCGCAAAACGGCGATATCATTCTGCGGCTGTTTGACCGTCACCTGCGCGCTCGATTGTGTGCCATCTGCAAACGTCACCTCGACTTTATCCGCGCCTGCTACAACATGCAGACTCGTCAGAATATCGCCCGCGTCGTCCACGATGACTCCACTTCCAAGTCCATGATCGGTCTGACCGTCGGCTCCAGTAGATTGTGTCTGAATCAAAATGAGAGAGGGTTGAATAATTTGATAGACGCGTTCCGAAAACGCGGGCGGCGGCGTCGCCGATGCGAGAACCTGATTCACCGTGTTGTTGACATCCTGCGCGGTCAACGGGCGCGGACCAGGAAATAAAACATTGTAGAGCAGAATCGCGGCAAGGGCCGCCAAAACTCCCGCGGCGAATGGAGTCACGGTCTTTACCATCGCCCGAATCTTTTTCACGCGGTTTCGCCATGAGTCCCAGCGCGACACAGGGGATTCATTCATCTTTTCACCGGTAAATTAAACAAAGATAGATATCCAACAATTTACTTTAGCGCCTTTTTCTAAGGCAAAGATGAATCTAATATAAGGAAATTACATACACATAAAGTAACCCGTGTCAGCAGAAAATTTGCCGCAAAAAAATAGACGCAATAAAACACCGGGTTCTTTCGTTATTGTGAAAGCAGGCTCATTTCCCGTAACTTTCCCTTGGCGGAAGCGACTGGATAATCAATATTGGCATTGCATGCCAGTTGATAACATGCCAGTTGATAATCGGAGGTTTTAAAAATGACACATGTAATTACCAGCTTGTGCCTGCGGGATAATGCCTGCTCGGCTGTATGTCCGGTGGAGTGCATTAAAGAAGGTTCGCCGGTTGAACAATGGCCCAACTACTATATTGATCCTTCGACATGCATTGATTGCGGCGCGTGCATTCCCGAATGCCCGTATAACGCCATATTCCATGAGAGCGAAGTTCCGTCAGCGTTCCAGGCCAACGGCGGCGAAATCTTGAACCGCGCAGGTTTGACCGGCCACTACGAAGGTGTAGGTCACGACGGCGATATGATCACCCTTGAAACCACGCGCACACTGGCTCCCGGCGAAGTGGTTGACTTGACCGAAAGCATCAAACTGAATCAAGCCTTTTGCAGGTAATAGGCGTCACATGCAAGCGCAAGGAATCGAATCATCCGGTCAAGACAGACCGGATGATTCGATTAATTATGGGGCGCAAAAGCATGATATTCCATTTGCACGATGCTATAATCTCTCCAACTCATTGACTGGAGAGAAAATGCCAAAGACCCAAAACCGCGCTGTGATGATCTGGATATTCACGTTCGGATCAGTCGCAGTGTTTCTTGTCATCTTCGGTGGCTTCGTCCGCCTGACGCGTTCCGGCCTGTCCATCGCGGAATGGAATCCTGTGATGGGAGCTGTTCCCCCACTCAATCAGCAAGCCTGGCAAACAGAATTCGCGCGCTACCAACTCACGCCCGAATTCCAAAAAGTTAATTACAACATGACACTCGATCAATACAAGGAAATTTTCATGATCGAGTGGTTCCATCGTTTCATCGCGCGCATCGCCGGATTTATATTCGCCATCCCGTTTTTTGTTTTTGCATTCAAAAAGACGATCCCGTGGAAAGAAATTGGACTCTATGTAGTGATGGGGATTCTATTTTTGGCGCAGGCGATTCTCGGCTGGATCATGGTCGCATCGGGACTCGTGGATCAGCCGGCAGTCAGTCATTATCTTTTGGCAAGCCATCTGTTCATGGCTCTGACGTTGGTCGGCATCTCGTTATGGACAGCGCTCGGCCACCTGTATGGCTTTCCCGATTACAGCAAAAAAGTCAAATGGTCGTTTGCCAGCAAAATTGTTCTGGGCGGTTTGGTCGTTCTTTTGATTCAAATCGTTTATGGAAGTTTCACGGCTGGACTCAAAGCCGGTTATATTTCAGATACATGGCCGCTAATGCTAGGCCAGCTGATCCCGAGCGGGCTGCTAAGCCAGCTTCAACCCGCCGCGCTCAATCTCATTGATGCGCCGCTCACGGTTGTGTTCATTCACCGCTGGTTTGCCTTCGTTGGTTTGATCGTTGCGGTGCTGATTTATTGGTCGATCCGCCAAACCAACCAAACGCTTAGTCAGAAATTCCCGCACGAGGTTATGACCGGAATCAATATCGTGATCGCTTTGGTTTTAGTTCAAATCACACTGGGAATCCTTGTGATCATTTCGCACGTTCAAATTGCGATTGCGCTCATTCATCAAGGCAATGCGATTGCATTATTCTCTGCGACAATTTACGTTCTCAATCGTTTGCGCGCCGCGGATCAAGCATCAGCAAATTAATCTCCACAAAAGGTAGGTCACGCTTAAAGCGTGACCTACTGTTATTAAAAGGACTGAATTTAGTCTATACTATAAGCATCCAGTAAAAGGAGGATGCTTATGTCAAGCTCTGCCGCGCAGGCGCTGTCCATTTTGAGGGATGGCAGTCACTTCCAATGGTACGTGATTCCATTGCTGGCCTTTGTCTTCTACGTCTACACCGTCGAAGCCGAAAAACGCAACTGGAATCTAATTCTCGCTGGCCTCGCCTTCTGGGGCATGGACTGGTTCAACGAGATCGTCAACGGGCTGGTTTTACATTTCGGCGGCTACGCACCAATTTGGGGCGAACCCGGTCCGACCGCTTATTTGATTTTGGTCGGCTTGAACATCGAAACCGCATTCATGTTCGCCGTCGCAGGAATCATTTGGACGAAGATGCTCTTGCCGAAGAAGGAAGACAAGATTCTCGGTATTCCGAATCGCTGGGCGGTTGCAATTGGCGGCGCGGCATTCAGCGTCTTCGTGGAATATCTCTTGAACTCAGCTCACGCGCTGACATGGGATTATCCCTGGTGGAATCGCGGCGCGCCGTGGTTGATTTTCCTCTTCGGCTATTTGACTTTCTTCATCATGGCCTTCTGGGTTTACGATATGCCGAACATGAAACAAAAGCTTCAGACGGTCGGTGTGCTTTGGGCGGTTGACATTCTCGCGCTGATCGTCTTTGTCGGAATCCTAAAGTGGATTTAATAGCAGGCGTCATTGCGAGCGAAGGTCGAGTAACGCTTTTGCGTATCGAGACCGAGTGCCTGCACTGTGTTCTTTCAGTGTGGCAATCCCACAAGGGGATGATATCTCAACTAACCCGCAAATAGGAGATTGCCACGTGGCGCAAAGCGCCACTCGCAACACTTGCACCTGCGCTGCAAGTGCAGGTGTGACATGATTGCTACAAACCCGCGTCGAAATCCATCGGCGCGGGTTTTATATCATCAGATAGTATCCAAAGTCGCACCACAAAGTTACAGAGACACCAAACCACGAAATTTCTCTTTAGTGTCTTTGTGCCTTGGTGGTGAAGAAAGAAAACAAATCATGAGTCAATTCTTTGCAGGCACCAACTACACCGGTCCAGCTTTTCAATTGTTCGGCGTCGCGCACATCGCCGCGCTGGCTTTTCTTGTCGTGCTCAATATCATTCTGATCCAGTTCAAAAACGCCGGTGACGACACAAAGCGCACCATCCGATGGACGCTTGCCATCACATTATGGACGGCAGAAACGTTGTGGCACATTTGGAACATTGCCACCGGACAATGGAACATCCAAAACCTGCTGCCGCTGAATCTGTGCAGCATTTTGATCTGGCTCTCCGGCTTCATGCTGATTTTCAAGAACTATACGATTTATGAATTCGCCTATTTTTTGGGGATCGGCGGCGCGATGCAATATTTGATCACGCCCGACCTTGGCATTTATGGCTTCCCGCATTTTCGATATTTCCAAACCTTCACGTCGCATGGACTGCTCGTCACCTCCGCAATTTATATGACGGTCGTGGAAGGCTTCCGCCCCACATGGAAATCCATGCTGCGCGTTGCGTTTTGGGGCAACGTGTATATGGGGATCATTTACTTCGTCAACCTTGCCATCGGAAGCGATTACCTTTTCATCAACGCCAAGCCAGCCACCGCCAGCATCATGGATTTATTGCCGCCGTGGCCGTATTACCTTATCTATCTGGAATTGATTGGTGTTGTGACAATCCTTTTGCTTTACTTGCCATTCTTCATCAAAGATTTGCGTAAAAAGAAACTTGCCGCGATTCGGTCGTAGACCAATAAATCTTTAGTCATAGGGTTTAGCTCTCTAATAAGTGAATATAATCTACTCATAGTAACCAAGAGATTATAGAAGAGTCTCTTGGTTTTTTATTACTACTTCTAAGCTAGACTTTATCCATATGATACTTGAAAGAAGGCACGAGTGGCTCGTGAATAACGGTAATGGGGATGAAATGGGAGTGGTTTTCGAACTTCATGGCGAACAGGTGATGTTTGAAAATAAAGATAGGAGTAAAGATTTTGCTTCACGGTGCTGAGGGCATCCGAAAAAGTAGGCCGCTTCTTGAGATACCAA
>JAKAKJ010000044.1 GCA_021824575.1 Chloroflexota bacterium
AGCGATTCGATTTCCTGCCAAAAGGTTATCAGCCTCCCACTCTGACGGATAAATTTTACGATCAGAATCGCGCGTTGTTTCGTGTGCTCCGCTACCAGCTTTACAGCGTGATCAATCTTTCAACCGGCCTCGACCAAATTCCCGGTCCGCCTGAAGTTTTGCCAAAAGAATTAAGCAGCGACATAACCTTCGAGGGAATAAGACCGCCGACTTTGAACCAGTCGCAAGTCTCGCTCGATCAAGTCAAGGATTTTTATACGCTTGCGGGAAACACGCCAGTCCTGCTGGTCAACGAGCCGATGCTGGTTTTGAGCAACGTCAAAAATAGCGACGTCCGCTATAATGATTATTATCCGCGCTGGGTTTACGATCAATATCGCCAATATGTGACGCAGGATGCCGCGCAAAATAATTGGAACTATCTCGATCTTTGGAATGTGTTCCCGCCCAGCTTTTATACCGACACGCCATTGCATTTGATTCCCGACGGCGAACATCAGCTTGCAGAGATGCTTGCGCCGTCCATTGAAAAGGCCTGCCCATGAAAAACTTTATCGTCTTGATTCTCGCTTCGCTTCTTGCCCTGACCGGATGCGGTCCCAAAACGCCGACAATCAGCACGAACGATCAAATCCGCATCGCGGTCGAAGAAACAATCGCAGCGGTTCCAACGTATACGCCATATCCATTTCCAACTTTCGCGCCGACGCCTACGCCAGTCAGCCTTTCTGGAATTTTCTGCGAATATCAATTCTGTATCGGTCATCCAAACGATATGGCATTCTTCGATGTCAGCGCGCAACACAATCCCGCCGCGCCAAGCACAATGTCGCAGGGATTGCTTGCTGCCTATAACGCAAGTCTCTTCATTCAAGTCGTCTGGCAAAATGCGCCGGGCGTGACCGATCCACAATTCATGATTGACACGATCTTACAATACGGCGCGGACACGCGCAACGGAAGCGTGGAACAAATATCAGTTGGAAACATAAAAGCATTTTATATCCCGATCACGCCGACAGCCAGCGCAGTTTCTACATTGCCTTATGGCGGCGCAGCAGCCTGGACTTGCAGCGGGCGCGCGTTTGCATGGAAAGCCTACACAACCCAGCCTGATCTCGCCAAGACTCTGCTCCAAGCAGCGCTGCAAAGGTTTACCTGCGATCAATAAAACAATATGAACAAACCCCGGAGCCTATTGAATCCGCTGCTAGACTATGCTACAATAAATTACAGAAAGACAAGTGAAGATTACACTCCACTACTACTCCATCGGACTCCTTCGCAGCCTGATTTGTAACGTGGAGCGTTGATTCGAGAGAAAGAATTTGGTCGCTGTTGCCAAAAGGCATTTTCTCTCGATGAGCTAAAGCGAAACCGGCCGCGTTGGTCGGTTTCTTTGTTTTCTTTTGGGGCCGGAAGGAGGCTATTGCAAGATAATCTACATATGCGCGGCTCGTCAAAATCTTCTTCATGATCAAAAAATGGAGGCAGTATGAATACACGACGGTTACTAACCGTTATGATCCTGCTCGCGTTGGTTCTGGCCTTCACGCCCACTGCAGTTGCCGCCAAGGGCCCCGGCGGAGGTGGCGGGGGCGGAGGTGGTGGCGGAGGCGGGGGCGGGGAAGAGACAGTGGGCAATAATCTTTCTTTCCCAGCCATCGCTGTGGATGGGTTTGCCATTGCATCCTTAACAACTCCTACCTTCACTGCGCCTTACACCGGAGATTATCCTGGTTTGACTCAGGCTGAGATTGATGCCCTGCTCACGACAGGTCCGTGGTACCCACAAAAGACGGAAGGAAATCTCTGGCAGGCAGAGTTCGCCATTCAATCAGCCGCGGATGTCTCCTACATTGACTGGGGCGACAATGTCGAGTCGGTCAATCCAAAAATCAGGCGGCCCTTCCGGTTGGAGGTAACCCTCTACAAACAACTGGATACTCCCATGACAGCCTACACCATGGCGGTGCTCGAATACCCCAGCAGTTCCAACGAGCTTCAGGGAACGAACACCACCACGTACCTAAACAATTTTGCTACAGTCATTTCCGCCAGCCCGAAACTGGTGATCCAATATTTGGGAACGAGCGTACCGGAAACTATGGCATGGCTCGGAACCCAATGGGATTCCGGCAATATTGTTTCAGTAAGCTTTGCGCCTGAACTCAACGTGGGCGGCAAGTATGTCTTTGGCGCTTCAGAGGGCGGGTGGAAACCAACTCAGCCCGGTTACTACCGCATCACCTTCTATGTTCCCGCCGGATCGGGTGTGAACCTGGCGCTAGCCCAAATCGGTAACTATGCTGATTTCTCAACTGGCACACCGCCAGCGGGTGAAGGTGTTGCAGCAACCCCGGTAGTGGATGCAACAAACAACCTCACCTACGTGGATGTGCTGGTTGTCGGCGGTGGCGGAGGTGGCGGTAGGCCATAACTCTCCCATCATGGCCCCGCGGTAGGACAGCGCTTGGACAGAAATCCCGCGTGGGATAGAGCCTGTTGGACGAGGGTGGGCAATCACCTCACCCTCGCCTTCGTCAGCAGTCAGGAGTAAATCTCTTTTATTTTGATGTTATGGCGATCGGCGGCAGGTAGCTTCGCAAGAAGTGTTTGATGCCGCTTTCTAAGATGGGCTGGTCTTATCGCCAGCCCATCAACATTTAACCTCGATGCAAGACATTACTGAATTACAGATTCTTATTCCTTTTCCTTTGCTTCGTTCCATAACGCATCCATCTCTTCCAATTTCATATCGGAAAGATTGCGTCCCTGCTTCTTTGCCTTCGATTCGATATAACCAAAGCGTTTTTTGAATTTCATGCTCGTCCCACGCTACGCAGATTCAGAATCCACTTTCTCCCAGCGCGCGAGATGTTTTTGCAGTAAACTCAGTGTCACGCCGTTTTATCGTTTTATTATGAAAGCGAGGATACATCTTATGTCTCAATCCCCATCTCTACCTGAAAAACCTCGGTTATTTCCGGATTTACCAACTCTCATCGCCATCTCAGCCCTGGCATATGTCATTGCCGTGGCCTTACATGAGCACCTTGGACATACTACGGCGTGCATCTTGCTCGGCGGCCGCCCTGCGGAAATGGGCGCATTCTACGTTAATTGCAATTACACCGGCATGAGCAGTTTAAACGTTCGTTTGGTCGCATTAGCGGGTCCCTTCATTAGCTTAATGACCGGAATTGTGAGCTTCCTTATCATCCTGCCCCGCATCCCATCACGCGCACATACCGCCTATTATTTCGTATGGCTCCTCGGCAGCCTCGGACTGATGGGCTCCACTGGCTACTTATTATTCTCTGGAGTTTCTGGGATTGGCGATTTTGGAACCGCCTCGGACGGCGTATTCTACCAGGCAACTCCAGAATGGCTCTGGCGAATTGCTTTGAGCATAGTTGGCATCGTAGGTTATCTCTTGGTGGTCCGCTTCGCTGTTCGTAGAATAGATCAGCATATCGGCGGAGAGGGCCGGACCCGAATTCGCAATGGTCTCCGAATCGCTTGGATATCTTACTTTACGGGCGCAGTGCTTTACGTCGCGATTGGCTTGCTCAATCCGCATGGATTGATTATTGTAGCTACATCAGCCGCGGCATCAAGTTTGGGCGGAACATCTGGGTTGCTATGGATGATGGAATGGCTGGACCGCAAAAAACAAATAGAGTCTGGGTTGACCATCCAGCGGAGTTGGGGATGGATTGCTCTAGGACTCATCGTAATAGTCATTTATGCCACGATATTGGGACCGACAATCCGCCCTTAGCAAACATGTTTAGCCTATGAACCAAACCAAGCTGGATTGGAAATACGAATTACGACAGCTTCTTCGCCTCATTCCAAAGCGCGTCCATCTCTTCCAACTTCATATCTGAAAGATTGCGCCCCTGCTTTTTTGCGTTCGATTCAATATAACCAAAGCGTTTCTTGAATTTCATATTCGTCCCGCGCAACGCGGACTCGGCATCCACTTTCTTCCAACGCGCGAGATTCACCAGGACAAAGAATAGATCACCTAGTTCCTCAGCAAGCTCTTCCTGATTGGTCGAATCTTTGACTTCCTGAATCTCCTCGCCAATCTTATCCAGCACGCCTTCGATCTCCGGCCAGTCAAAGCCGACGCGCGCAGCGCGGTCCTGATATTCCTGCGCCTGGTTCAACGCAGGCAGTGCCAGCGGCACGCCATCCAATATGCCCTTTCCCTCTTTCTTTTCCCCTCTTTCTTTTTCCTTCAACTTTTCCCAGTTTTGTAAAACGCCGCTGACGCCATCCACTTTGACATCGCCAAACACATGCGGATGACGCCGAATGATCTTGTCATAGATTCCCTTCACAACATCGTTGGCTGTAAACTCACCCTCTTCATTTGCGATCTGCGAATTCAATACGATCTGTAAAAGCAAATCGCCAAATTCTTCGCACATCGCGGCGAAGTCGCCCGAATCCATCGCGGCGATGGCTTCGTAAGATTCTTCCAGCAAATGTTTGCGGAGCGACTCATGCGTTTGTTCCTTGTCCCACGGACAGCCATCGGGCGCACGAAGATGAGCAACAATTTCCTGGAACGATTCAAAGGATGTTCCCTCACCCAAAGGCGGGACATAAAGCGAAGTTAACAATCCGATATGCGGACTGCGATCAATTTCATACAAAGCAATCTCTTCAATGATTTGATCCTTTGTCCCCGCCGCGTGGATTAATTTCACCGGATGTTTATCTGGATAAATCGCTGTCAACGTGGATTTGACTTCGGATGCAATCAGGCGCGAATAAATTTGTGCAATCAAAACAGGCGCGTCGGGGGCAAAAGCTGGAACATGCGCCGCGCCGAGGATCATCGCGTCGAATAGGGTCAGGCGCGGATACGGGCCAAGGCCGAGGGCGGAGAAAGTCGGTTCGAGGAAAGATAAACCTTCCACGATTCGCAGAGCCAGCCCTTCGTCCCGCGCTAGGCGGGCAATCGCAGGACAAGTCGATTCGGCCACAAAGGGATGTCCCGGTACAGCGTAAATCACGCCTTGCTCACGCCGACCCGATTCCAAAATTTTTTTCGTGATAGCCGCATAAACTTCGTCAAATGTATTTCCGTTTTGATATAAGTCATCAAAAGAATGAATCTTGACGGAGGACGGAAGACCGCGGACGGTAGGATGCTCGCGTGTGCGAAGATAAACTTCATCAGCCGACGAAAGCACATCCCACGCATCGCGCGTCAATTGATTTGGATCACCGGGGCCAAGACCGAGCAGAGTAATTCCAGGCATAGAAACCTCGTTAAATACAAAACGTAAAACGCAAAGCGCGTTGCGCCGGGTGCGTTTTACGTTTTATGCTTTGCGCTTTGAAAAATTAACGCTTGGTGTAAGTCGGAGCCTTGCGGGCGCGTTTGAGACCCGGCTTCTTGCGTTCCTTGATGCGGGCATCGCGGGTCAACAGACCGTATTTGCGAAGGGACGAAGTCCAATCGGCATTGATCTTGACCAGCGCGCGCGCCAAGCCAAGCTTGACCGCGTCGGTCTGGCCGGTTACGCCACCGCCGATCACTGTAACCGTAACATCGTAACGATTCGGTTCCTGACCGCAGGCTTTGAACGCCAACAGGATGTTCGCCAGATCGTCGGTGCGAGTGAAATAAGCCGGGGCTTCTTTCTCGTTGACGACGAACTTGCCACTGCCGCTCATCAAACGGACGCGCGCGGTGCTTTCCTTGCGACGGCCAACACCTTCATAATATTGAACAGCCATGAATACTTTTTCCTTTCTACTTCAGCAGTTCCGACTACGAAACCACAAGCGGCTCAGGGTTTTGCAACTTATGCGGATGCTCGGGCCCGGCATAAATCTTTAGGCGCTTCATCACAGAGCGTCCCATTTTGTTATGAGGCAACATGCCCCATATCGCTGCGCGCAAAACGCGATCTGGGTGTTCGCGCAGTTGAGTCCGCATGGTCACACTCTTGATCCCACCGGGATAACCCGACACGCGATGATACATTTTCGTATCGAGCTTTGGATGTGTGCGAGTTCCAGTGGCGGTTACGCGCTCGGCATTCACAACCACAACGTAATCACCCATTTCCACGCCGGGCGTAAACGTTGGCTTGTGTTTGCCCAATAACACGCGGGCAACATTCGCCGCAAAGCGGCCAAGGTTCTGTCCATTGGCATCCGCCACATACCATTTGCGTTCGATTTCGCTTGCTTTCGGATAGTACGACTTGTACACTTTCAATCTCCGTTTTATGTCATTGCGAGTGACGCCTTGGCGTCACGTGGCAATCTTGGATTTTGCGAGGAGATTGCTTCGTCGCTTTCGCTCCTCGCAATGACAATCTCAATAAGTTACTTCAACAAGAGTCAATCCATGTGCGGGCGCCAATCCCGCGGGGATTTGATTTTTGAACTGTGGCTTCTCTAAAGCCTTGTCCACAACTTCTTTTGAACATCTTCCTTGCGCGACAGCGACTTGAACGTAGACCAGTCGTCGCACCATGCGATATAAAAACGCATCAGCCCGGACTTCATACTGCCACTCACCTTCGATTTTTCTCCACGCTGAAAGCGATACCGTTCGAACCGTACTGCTTTCTTTGCGCGGCGCTGAACCAAATGCGGCGAAATCGTGTCGGCCCAAGAAAATCTGAGCCGTTTCGACCAGCAAGCTTTCATCAATCGCGGGCCACACACGCCAAGCCAGTTTCTCGCGTAACGGGTCGCGAACATTCTGGCAAAACAGGCTGTACTGATAAAGCCGCGAGGTCGCATCGAAGCGCGGGTTGAATTTTGCATCCGCGAGCTCGACGCTTCGAACCGCCATATCAACGGGGAGATTGGCGTTCAATGCGTCGCGCAATTTCTCGAGGCTGTGCGGCCATTCGAAGTCGAAGGCGGCCACCTGTCCCGACGCGTGAACGCCGCTATCGGTGCGCCCGGCCAACGTCACAGAGCGACCGGACCAGCCCAATTCACGCAATGCAGATTCGAGTTCGCCCTGCACCGTACGTGGTCTCGATATGTGGTGCGAGGCGCCACTACCCGACCACCGCGTCTGCCGCTGGCTTCCTTCAAAGTCAGTGCCGTCGTAAGCAAGGATGAGTTTGTAACGTGCCATGAACTTGTCACTCTGAGAGAGCGTTCCTTGCGACTGAAGAGTCTCATCAAAGCGGAGATTCTTTGCTTCGCTCAGAATGACATTTACATCTTACTCTTCGACCAATTCCAAAATCACCATCTCCGCCGAATCGCCGAGGCGCGGGCCGAGTTTCATCACACGCGTATAACCACCATTGCGATTGGCAAAGCGCGGCGCGATGTCATCGAAAATATGTTTGATGACTCTGTTGTCGCCCAGCTTGGATGCCACCAAACGACGCGCGGCGACTTTTTCAGCATCGCTTCCATTTGCGCTGTTACGCGCAATCGTGATGATGTGTTCCGCTTCGCCGCGGATCGCCGCCGCTTTGGCTCTGGTGGTGCGTATGCGCTCATGTTCGAAGAATTGCTTCATCAAATTCCGGCGCAGAGCAATCCGCGCGCCGCTGGTTCGGTCCAGTTTATAACCTGCTACACTGTGTCGCATCTCTTAATTACTCCGAGGATTGTTCATCTTTGAGAAAGCCCTTTTCATGCATCTTCTGGCGAAGCTCGTCGAGACTCTTTTCGCCGAAGTTGCGGATGGACATCACTGCCGACTCGCCTTTATCGAGCAATTCGAGGACATCGCCAACGGTTGTGATGCCGGTGCGCTTCAATGAGTTGAAAACGCGAACCGAAAGATCAAGGGCTTCCACAGGCGTTTCCGCCAATTCGCTGGACAACCGGCTTCCACCTACTTCGCGCTCCGTGACGACTGTCAACATTTCTTCGTTGATACCGGCAATCAGGCGCAAATGATCAATGATCATCTTTGCAGATGTGCTGAGGGCGCGTTCCGGCGAGACTGTGCCATCCGTCCAGATTTCAAGATTCAGTTTATCGTAGTTCGTGCTCTGACCCACGCGGGCCGAGGTCACTTCCCAGTTGACGCGCTTGACCGGGCTGTAGATCGCATCCACGGGAAGCTCGCCAATCGGCATGTGCCCGCTTCGTTCGTTGGCCGGGGAATAACCGCGTCCACGCTCGACCGTGAATTCGATATCGAGTTTCGTCTTGGGATTGTCCACCGTGAACAGATAAAGATCGGGATTGACAATCTCAACTTCAGCGGGCGTGACAATATCCGCGGCGGTCACTGTACCTTCGCCGCGCACCTCAAGGTGCATACGCGTGCTGTCCACGCCATCCAATTTCAAGCGGATCTGTTTGATTTGCAGCGTCACCTGGATCACATCTTCGCGTACGCCGGGGATGTCGCTGAATTCATGCAACACATCGCCGACGCGCATCGAAGTAATCGCCGCGCCATCCAGTGATGAAAGCAGGACCCGGCGCAGTGCGTTTCCAAGCGTTACACCATAACCGCGTTCCAGCGGGCTGATGATGAATTTGCCGTAGTTTCGAGCTTCCGCTTCGCGCTCGATCTTTGGCATAACCATGTTCGTGATACCTGTCACGGTTCACCTCTCCCTTTGCAGAAAGGATGCGTACGGGCAGAAATTTTTGCCCTGTCCGCACACAGCCCAAGAACTAACGGCGCGAGTAATATTCAACAATGAGTTGCTCATTCAAAGCGCCTTCGATTTCGGCGCGTTCCGGCATGCGCGAAACCGCGCCTGCCATTTTCTTGAGATCACGGGACAGCCAGGCCGGTGATGCGCGCTTCTCAGCAACGGCCGACAAATCCTTGAAATAGGTCAGCTTGCTGGAACCATCGCGAATCGCGATTTCATCGCCTTCCTTCAACAACATCGAAGGAACGTCTGTGCGGCGGCCATTGACTGTAAAATGACCGTGCGTCACCAGCATCCGCGCCTGCGAACGGCTGGACGCAAATCCCAGGCGAAAGACAACGTTATCCAGACGAGATTCGAGAATCTGAAGAAGATTCAAACCAGTCAACCCGCGTCGAGCGATAGCGGTCTCGTAATAGCGGCGGAACTGCCGCTCAAGAACGCCGTAGATGCGCCGCGCCTTTTGTTTGGCGCGCAGCTGACGGGAAAAATCTGATTGACCAGTGCGAGATGCGTTGCCACCGCGGCTCCCCGTCTTGCCATGCTGGCCGGGGGCAAAGCTGCGCTTTTCGAATGCGCATTTCGAGGTGAAGCAACGCTCACCCTTCAAATATAGTTTTTCGCCTTCTCTCCGGCAAAGTTTGCAAACCGGACTAAGTGTTTTTGCCATATTACCAATACCTCACTAATTACACGCGGCGCTTCTTGGGAGGCCGGCAGCCATTATGCGGGATCGGCGTCACATCGGACATCGAACGGACTTTCAATCCCATGGATTGTACGGCGCGGATTGCATTCTCGCGCCCGGGACCGGGGCCTTTGACGAACAGGTCAACTTCCTGGATGCCCAATTGCTGAGCGGCTTTGATGGCCTGTTCCGCGGCAAGGCGGGCCGCAAACGGCGTACTTTTGCGCGAGCCTTTGAATCCAGCTGAACCGGCAGAGCCCCAGGCGACTGTGTTGCCTTCGGAGTCCGTGACAGTCACAATCGTATTATTGAAGGACGCAAAGATATGCACCTGCCCGGAGGACAGATTGCGCTTGCCCTTTTTTGCGCCGCCCGATGCGCGACGCGTTGAACGTACACTTTGAGCCATAGAATATCAACTCCTGAATTACTTCTTTGCGCCGCGGCGGCGTCCGCGTCCGGCAACCGTTTTCTTGCTGCCTTTGCGGGTGCGGGAATTTGTTCGAGTGCGCTGTCCACGGACAGGCAGGTTCTTGCGATGACGAAGGCCGCGATACGAACCGATTTCGATCAGGCGCTTGATGTTCATCTGTTGCTCGCGCCGCAGATCGCCTTCCACTTTATAGTTCTTCGAAATGAACTCGCGGATCGCCGTGACTTCGCCTTCCGTCAAATCCTTGATACGGGTATCAGGGCTGACTTTCGTAGCGGCCAAAATTTCGCGCGCCCGTGTCGGGCCGATGCCAAAAAGATACGTCAGGCCCACTTCAGTCCGCTTATTGCGGGGCAGGTCAACACCTTCAATTCTCGCCATAGTTACTAGCCTTGTCGCTGCTTATGTTTAGGATTTTCACAGATAACGTACACATGGCCTTTGCGCCGCACAATACGGCACTTGGCGCATCGCTTTCGTACAGAGGGTGAAACTTTCATGATGATATAACTCCTTACTTATTTCGTCAGCGGCAGAGAAGAAACCCGCCAACAGCCAAAGTCATGATTATACAAGTTGTTGAGTATTACGTCCAGTCAAAACAGTTTCCATCAGACAAATCATGGGACAGTCAGGATGAGGGGATCTCCTTCGGTAACGGCCACTGAATGCTCGAAGTGTGCCGTCAACGACTTGTCTGCCGAGATCACTGTCCACTGGTCGCGCAGGACGCGGGTTTCGTGCGTCCCAACCAAAACCATCGGTTCGATTGCGATGGTCATTCCCGGACGAAGAGGCATTCCAGTTCCCGCTGTCCCGAAAAGCGGAACCATTGGGCCTTCGTGCATCTGTCGTCCAACGCCGTGGCTTGTGTATTCACGCGTAACGTGCAGCCCGCGGCTTTCGACATAATTCTGGATCGCCGCCGAAATGTCACCGGTGCGATTGCCGACGCGCATCTTTTCGATGGCCGCCTGCAACGCGCCCTGCGTGACTTCCATCAGGCGCTTCGCCTCTTCGGAGATTTCTCCCACCCCGGCTGTGATGGCCGAGTCCGCTACGAAGCCATGAAACACCGTCCCGCAATCCACAGAGATGATGTCGCCCTCGCGCAAAATGCGCTTCTTGCTTGGGATGCCATGCACCAGTTCCTCGTTGACACTTGTACAGATCGAGGCCGGATACGGCGGCTGGCTGTAGCCTTTGAAAGGCGAATAACAACCGTGTTTCTGCAACACTTCCTCAGCAGCCGCGTTGAGGTCAGCTGTTGAAACGCCGGGTTGTATCAACTTTTTGACGGTCGCTAAAATTTCAGCATTGATGCGCCCCGCATCGCGCATGATCTTCAATTCTTCGGGGCTTTTGATGTGTATCTGGCGACCAAAATTCATAATTTAATTCTTGATTGCAGACAGCAATGCAACCGTGACTTTCTCAATGGGCTGTGTGCCGTCAATTTCAACCAATTTCCTTTGTGTTCGATAATAATCAACCAACGGTGATGTCTGTTCGAGATAAACATTGATTCGACGCGCCACCGTTTCAGCCTTATCGTCATCGCGCTGGTAAAGTTCGGAGCCGTCAATATCACATTTGCCTGCAACTTTGGGCGGATTGAACTTTTGATGATAGATGTGTCCCTGCGCCCGGCACGTCCAGCGGCCACTCACGCGTTCGATCAACGTCGCAGGCTCGGCAGTAATGAAAGGGACAACATTCACATCGCCGTTGATGCTTGCCAGCATCTTCTTCAGCGCGTTCGCTTGCGCCGGGGTGCGGGGAAAGCCATCTAAAATGGCGCCCGCTTCACAGTCCGGACGGGCGAGGCGATCTTTGATCATGGCAATCGTCACATCGTCCGGGACCAGCTCGCCTTTATCCATGAAAGATTTGGCAAGCTTTCCCAGTTCAGTCAGATTCTTAATGTTCTCTCGAAACAGGTCACCAGAAGAGACATGTACCAGTCCTGTTTTTTCGGCGAGTATCTTTGCCTGCGTTCCTTTGCCAACTCCGGGGGGGCCGAGCAGAACAATGTATGTCGCCATGTCTTCTCCTGTGTGTTCTAACGGACCAAAAGCGAGTCCTGATAACCGTGGAGTCTCAACTCCGCATCAATGTTCATAAAGAGATCGCGTACCACGCCGACTACGATCAGCAAGCCGGCCGATGAAACCAGGAACAAACCAGCGGATGAAGATGCGGATGCAACATTGAACAACGCAAGGATCTTACTGAGGAAAAACGGCATGGCTGCCACAACGCCGAGAAACAACGCTCCTGGCAGGGTGATGCGCTGCTGGACCTTGTTGAGATATTTTTGTGTCGGTTCGCCAGTATGGACGCCCGGAATCTGCGCACCCACCTTCCGCAGGTTATCTCCATAATTTTGCTGCTCGAAAAGCACTGATGTGTAGAAGAATGTAAAGGACACAACCATCAGGAAATAGAGCAGCCAGTAAACCCAGTTGTTCGTTCCCGTTCCGCCAAGTGTACTTTGAACGCCGAGCGCAATATTCTTGACCGCTGCATTCGTCGAGCTTGTGAAGTAACTGGCGATGATGGCCGGGAACTGCAAAATGGCGCTTGCGAAGATCAACGGGATCATTCCTGCAAGATTCACCATCAAAGGCAGCGTGCCTTTGACCGGCATGGACATACGGTTACCCATGCGGCGCCCCGGATACATGACCGGCACATTACGGCGTCCCTGCTGGACATACACAATGGCAAAGATGGTCAACGTAATTACAATCAATGTGAAGGCAAGCAGGAACCAACGCGTGGTCGGGTCAGCCAGCAGTGTGATCAGGTTCGCCGGCATACGCGCCACGATTCCCGCGAAAATGACCAGCGACAATCCCTGGCCGCGAATGCCATATTCCGAAATCAACTCACCGAGCCAGATGGCAAACATCGTTCCGGCTGTCATTGCCAGCAAAATCGTCGTTGACGAAAGCCACAGGTCGCTGGTAAAACCGAATGGAACAATGATCTGATTCAAAGCCTGCTGAGACAGCGAATTGAAAATGTTGATCTGACCAATCGCGGAAAGGGCCGCCATTGGAACCGCGAGGAAATAAGTCCAGCGCTCCATCCATTGTTGGCCTTCGCGCGGGTCTTCCTGCATCCGCCGCTGCAACGCCGGAATGATCGGGACGAGCAGCTGCAAAATGATTTGCGCTGTGATGTACGGATACACACCCATTGAGAGCAATGAGAAATTCGAAACCGTACCGCCGGAAAGCAAATCCAGAAAGCCCAGGAATCCGCCCGTGCCCGCGCCACTGGAACGGAAGGCCTTCAGCGCAGCAAAGTTAACGCCTGGCACCGGGATATCAGCTGCCAAACGATACAACACCAGGATGCCAAGTGTGATCAACAACTTGCGCCGGATATCTTCCGATTTCCAGAGATAGCGCAAACCCGAAAACGACGATTTCATTTGAAATCTCCTCGCTGCGGAACTACTGAATCATCTCGACGGAGCCGCCCGCCGCTTCGATCTTGGACTTGGCGCTGGCGCTGACTCGATGGACTTTCACTTTGAGCGCGACTTTCAATTCGCCTCTTCCCAGGACTTTGACCGGGTTGCGCGGGTCACGCAGAAGATGCGCGGCTTCGAGTGATTCCGGGTTGACATCGGTATTGGCTTTGAAAGCCTCGGCCAGCTGATCGAGATTGACCTCGTTAAACGTCACCTGGTTCGGCGGAGTGAAGCCTTCACCGCGCATAAATGGAAGGCGGCGGTAGAACGGCAGATTGCCGCCCTGGGCGTAGATGCGCCCGCCCTCGCCGGAGCGTGCGCCCTGGCCTTTCGTGCCGCGGCCAGCCGTCTTGCCCTGACCAGCTGAGATACCGCGTCCAACGCGCTTTCGATTTTTCTTGGAGCCCGGATTGGGCACAAGGTTATGTAATTTCATTGCAGCTTACTCTTCAATCTTCAAGAGATGGATAACTTTGGACAACATCCCGCGCAAAGCAGGCGTATCCTTGTGTTCGACAGTTTGATGCATATGGCGCAATCCCAAAGCAAGCACAGTTGCCTTCTGATCCTTGGTATAACCAATCGGACTGCGAACCAACGTCACGCGGACGGTCTTTCCCGCGGATTCTTTCTTAGGCATGTTGCTTCCTCCGTTCCCAGAACGGCAGCAATTCTTCAACCTTCTTGCCGCGTCGTGACGCCTCGGTCTGTGCTGATTTCAGATTGTATAACGCGTCGAAGGTTGCCATCACCACGTTCAGCACATTGGCCGAGCCCATGGATTTGGTCAGGATGTCGCGGATGCCGGCAACTTCCAGGACGGCGCGCACGCCGCCTGCCGCGATCACACCAGTCCCAGGGGAGGCTGGCTTCAAATAAACCCGCGCACCGCCCACGACTCCCAATGATTCGTGCGGGATGGTCGCACCCGACATGTTAACCGCGCGCAGACTCTTTCGGGCGCGTTCGGATGCTTTACGCATCGCATCTGGCACAGCATTGGCCTTGCCGCTCCCGATGCCAATCGAGCCTTTCTTGTCGCCGACTACCACCGTCACGCGGAAGCGAAAGCGGCGTCCGCCCTTTACTACTTTCGCAACACGGGCGATCTCGATGACGCGCTCTTCAAAGGCATCCTGCTGATCGTATTGCTGCTGTTCTACATTTTCTGTTTCTGCCATATTCACTCCATCGGCCTAGAACTGCAGGCCGCCTTCGCGTGCGCCATCGGCCAATGCCTTGACGCGCCCAATGTATTTGAAACCGCCGCGGTCGAATACGACCGCTTTGATGCCTTTATTCTTGGCGCGCTCGGCCACTGTTTTTCCAACCAGCTTGGCCTGCTCGGACTTTTTCATGCCCTTTGCTTTTTCGCGCAGTTCCTTGTCAACCGTGGAAGCAGAGACCAGCGTATGGCCGGCCGCATCATCAATGACCTGCGCGTAGATCTCGGCAACACTGCGGAAGATGGCCAAGCGCGGACGTTCAGCGGTCCCGGCCAAATCTTTACGCACGCGGTGATGACGACGCTCGCGCGCGTCAGAACGACTCTTCGTAGCCATAATTTATTTCGCGGCTCCTTTCCCAGCTTTGCCAGCCTTGCGGCGGATATGTTCACCCAAGTAGTGCAAGCCTTTGCCATGATAGGGTTCAGGCGGGCGAACTTTGCGGATATTAGCCGCGGTCTGACCAACTAATTCTTTATCGAAACCCAAAACTTTGATCTGGCGGGTTTTCTGATCTGCTTCAAATGTAATCCCAGTCGGCGGTTCGATCTTGACCGGATGAGAATAACCAACATATAAAGCCAGGTTCTTGCCTTCCATTTCAGCGCGGTAACCTACTCCATCCACTTCCAGCACAATCTCAAAACCTTTGTTCACGCCATTGACCATGTTTGCAAGCACAGCCCGCGTGGTTCCATGCAAAGCGCGCTCCGCAGGCTTATCGGACTTGCGTTTGATAACCAGTTGGTTATTCTCCATCGCAATTTCGATCAGCGGAGAGAACGCACGCTGCATTTCGCCTTTCGGCCCTTTGACGCGGACATTTGAACCTTGCACATCCACGGTAACACCGCCCGGAATTTCGACCGGTAATCTTCCAATACGAGACACTTTGTACCTCCTGCCTTCTACCAGACTTTGCAAAGGATCTCGCCGCCGACGCCCAACTGGCGGGCGCGCGAACCGGTCATCACACCTTTTGGCGTGGAAAGAATGGCAACACCCAGGCCGGAAAGCACCCATGGGATGTCTGTCTTCTTGGTATAGATTCGGCGCCCGGGCGAACTGACGCGCTCGATCCCGCTCAAGACAGGGCGGCGTTCGCGGCGCTCGCCCACATACTTGATCTTCACGCGCAGGACTCTGAAACCGGGTTTTTCGCCATCAGCCACTTCAAAACTTTCGATGAAGCCTTCATCCTTCAAAATCTTGGCAATCTCGGCTTTGATCTTGGAACTCGGCATCGCAACCTGAGCCTGTCCGGCCAACACCGCGTTGCGGATGCGGGTCAACATATCAGAAATTGGATCATTAACAGTCATGATCTACCTCCACCCGGCTACCAGGATGACTTCACAACGCCAGGGATTTTTCCCTGCAGCGCCAGCTCACGGAAGCAGATGCGGCACAGACCAAACCGGCGGAGATAACCGCGCGGGCGTCCGCAGCGCAAGCAGCGGTTACGCACTTGAACGGGATTGCGCCGGCGGAGTTCACGATATTGCATACATTTTTTCGCCATACGTTATGCTTCCTTCTTGCTAAACGGCATTCCGAGCATCTGCAGCAGGGCACGCGCGTGCTCATCGGTTTTGGCGGAGGTCACAATGGTGATCTCCATGCCGCGTAGTTTGTCAATTTTGTCGTACTCGATTTCAGGGAATACCAACTGGTCCTTCAGACCGAGCGTGTAGTTCCCGCGTCCATCGAAGGCATTCGCCGAGACGCCGCGGAAGTCGCGCACACGCGGCAGGGCAATATTCATCAAGCGGTCGAGGAAGGACCACATGCGGTCGCCGCGTAGCGTCACCTTGGCGCCAATCAAACGGCCCTCGCGCAGCTTGAAGTTCGCGATGCTCTTGCGCGCCTTGGTGGTCACTGGCTTCTGCCCGGTAACGGTGGTCAGATCGCCGACCGCCGCTTCGAGCGCTTTGGGGTTATCCAATGCCTCACCAACGCCGATGTTCACGATCACTTTTTCGATGCGCGGCACCTGCATGACATTCTTGAAACTGAACGCCTTGAGCAGTGCTGGAGCGATTTCTTTTTGATAACGTTCTTGCATTCTGTTCATCGTCTATGCTCCGGGCCTAATCAATCAACTGCTCACAGCTTTTGCAAACGCGGTGTGCGCCAGCCTCATCGCGCTGAACGCGGACGCGTACAGCCTCGCCGCACTTTGGGCAGACCAGCATCACATTCGAAATGTGAAGCGGGCCTTCAAACTGAATGCGCCCCGGGTTGTATTGACGCCCGGCCTGCGTCTGAACCTGCTTCTGGTGCTTCGTGCGCATGTTCACGCCCTGCACCACCACGCGGTTTTCCTTGGTCAACACATTGATGACCTCGCCGCGTTTTCCTTTATCTTCGAGGCGTCCGCTGATCACTTCAACAGTATCGCCCTTGCGGATCTTTACTCTCATCGCAATACTCCTACAGAACTTCCGGTGCCAGCGATACGATTTTCATGAATTGCTTATCGCGCAGTTCACGGGCAACGGGTCCAAAAATGCGCGTGCCCTTTGGATTCTGCCCGTCGGCATCCAGGATCACAGCGGCGTTATCATCAAAGCGGATGTATGAACCATCCTCCCGGCGCCATTCTTTCGTCAGGCGCACGATGACGGCGTGGACGACTTCGCCTTTCTTGACTGCGCCCTGCGGCGCAGCCGATTTAACGGTAGCCACCACAACGTCACCGATGCGACCGTATTTGCGCGTGGAGCCGCCAAGCACATGGATGACAAGCAGTTCGCGCGCGCCGCTGTTATCGGCAACTTTCAATCGAGACTCATGCTGGATCATGACTTACTCCTCCGGCTTGGTCTCAGCTGGGATATCGGCGGATGCCACTGCTTCCACACCGGCATCGGCTGTGCGGGTTTCGTGCTTGACAATGGATTCGACGACCCAGCGTTTGTCGCGGGACAACGGGCGGGATTCGACGATCTGAACCTCATCCCCAACCTGGCAGCCGATCTCATCATGCGCCTTGACGCGCTTGCTGGCATACACAACTTTTTTATACAGCGGATGGCGGAACTTGCGGACGATCTCCACCACCACCGTCTTGGTCATTTTGTTGCTGGTGACCTTGCCAACGATTCGACGACGATTATTCATGCTTTACCTTCCGTAACAGCCGCGCGCAGAGTTTCGTTGAGAATGGACTCCATGCGGGCGATATCGCGGCGCAGGAGGCGCAATCGGCTGGTGTCGGTCAACTGACCGGTCACCTGCTGGAAACGAAGTTTCATCAGTTCTTCGCGAGCATCAGAGAGCTTCGAGCGGATTTCCTCCGCCGACATCTTGCGGACTTCTTCGGCTTTCATTTTTACTCTCCTGCCCCGCGACTTTTCACGACCTTGGTCTTGATCGGGAATTTATAGCGCGCCTCTTCCAACGCCGCCAAAGCCTGATCCGCCGGCAGGCCGCCAACCTCGAACATAATTCGGCCGGGTTTCACAACTGCAACATAATATTCCACACCGCCTTTACCGGAACCCATGCGCGTTTCTGGCGGACGATGAGTATACGGTTTGGCAGGGAAAATGCGAATCCAGATTTTTCCACGGCGCTTCATTTCGCGGACGATCACGCGGCGTGCGGCTTCGATCTGGCGCGCGGTGATCCAACCCGGCTCGAGGGCCATCAGCCCAAACTCGCCGAACGAAACCTCCGCCCCGCGCAGGGCCTTGCCCTTCATGCGTCCGCGCATGGTTTTGCGCCACTTAACACGTTTTGGCATCAACATAATAGCAACCTCAATCCACGACGACAGCGTTATTCGCTGACGTAGACGCCTTCCGTCGTCGTTTCGGCTTTTTCTTCCACTTCTTCAGACACCGCTTCGCCTTTATAAATCCAAACCTTGACGCCGATCTGACCATAAGTGGTGAGCGCCTCGGTCTTGGCAAAATCAATATTGGCGCGCAGTGTTTGCAAGGGCACGCGGCCTTCGCGCAGCCACACATCGCGCGACATTTCCGCGCCGCCCAAGCGCCCGCCAACCATGATCTTGATTCCCTGCGCACCCTGGCGCATGGCTTGTTGGATGGCGCGCTTCATCGCTCGGCGATAAGCAATGCGGCGTTCCAGTTGATCGGCTACGTTCCTGGCGACCAGTGTTGCGTCTGTATCCGGCGAACCGATTTCCTTGATATCCAGATCAATCTTCTTGCCAACCAATGATTCCAGCGCAGCGCGGATTTTCTTTACGCCTTCGCCCTTGCGTCCGATTAGGATGCCAGGCTTGGCTGTGTGAATGGCGATGCGGATCTTGCCGGGGAATCTCTCAACGTCCACGCGCGAGATACCCGCTTTGCCGTTCAAAACCATCTCTGGCAATTCCTTGCGAAGTTCATTGGTGCGACTATTTACCGCCGCACCGCCTTTGGATGTGCCGCCCACCAGTAAATAGCGGATGGCAAAATCCTGGTGGAGCTGTTCGCGATAGGTTTTGCCTTCTGCGAACCAGCGTCCATGCCACGGCTGATTAATCCCAAGGCGCATTCCAATTGGATGTACTTTGCGACCCATAAGTTCTTCAGTCCTTTCTATGACCCGCGCTCGCGCAGGACAACGGTGATGTGCGACTGGCGGCGCAGGATCGGCTTGAAACGGCCGCGCGCACCGAAGCGACGCCATTTGCGAGTCGGCGCTTCATTGGCGTATATTTGTGCGACATACAAATCATCGCGGCTCACACCAAAGTTTTCTTCTGCATTCGCCACTGCTGATTTCAGCAGCTTGAGCACCGGATCGCCCGCACGTTTATTTGCAAAGCGCAAAGTGTCGAGCGCTTCATTGGCGCTTTTGCCGCGCACCATATCCAAAACGAGGCGCACCTTCTGGGCCGACTGAGGTAAAAAGTTTAAGTCAGCGCGAATATCATGCGTCATGATTTAGCCCCTCCTGCCGCGGGCGCTGGAGCCGCCGTTGCTTTTTCAGCTGCGGCCGCGTGGCTGCGGAACGTTCGGGTGGGGGCAAACTCACCCAGGCGGTGGCCCACCATATTTTCCGTGATGTAGATCGGCACATGGCGGCGTCCATCGTGAACAGCAATCGTGTGTCCGACCATCTGCGGGAAGATCATGCTGGCGCGGCTCCACGTGCGGATGACTTTCTTTTCGCCCTTCTGGTTCATCACCTCAATCCGCTTGAGCAGTTTCGGCTGAACGTACGGACCTTTTTTAAGTGAACGAGACATAATTACCTCTTACTCTTTGCGCCTAGCGATTGGTCTTGCTTCGGCGGCGCACGATGTACTGATCCGTCTTCTTGTTACGGCGGGTCTTGTAACCCAGTGTCGGCTTGCCCCACGGCGATTTCGGGCCAGGGAGACCGATAGGCTGACGACCTTCACCACCGCCGTGCGGATGGTCGCGCGGACTCATCGCGGAGCCGCGCACCGTTGGGCGGATGCCTTTATAGCGCTTGCGGCCAGCCTTGCCCAATTTGATATTACTGTGATCAAGATTGCCAACCGTACCAATGGTTGCATAGCAAACCTGATGAACCAAGCGCACCTCACCGGACGGCAGACGGATCTGGGCAAAATCGCCTTCCTTACCCAGGAGTTGGGCCGCGCCGCCCGCCGAGCGGACAATTTGGCCGCCGCGGCCTTCCTTCAACTCGATGTTGTGGATAAGCGTACCCACAGGAATATTTGCGATAGGCAAACAATTGCCCACGCGGATTTCTGCGTTCGGCCCGGACATCAACACATCACCGACTTTCAAATCGAGCGGAGCAACGATGTAACGCTTCTCGCCATCCGCATAATAAAGCAATGCCAGGCGCGCGGTGCGGTTCGGATCATATTCGATCGCGGCTACTTTCGCCGGAATGCCGCGCTTCTCGCGTTTGAAATCCACGATGCGAACCAGGCGCTGATTGCCACCGCCGCGATGTCGAACGGTAACGCGGCCATAAGCATTGCGTCCGCCATGGCGTCCAAGTGAAACAGTCAGCGAACGCTCCGGTGTGGACTTGGTGATTTCCTCAAAGGTGTACCCCGTCATCCCGCGCCGACCGGGAGTTGTGGGTTTATATTTCTTGACAGCCATTACTTCACCCCTTCAAAGATCTCGAGGGTTTGTCCCTCGGCAAGGGTAACGATCGCCTTCTTAAATCCAGATTTGCGGACCAGAAGACGGCGAGATTTTGCGCGGCGACCACGCTTGGCAGGCATATTCAAAATGTTTACGCTTTCCACTTTGACATCGAACATGGTCTCAACCGCGTCCTTCACCAGTGTACGCGTCGCGTTTTCAGCGACCTCGAACGTATACTGGCCGAGTTTGCCAGATTGGTAGCTGGATTTTTCGGTCACCAGCGGACGGCGAAGCACATCATAGATCGTCGTCATGGCTTACTCCTTCCCCAGATGTGCCGATAGAACATCGAGCGTCTTGAGCGGCAGCACGACTTTTTCGTAACCAAGCAAGTCGCGGATGTTGACATAAGATGCCAGCATAATTTTTGCATCCGGGATATTGTTCGCAACACGAGTCGCTTTTTCGTATGTTTCGTCTTTGGCAGGCATCAACACCAACGCCGTCGCTTCGCCAACCAACGAATTCAAAGTTGTTGCCATCACTTTTGTCTTGAGCTCGTCAAACTTCAATTCGTCTACAACAACAATTTCAGACTCGGCAGCTTTGGCAGATAACGCCGAACGTAACGCGGCCTGACGCATTTTCTTCGGCATGGCCTGTGTATACTTGCGAGGGTGTGGCGTGTGGATTCGGCCGCCGCCAACCCACTGCGCAGAAATCGTGGATCCCTGGCGAGCGCGGCCTGTGCCTTTTTGTTTCCACGGCTTGGCGCCGCCACCGGCAACTTCCGCACGTACTTTGGTTTGATGCGTACCGAGGCGTGCGTTGGCCATCTGGCGCTGGAAAGCCTGATGCATCAGGTCTACATTCACCTTGGCCTCGAAGACCGCGGCAGGCAAGTCCACCTGCTTGACCTTCTCGCCTTGCATGTTAAGAACATCTACTTTCATGGCTATTATCCTATTTCCTCAGCGCCTATTGCTTGCGCGTCTCTTTTAACACAACGAGACTGCCTTTGCCGCCAGGGACAGCACCGTGTAAAGCGATCAGATTGCGCTCGGCGTCCACCATCACAACTTTAAGATTCTGCGAGGTAACCCGATCCATGCCCATGTGGCCTGAGCGGCGCGAGCCACGATAGACGCGACCTGGGGTCGTGCCAGACGAGTTGGAGCCTGGGGCGCGGTTCCGATCCGAAGTTCCATGTGTGGCGTTCATTCCGTTGAAATGGTGGCGCTTGATAACACCAGCAAATCCCTTACCCTTGCTGACACCGACAACGTCCACGCGTTCGCCAACCGCAAACACTTCAACGGTCACTTTGTCGCCGATATTCAACTCAGGAGTCTTGATGCGAAATTCGCGCAAAAAACGCATCGGGGGAATTTTGTTGGCGTTCAGGTGTCCCAGTTCGCCATTGCTGAGGCGCCTGGGATGAACCTCGCCGAAACCCAATTGGACTGCGGAGTAACCTTCCTTCTCCGGCTTGCGTACCTGGGTAACGTAACATGGCCCAGCTTCGATGAGCGTCACTGGATACGCGACGCCTTGATCATCGAAGATCTGGGTCATGCCGATCTTCTTGCCAATCAGCCCTTTTAACATGATCGATTTTTCTCCTTCAAAAATTTTTCGAGACTGTCAGACCGGGCTTGGTCTGCATCATCTCCGTGCAACGCAGTCAAACAGTTTGGTGGGACGCGCAGTATTTTGTTGTCCCGTACAAAGCTGTTCTTGCGTTGCCGAAACAGCAGAGAATGGAGAGAAGAAACTAGAGACTAGCCAACTACTCCACTTTTCTCATTCTCTACTTGCTCTTTCCCTTATATCTTGATTTCAATGTCCACGCCCGCAGGCAAATTGAGACGCATCAACATATCTATCGTTTTCGAATCAGGATCAAGAACATCAATCAAACGATTGTGTGTGCGGATTTCAAAGTGCTCGTGCGAGTCTTTGTCAATGAAAGTCGAGCGCCGTATTGTAAAGCGTTCCACTTTGGTTGGCAAGGGTACAGGGCCAACAACATGGGCGCCGGAACGTTCGGCAGTTTCGACAATCCGCTTGGCGGATTGGTCGAGGACACGATGATCGTAAGCCTTGAGACGTATGCGAATCTTTTGTTTAGCCATTTTCACTCTAATATTTTTGTCACGACACCAGCGCCGACGGTCAGACCGCCTTCGCGGATGGCGAACTTCGAGCCCTGCTCCAACGCCACCGGCACGATCAACTCCACCGTCAGGTTCACATCGTCTCCCGGCATCA
>JAKAKJ010000095.1 GCA_021824575.1 Chloroflexota bacterium
ATTGCTACTTTGCGCGTTGCGCACGCCATCCCCAGCAGGTTCTACGAAGAATTGGTAGTCCCTTTGCCAAGCAAAACCGTAAAATTTAATTGGTTTCATTTAGGTCAGCTCGATCCTTTGTTCTGGCTGGCATATCGCTCCAAACGCCCGGCCATTTGGGCGCTGTTATCGCTAAAGCCTCAATTGCTTTTACTGGCTATACCAAAAATATTTTCAAATAAGCGAAATATCGTGGAATTTTCTCTGGCCGTGCTTGCGCTTAATATCCCATTCCTGCTGGTCAGACCCATGTGGCCCATCGAATGGTTACGATTTCTCTCCACCTATGGACAAAACCGATTAACCAAAGTTCCTGCCGCAACTGTAAGCGGCGAAATCCTTTTCTCCCTTTGGGCGCTACCGCTAATCGCTTCGCTTATATTGCTGGTTATTATCCGGCGCAAGAACATGGAAAGTGCATTCTTTCTTGCAAATCCAGTTTTGCTGCCGTACGATTATTCGCTTTTGATGGGTTCTACATCGAAAATCATCATCCCGTTTTCCTGGCTGGCATTGTGGGGCGCGTGGCAAGTCAAGGCGGGTTGGCCTTATGCTTTGATGCTGATAGCAACCTTGGTGTTTGAAACAATAAGAGAGAAATCTGCAAGGTCAAAAAGTATTCAACACACGAGCCCTCCCGATTGATTCTGACAGCTTTTTTGCAACTTTATTTGTAGCCCAAGTGATTATTTTATGGCTGATGTGGAAAATGACGAAACGGAAGGAAGATTCGTCTCGGTTCAAAGATGCGAATATCTGGCTGCGACCAATCACATTTGCAAAAAGGATCGCCTAGCAGTTTGTCGGAATGAACGAGACGGGATACGTGATAAACTTCCAGCCAGCGTCTCGGCAAGCCATGCCCAAGCGCGGCCCGGTTCGGCAGCGAGATTCCCAAAATGTCAGGGAAAGGAGACGGGATGAATCCATCCGATTCTCTTCGTTCGGCCTACGATGCCATCAAAAATAAGAACATTCCTTTGGCGCGGCAGATTCTGCGGCAAATTATCGAATCTGATTCGATGAATGCAACAGCCTGGCATCTATACGCACATGTTGCGGAAACGCGGCAGGAGGCGGTTTTTTGCCTGCGAAAAACGCTGGAGCTAAACGGAGCAAACGAGCAGGCGAGGCAGGAATTGGCAAAACTTCAAAGCGATGATTTGCAGCCGGGCGCAAAGCAGACGCCTCCGCAAAACAAATTATCAATGAACCGCCTGCAGGCAGACCAAACATCCGCCAATCGAGCGAAGGCGAAAAAATCTTCGGCGCAAAATCAAAACTTGATTTGGATTTTGGCGGGCACGGCCGGCATAGTGTTGATTTGCTGTTTGGGCGGCCTGTTTTTGATGAGCAGTCAATTATCGCTCGTCCCGCAATTCACAGGGCAATCAACGCCATCGGCTTACTCGCTGCCACTTGCCACCATAACCCCGCTTGCCCAACTTTCGAATCCGTCCACACAGGTCGCGGGCTGTAGCTGTGATGAAGCCATCCCCTATTTGGATCGCACTGCCGCGCGCTTGCAGCAATTGATCGGTGCGGTCAACCAGATCGAGCAGGCGATCCAGAGCGGGACTGTCACTCAATTGGATTTTGCCGCCTTCAATGGGCAGGCAAAAACGTTCTATCATGACCAGGTTGCTGAAGTCCCGCCGACCTGCCTGCAACCCTTTCAGACCAAGACCGTTGCCTTGTTTTGGAATTGGCAGCAATCCATGGAATATGTGGCGAACGGCCAATATAATTCGGCGCAGATTTTCATCGAGCAATTCCAGGAGCAGATCAGCGTGCTGGAAGATGAAGGGAAGAAAATACTGACACTGCTTCAGTCTTGTCCGGGAAATCAGTCGCGACCCAATTCGATATTCTGAAATCACGTTTCAAAATCAATGACGACTTTCAAATGACGGATAATGAATCGAAAGATATCCATGAACGCCTGCGGGAATTGCTGGATGCCCAGGGCGCGGTTTATCGCGTCGTCGAGCATGAACCCGAGGGCCGCACAGAATTCATTGCAAAGATTCGCGGCAACACGCCCAGGCAGGCGATCAAATCCATTGTGACGCAGGTACGCTTTGGGAAGAAAGACAATCGGTATTATCTTGCAAACATCCCCGGTGATTGCCGCGTGGATTTGAACGGGATGAAATCTTTGTTCAACGCCAGCAGCGCCGCGTTTGCGTCACGCGAAAAAGCGGAGCTATTAACGGGCTGCGCTATCGGCGCGATCCCGCCCTTTTCGTTTAGCGACCAGCTCATCGTCCTGGCCGACCCGTTGATCTTCGAAAACGAGGAAGTTGTCTTCAACGCGGGGCGGCTCGACCGATCCATCTTTATGAAGTCAGAAGATTATCTTCGCATTGCCCGGCCCAGATTGGAGAATATCGCGATCCGTTCATGAACAGCTTGTTGCTCAAAGTAATTGTCACTCCGGCTTTGATTGGAACAGCCAGCCTGGTTGGCCGCCGATGGGGACATTCCATCAGCGGCTGGATCATCGCCCTGCCGCTGACCACCGGGCCGATCACATTTTTTCTGGCGCTGACTCACGGCGCGTCCTTCGCGGCAACATCGGCCGCCGGTACTGTGGCGGGCGGACTCTCGCAGGCGGCCTTTGCGCTTGCTTATGCCAGGCTTGCGCCGCGAGTGAAATGGCCGTATGCGTTGGTTGCCGCGTGCCTTTCTTTTTTCGCCGTTACTGCGATATTGAATCAATTTGCATTTTCGCTTTTGCCGCTTTACACGGCTGTGCTTCTCGCTTTTGCGACCGCGCTACGCCTGCTCCCCAGGGAATCAAAATCGGATGCCGCCGAAGAAAGCCTGCCATCCCGCTGGGACATTCCAATGCGGATGGTCATTGCCACGGTTTTTGTCGTGCTTCTTACAGGCATCGCGTCCAATCTCGGCCCGCACCTCACCGGGTTGATCGCTCCGTTTCCAATCTTTACCGCCACACTGGCCGCGTTCGCACATCACCAACATGGCTCAGCGGCAGCAATCAGCGTACTGCGCGGTTTGCTGATGGGGTTGTTTTCCTTCGCCAGTTTCTTCTTCACGGTGGCTGCTCTGATCGAAGGCGCGGGAATAACCATCGCGTTCGCATCCGCGATTTTGGTTGTATTATCCCTTCAAGGCGTTTCTCTCTGGCTGTTGCAGCGCAGACCCGGTTAGCACCAAGGCCGTGAAGATTTAGAAAAATCTTAGTATTTCCGGCGTCTCTGTGGTTTTAGTAGGCTGTGTGTTAAAATAAACGCGGAGGGTTTATGCCGAAGTTTGATGGAGTGATCGAAGCTGTCCGCTACAAGAGCGGAAAAATTGATGTAGTGCGCGCCTACGAACGACGCGGCGCAACTTTTTCAGATCATGTTTTGCTTGACCGAAAGACTTTGATGGAACGCATCAAAAAGGGCAAACATTTTGTGACCGGCCAGCGCAAGGAATTCTGGGCCAGCACGTTTGACGTTGGCAAGCCGGTGAAACTGGCAGGCACAGACGAAAAACAGGTTGTGACCACTCTGGAGCAGGCGGACCGCGACGAACTGGAAGGCGTGCCCGCTTTCTAACCGCCGTTCTTCATCTGGACGTTGGACCGGAACCCGTTATGAGAGTCATTGACAAAACCCCGCTTCAAAATGACAAAGGCGAGATTGGCCTGCTGGAACGTTTGCAGGGCACGCTGAAGTATGGTTTTTCCTGGTATCCGGAACTGGAAGCCCAGAAGGGGATCATTGCCCAGCTTGACCGCGCCATCGAAAAGAGCTTCGTCCTTATCCGCAACCTGACCCTGCCTGGCAGCGAAATTGTCATCCCCATTATTCTCGTTGGAATTTCCGGCGTGTACGTGATTCACGTAACGCCTCTCACCGGCGTTTATGAAGCCAGAGGCGATCAGTGGGGCACAAGCAACAATGGACGATTCGCTCCAGCGCCGATTAATCTGATGACCCGCGTTGCACAACTTGCGAAAGTCCTGCAAAAATATTTGGATCGGCAAGGTATCAGCATCCCCGCACCCATCGAGCCGGTTTTGATCGCATCCAGCCCGGCCATGCACATCGACTCGACGCGTCCGCTGGTGCGCGTGGTCATGAGCGACGCCGTGAAACAATTCGCGGCTTCGCTGCTGCAGGCGCGGCCCGTCATGCGCTCGGACCTCGTTTATGATCTGGCGGATCGCATCGTGGACCCGCGCCCCAAAACCGAACAACCGCCGCAGCCTGCCGCGCCGATGCAACCTCCGCAATCAGATGCTCAGCCGGGACAGACGCCATCGCGCGCTCAAGCCATCTTCAAAGCCTCGCAGGAAGCTCAGCCGTTCAGTCCATCCGACTTGAGCTTCGCATTCGACGAGAATGCCGCGCCCGCACAAAGCGGCGTCCCGCAGAATCTGCGCGAGACGAATCCCTCGCAGGCATTGCCGCGGCCCGCTCAACGTCGAGGCATGAGCGCAATGCAGTGGATTGTTCTTGCAGGAATGGTTATCGTCGAATGTTGTGTGATTGCCGGGTTCGGATACTTCATCTTTTTGGGTAATCGTTAACCGTCTTGTCCTCTCCCTTACTTTCCATCATTATCCCCGCCCATAACGAAGAGAATCGCCTGCCCCGCACGCTGGAGCAGGTCTTTGCTTTTCTGGCGCAGCAAACCTATGACGCCGAAGTGCTGGTCGTTGAAAATGGCAGCACCGATCATACTTTGCAACTGGCGCAGGATTATGCAAAGGCACATAAGTCCCTGCGCGTAATCCGCGAGGATGGACGCGGCAAAGGCCTGGCCGTCCGGCACGGGATGCTCGAAGCGCGCGGCGAATTTCGTCTGATGTGCGATGCTGACCTGTCCATGCCGGTCGAGGAGATCAAAAAATTCATCCCGGGCGCATTGCCTGATTTGGATATCGCCATCGCGTCGCGTGAAGCTCCCGGCTCGGTGCGCTACGACGAACCGCGCTATCGCCATCTCGGCGGGCGTTTGATCAATCTCATCATCCGCCTGTTGATTCTTCCCGGCTTGCAGGATACACAATGCGGCTTCAAATGTTTCCGTGCTTCGGTTGCGGAAGACCTTTTCCGGCGGCAGACATTGATGGGCTGGTCGTTCGATATCGAGTTGCTTTTTATTGCGCGGCGGCGCGGCTATCGCATGGTCGAAGTTCCGATTGATTGGTATTACCGGGCGGAAAGCAAAGTCAGCGCGTTGAGCGACGCGCTGCACATGATCCGCGATATTTTTCGCATCCACGCCAATGCGCGGCAGGGTCTCTACGACGATGACGCGGAACAATCCGAATCTGCTGTTTGAACAGGAACTCTGGAAAAGCGGAATCCGTTTCATCGCCGGATTGGACGAAGCTGGGCGCGGCGCGTTGGCTGGACCGGTGGCCGTCGGCGCGGTCATCCTCCCAAACGATTCGAATCTTTCCTCGACGTTGAGCGGTGTGCGCGATTCCAAGCAGATGACTCCGCTGGAGCGTGAGTCCGCGGCGCCGCGCATCAAGGAAATCGCGCTAACATGGGGCATTGGATTCGCATCATCGGATGAAATTGATTCGGATGGAATCGTCGCAGCAACGCGATTAGCCGCTTTACGTTCCCTTGAATCTCTATCCCTTATCCCTTCTTACCTTCTCACCGATTTCCGTTTGGAGCTTCCGCAATTGGATATTTCCCAAACAGCGCTGGTCAAAGGCGACGCGTTATGCCTGAGCATCGCGGCCGCATCGGTGCTGGCGAAGACCGCGCGGGATGAATTGATGCGCGGATTGGATTCAACACATCCCGGCTACGGGCTTGGAAAACATAAGGGGTACGGCACGCCGGCCCATCGTCTCGCGCTCAAGCGGTTGGGATATTCTCCCATCCACCGCAAATCATTTGCATTCCACGAGCTGTAAAACGCAGAACGCATCCATCATTTTGCGCTTTACGGTTTTATGCCGTTCATCTGTCTTTCAATCGCAGGAAAATTTTTGTAATCTCTTCCGATACAGCGGGAATCAACGAGAAGCCCAAAACCACAGTCCATTCGCGCAGAGACATAAAATGTGTGTTGAAGATTGTTTGCAAAAATGGAACACCGCAGACAATGAGCAATAATGCAATAGAAGAGCCTACAGCCAATTGCATATAACGATTCGAGAAAATGCCAACCTGGAATAATGAAGCGCGCTCTGAGCGGGCAGTATATGCACGGAAAAGTTCACACAAAGAGAGCGTGACGAAAGCCATCGTTTCAGCGGTTTGAACATCCACGCCGCGCCAGTTGTGCTGGAGAATATAAATCACCGGATTTTCTCCGGCGGGAATGATTGCACCCGCCTGGAGATGCCAGATCAATCCCAACCCGAACGCAAAGAGAACCGCGCTGGTTTGTGCAACAGTTTGAATGACGATGCCCAACCCCATTGTCCGATTAATGATTGGTTCTTTTTTGGCGCGCGGCTTGCGTGACATAATATCGGGATCGCCTTTTTCCATTGCCAGAGCCAGTGCAGGCGCGCCATCCGTAATGAGATTCAACCAAAGCAGCTGTATCGCGGTCAACGGCGTTGGCAATCCCGCCAGCGTAGCGAGAAAGATAACCATGATCTCGGCCACATTCGAAGAAAGCAGAAAGAATACGAATTTGCGGATGTTGGCATAGATTACGCGTCCCTGTTCCACCGCCGCGACGATACTGGCATAGTTGTCGTCGGTGAGAACCATATCAGCAGTTTCTTTGGCAACATCCGTGCCGGTGATTCCCATTGCAATGCCGATGTCAGCGCGTTTGATGGCTGGCGCGTCATTGACGCCGTCGCCGGTCATCGCGACCACTTCGCCATTTGCCTGTAATGCGTCAACAATGCGAAGTTTATGTTCCGGCGAAACGCGCGCAAACACGTCGGTCTCTTCGATTTCGTGTTTGAGTTTGGCGCCGCTCATCGTGTCGAGGTCCGCGCCGGTTGCGACTTTGCGTCCAGGCTTGAGCAGGCCAATCGTTTGAGCGATGGCGCGCGCGGTGTTTGGATAATCGCCTGTGATCATCACAGTCCGCATTCCGGCGTGACGCGCTTTTTCGAGCGCAGGTTTTATCTCCTCGCGCGGCGGGTCAATCATCCCGACCAGACCGACAAAGACAAGATTCTCTTCGAGCGCGCTTAATTTTCCGCGTTTCGTTTTGACATCGCGGTACGCCAATGCAAGCACGCGCAGCGCATTTCCCGTCATCGAATCAGTGGCTTCATTTATTTTCTTCAGAACGGCCTTTGTCAGCTGGCGTTTTTTATCGTCCATCGTTTGATACGATGCACAAAGCGGAAGGACAACCTCCGGCGCACCTTTGACCGCGATCACATGTCTGCCTCGCATGGCATCATCGTAATAATGCGAGAAGTCATCAGGTTGTGGATTCTCAACCAGGTGGAACGTCACCATGCGCTTGCGAACTGAGTCAAAAGGAATTTCATCCAGGCGCGGATAGGCTTTATGTTCATGGCTGACCGGCAATCTGGATTCGCCCGCTTTGACTGCGGCAACCAGCAGCGCTGCCTCCGTTGGATCGCCAACGACCCGGTACATGTGCTTCGAACTCTCGACCGGTTCGATCTGCGCATCATTGTTCAAAACGCCAAGCCACAACGCGGTGCGGATTGCCCTGTAATCGTTCCACTTTTGAATCTTTTTTCCGTTTACGAAAAAGTCGCCCCGCGATGAATACCCGCTTCCAGTGACTTCCACGCTTCGCCCGTCAACCCATAAGCGGGTGACCGTCATTTCGTTTTGAGTCAGCGTCCCGGTTTTATCGGAACAAATCACAGTCGCCGATCCAAGCGTCTCAACAGAAGCCAGCTTGCGGATGAGCGCGTGGCGCCGGATCATTTCGCGCATCCCAAGCGCGAGGCTGATCGTCACAACCGCGGGAAGCCCCTCCGGCACTGCGGCAATTGCGAGGCTGACGGCAATGATAAAAACATCCGTTATAGCTTTCAGGTTTTCTTTCAGATAAGAAAATGGGTTGACAAATAAACCGCCGAAACCGGCGTAATCATTCAACGCTGTAATGAAAACAACGGCGACCAAAACCAATGCGCCGATGCTCAGTGTTCGTCCCAATTGATCGAGCCGGCGCTGAAGCGGCGTTTCTTCTTCTTCCACGTTCTGAAGCATGTTGGCAATCAATCCCAGTTGCGTGTGCATCCCGGTGCTGGTGACCACGCCGCGACCGCGACCGTACGAAACCAGCGTGCCCATGAAGGCCATATTGTTTCGCTCGCCAATCGGCGCATTTTGCTTCAAGACATTTGCCGCATCCTTTTCGACCGGCAGCGATTCCCCGGTCAACGAAGCTTCCTCGATTCGCAGGTTGACGGTTTCCAGCAGGCGCACATCTGCCGGAATATAGTTGCCTGCTTCGAGAATCACAATATCGCCCGGCACAAGCTCGCGCGATGGAATCGTCACGCGGTGCTCATCACGCAGAACATGCGCTTCGGGCGCGGCCAATTTCTTCAACGCGGCCAGCGCCTCTTCAGCGCGCCGTTCCTGGAAAATGCCCAGCACGGTGTTCAATACCACGATTGACAAGATCGCCGCGGCATCCACCCATTCTCCCAGGAGGGCTGAGACAATCGAGGAAACGATCAAAAGGATGACAACAAAATTATTCAGTTGATCCCAGAGCATCGCGAGGAAGCCGGGACGCGGCGCTTCCTGCAATTGATTTTGGCCATACTGATCGAGGCGCTTGGCTGCCTCTTCGGAAGTCAAACCGCTGTCGCGAACATTCAGATGTTTCAGCGCGTTGGATGATGAAAGGGTATGCCAATGGTCAGTTTCAATCTTTACATTAAGATCAGTTTCCAAAGCAATGGTCTTATCAACCACAGAGTCCTCCGATGCTATCCATGTGATGAAGGATTTACATTACTTAGCTGCAAACGGCTGGGTTTTCATTTTGTCAATGAAAATTTGCAAATCCGGAATCATGCCATTTTTCCAAACCAGCCTCGGCGTTCCATCCATTTCGATAATTCCAATATCGGGGACACGGAAAAGGCCAAACAAATGATAATGGCCCAGTCAATCAGTGTTAAGCTGAAAGTCCCAAAAGGTATGTGCAGGAAAGGCAGATATACGATCAGGGTCAACAAGGTCAATTCCCACGCAATTGCCATATTCAACCATTTATTGGCAAATGGATGGTTCAAAACGGAAAGCCGGTCGGAGCGAAAGTTATACGCTTTGAAGAATTGAATCAGCACAAGCGACACGAAGGTCATGGTCATTGCTTCCGCGTCGCTGCGGCCCGAACTGCGCGCCCAGGCAAACAATCCCAGATTGACCATGGTTGACCAGACTCCGCCCAGGAGCATCAAAGTGACGACTGGCCGTGTAAAAATGCCGGTGCGCGGATTGCGCGGCTGACGACGCATGAGGTCGGCTTCGGGCGGGTCCACGGCAAGCGCAAGCGCAGGTAAACCATCTGTCGCGAGGTTGACGTACAAAATCTGCACCGCACTCAACGGGATGGGAAACCCCAACAACGTGGCTCCTGCCATCAAACCGATCTCGCCAATATTGGAGGAGAGCAGATACATCAAATATTTCTTGATATTGCTAAATATACCGCGTCCTTCCTCCACCGCCGCGACAATGGATGCGAAGTTGTCGTCCGTGAGAGTCATGGCCGCGGCTTCTCTCGTCACGCCGGTCCCCGTAATTCCCATCGCGATGCCAATGTCTGCCTTCTTGAGCGCGGGCGCGTCGTTCACGCCATCCCCTGTCATTGCAACGATATGACCTTTCTTTTGCAGAGCCGTGACCACTTTCAATTTATGCGCCGGCGAAACGCGGGCATACACATCAATGTTTTCCACTTCGCGTTCGAACTCCGCATCGCTCATCGCTTCGAGTTCTGTTCCGGTAACGACATTTCCTGTCTTTAATAAATTCAGTTCACGCGCCACTGCCTGCGCCGTGATCGGATGATCACCGGTAATCATAATGGGCCTGATACCCGCCTGTTCGCACGTCTTGATTGCGGCCTTTGCCTCGGACCGCGGCGGATCTATCATCCCGACGAGGCCGAGGAATGTCATCTGTTGTTCCGCGTTTTCGAGTTTGGCATTTGATTTGGATGCGACCGCCAATACGCGCAAAGCTTCGCTCGCCATTTGACGTGCCGCCGTCAAAACCGAATCCCGGCTCGCGGAGTCGAGTGCCGTTTCTCCATCCGATGTCAAATATCGTGTGCAAGAGTCGATGATAATTTCAGGGGCGCCTTTTGAATAAGCCACGATGTCTTTCATCCCGCTGTGTAAAGTTGTCATGCGTTTGGTTTCGGATGTGAAAGGGATTTCCTCAACTCGAGGAAACTGCTCATCCAGTTCAGTCTTATGCAACCCGGCTTTGGCAGCTGCCACAACCAATGCCCCCTCGGTCGGATCGCCTTTGACATGCCAACGCCCATCCGCATCACTCCGCACAATGCGCGCGTCAGAGGCAAGAACTGCCGCTTGCAAAAGTGTTTTGAGCGACTCGTCTGGATCAACCTTTGAATCCTTTTCCGAAAACACGCCGTGAGGGTCATAACCTGCGCCGGAAACATCGAAGAAATGCCCGGCGATAAAAATTCTGCGAACTGTCATTTCGTCTTTGGTAAGGGTGCCGGTTTTGTCGGAACAGATTACGGATGTACTGCCAAGTGTCTCAACAGCCGGGAGGCGGCGCATGAGCGCATTACGTTTGACCATCCTCTGCACACCGATTGCAAGCGAGATGGTCACCACGGCAGGAAGTGCCTCAGGGACAACAGCAACCGCCAGGGCAATTCCAAAAATAAACATTTCGATAAAAGGCTGGCCGCGGAAGAGCCCCAGAGCAACGATGATCGCCACAATTACAAAGGTCGCCTTTGCAAGCGTATTCCCAACCTTGTTGAGATTCTCTTGCAGCGGGGTCTTGCTGCTTTCAACTGTCTGCAGCATTTGGGCAATCTTGCCAAACTCAGTATTTATTCCGGTGGCAACAACGACTGCGCGGCCTCGCCCATAAGTCACGGCTGTCCCGGAGTAAGCCATGTTTCTGCGATCCCCAAGCGCCAGATCGCGGTCATTGAGAACAAGGGCATGTTTTTCGACCGGAACGGACTCGCCTGTCAAAGCGGACTCTTCTATCTGCAAGTTGATTGCCTCGACGAGTCTGACATCGGCAGGAATTTTATCTCCCGCCCGCAGAAGAATCACATCGCCTATGACGAGTTCACGGGCCGGCACTTCCACTTCTTCATCATCGCGTAAAACAGTCGCAGTTGGCGCGGCCATTTGACGCAACATCTCAATGGCCCGCTCGGCACGATATTCCTGCACAAATCCCAATAGCACTGCAAATAACACGATAACGGCAATCGCTATGGCCTCGATTTCCTGTCCGAGGAAGGCGGACAGGACTGTAGCAACAAGCAGAATGATGATCAGAACGTTCTTGAACTGCTCGAAGAGAATTGTCCAGGGTGAAACATGTTGGGCAACTTGCAATTCATTGGGGCCATATTCCGCCAAACGGCGAACCGCCTCGGCGTTCGTTAAACCGGCATGTGCGGAATCAAGTTGAGCAAATATCGTTTCGCAGGAAAGAGTGTGCCAGAGCGGAGCAGTTTCTTTGATGGGTGTCTTCATTTTTGTTTTCCTTGAGCGGCAGAACCACCTGGCCGATCTTGTGTGTCTGGGGCACCTGCTTTGAAAAAGATATGGTCGAGCCAATAGATCAGCGCAGCCATTGCTGGCAGCGCCGCAACAGGCAGACATTCAGCCGCGTTGGCGGTTTCATCTTCCAGCCATACGCTGACAGCAGTTCCACCGCCGCTGAGCGCAAGCACGGGCCAGAATATCCATCGCCACCTGGGAGGAAGACTGTAAGAGCGAGGGTACGGTTTCATGACAATATCCTTCGGGCGAAGAATCGCCGCAGCAAATATCAGAAAAAAAGACCACCACGATCATCGTGGTGGTCTTGCCAACGCTTCAGAGCGTATGGATTGCCGATGGCATCATTTTTGCCAATGTAATGACGACAATCCATCCTGCGGGAGTACAGGCGGCTACTCCCCAACCAAAATTGAGTGTATTCGGTTGAAAACAGAATGTCAAGTCGAAAAAGCCTACAAAATTATTGGGACTCCTTTATGACTGGCACAATCTGCGTGCCTGCTGGAATTTCAATGTCTTTCGGCAGGACAACAATCCCATCGCGGACGAACCATTTCTCACGATCAATATCCGTGCCGCGCGGGAACGGGCGGATCACTACGCCCTCGCCAATCCGCACGTTTTTATCAAGTATGGCGCCTTCGATATCGCAATTCGGACCGACACCAATTTCCTCGGAATAATAATCTGAGCCCATCAAAATTGTATCCTTGATGCGCGTCCCGGCGGCGACCTGAGAGCGGATTCCCACCACCGAATGCGCGATCTCCGCTTTTTGGATGCGGCAGCCCTCAGCCAGGAGAACATCGGTTAAACGGCTGTCCTCCACAACGCTTCCGGGGAGGAAGCGGGTATGAGAATAGATCGGCAGTTTTGGATCGTAAAAATTGAATGGCGAGTCCGGCAAAGTCAGTTCCAAGTTGGTTTCGTAGAATGAACGGATCGTCCCAATGTCCTGCCAGTAGCCGTCGAAATCAAAACCGTAAACATTATGAGAATGAATTGCTTCGGGGATGATTTCTTTGCCAAAATCATCGTGGCGGCGGTGATACGTCAGCAGGTCCACCAGCACCTTTATCTTGAACAGGTAAATTCCCATCGAGCCGAGGAACGGACGCTTCTCGTCATCGCGGCTGATGAACTTGTCCTGTGCGGATTTTTCTTTCGGCTTCTCAATAAAGTCGGTAATGCGAAAATCCGCCTCACGCTTCAGGATTCCAAAACGCGGCGCTTCTTCGCGCGGGACGGGTTGGACGGCAATCGTTATATCAGCATTTTTCTGCCAGTGGAACTCCGCCATCTTTTCGTAGTCCATGCGGTAAAGGTGATCGCCTGCCAAAATCAAAACATACTCCGCACCCGTTGCCTGGATTTCAAACAATTGTTTGCGAACCGCGTCCGCCGTGCCTTGATACCAGTCCGCGGATTCGGGAGTCTGCTCGGCGGCCCAAATCTGCACCCAGCCGGTGTGGAACGCGTCGAAGCGGTAAGCCTGCGAGATGTGACGGTGCAGCGAAACAGAGTTGAACTGGGTCAGCACCGCGATGCGATAAATCCCGGAGTTGATGCAATTGCTGATGGGGATATCAATCAGCCGGTATTTTCCCGCAATCGGCACCGCCGGTTTGGAGCGCATCCACGTCAGCGGATAAAGCCGCGCGCCGCGTCCGCCGCCCATGATAACCGCCAGGATTTCATTCGTCGTAGGCATTGAAGACCTCCACGCGAGGAATTATTGGTGTTGCTGCTTATGCTGTAACAAATAGCGAACTTTATTGGCAATGTAAAGTACGGGGTAGATCAACACCAATAGAACGTCTACCAGCAGGAAAGCCCAATAAAGTTTCACATTCTCTCTCCTCCATCACCGCTTCCTCTTTGAAAACCAGGAAGGGTGAGGGCAAATCAAAACGCGAGAGCATTGAGGCACTCTCGCGTAGAACCAAAAGCGGGCGAGTGCCCGCGCTGGAATGATATAATGGTTCTGAACTACCGAACCATAAGGACTCTGGATCACGAACCAACGCCCTGCGCCCTTTCAGGGTAATGCCGAAGGAGGGAATCGAACCCTCAATCCCGAAGGAACACGATTTTGAGTCGTGCGCGTCTGCCTGTTCCGCCACTTCGGCTCGCCGTAAAGTATAACCAACCCCACGAACAAGGTCAAGATGAAACTAGGAATTATAGGACTGCCCCAATCAGGAAAGACAACCATCTTCAACGCGCTGACGCGTGGAAACACGCCGACGACTGCCAGCGCGGGACGCATCGAAGTTCATACTGCAGTGGTGGATGTCCCTGACCCGCGCGTGGACAAACTCTCGGCCATGTTCAAACCGAAGAAGACGATCTACGCCAAAGTGACGTATGCGGATATCGCGGGACTGGAAGGCGGCTCGGCCAGCCCACAGGGTGCTGCGCGAACGGGTATTTCCGGCCAATTGTTGAATCAGCTCGCGCAGATGGAAGGCTTCATCCTCGTCGTCCGCGCCTTTGACGATGTGAATGTTCCACATCCGTCCGGGAGCGTGGATCCAAAGCGCGATGTCGAGGCGATGTTGAGCGAACTTCTGCTCAACGATCTCATCGCGGTCGAACGAAAATTGGAACGACTCAATGAAGAGCGCCGAAAAGGCGGCACGGATAAAACCATCAATGCCCGCCAAACCGAACTATTCGAGCGCCTGAACAAAACACTTTCAGATAACCAGCCTCTGCGCGATATGGAATTCAATGCTGAGGAACAAAAGGAACTTGCATCCTATGGTTTGCTGACTCGCAAACCGATTCTGACTGTATTCAATCTCGGTGAGGGACAGAAAGCTCCGCCTGTCGAACTCGATCATCCGTGTGTGGATTTGATGGGCAAACTCGAAATGGAGATCGCCCAATTGAGTCCGGACGATGCGGCAGTGTTCATGCAGGAATACGGCATCGAAGAACTCAGCCTCAGCAAAATGATCAGGCTTTCTTATGACCTGCTGAAACTGCAATCCTTTTTCACGGTGGGCGAAGATGAAGTCCGCGCGTGGACGACGCGCCGCGGCGCATCCGCCGTCGAGGCGGCGGGCGAAATCCACACTGACTTACAGCGCGGCTTTGTGCGCGCCGAAGTGGTCGCTTACGAAGATTTGATCTCATTGGGCGGGATGAACGAAGCCAAGGCAAAGGGAAAATTGCGTTTGGAGGGAAAGGAATATCTTGTCAAAGACGGAGACATTATGCACATCCGTTTTAACGTATAATGGATTTGTAAATTACGGAGGGGTTTCTCAACTAAACGGATGGGAGGGCACCATGTCACCAAAATCGGTTTGCCGGGGGGCAGCATTATTTTGGTTTGCAGCGGCGATTATCATTCTCGCCTGTAGCGTGTCGGGGACGGTTCCGACATCCTCGCCAAGTTTTGATCCTACTAAAGCAGCGCTCGAACTCCAAGGGACAGCCATGGCTCTGCAATTGACTCAATCGGCATTGAATAATCAGCCTCCTGCAACACAGCCTCCGGCGCCGACAACACAAGCAGTGGCCACACAACCGCCCTCCGCGCCGACACAAATCCAAGCCACCCCCACACAAGATGTGGAGGCCCGAATCAAGAACGCAAAAATTCTGGTCTATGAAAATACGGACGAGCGCGGCATTGGCATGTGGATCGAAGACGCGCTTAACGGCATGGGCTTGAAATATACCCAAACCGGTTCCTACAGCGGGCACTTCATGGAAAACCTGAACTCCGGCATTAAGTGGGATTTGATCATTGTCGGCGCGGAAGACAAGGACAAAATCTCCGGCGAGTTTTGGGATGTGATCAATACGCGCCTGGCGCGCGATAAAGCCGCCATGATCGCCGAGATTTGGTACCTCGACCGCGAGGCGAATGGTCCCATCGGCCAGATCATGAGCGGCTGTGGAATCCGTTACATGAAAGATATGCCTTTGGATGATTCGATCTATTGGTGGGAGCCTGATCACCCAATTTTCAATGAACCGAATACGGCGCTTCCGCTATTGCACTACAACTTATTCTGGAGCAATCAGGCTGGAGACCGAATTGGGCTTGGAAGCGGCGGCGATGCGACTATTCTGGCGGGCCGGTCAGCAAGTCCTTCCAATGACGGAGGCGTGCTGGCCACGTGTTATCAAGGCCGGGTGATCATCCAGACCTTTTCCGACCACGATTATCATCAGTCGGACATCATCCCGTTATGGCAAAACTATATTCATTACACATTGAAGAATCATTTTGCAGCTATTCAGTAGAAACAATTTATAATCCAGGCAACAACAAGTATTTGATACGAAAAATATGGAATATCAGGAGCGGCCAATTGGCCGCTCCTGAAAATAATGGAGAAGATCATGGCTTACGTTCAAACAAAATGGAATCTTGCGGACCTCTTTCCCGGCTTCGATAGTCCCGAACTGGAAGCGGCGTTCGACCAGGTCGAAGAGCAGGTGACCAGCTTCGAGGGCGTGCGCGGCAAACTGAAGTCTGAGATGGAGACGGATCAATTCCTCGAGATTGTGCGCACATCCGAGGCAATAAGTCGCACTGTCAATAAGATGTATTCGTTCGCCGGCCTGGCGTTTGCAGCGGATACGCAAGATCAGGCTGCACAGACTCTTCAATCGCGTATTGACCAGTTCGCGGCAGAGATGCAAAATCGCACGTTGTTCTTCAGTTTATGGTGGAAGGAAGTGGACGACACAAATGCGAAACGCTTGATGGACGCTTCGGGCGATTATCGTTATTATCTCGAAGAGATTCGACATTTCAAGCCGCATACGTTGAGCGAGCCTGAGGAAAAGATCGTCAATCTCAAAAATGTGACCGGCGTCAACGCGCTCAACACTTTATATGATTCGATCACCAATCGTTACACTTTCAAATTCGAGGCAGATGGCAAGATCAAGGAACTGACCGAGGGCGAATTACAGGCTTATCGTTACAGCACGGATCCTGATGAGCGCGCCCGCAGTTATCAGGAACAATTCCGCGTCTTTGGTGCGGACGGACCAATCCTCGGACAGATGTACCAGACCATCGTCCGCGACTGGCACACGGAGAATCTTTCACTGAGGAAGTTTTCAAACCCGATTGCAGCGCGCAACCTCTCGAACGATATTCCCGATGAGGCTGTGGACGCACTGTTGGATGTGGCGCGCAAAAACGTCAAAATTTTCCAGCGCTATTTCAAGCTGAAGGCAAAATTCGTCGGCATGGAAAAACTGCGCCGCTATGATATTTATGCGCCGGTCAGCAAATCGCAAAAGCAATTCGATTTCGATAAGGCTGCTCAAATGGTCTTCGAATCATTCAGTGCGTTCGAACCGAGGCTGGCAGAACTGGCGCGCCGTGTTTTCGATCAGAATCACCTGGATAGCGAGATCCGCAAAGGGAAAACAGGCGGAGCGTTCTGTTGGTCCATTGTGCCGGAGATGACGCCGTATGTTTTGTTGAATTATCAAAACCGCGCCCGCGATGTGGCCGTGATGGCGCATGAACTTGGACATGCGATTCACTCGATGCTGGCTGAACATCACACCGCGTTCACATTCCATTCGTCCTTGCCACTGGCCGAGACCGCGTCCACGTTCGGAGAAATGATGCTGACTGATAAATTGCTGGCCGAAGAGACCGACGAGTCCGTACGCCGCGATTTGCTCTTCAAGCAAATGGACGATTCTTATGCCACGATCATACGCCAGTCTTATTTTGCCATGTTCGAGAAGCAGGCGCACGAGATGATTTTGAAAAACGCATCGGTGGATGAAATCTCCGCCGCGTATTTTGAAACGCTCAAAGAACAATTTGGCGATTCACTCGAACTGAGCGATGAATTCAAATGGGAATGGGTTTCGATTCCGCACATCTATCACACGCCGTTTTATGTGTATGCCTACGCATTCGGGCAATTGCTGGTGCTTTCGCTTTATCAGCAATTCAAGATCGAAGGCGATTCGTTCAAGCCAAAGTATCTGAAAATTTTGTCCACAGGCGGATCGGAAGCGCCTGCGACGATTCTTTCGGGCGCAGGGATTGATATCCGCTCAACAAAATTCTGGCAAGGCGGATTCGACGTGCTGGAAAAACTGGTGGGCGAATTGGAAAAGCTGAAATAAGCAAAACAAAAAAGAGCAGTGCAAAACTGTTCTTTTTTGTTTACCCGACCGTTGCTAAAGACAAACTAGGAAACCACAGTGAATTGCATAGGATTGGTGGGGTTGTATTTGATCTTGATCGTATCGCCCACGCGCGGGATGGCGATCTTGGAGACAATTGCCTCACCCGCAGTGCCGAAGGCAGCGCCGCCGATTGCGGGCGTGACCGTCAGCGTCAGCATGACGACTGGGTTCATGTTGATCAGCTTGCCGGTATCCTGGATGGCAACAACGACGGCAGTCGCATCCAGGCCGTCAGGATTCTGATACTGCTTCTGCATATCAATCCCGGCTTGTGCCTGGGCCATTGCATTGTCAACGTTGTCAACAAAATCCTGCCCCATCACGACTTTGTTGAGACCTTTCATCAACGGATTATTCAACATCTTATTAGCATTATCGAGCGCCTTCTGCGGGTCTTTCTCAATTTTTCGTCCGAACATTCTCTCTCCTTTTTTGGTTTGGATGCTCGGATGATAAGGCTGGTGGTTCGTTTGGTGTACCTTACCGAAGTACCAGTGATGCACTGGTATAAAAGTACTGGGCGCGTTTAATCGCACGGAATCTCTTCCGCGCATCACAAGATATCTCGCGTGGTTGTTTGGATTTTATGGAGAACTGAATGCGGAGGGCTTTGATCACTCCAAAATTTTTATCATGTTCAAACTCGACACTTCATACCCGATGCTTTCATATAAATTCCGCGCCACCTTGTTTGACGCGAAGACATGCAATCCAATGGACTGCATCCCCAGTTCGCGCGCCTTTTCTTCGATCAATAACATGATCTGTTTGCCATATCCCTTGCCGCGAAACTTTTCGTCAATCACCACGTCAAAGATAAAACCACTTTTCTTGGGACGATCCATTTCGGCGCGCAGCCAAATCAAACCAACTGCTTCGTCTCCATCATATAACGTGTAAAGATAGTGATCCCTGGTCTGCAGTCCCTGCGGCAAAAGCGACTCGGTCTGTTTGCGGGATTTCTCCAGCGCCTCGGACTCATCCCAGTATCCGGCCTTGACGTTATCCGCCGCATATTCGGGGATGAGACGCGCGTAGAAAGCTTCATATTCTGTTTGCGTCATGGGAACCAGTTTTGGCATAAAGCGGTCATCCTTTCTTATTTTTCATTATACTGAATCGGCTCGACTTCTCTCTTCTTCTCTTCTTTCTTTTTTCTCTCCCGCGCATAATAAAACGTCTCGCGCAGCTGCGGCGTGATCTGTCCCGATTCGCGGTAACCGATTCGCGTCCCGTGAAACTGCGTGAAGCGAAACCAGAATATCGAAGCGATATTTTTCCACAGAACGCGTTCACGCGCCGCGTGATACAAGTCGCTGAAAATATTCGTTGTTGTCAGCCGGACGAAATCATATAAGTTGAAATGCGCTTCGGGATGGATTTGTTTGAACGCCATCGCTTCGCGGCGATAACGATTGAACACGCCGTGCGGCGTCTCGTTGTGAACATGAACAATCTCCGCTTCGGCCACATATGCAATTGCGTATCCCTGCTCCTTGATTCGCTTCGCCCACGCCAAATCCTCCAACCCCGTCAGCGTTTCATCGTAATGATTTTTCTCCCACAAACTTTTTCTAATCGCCGCATTGGCGTTGTTGCAGAACGCCGTCGCCTGATTCAAATCACTCGCATTGGGATACCACTGATGGAAAATCTGCTGTTCAGAAAATTTTGCAGACGCAGGCCCGCGCTGTTTGCCGTATGTCAATGCGACGCGTTCATTTTCAAACGGACGAAGCAGAGTCTCCAGCCAATCCGGATAGACTGGATACACATGTGCGCTGGCAATGACGATAAATTCCCGCGTCGCGGCCCGGACCCCGAAATTGAGTGACCGTCCAAACGTAAACTCGTCTGACGGTATTCTCACAATCCGCACCCCGAACGACTCGGCAACCGAGACGGTTGAATCCGTCGAGCCTGAATCAACCAGAATGATCTCCACATCCTTGATCGTTTGATGTTGAATCCCCTCCAGCAAACGGCCGATATGTTTCTCTTCGTCATAAGCGCGGATGATAATGGAACATTTCATAATCGTTATATCATTGCAATGCGTGTTCTTCCGCCAAAACAATCTCCTCGCCAAGCTGGGATTGCTTCGGGGCTGGCCTCGATATGCTTCGCACTCGCCCGCCACCCTCGCAATGACATGCTACCAATTATTGTCTTTCTCATACCCCAACCTTAACAACAAATCACCTGCCACATCCTTGAAAGTCTTTTTATGCTCAGGCGTGAAATATTTTTTCCACTCGCCGGTTTTGCCTGAACGGAAGGTCGGGGATTTGTCTGGATTGATGGATAATTCAAGAAAATCGCGAACTGTATCGCGGGGGATCGCCAGCGGAACGCGTGCGAGAAAATGGTCAATAATTTTGTTCAAAGTCGCGGCGCGGTCATTGATCAAGTCTTCGAAATGAATCTTCATCACTTGGGGATGATCGAGCCAGCCGAGATATGGCGCAAAGCGTTCAGCAATATTTGGAAACTCTATATCTAATTCGGGTCGGCCCAAAATGCTGACTTTGAGCCGTGCGTCGAAATCAGGGAGCGATTGATAATAATCATGATGAACGTGGCGTGCCTCCATGTCGGTCACATAAAAGACATGCGAAACAGCCACATCGCGCGGGTCACGGAAGATAAAGTACGGGATAAAGTCAGGCTTGATTAAACGGTCAACCGCTTCGGGTCGGGCGAAGAGGTGCGCCGAGGCAACATCGCGCGGGCGAAGAGAATCCAGCCAGTCAAGCGCCTGTTCGGGTGTGCGTTTGCGTCCACTTTCGCCTTCGTATTCCGCATAAAAAGAATGCAGGCGCATCGAAAATGGTGCGACCTTCGAGAAACCAAGCAGGATTTGGTCGAGCAGGTGTGTGCCGCTTTTGGGAAACGAAACACTTAAGAGAACCGGCCAGCCACTTTGCGGCGCCGCAACATTCGCAAAGCGAACACGCTGATAGCTTTTTTCGGTTTGATAAATTGCAGAACGAAGAACAGATTTGACGGCCATGCGACAATTGAAATCGAAGGAAAATATTCTATGGTTCCAGCGGGTCGAATTATATCTTAGCGGCTGCGGTCGAAGCAGGCAGCGCGTTCGATTTTGCTTGCAGAGTATGACGCTGAATTTGTAAAAAAGCGCGCGTGAAATTTTTACGTAAGGAAAAGAATCGAGACTCCGATCATTGCCAGGATCGTGCCGGCAACGGCCTGCCATTCAAGTTTTTCATTGGAAAAGAAATGGCTGATCGGCAGCATAAAGATTGGTGAGAGCGATGTAAGTACGCTGGCGACGCCGACCGGGGAATTCTGGACTGCAAGCAATGAAAGCGAAACGCCAATCACCGGTCCAACCAGGGCAGCCAGTGCGAGCAGTTTGAACGCGGATGGATTATTCTGCAGCGCCTGGATGGTTTTTCCTCCTTGTCTTTGCAAAAGAGTCATAAGCCATAATGCAAGGACAGCCGCCAGCATCCGGATGACGTTCCCGCTGATGGGTGAAAAGTTTCCCAGCATCCCTTGTTTTGAAAAGACCAGCCCGGTTGCCTGCCCAAGCGCGGCCAGAATTCCAAACAAAATGCCGGCGATCGACAAACGAATCGCCGACTTGTTTCCATTGCCCTGCTCCAGAATGACCCAGATGATTCCAGCCAATGTCAAAGCGATGCCAACGATTTGGCCGAGGCGCAAAGATTCGCCGAACAACAGCCACGCTTCCAGCGCACTGAAAATCGTCGAAAGGCTGAGCAACAACATTCCCAACCGCGGCCCGACCATCAAATAGGATTGAAATAAAAACGCATCGCCGAGCGCGAGACCAACGATTCCCGAAAGCGACAGCCACATCCATCTTTGCGATTCGGCGCCAACCGGCAATGGCTGACGATACAAAATAAGATTCAGGGTTACCAAAAAGAGCAGTGCAAAAGCCACGCGCGTCCGATTCGAGATAACCGAGCCGACCTGCTGCCCAGCTTTGGTAATGATGACTGCGTTGATTGCAAAGAACAATGAAGTAAGAAGCCCCGCGATTTCACCGATGTAAGTCATGTTGTTTTATCTTTTTCCTGTGCTCAAAAATTTATTGATATTTAGAAAAGCAAATGGATAGCTCGCAAGCTAACTGCATAACCCTGTAAAGAACCACAGCAGCCCCAAATAATTCACGATTATCCCGCCTAGGATCAGAAGGCGCATTGCGCCTGAAACATATTCACCTGCCGCCAACGCCAGAAGTGCCATGAGTGGGATTATTAAATCCATCAGAAAGCGGTACCCTAGGATCTCGTTTCCGGTATTGAAGTAAAAGAGCAAAGGAATAAGCAACAAAGCTACAGATGTCCAGGCTCCCCATACCCAGGGTTGATGCTTCCATGCCCGGTATAAATAAACAAGTGCTGGGGTTGTAATAAAGATGCTTAGGCCGCGCGGTGTAGACCAGAATCCGCAATTGGAATTCCAGATGGGAACAGCGAAGAGCATGCTTTGTATATTACGAAAAAAATAATGGACATTAAACTGTCCATAGGAGTGAAGGTCTGGTTTAAGGTATGCACCGACGTTCATAAAGGAATACCCGAACTCAAAAGGGCTACCGAATCGGATGGCGTTATACCAGAACAGACCTAGTGGTGTGTTTGAAAAGTAATGTTACATAGTCGTGGAACCTTAAAAACCGTATACTTCTCGTACAAAATCAGGCGAGGGTTTCGTATGAGAAGACGCAAACCAAGAACGATTCAT
>JAKAKJ010000068.1 GCA_021824575.1 Chloroflexota bacterium
ATGGAACTCGTCACGCCGCCCAGCCGCGATGTGACGTGCGAAATCATCAGCGGCGAAAGCCCGGCGGAGATCGCCAAACAACTTGCCGACAAAATCCTCGCGGAGAAGGTGCTATGAAAACCTTTGTTTACATTGACCACTTCAAAGGACAGGTTCAGCCCGCTTCGTGGGAAGCGCTCGGTGTTGCAAAAAGTTTCGGAAGCGCGACCGCGTTGATCTTCGGCACGGGACTCGATACGTTGGTCAAGACCGCGTTTGAATTTGGCGCGGACGAAGTGCTCGTTGCGGACGATCCCGCGCTGACGGATTACCGCGCTGAATCATTTTCGTCCACATTGTCCGCGCTCGCTTCATCCGGGACACCGGATTTGATTCTGTTACCGACAACGACTCGTACCCGCGAGATGGCCGCCATGTCCGCCGTGGATTTAAACACCGGCGTGTTGATTGATTTGATTGGGTTATCTCTTGAGGGAGATAAGCTCATTGCGACGCGTCCGATCTATGAAGGCAAGCTGAATGAGAAAGTTGCTTGCTCCGGCAAGCCAGTTATTGCGACGCTGCGCGCACGCGCGTTCCCGCGCCCATCACAGGATTCATCGCGTTCAGGAACCGCGACAAAAGTCGAAGCTAAAACTGATTCGCCGGCAACGGTCGAAGGCTACGAAATGGCCGAACAGGCCGTGAGCGTGACCGACGCGGGCGTTGTCGTCTCAGGCGGACGCGGCGTTTCGAATAATCCATCGCTGACTCCGCCTGCCGGCATGGACGAGAAAGACGCCGAAATCTGGCGCGCACAACAAGGCTTCAAATTGATTGGCGATTTGGCAACCGTTTTGGGCGGTGCGGTTGGCGCTTCGCGTGCGGCTGTTGACGGCGGTTATATTCCATATTCGCATCAAGTCGGCCAGACCGGAAAAGTCGTCGCGCCTGATTTGTATATCGCCTGTGGAATCTCCGGCGCGATCCAGCACATCGTCGGAATCCGTTCTGCAAAATTGGTGATTGCCATCAACAAAGATCCAGATGCGCCAATCTTCAAAGTCGCGCGTTATGGCGTGGTTGGAGATTTGTTTGCAATCGTCCCCGCGCTGACCGAAGCGTTCAAGAAAAAATTGGGAAAATAACGCTCTACCCTTCCCTCCCCAAATTCATCTCCGATGAATTTGGGGAGGGTGTCACGCAGTGATGGGTGGGCAAATAAAAACAGTGACGCTTATCGGCGTCACTGTTCGTTATTCGCAAAATGGCGCCGTAGCGCCACGTCTTACGAAATCACCACCACATTGGCGGCCTGCAAACCCTTTGGGCCTTCTTCGACGGAAAACTCCACCTTCTGTTCCGGTTCGAGTTTGCGATAACCTTCCATCTGCAAGGCGGAATAATGGACGAATACATCCTCTCCGCCTTCACGGCCAATGAAGCCGTAGCCCTTGGTGGCATTGAACCACTTGACAGTGCCGGTATAACGTTCTGACATCTTACTTTTCTCCTGCTAAAAAATTTATCCCGCTGCCTGGTGTCGCTTTCACATCAGACGATCACGGGACGTGGCGCAAGATTATCATGCCCGTTTTGACATGTCAAGACGGAAATTAATTTTCTTGCGGATGGTTGCATAGCGCGACGTCAGATGCACCCACGGCAACGACCAGTGTGTTTCGAATTTCGCATTGCGGATGACTTTTCACATCTCATCCCTAACTCAGGAATTTCTAGGCAATGCAACCACTCGAAAGCCAACGTTATCCACTCCCTTATCGTCAGGCAGATAAGTATATCGATGGGAAACACGCGCTCCATACGGATAATAATTCCATGCCCCACCACGCAATGCCAATCCAACATGTTTTTTGTCGTAGAAATTAGCCTGCCATTCCCACACATTTCCTGCCATATCCATTACTCCGTATGGATCGCTAGCGCCGCGCAAATAAATATTCACAGGTGTAGTGTGACCAATATTTCCATTCACATTTGCGCGGCGCGCAATCTCCTTGTCTTCCTTTGTTGTTCTGCCAGCTCTATCCCATGGATAGCGTCCCATAGGATTTTCTCCACCCGCCGCCGCAACCCATTCAAGCTCTAATGGAAGACGAATTTGTTTTGGCTTGAGATCCGGGTTGGCAATATTTTCCTGGAGGTTCTCCCAATTTTGAATGAGCCATTTGCTATATGCATTTGCCTCATACCAGTTTACAACTACTGGGTGATAACGTTTAGCCCCATTAGGGCCATGGTCATCCCAACGATCAGAATCAAGCATGCTTTTTCGTTTGCTTTGCCGCCAATTCCAACCCTCGTTTCCCCATTGATCAATTTCAATGCAATCTTCATTGTAGCTGGGGAATCCACTCCAAAGTAATTTATTAGTATAAAACCCAATGTCGCTTACAAAGCGTTCGTATTGGGCGTTGGTGATCGGGTATTTGCTAACATAAAAGGTATAAGGAACTTCTGCAACAGCTATTTTAACAAAGCTATAGAAATCAAGCTCCTCACTATCATTTTTCCTCGTTATCTGCCCCGCAGGTGTTTTCAAGCCCAAGGTGCTGGCGCGCAATTCGAGAGCCTTCAACAACTTTGTATATGGATCTGCCGAAGATTCACCTACCCAATGATACTGATATTCCCTAAGGCGATATGGGATATCACAATCATTAAACAATAGTGGTATGATGAAAATCGTGTGCTCAGGTTTCTCTTCCGAAATATCCAATGCATGATTTATTTCCCGTTGAACGTACCCCTCTTTTGCAACAGATTGCTTCGAAAGACAAACAACAATCACATGAGCATCACGAATAGCTTCAATAATTTCCTCATTCCACTTCTGCCCGGGTAAAAGTTTCTCTTCATCCAACCAAGGATCAATCCAAGCTTCACGGCTCAGGTGCTCGTACAATTCACGGACTTTTGGCTTGTCCTCCTGAGCATGGCAGAGAAACACATTAAGCCTTGGGGGGGGTGTAGGCGAAGTCATGATATTTATATTATCCCTTTGCTGACCTAGACTTCAGTTATTCGCTAGTAAATTTTAACTCAAATTTAACACGTGGTACGGCCTTAATTGGATTCGATTTTCTTGATAATGGAGGCGTATCTTGAAACCAAATGAAACCAAGGTGGCGACCGTTTCACATGCGGAATACCTTTTCTAATAACTTGTCGCAATTCATCTGCATTTTCAAATTGTTCTACCAATAGAAGCGATCTTCCCAGCTCGAAGGCCGCGTGCGCGTCCGAGCCGACGGTTCCAGCTAAATTGTGTTTTCGGGCGAACTCCGCCGCGCGTCGATTGAACACCGGGCGCATACAGCGCGAGTTGTAGACTTCAATCGCATCCACCAACGGAATGATCTCAAGCAAATCCGGCTCTTTCCATCCGCCGCTGCGCCACTCATCAAACGGATGCGATACGCTGACAAATGCCCCTTGATCGCGCAAACGTTGAATCGTTTCCCGTGGCGAGAGCATTGCTGGAATCTCCTCCGTCACGAACGCGGCCAGGATTTCGCCGCGCCTCGTCATAATCTCCTCACCGATAATCACTCGCTCCGGGTCAATTTCCTGCGCCACCCGCGCCCCGGCAATCGTATTGTGATCGGTGACGATCACGCGGTCAATCCCTTTGCGGCGACACGCCGCAACCAAATCCGCCGGGCGAGTAAGGGAATCTTTGGAAAAGACGGTGTGACAATGAAACTCAATGGAAAGAAAAGAGGCAAATTGTGGCATATATTACTTGACAAACGTGATTTCGCCAGTATATACTGCTTTTACTGGTAACGTAAGGTTGGGTCGTTCTGGTCAATTGGTGGAGACAAACATCGTATGGGCGTCGCTCAATTTATCATTGAGGCGATATTTACGGCGGCTAATGTTGCATTGGATCACGCCTTCGTCTGGGGTGGATTGGTTTTGATTTTCGCCTACCCCATCTACTTCTTCGTTCATAATCTAAAAAAATATACTGACCAACGTAAAAGCACAGAACTTATCATCCAAACCATGATCCTTTTCGCGATCTCGATTGCAATGGGGATTGTTTGGATGCTCCCGGAATTCATCTTATTCATCATCAAGTGGCATCAAAACGATCTGACTTTCACTACATTCATAAATACCTGGCAAAAAAATCTATGGATATATTCCACTGCCAGGTGGATCGAGCTGGCGTTGGCATTTCTTGCCTTCGCCTATGTATTCGGGCGCGAGCATGGCGGAAAGCGATGGACATATTCCGCAGCCGGTCATATCGCTGTCATCTTCGTTGGCTGGTTTCTATTTCTTAACCGGTGGATGGGAATCTTTTTCATTTCGGTCCCCATGATAGTGGCATATTACTGCGCCATGTATGATCTGGCAATGATCGTCATGCCAACATCGAACCCCGAAGATCGCACTGAAAAGAAGAAGAGATTTCACGCATTCCTTTCGTACACTTGGGGAATCCAATCTCCCATGACCGTTGTTGATGGACACGCGTGGAAAAAATATGAGCCGCGGATTCCGGGAGATATGACCTGGAGCTTTTCGGATTTTCCCATACCGATCATAAAAAGCCTGGACTGGAGGCCGGGGTTAGTCTGGACGCGTTCTCATCAGGTGGTCGCAGTCTCAGGCGGAACGAAATTCAAGCGCGTGGATGGTCCCGGCGTGGTTTTCACGAGCAGACTGGAACGCCTGGATCAAATATTCGATTTGCGGATCCAGCTTCGGACGAAGGAAATTGATGTCGTCAGCAAAGACGGTATCCGTTTTATCGCGCGTTATTTTACGGCGTTTCGCCTCGACAATGAAGAATGGTCGCGAGATTTTTATAACACCCTGCGCCCAATGAATGCCATCCTGCGCGGCGCCAACAAGCTCAGTTACGAAAAAGGCAGTTTTCATTTTTCGAACTTGCGTGTCCAGGCCGCTTTAGGCATGACCAGTACGAAAGCAGCCGTGGGCGATCCGCTGGTGTATTGGGATCAATGGGTAATGAATATCGTCGAGGATCAGACGCGCAAGGTTATCTCGCAAAAGAACCTGGATGAGATGTGGCGTCCGGCGAACGATAAAAAATTTGCAAATGCGCTGGATGTAATTGCAAACGAAATCAAACAAAACTCGGAGTTGGCAATGCGGGCTGCCGGTATTTTGTTGCTTACAGCCCGCGTCGTGAATTTTCACTTCTCAGCTGCAGATGGCAAGGTTGATGAAATCACAAGGCAACAAATCGCAACATGGTGTTCCGAATGGGATGGAAAACGCGCTACGATTCTGGCAAAGGCCGATGCAGAATCGGAACGCGCCCAGCAAGAAGCACGCGCCTATGCTGAGGCGCTCCTTCTAGGCTCCATCGCACAAGGACTGCAAAAAACGCAGGAGATCAACCCCAACCTTCCGCGTTATGTAATTGCTATGCGCTTCTTGAGTTCTCTACAGGATTATGTTCAAAAGAATCCACCGGACAACGATGGAAATAAGGAAAGAGAAGAACAAAAAAAGATAACACAACTTAGCAACTCATTCAAAGAATGGCAGGAACTGTTTTATCCCAATCAAGGTGCGGAGAAATAACATGACATTCCCTTATCCCGAAAACCCCAACGACTGGCAAACCGCCTATACACGCGACCATGCGTATCGCGACTCTGGCCAACACGCTTTTACTTCTGCGTCAGCTATTCTTGCGGGTACTCTCCTTATTTCGGCATATTTGGTTGTCAGCATAGTTTCTCGTTTTGACTTTAACATATTTCCTCGGAATATACAATTGATCATGATCCTTGTGCTGATCGCGATCGTCTTTTTTCTTCTTACAGCCATTCAGGCAGGAGCATCCCGCTTTGCATCCTTGTTTATTAAAGAATTCTACCGACCATCAGAAGAAATCGATCTGTCAAAAATAATAAATAATCGTCTCAACGGCAGAACGAAACTGCCTCCGCCTCTTGGCATGTTTTTCCCATTCCAGTACATCATGGCCAGGGACGGAGAGCTTGTCAAATCGGATCGGTGGCCCGCCTGGTCCGCTCGCAATCTCGGTGGCCCGCTCCTTTTGATCGTATTCGATGGATGCGCGCTTTATTTGGAACGCGGGAATCGTTTTTCGCGTGTCGTCGGTCCCGGAGATAAAGCCCCGTTCTTGGAATGGTACGAGACCATAAAATATGTGGTTGACCTACGGCCAAAGGTTGAGGAAGGATGGTTTGACGTCTGGACTAAAGATGGAATCAATATCAAGCTAAAAATCCAAATCGAATGCCGCATTGGAGATCCGCGAAAGAACGATCCAACTATCAGCCTGGTATATCCTTATGATCCAGTAGCAGTAAAGAAAGCTATTGAACGGTGTTCCGTCCGATGGCCCAACCGTCTTGATGGGGAACCAAGCGAGTTCACTTGGATAGATGCCGCGTGGGGACAAGTGACTGGCATTATCCCCAGTTATATTGGCAGCAGAATGCTGGATGATTTGTTTATTGCAGAGCGAAACAACGGACAGATTCTGTCACCGGATGCCATGAAGGATATTTTCAGCAAGCTCAATAACTCCACAAATGGCTTTGGAGTTTTCATTACAGATTTTCAAATATTGAAAGTAGAAATCCCCGAAGAGGTGTATGAACGTCAACAAGCGCAATGGAAAGCAGAAAGACAAAGTATTGCAACAATTAGGCAAGGGCAAGCAACTGCATTGAAAATTCGTTCACAACAAAAGGCGCGAGCCGATGCCCAATTCGATCTTATTTTAGCTATTGCTAATGGGTTGGAAAAGAATGAGAGCGAGAATGAAAAAGATCGGTTTACAGAGCCATTGCTCTTATCGCTCTCAAAGATTTTGGATGAAGGCCTGAGGGATCCGCTTTTGCGAGGTTACCTGGCCCGAGAAACGCTAGAGACGTTGGAGAAATTGCAAGATATGTTCGATAAGCCATCTGAGTAGCCACGAGGAAAAAACATGAGCTTTAAAGTTAGCGAATTGGCTGAATGGCTCGATATCGGCGATCCTAGAATAAATGACCTTAAGCAACAAGTCATAGAATCGCTCGACAACGCAAAGACAGAACGCACGATATTGGACCGACAGTGCGAGAACCGAGAACAGACTCATTGTTATCTTTGTGATAGCGAGGCAAATTGTTTAATCTTAAATGGGATCATCTATCTCGATTTGGAAGAGACTGAAGCCGCAATCAAAGAAATTGAAAAAGCAAATCAATACTTCCGTAGTAAATACGAAACTTGGAACAGCATCATCGGCCTGATATTACTCGGGAAGGCTTATGAACAGAGAAGAAAAGGGCACCAGGCGCTGCGCGAATACGAAGCGGCTCACAGGATGCTCACAGAGAATTACCTTCGCCTTCATCAAGATGATTATATTGGCAAAGCTATCGATCTGAACGAGAAATTGGCTGCTCTTATCGAAGATAAACGCAGGGAAGAATTAAAACAAACTGGATCGCCAAACCACGCCAGCAATAATGCTGATAATGGGACCGATTATTTGGCTTTATTTTCCCTCCCCGTTTTGGGACCTGTAACGGCAGGCCCAGATGGGATTGTGCAAATTCAGTCGCTTGGTGATTCCTTTACAGTAGTGTATAAAGTAGAGATTGAAGGCAAGGCCTGTTCCCTGCACATCATAAAAAAGACATCAGCCGGGGACCGCCAGATCACCGTGCAGTCAAATGGCGATCTATATGGCTGGGCGCCTGTGATAGGGAAAAGCATGAATGCCTGGGATACGCCACTTAACGAGGGCGACTACGTTCTGATTTATAAGACATCGGTCGCGTCGCACGGAGATTTTGTCATTGCAGCGAATCGAGATTCAAGCGGCGAAATGGCCCCAATCGTTAAACGGTTTGACGCGGAGAATTATGTGTTGCTCTCCAAATCGAACGACAAAAGCAGAGCCTATCCTCCAATTCCAATGGACGAGGATCATCAAATTGTTGGTGTGGTGATTGCTGTTGCCAAGCCTACTCAATAGTCAATCCACTGTACTCTTCTCACAATAGAGAACTCGCTCCCTAAATCTCCTATTTTGTTATAAAATCTTCCAGCAATGGAAGATGTTCCTTTTTATCAAAAACCCTGGCTCCGCGGCTTGATTTTTGGATTCCTCCTGCTGGGCATTTACGCGTATAACATCTGGCAAAGAGGCTTCGGCGCAAATATCCTCGGCATCGTCTTCGACGCGGTCGCACTGGTCCTGCTATTGCAGGTGGCCATCTATTTCTACGCCCAATTCATCCTTCCGATCCGTACGCTGGCAGATCGCAGGAGGATTTTCAATCGTCTCTGGCTGCACGCTACGAACGGACACGGTCCAGCCATCTTTGTCAAGAATGGCCGTCTTGTGGAACGCGAAGGCGAGAGCGAAAAGATCGGCCCCGGCGTTCTGTGGCTCGACACCGCCAGCGCGGTTGTCACCCGCACGCCAACGGCATATAAACAGGTGCTTGGTCCCGGCGTCCATTTTATTGACCGGTGGGAACAGATCGCCAGCGTCATCAGCCTGCACACCCAGTCCCAGACGATTGGGCCCCACCGCGACGATGCTCCGTTTGCAAAGCCGAAAGAAAACGCGAGCGAAGAAGAACGCAAAAGGCACGCCGATGTGCAGGCAAGGCGGGAAGCGGTCAGCGCCATGACGCGCGACGGCATCGAGATCATTCCCAACATCAGCGTGACGTTCAAAATTGATGCGAGGCCCGCGCCGCCCAATGAACCGGGATCCCGCTTCGGGTTCGACAAAGAGGCGGTGGAAAGAGCCGCGCGCGGCGAGGGCGTCAATCCCGATTCAATATCCGAGAGCGAACATCATGTCCCGTGGAATCAATTGCCCGCCATGATCGCCGCGGACTTGTGGAGGGAATATCTCAGCAAGTTCACGTTGGACCAGCTCTTTGAAGCGAGCCTCGACCCTTTGCCTGAAGTCCCGCAGCCCAAACCGCCTGCCCCGCCTCCGGAACCACCGCAAGCGCCCGCTCCAGTCAAGGGCAACTTTTTCGCAAATATTCTCAGACACATCAACAGCTCAATGGAAAAGAGTTTGCAGGAGTCATCCGTTGAGAAAGTTGATTTGCCAACATCCGAAATGCGGGCCGCGGAACAGATGTCTGCAAGCAGCCTGCCTGTGGAATTAAAAAAGCAGACCGCTCTGCAGACGATCATGCAAATGATGCGGGCGCGCATGACGCAGGCAGTCGTTCCTGTGTTGGACGAAGTGGGCCGTCCGGTTGAAGGATTCGTTGCAAGCGATGAATTCAAAAAACTGAAAGAACGCGGATTGGCCGTTTCAAGCGTCAGTGTAAGCGCGCTCCGCTTCAATCCAGCCATCGAAACCCAGATCGTCCAGAACTGGACGACCAACTGGCTGATCAACGCAAAGGCCGACCGCCGCCGCATCGAGCGTCTCGATCTCGTCTACGGCGAAAGTGGAAGAATAAAGGCGCTTCAAGATCACGCGTTTTTCCTAAGCCAGGCAGTCGCGAGGGATAAACCGCGCGACATTTCCTCCACAGTCAAGACCCTGCTTCAACGCACACAGGCAGAGATCAAGACGAACGACGGCCTTCTGCGGCGCGTGACCAATGAAGTCGAGGCGCTGGACGATATCATCAACTGGATGGAGTCAAAAGAGTTATGAACGGGCAGACACAGATTCCATCCGCGTGGCAGATCGAGCGGGAAAGGTTCAGGAAACTATTCCATGAATGGCTCGAAGCCCAATCGAGAAAATTCTTCGATTTGAGCATTCATGGTCCTGCATACCGTCGCTTCAGGATATTGGCTTTGGGCGCGGCCTTCATCGCCTTTGGATTTATCGTTCACATCCTGCTTTATGTTTTCCCTGTTTTCGCGCCGCCGCCCTCAGTCAGCCTGCGCTCCATTCTGACGCCATCAGCCATCATCATTTTTCAACTATTCTTGATTCTGCTCATTCCCGCTTCGATTGCCATCAACATGGCAGGGAATTATCTTGCGGATGTCTTCGAACTTAAGGATGCGCGCATCGCGTGGAAATTCATCGGCGAGCTGTCGCTGGGCGGCGCAAACGAAGTGCTTCACATCCGCGATGGCAAGATCGCGGAGGCGAGCCAGGATTCGCCCATCATGCTGATCGGCGGCCCGGGACGCGTCCTCATCGAGTTCGACAGCGCGGCCCTGTTCGAAAAACCGGATGGAACGCCGCACGTGATCGGACCCGCGTCTCTCTACGCCGATAAATTGATTCTGGATGGCTTCGAGCGCCTCCGCGAACCGATCATCAACCTGCGCGATCAGTATATCGGCAATCCTTCCGCCGAGCCAATGACCGTTATCAGCCGCAGCCTGGACGGAATCCCCGTCAGCGCAATTGATGTCCGCGTGCTTTTCAGCGTCCGCCGCGACGTTAAAGATTCAGAGCCGAGCATCGAATCGCCTTATCCCTTTGATCCCAGAAGCGTCGAAGATTTGATCTATCGGCAGGCGGTTCCTGTTCTGATCGAAGGTACTCACCCATCCGGGCTTCCGTCTCATTGGACGAATACCATGCAGGGCCTGGTGCGCGGTGCGATCAGCGAATTCATGAGCCAGCATAAACTGGCTGAATATCTTTCGAGCATCGGCAAGCCGGAGATAGAAGCCTCGGAGCACCAGGAAGATGCGATCTTGCGCGAGACTCTTCAATTCTCCAGCGAAGCGCCCGCCGATACGACTTCGTCCGTTCAGCCGCCCAAGTTCCATCCGCGCACGGAACTGAGCGAACTTTTCAAGCGATACACGGCAGGCTTCTCGAGACGGGCGCGGGAGCGCGGTGTGGAACTTCATTGGATCGGTCCCGGTACGTGGAAGATTCCCGACCAAATCGCCAATGATGTCATCAGCAATCGCCACCTGGAAGCCTGGCGGCTCAACCGCGAAAATATGGTACGCTCCGACCCAAGCGCGTTCGAACAGGTCAAGGAGGAAGCCTATCTCAACGAAAAGCTTCGGCTGATTCAAAATGTGCCGTTTGCAGCGCATCAAAAGAATCAGGAAATGTATTCGGAAAAGAAAAAGCTGGTCGAGGCGCTTCTGCAATCCTACCTGGAGCAAATGGGCGACGCGCTTGATGTTTATTACAAAAATCAGATTTATTCCGCGGAAGTGGATCAGATCGAAGAGGCCGTCATTGCAATGGAACAACTGCTGAACATTTCCAGCGGGTCACATACCGTTGGCGGGGTCAGCTTGAGCCGCGTCAAACCGAGGCCGTTCTCGCACAACGATGAAAGCGTGCCTCCCGCGCCGTCATCCGAGGCCGAAGCCGAACAATACCGCATCCTGCTGACAAAACTCGACGGCAACTACAAGTTGATCGAGCGTATGATCGCAAGCGAGGCGGGCCGCCATCCAGACCTGCCGCGCGTCGAATTGATCGAACGCATCAACACCCGCATGGAACGATACGGAAAATAAAATTTCATCATGACGCTAAACTCATTTTTTTCCCTCTCTTCTGAAATCAACCGCGCGCTGCAAACGGGTTTGCCCATCGTGGCGCTTGAATCCACCGTCATCACACACGGACTTCCACAGCCGCAGAATATCCAATTGGCGCGGGATATGGAAGCAGCCGTCAAACGCGAGGGCGCGACGCCTGCAACGATCGCCCTGCTCGAAGGAAAAATCCGCATCGGTCTCTCGGACGAGGAACTGGCGCGGCTTGCCGGAGCCAAAACTGCGCTGAAAGTGAGTCACCGCGACTTCGCCACAGCCATCGTCAAAAAAGCCAGCGGCGGCACAACCGTCGCCGGGACGATGTTTGCTGCAAATAACGCTGGCATCAAAGTTTTTGCAACCGGCGGCATTGGCGGAGTCCACAAGGAGAGTTCATTCGATATTTCGACGGATTTGCGCGCGCTGGCAGAGACTCCCATGATCGTCGTCTGCGCGGGCGCCAAAGCCATTTTGAATTTGCCTGCAACACTTGAATATCTGGAAACGATGGGCGTGCCGGTGGTTGGTTATCAGACGAATACTTTCCCGGAATTCTATTCGCGGGATGGAAATCTAAACGTCAGCGTTCGATTGGATTCGCCGAAAGATGTCGCGGACTTCGCTCAGGCGCATTGGTCGCTGGGGATGCGGAGCGCGGTCCTCGTGGCGAATCCGGTTCCCGAAACGGACGCCATTCCAAAGTCCGAGATGGAACCGATCATCGCCAGAGCGTCGAAGGAAGCGCAGGAGAAAAAAATCCGCGGCCAGGCATTGACGCCGTTCCTGCTCCAGCGCATCAGCGAATTGACAAATGAAAAATCCATGCGCGCGAATCTGGCATTGTTATTGAATAACGCGCAGCTTGCCGCACAGATTTCAAAAGCGCTGGTCGTGAACCAGAAGCGAAGAGACATTTGAAAATAACGCCAGAGCGCAAAACAAAAAACGCAAAGGGCAAAATGCTCTTTGCGTTTTACTTTTTCGTTCCCCATTTTACTTTTTCGCGTTCAATAATTCCTGCACAAGCGAATCCGGAACCTGCACCGCGACCAGTTCGCCGCGCACGGTGACTTCACCATTTGCGGTAATCCATTCCTCAATCACAACTTTGCGGCCTTTGACTTCCTTGACCTTGCCGCGGATCTCAAGCATTGGGCCGAGCGGCGTGGGCTTGAGATAATCCACGTGCAGGGACGCGGTCAAATATCGCAAAGCCGGCTCGGAATCCATCGGACGCGACTCGGCGCGATAACCCGCCGCCGCGGCTGTTCCCGTGCCGTGACAATCAATCAACGAAGCCAGCAACCCGCCATACACGTAACCGGGAATCGAAATGTGATACGGCTTCGGTTGAAAATGAGCGACGGATTCATCACCGTCCCAATAGCTTTTGATCTGGTAACCTGATTCGTTGAGATGCCCACAGCCATAGCAATGGGCCATGTGGTCGGGATAGAAATCCTGGAATGCTTTATCGGTCATGGTTTATGGAGTTCCTGCCTTTTACGGGGTTTTGGTTGGCACTGGCGTGCTCGTCGGCGCGGACGTTTTGGTCGGGCGCGGCGTTTCGGATGGTGTTGGAGTGCTGGTCAGCGTGGGTGTCGCAGATAGCGTAGGAGTTGAAGTTGGGGTCCGGGTGATCGTCGGCGTTAGAGTCGGGACCGCGGTTGGCGGATTGCCTTGCACAAGAAAACTTCCAACGACCTGCCAGGCTTCACCGACGAAAATCTGAACCTGATATTCTCCAGCTGCCCATTGATCGGGCGGCGGATTCCAATCTGTAAAACCGAAGCCGCCGGTCCCGCCATCCCACGGCTTCGTTTCATAATGAACGATCTGGCCTTCGTGCACCCACAACGCCGTCCACTGCGCGCCGGGCGACATTTTATCATACGAAAAAACCGCGTACATGTGTCCAACCGGATTTTGAAAGACCGTATTCGGATTTACGGCCTGAAAGTTGGTCATCTGCGTTGAAAAAAGGATCGGCGAAAAAACCACGCCGGGGTTGGGCGTGACGGAACTATTGAAAAGCGCCACAATCGCATCCGGGATGAACGGCGTCGGCGTGATCGTTGGCGTATCCGTCACGAGCGGCGTATCGGTAATCGTTGGAGAAAGTGTGATCGTCGGCGAGAGTGTAATCGTCGGCACAATGGTGATCGTGGGAGTCAGCGAAGGCGTTGGGCTGGGCGGAAAATATTCGTATGCAATCGGCTCGCCGTAAAGCGGAAGTGCGATGGCGGCGAGGATCATCAAAAGCGAAATACCGATCCACCGCCATGCGCCCGCTTCGCGCTGGCGCCGCAAACGATAAAACGTCATCTTACGCGCCGATTGCAGTGTGCGGATTCCGCCGCGTAACGCGAAGAACGCGAAGAGAAGCAGCAGAACCACCATCGCAATGACGCCGGAATGAATGTCCATACGAGGGATTATAGCATGGCCTCTTTTGTTGTCAGACAGGTGTAAAATCAAGACATGGATGAGATCACCTTTCTAAAACTTGGCGGGTCACTCATCACAGACAAGACTCAACCCTACACCATTCGACGCGACAAATTATCAGAGCTTGCAAAGGAAATCAAATCGGCTCTTGCCCGGACGCCCGAACTGCGTGTCGTGATTGGTCACGGCTCCGGCTCCTTTGGGCATTACGCCGTTACCGAACATTATCCACAGCTTGAAATTCGAGAAAAGAAAGACTGGCTCGGATTCAACGAAGTCTGGTATCGCGCCTCGCAATTGAATCGTTATGTGATCGAAGCATTCCATGATGCGGGCGTGTCAGCGATGGCAATCCAGCCGTCAGCTTCGGTTATCTCGCGGGACGGCGCGGTCGAACATTGGGATTTGTCGCCGCTCAAAGCCGCACTCGAAGCGGGGATTGCGCCAGTCATCTTCGGCGACATGACGTTTGATACGGCCAAAGGCGGGACGGTGCTTTCGACCGAGGCGTTGATGTTCCATCTCGCGCAGCAACTCCGTCCGCAGCGGATTCTGCTCGCGGGACTCGAAGCCGCGGTCTGGGCCGATTTTCCAGCGCGCCGCCAACGGGTCGAGAAAGTGACACCCGCCAATTATGCCGCGATGGCTGGCAAGATCGGCAGCTCGCACGGCACGGACGTCACCGGCGGGATGAAATCCAAAGTCGAAGAGATGCTGCGGCTGGTTCAGACAGTCCCGCAAGTGACCATACAAATTTTTTCTGGCGAAGAATCGGGAAACGTCGAGCGCGTTCTGAACGGCGCTGTGATTGGCACGTTAATTGCGCGTGATTAATTCGTGACGGAAGGCTATTGCAAAAATCGTCGAAACTTTCGATAATAAAACAGAACCCATACAAAGGAGCAAATATGGCAACCAAGACAAAAGCAAAAGTCAAGAAGACCGCGGCGAAAAAGCCGGTCGCAAAAAAAGTCGTGAAAAAAGCTGTCGTCAAGAAAGCAGTTACGGGCTTTGTACCGACCAAACTCAAACTGCGCCGTCCCGTTCCTTCGGATATCGAGATCGCCCAGGAAGCAAAACTCAAACCAATTATGCAGGTCGCGGAAGAGCTTGGCATTCGTCCCGATGAACTCGAACTTTATGGGCCGCACAAAGCCAAAGTCAAACTCGAAATTCTCGAACGATTGAAAAATCGCCCGAACGGAAAATATATTGATGTGACAGCCATCACGCCCACACCGCTTGGCGAAGGCAAGACCACAACTACGGTTGGGCTTTCACAGGCACTCGGCGCATATCTGGGGAAAAAAGTGGTCACTTGCATCCGCCAGCCATCGCAGGGACCAACGTTTGGAATCAAGGGCGGCGCGGCAGGCGGCGGTTATTCGCAGATCATCCCAATGGAAGATTTCAATTTGCATCTGACCGGCGATATTCATGCCATCACGGCCGCACACAACTTGGTCGCAGCCGCGCTCGATACGCGCATGCTGCATGAGACCATGCAGGATGACACCAAATTGTTCGACGCGCTTTGCCCGCCCGATAAAAAAGGCAATCGCAAGTTTTCGCCGACAATGCTGCGCCGCTTGAAGAAACTTGGCATCAACAAAACCAATCCGAATGATCTGACGCCTGAAGAGCGCAGCCGCTTCGCCCGTCTCGACATTGATCCAACCACGATCACATGGCGGCGCGTGATTGACGTCAATGACCGCATGCTGCGCGAGATCGAAGTCGGCCTCGGCCCGGATGAAAAAGGCTTCGAGCATCGCTCCGGTTATGACATCACGGTGGCAAGCGAGATCATGGCCATTCTTGCACTGACGACGAGCCTCGAAGACATGCGTGACCGATTCAGCAAGATGGTTGTCGCCACGAACAAACGCGGCGAAGCTGTAACCGTCGAGGACCTCGGCGTGGCTGGCGCGGTGACTGTCCTGATGAAGGATGCCATCAAGCCAAACATGATGCAGACGCTCGAAGGCACCGCGGCTTTCGTTCACGCGGGACCCTTTGCCAACATCGCGCACGGAAACAGTTCGATCCTGGCTGACAAGATCGCGCTCAAGCTCGCCGATTACGTCGTGACCGAATCCGGCTTTGGTGCAGACATTGGCATGGAAAAATTCTTCGACATCAAATGCCGCTACAGCGGACTCGTCCCGCAGGTTGTTGTGATGGTTGCGACGGTGCGTGCTTTGAAGATGCACGGCGGCGGACCGAAAGTGGTCGCGGGCAAACCGCTGGCATCAGAATACACGGATGAGAATCTTGATTTGCTCCGCAAAGGTTTGCCAAACCTTGAACGCCATATCCAGAATGCTTTGAAATATGGTGTGAACGTTGTGGTGGCGGTCAACTCATTTATCACCGATACGCCTGCCGAAGTGGAACTCATCCGAAAGTCGGCGCTTGAATTCGGCGCAATGGACGCGGTTGTTTCGACGCATTGGGCTGATGGAGGCAAAGGCGCACTCAAACTGGCCGAGGCCGTGGTCAAGGCCGCGGAAAAACCGAGCAAATTCCAATTCCTGTATCCGCTCGAAATGTCCATCAAGGAAAAGATCGAAACCATCGCGAAGGAAATCTATCGCGCAGATGGTGTGGATTACAGCCCCGAGGCTGAAGAACAGATCGAGCGTTACACGCGGCTCGGCCTGGATAAACTGCCGATCTGCATGGCGAAGACACACCTGTCCTTCACGACCGATGTCAACATCAAAGGTGCGCCGACGGGATTCCGAATTATGGCGCGCGAGGTGCGCGCTTCTGCCGGTGCGGGCTTCATCTATCCGTTGTTTGGAAAGATGAGTACCATGCCTGGCCTGCCGACACGCCCGGTATTCTACGATGTAGATTTGGATTTGAAGACTGGAAAAGTAGTTGGGTTGTTCTAAGTTGGTTGAAGAAAGTTGGAAAGTCGAACATGATTAGCCCCAAATTTAATCTGGACGCGGATTTACGCTGATAGAGGAATAAAAACCCGCGTTCTCCGCGTTAATCCGCGTCCTTAAAAGCGTGACTCACCCAACGATTAGATTCGGGGTGAGTCATGTTTTTGTTTGGTCCTGAGATTTGTTCGGCTACATGTACGGCATCAAGGACATGTTTGTTGTTTGCGGTAGAATGATGGCGTTCGTTCACTTCAGCAAGGAAGATATGAACATTCGTCTTAATCTCGTCGTGTATGTCCTGGGTAGCCTGGTCCTTTCATCGTGCGCCGCGTTGACGCCGACGGCTTCTGTGCAGATGACAGCTGCCCCCGCCGCACCCGCAACCCAGGAATCCACCGCGACCGTCGCCCCGACGGCCACCGAAGCCCCCTCCCCAACGCCGACAGAGAATCCCTTGGCTGGCGCACCGGAAGGAGCGACCGGAAAAGATTCGGCGACGGGAGAGTGGACAAAAACCGGCGAAGACGGCGCGACGTATTTTTACAAAGACAAAAATATTAGTGAACCAGGATGGTATACGGAAGCTATTGTAAACGGCACATTTAATGGTGTTATCCCATTAATTAATGAAAAGGGGCAGCGAACGGGTATGGGCATGAATGTGTGGCGTGAAGAGGGAACGCCAAATTTTACACTACAACATCCAGATATGTCAGACATGATTATTCAGGGTGATTCATTTTCGCTGTCTTTTATCCCAAAGATGCTTACTCGGTTCATTTCTGAATCAGGCGAGACACAATCAAAAGTAGGTGCTGACTGGGTTGCCGGTAAAGATTTTACATTTCATGCGACGACTCCAATTGGGCCAATTGCCTATAATACCGGTTCTACTATCAATATTTATATCAAAAATAAGCCCTTAACAAATCCGGAATATACAATAAACAATATGCAAGCGACGATGACCTCGGATGCCCAAAATAACCTGCATGTCGTCGAATTCGCGGCATCGAGCGACATAAGTAAGGCACAACAAAATGATGTTAGTAAAATTCCGTCTGCAGACATCAGTAAAATGAATTTAGATGATTTTGAAACCAATTATTTGAGATTGCCTTTTGTAATTTTTGCGACTAATGATATGGCTTCATCAAAAACCATAGAAAATAGTTTGGGTAGCTCTAATATCTTTTTCACACTGACTCTTCTATATAACCAGAATCCGCCGTATCTCATCTTTACTCCCTAATTTGCAGGTTCATTTTCTTCACGCTTGTAATTTATAGAGAAATTACATAACGTAGAGGTAGGAGTTTGCATGCGTCGATTTCAGACAATACCTATCGTTATTATCATCGTTGTGTTTATTGCGTTGCCGTTATTGATTCTTGTATTACGGACCCCCCAGGTTTCCACGTTCTTGCCAATCCGACAACATGCATCCGTATCAGATAAGTACAGCGTGGAAAATGATGTGAAGGGATACACCATTTCGCTCGTTGACACATCGTATCTTGACTATATGACGGCAAAGCTCGATATGTTTGCGCCCAATGCAGTTGTCGGGCCGGGGTTTTATACCGGCAAGCTTGCAAACACCCGGCGCCAACAAATCAGTCATATTACGTTCGCGCTGGTTGATCATGTAGACATTCCGATAAGCATCGTGGGAAATGCACCGGGGCTGGATTGCCAGGGTGATTATGTTTTAGATGGGAATACGCTTGTCGATAGGGTGGTTGTCGGCTTTCAGACGATCGGAAAACAGCCCATTACCGACAAATACGCATGGGAGAATTCGTTTTTGCGGTGTGCGCTCAATACATTGTATTATGCAAAGGGCGTAACAGATCCATCGGCCAGTTATAAAGATTTGGTCGGAATCAAGCTTGACATAGATAAAAACATTTATTCCGGTATATTTGTCTGGCCGTTACGGATAACGCAACAGTCATTATGAAATTTTTTTCGTCGTTATTATTTATTTTAAGCATAGTTGCTATATTTTTTGTGGCAACGCCGTCGGTAAACGCGACAATAACCTGCGGGAATGGATTACCATGTGACACTAATACCTGTGTGAGTTGTATGTATACCGCATATTCTCAGTGTCCATATCCGAACACTGACCCGACGAAAATGTGCGGGTATCCGACCCAAACGACCTGTTGCCAGGTAACAAATAATTGGGGAAATTGTGTGTACTGCGATAATACAAATACCTGCTATTACACCGGTTGTCCGGTGCCGACGGGGACGGGAACTGGAAACGGTACAGGGGCGACTAATACGCCCACGCCGACCAATACGACGCCGGCGACATTGACGGCGGTCGCGGTCAAGGTGTCCACAAGCGATACCTCCTGTGCAGCAATAGCTTCGCAGGTGGCAGCCGGAGACACGAGTCTGTCCGGCACGGTATTCGGATTTACTGTGAATCCGCCTGCACCGAAAACGCAAAGCGGCGCGACCCCCGTTTCCTGGTCCGTAAGTCCCGGTCTTTATACGCTTACGGCTTTGCCGCCGAGTGCAAATTATGTGGTGCAGAACGAGTGCGAATACAAAAACGGCACGCTTTTTGGTTTGGGGTGGGGCGCGTATGCGGCGGGCGGTGACAATGTTTCGTGGCAGATCGGCTATACCTACGGTACTGCATGGGCGCAGACCCAGGGCGGGGATGCGTACGCCTCCGGCATTATGCGCAGCTACATTCCCCTAGTCACTCCCCGCGTGTTTAACCTCAATGGATCCGGCGGATACCCGGGAGCGGTGATTTACGGAACCGACTATGATTTTGACCCGGCATCGAGTTCCAAAGGGCCCACTCTTGTGTCTTCTACCAACTGGCTGGTGAACGCCTCCCGGACGACGACGGATTATTATCAGGTGTTTTATAACCGGTTCGGGGCGCCGACGACCGCAACGACAGCCGCGCCGTTTAATAATCTTGCCGGGGTAACCCAGCCGGCATCCAATTGTTCCTCCACGTCCTGTACCCCCTACTACGTGGTCGGCGACATGACGACATCGGGCACCTGGTCCGTTGGGGCGACCGATAATATCGTGATTCTGGTAAACGGGAATCTGACCATTGGTGGTCCCATCACCGTTACTCCCGGCGGGTTTATTGCGTTTATCGTGCACGGCAACATTACGGTTGCAAATACGGTAGGAACTGCGTATAACTCAACCGCCGACCAGGTGGACGGCGTGTATATCGCGACAACCGCGACCCAAACCGGAACGTTTGATACCGGCTATTCGACCGCGGCGGGTTCCGCCCGGTTTGTGGGGAAGGGTATGTTTGTGGCAGATAACTTTGCACTGCATCGGGACCTTGATGCCTACGGCGGTAACGTAAACGACTCGGCGGAGCTGTTTACCTACGACCCCGAGCTTCTTTTCACCATGCCCCAGGTGCGGTTCAGTAAAGGCGTCCCTTACGGCGATTTCGCCTGAACGTAATAAATCTGTCCCGTCTTGTCTTGATAGATCAACTTCAAGTTCGCAATCGCCGCCACTTCATCCGGCGGAGCGACATAATGATATTGGTTCGGCGTGAAGAAGATAATATATCCGCTTTTTGGCGGCCAGTTTGGATAATATTTTTGCAGTCCCTCTATTCGCTGCTCGCGCGGCAGGGCAGGATTCTCCAACGGAAGTTCGGCAACCGGACGTTGAAAGATGAACCAAACAATGCCCACGTAATTTGTATAAATCGCGGCGGAAGGGTCGGATGCAAAAATCGGCTGCGCGGCTTTGACCACGCTCTTCTCGCGAAACAATGATGAATTCGCAACGTTGTAATTGGTTGGTTCGCCCATCACCACCGCGAGGCGCAAATATTCCTGTATGCTGTAAATCGGATAAGCGAACCACAATGCGACGATGGCAATCAGTCCAAAAGAAACAAAACGATGGTCAAAATTGATATGGCTGAAAACAAGTTTATCCAACGTGATAAATAAAAACGCCAACACAACAGGAAGAATGATCACGTAGTAACGATCAGACGTCAGGTCGAGATGATCGGCGGTGACAACCGCGAATGCAACCACAAAATAATAGACAACTGAAAACAAAATAGCAGGCCATACCAAAGGTTCGGAGACAGCTTTCAGCCAGTCCATCCAATTTGATTTTTTGTTGATGAGAATCAAAATCAGGATAAAAATGCCTATTGGAATCCATGGCTGCAACACAATCGTGTCGAGGATGCCCGCGCGCGGGATGAACCACCACAAAATTTTCGTCAACGAGAGACTGATATTTTCGAGCGGCAGCATCGCACTTGTATCACGCGGACCGGCAAGCGTTCCGCTGACCACATAGTTGTGCAAGACCATCCAGGCAAGCGTCGGCAGCACCGCGGACAAAATCGGCAAGGCCGCCCGCCAAATTCCACGCAATTGTTCTTTATACAAAACAACCAGTCCTGCCGTGCCAATCAACACCACGCCAAGATAACGCTGGAGCGTCGCCAATCCCGCCATGATGAACATCCACCACAAAGCGCTGCGTGATGCGTCTTTCAGGTATTTCGCGGCCGCAAAGAAAAAGATCAGCATGAACGTGACGAACAGAGGCTCGGATGCGACGTTTGCATACAACCGCAAAGTCGAACGCGACAATAAAACCATCAACGCGCCGACGAACGCATAAGCCGGTTTCACTTTGAAGATCGAAAAAAGAAACCAGCCCATAATCCAGATATTCACCGCATATAAAAAAATATCCAAATACCAGCCTGATTGAAAGACGGACCATTTTGTGATCAGACTCAACCCGGCCAGCAAAAGCGGATACAGCGGCGGCCAAAGCAGGAACGGTGCGCCGGTCAAATCCACAAAGCCTTTGCCCGCCAGGAGATTTTCCGCGGTTGAAAGATTCCGCACCGCGTCCGACGAAACGCCCGCCCCATATTTCGAGGTGGCGATCAACGCGAAGACGATCCCTGCCACGGCAAGGATTGAAAGATAGATTTTAAATTTGGACTCAAGGGATAGTTGTTTCAACACGATGGCACATTATAATGGAAAGTATGGACACGCCTCACCCATTTTCGATCGAAGAAGCGCACGCCGCGATCAGGGATGGAAAGCTTTCGCCTCGCGCGCTGACCGAAGCCTGCTCCCGTCAAATTGAGCGCCTCAACCCGACATTGAACGCGTTCATCACAATTTGCGATAATGTCATTGCGAGCGAAGCGAAGCAATCTACTTTTCAACAGGGGGTTGCCGCGCCGCCAAGTACGCGGCTCGCAACACCTGCGCCTGATGCAGGCGCAGGTGCGACACTTGAAAATATTCCAATTGCAATCAAGGATTTATTTGAAACCAAAGGAATCAGAACAACAGCAGGATCGTTGTTCTTCAAAGACTACACCCCAAACGAAGATGCGGTTGTCATTCAAAAAGTCAAAGCCGCGGGCGCGGTTGTGATGGGCAAGACCAACACACACGAAATCGCGCTCGGCGTGACGACGGTCAATCCGCATTTTGGAACGTGCCATAATCCATGGGATACTGCGCGCATCACTGGCGGCTCGTCGGGCGGATCGGCGGTGGCGGTCGCAACCGGAATGAGCATCGTCGCGCTTGGCACGGACACAGGCGGCTCGATCCGCATCCCGGCTTCGTTGTGCGGCGTCGTCGGCTTGAAGCCGACCTTCGGACGCGTCAGCACGCGCGGCGTTTTTCCGCTTTCGTGGAATCTCGATCACGTTGGCCCGCTGGCGCGATCCGTCAGAGACGCGGCAATCGTTCTGCAGGTTATCGCTGGTTACGATGTTGATGATCCCACATCCGCAAACATTCCCGTTGATGATTAG
>JAKAKJ010000071.1 GCA_021824575.1 Chloroflexota bacterium
ATCTATCGAAGGCGCTGGCTCATGCTTCGGAAGAACGCGATCTGCTTCTGCTGACGTGCGGAACGTATGACAACACGATTCGTTGGATCCCGCCGTTGAACGTCACCAGCGAACAGATCAACGACGGTCTCGAAGCGTTTGGCGAAGCGTTAAAAGCATCTGTCCATTAATGCTGATGACCGACTAAGCCACAGCCAACCGTTGCGAAACGATCAGCCAGATCAATAATCCCGTGCGCGGTTTTGAAGTTTGCGCGATTGCGGTCATTATGATGCTCCTCCCTTGATTGTAATAGAAATAGCCTTTGTTTCATTTCTCTTTGGCTCTCGTAGACTTTTGCCAATTCTGGGTTATAATTTTTTATCAATTAAGTCCGATTTTCCCTGGTTGCGGCCAAAGAATTGTAGAAAGAGGAAGGAAACCAATCAACTGATGTTTGATGCTCTTGCCGTTTATCTTCCGGAAGACCGCCGTCAAGCCAGTGTACGCCATGAGAACCTGCCTGAACGTACGCATGGCGCCGCCTTGTTTGTAGATATTTCCGGCTTTACTCTTCTCACAGATGAATTAGTCCGTCACCATGGTCCGCAGCGGGGAGCAGAAGAACTCACAGCCCACTTGGAACGCGTTTACGATATCCTTGTTCAGCAAATTTATCAGTACAGGGGAAGCGTCATTGGATATAGCGGCGATGCAGCTATTTGCTGGTTCGATGGCGATGACGGACTTCGGGCCATCGCATCGGCGTTTGGGATGCAAAACGCCATGAAGAAGTTGGATGCCATTTCATTCTCTTCAGGCCAAGCAATTCTGCTGGCAGTGAAAGTGGCGATTGTGGTCGGGAATGCACGGCGCCTTTTGGTTGGAGACCCATCCATTCAATTAATGGATGTTTTGACCGGTTCTGTTGTTGAACGTCTTGCGGTTGCTGCACAAGTAGTACATTCCGGCGAGGTGGTAGTGGATTCGAAGAGCGTGCGGCAACTGGAAGGCAAAGTGCGCACGGGTGATCAGCGCCGTTTATCGGAAAGTTCTGAGTCGCTCACGTTGGTGACGGATCTGCTTACAACAGTGCCGCCTGCGCCGTGGCCGGATCTCCCGCCCGATTCATTTACAGAAGAACAAGTTCGTTCATGGATTTTACCAGCGCTGTATGCGCGAATGAGTCAGGGACAAGGACAGTTCCTCACAGAATTGCGTCCCACAGTCGCCCTCTTTCTGCGTTTTGGGGGAATCAATTATGAAAACGATCCGACCGCGGGCGTACAACTCGATGCTTTTATTCGTTGGGTGCAGACTGTCTTAACCCGTTACGAAGGTGTTCTGCTGCAAGTAATGCTGGATGAGAAAGGGAGTTACCTTTATGCCACATTCGGCGCGCCTGTTGTGCATGAAGATGATGCTCGTCGTGCAGTTTCCGCCGCCCTGGAATTACGCACCCTTCCAAAATCTTTATCATTTATTCAATCTGTATCCATTGGGCTGAGCCGTGGCACCATGCGGACGGGGCCAAGTGGAAGCGCAACACGACGCGCTTATAGTGTGCTGGGGGATGAAGTCAACGTTGCTTCGCGTTTGATGGAGGCGGCTGCTCCCGGCGAGATCATCATCTCTGAGCGTGTGATGCAGCGCGTAACAGGTCATTTTGAAACCCTGGCTTTGCCCCAACTCAAAGTTAAAGGAAAGTCTCAGCCTGTACCGGTATATCGCGTCGTGGGTGAAATTAATCAATCCCGCCAGACCAAACTTGTTCAAGGAAGCCGGCTTGTTGGACGCGCGGCAGAGCGCGCACAATTGAACGACATGCTCTCGGCCCTGGCGGAAGGGAAGAGCAATGTTGTTGTCGTTGAAGGCGAAGCCGGAATTGGAAAGTCCAGCCTGGTGGTAGACTGGCTTAATGATGTTGCATCCTATGGAGTAAAAAGTCTGGTAGGCGCAACTGATGCCATCGAACGCTCAACACTCTATCATGCCTGGAAGCCGATATTTAGCCAACTGTTTCAATGGGATGCATTGCCCAGTGATTCTGAAACCAGGCGCGAGCACGTGTTAAATCAACTTGAAGCCTTGGGTATGGCAGCACGTGCTCCATTGCTTAACGTTGTATTGCCGCTGGAGCTTCCTGATAATTACCTTACTGCCGAGATGAGCGGCAAGGTCCGTGCTGATAATACTCATGAGGTGTTACTGGCGTTGCTGCAAAAGGCTGCTTCCGAAAAGCCTTTACTGATCGTTATTGAGGATGCGCATTGGCTGGATTCGGCCTCCTGGGCATTGGTGTCGGCAGTGATGCGCCAGGTTCAGCCATTGTTGTTCGTGTTGGTCTCCCGACCACTATCCAGCTTTGAGCATCTCGAGTATCAAGCCATGCTTGAACAACCCGGCGTGCAGCGCTTGCAGATCCGATCTCTTCAGCCTGAAGATGCCATTCGGATTGCGTGTCAACGACTTGGTGTGAATGTATTGCCAGAAGAAGTTTCAACGCTGATCCTTGAAAAAGCAGAAGGACATCCCTTTTTCAGCGAAGAATTGGCTTATGCATTGCGCGACTCGGGAGTACTGCAGATCGTTGATGGACAGGTACATGTCGCTCCGGGCATTGATCTTTCAGCGTTGAATCTGCCGGGTACAGTTCATGGCATTGTGACCAGCCGAATTGATTTGCTTGCTCCCGGCCAACAATTGGCTTTGAAGGTGGCGAGTGTGATCGGGCGTGTGTTTGACTTTAAGGTGTTGGAAGATGTCCATCCGGTCGAAGCAGATCGTCCCAAGCTTGCTGGTTATCTGGAACATCTGGAGAAACTGGATGTCACGCTGTTGGCCTCACCGCCGCCGGACCTGAGTTATATGTTCAAGCACGTCATTACGCAGCAGGCGGCTTATAACCTCCTGCTCTATGCACAGCGTCACCAATTGCATCAGGCTGTGGCTGAATGGTATGAACGCGTATTTGCCAAGGACCTCTCTCAAGTTTATCCGCTATTGGCGCATCACTGGTTGAGTGCACATGAAAGCACCCCAACGGATTTATCGATGTCAAAAGCAATAGAGTATCTTGAGAAGGCGGGTGATGCAGCGTTACGCAATTACGCAAATCGGGAGGCGGTTGGTTATTTCGAGAAGTTGCTGACGATGGTAAATCCGCAAAATGCACAATCTCTCGGAGTCTCCGAACTGCGAATGGCTCATTGGGAGCATCATTTGGGGGAAGCTCATAATCGGCTGGGTCATTTGACGGAGTGTGAGCAACACTTCTCCAACTCCATGGCGTATTTGGGTTTCCCATTGCCAGCCACGGGCGGACGCCTTGGGTTGGAAATTATCGGACAACTTGCCCGGCAAACATACACACGCGTTCGTGGGCCGGTCAAAGCTGATCATCCAAAACTCACGGATGATGCGTTGGAAGCGAGGCGCCTGGCTTGTCAGATCTATGAACGCTTGAGTTTGTTGTATTTCATAAAAAGTAAAATGGGTCTGACAATTTATTGTCCTTTTGCATCGTTGAATTTGGCGGAGGAAATCGGTCCATCGCCGGAATTGGCGATTGCTTATTCGTATGTAACCAGCGCCGCCGGTTTGATCCCTGCTCATGGGCTGGCACGGCTTTATGAACGGCTGACGTTGCAAACGGCGGATCAAATCAACAGCCCATTGATTGAGGCTCGCGTGTTGATGGCTGCGGGCGTTTATGGTTCGGGGGTTGGGCGTTTGGATGAAACGGAGGAACGTCTGCGTCGCGCCATTGCTTCATTTGAAGAAGGCGGTGTCTGGGAATGGTGGGGCGTGTGCATGGAGATGCTGACACGCGTGAAATATTATCAAGGTCAATTCCGCAGCTCTGCGGAACTTGCTGACCGGCTTTACGCCCTGGCCAAACGGCAGGATGATCTCGTGCAGCAATCCTGGAGTTTGACCAGCCGGATGGAAACACACCTGCTTTTGGCAGATCATGAAGATGTTCTGATGCTGGCCGCAGAGTTGGAAGGGTTGGTGGCAAAAACCAACGAAACGGGTCCCCGCCAGAAATTCTATGGCGTGAGCGCGTTGGTTCATCTTCAGCGCGGCGAGTGGTCTGCTGCGGATGAAAGCGCCAAACAACTCCTTAAGATCATTTCGAGCGAGCGTCCCACTTCTTTTGGATTACTTACCGGCTACATCGCCGCAGCCGAGACTTATCTGAATCTATGGGAGCGCCGCGCACTGCCTGATCTGCAGTACTTGAAACAACAGGCGACACTGGCTTGCAAACTGTTGGCACGGTATGCCCAAGTCCTGCCCATTGGTGAACCGGCCAAATTACGCGCGCAAGGTTTGCTTGCATGGCTTTCTGGCAATCATAAGCGGGCTGGGAGGGTGTGGCATCAAGGTTTGATTCGTGCTCAGGAACTCCGCATGCCTTTGGAAGAAGCTCTCATGAATTATGAACTGGGACGACACCTGCCATCCAATGACTCTGCCCGGAACACACACCTCGGACGTGCTCAACAACTTTTGCAACAACTTGGTGTTCGTTATTACGAACCTCAGGTCCGAAATGCCTTGAAAGGGATACTAAGTGGTAGTTGATCCAAATTTATGACAACTCCAAACCAAACTGTGAAATCACCCGCTTCGATGGGCGCCCGCGCACTTTGGTATTTGGAATGCTGGGGGTTGAAACGGATCGATGCTTGGGGAGTGAGTTATATTGCGGGTGCGCTTGCACTTGTTGTTCATCACGCATTGTCTCTTCAAACCTTCATCCTTTTGATCGCGATCACGGCTAATTATTGGCTGGGTTACTGGCTAAATGATTATTTTGATGCCGCTCATGACGGTCAGGATGAACGCAAAGCCCGCCAAAATCTTTTCGTCCAGCGCCCCGCGGTGCGCAGATGGGTATGGCTTGTCTCAGGCCTGACCTTTGGACTCTCTGCCGCTTCATTCATTTCATTTGGCTGGCAGGGCGTGATGGTTTTATTGTTGAATTTTGCGGTCATGTGGGCGTATTCAGCGCCGCCCTTGCGCCTCAAAAACAAACCCGGGCTGGATTTGCTCAGCCATGCGTTTTTTGTTCAGACCTGGCCTTATATCATTTGCATGTGGCTCACGCGCACAAACTGGATGCAGTTGGATGGCATATTGCTTGCCATTTTCTTTTTCACTTCGTTGAATGGGCAGCTGAATCAGCAAGTCCGTGACTTTGATGTGGACGCCCGTACCGATATGAACTTCACCACGTGGGCTGGATTGGAAAAAAGCATACTGATATTGAAGGTATCTGCCTGGGTGGTGGTTCTATTTGGTGTGGTGGTTGTGATCAGCGCAAGCGTCCCGTGGCTCTTTGTTCCACTGGGCTTGCTGGGATTGCCAAAGATCGTTTATCAAATGTCGCATCGTGCCGGGAATTCAAACCGTACGTTTCCGCGAGAAATCGTTTATGCCACGATGTTACTGGCATTGTTGTATATGGGTGTGTTGATGACCTTGAAGAGCATCGTTTAACGTTTGGGAGGCAGGTATGTCAGGTGATGATAAGAAGACAGATATATTGATCATTGGTTCGGCAGCGGCGGGTTCAACGTTCGCGCGGTTGCTGGCAGGAACTGGACGCAAGATCACAATGATCGACGCGGGTAAACAACTTTCCGTGCGCCCCGGCCAGCACCTTAAGAACGACTTCCGTTACCGGCAGGAACCGAACGTGTTCTCTGCCACCATCGCGTCGCAGTTGGAAACCTATTCCCTCCCGCAAAGATTTCTGACGAAGGTACTTCACCCGCGGGCGAATTTCGAGAACAAGAAGCAGAAGTGGTGGCGCAATATGCCGTTCGCGTCCACGTCTTATGCGGTGGGTGGAATGCTCACGCTTTGGACAGCCTCCACGCCCGACCCGGTGGCGTTCGAACGTGCGCCCTTCATCCCCAACGACGAATGGGAGCAGATGCTGGCCATTGCCAAACTTTTGCTGAACGTGCATGATGATGTCTTTTCTGATTCGATTGTGGGAAAAGCCGTCTATGAACGGTTTGTGCAAAAAGGTTATCACATGAATCCGTTGCAGCAGGCGGCGCAAAGATTGCCTGTAGATGACCGGCGGGCTTATTTCGTCAATTGGACTGGCGCAGATACGATTCTGGGGCCATTGGTGGACGATGCGGAACATTACAAGGATCGCTTCGAAATCCTGGCTGAACATCGCGCCGAGGAATTGCATTTGTCTGGCGGCAAGGTGGTTTCAGTGAAGGTGCGCGACCTGCGCACGTACACACACCATAAAATCCATGCCGATCTCGTGATCGTCGCAGCCGGTTCTTTTCTGACGCCGCGCCTGCTCTGGCAATCGGGGATTCAGCCTTACGCATTGGGGCGTTATCTCAACGACAACGTGGAAAGCAGTTGCGAGGTGGTGATCCATCCCGATATCATTGAAACGATTCGGTCTGATCCTGATAATCCTGTCCGTGAAAAAGGGATTCCAATCCCGCATAATGATCCCGGGCCTGCTTTGGGATTCCCGCCCACGCTTGAGAAACCCTGGCATGGACAGATCCATCGCCTAAGCCGGCAGTTCATCTATTTGCCGGGCGAGGACGTGCGCAAAACGGTGCGGCTCACCTATTATGGTACGGTGGATATCTCACCGGAGAACCGCATCAAATTCAGCCCCGACCACAAGGATCGTTTCGGGATGCCGCAGATCACGATTGACTTTGGTTATAGCATCCATGACTGGCGGCGTGCTGTGCGCATGTGGTGGGACATGATTCGCACCGCAAATGTGATTGGCAGCATCCATGACTTTCCGTTGATCTCCCCGCCCGGAAGCACGCTGCATTTTCAGGGCACAGTCCGCATGGGTGAAACATCGGATGAACAGACATCGGTAGTTGATCCGTTCTCGAAAGTCTGGGGCTTTGATAATCTTTATCTCGGCGGCCTGGGCGTGATTCCCAATTCGATGGCGAGCAACCCAACACTCACAGCCTGCGCTCTTGCCGTGCGCTCCGCAGCGCATATACGCGGCATGTCATTAGAAGAGTTGATGAAGGAAGTCAGCGCGAAGTAATTGACCTCTCCCCATCCCTCCCCAAATACGATTCGTATTTGGGGAGGGTGCCCGATAGGGCAGGTGAGGCGGAGCTATTTCAAATTCTCCAATGTTCTCTTCGCTTTCTTAACCTTGGCGGAGGTATAATTTTACAAGGCAGGTGTTATGGCAAATCCCGAATTCGAATGGGACGAAGAAAAAGCGGAAAGCAATCTCAAGAAGCATGGCGTCAGCTTTGACGAAGCCGCAACCATTTTCAATGATCCCAGAATTGCCACAATTTCTGACCCCCGATCATTCCAAGAATGAAGAACGATATGTTTCCATTGGCATGTCTGTGCTTATGCGTTTGTTAACCGTCATTCACACTTTTCGAGAGGCAAGAATCCGATTGATCAGCGCTCGGAAAGCGACAAAAGTTGAGAAAAAGAATTATGAAAACAACTAGGAAAAAGAAATCTGATGCAATGCGCGCTGAGTATGACTTTAGCAAAGCAGAGCGCGGCAAATTTCATCGTCTACTGGATAAAGGATACACAGTCAACGTTCATAAAAAAGATGGGACAGCGGTTGTCAACCATTACATGCTTGCAGAAGGCACGGTCTTGCTTGCGCCCGATGTGCTTGAATACTTTCCGGACTCTGAGTCTGTCAATGATGCGTTACGTTCATTGATCCGTTTGATGGATCATGTTCCCACTCGAAAGTACAAGGCACATAAATCTGCTCCTTATCAAGTTGCGGAACGAAAGTAGAAGAAGAATAGAAAAGTAAATATGGACTCGTGTTGGCTGAGTCCATATTTCGTTTCCGGTTCGAAGGTTTGAAAGTTAAAAGGTTGAAACCTTCCAACGTTTAAACGTTCAAACTTGCTAACAATCTCTCTGCTTCCTCATACGCCACCTTGTAATAATACGGCGGACCATCGCACGTGGCGAGTTTCTTGGCTTGCTCCGCATATTCTTTTGCTTTGGCTGTGTCCCTCTCTTGCTCCAGCGCGTATTGTGCAAGGAACAAATTCACATCCGCGCCTTGCAGAACATAGCCGCTACGCTCGGTGATGGTCAATGCTTCATCGGCTTTCTCTTTCACATCTTTAAAATCGCCTTGAGTGTAACGCAAGCGCGCAATCTCAAGCAGAATATTGGCTTCCATTTCGACTAGGTTAGTAGTACGGTCGTGCGTGAGTGATTCATTCAAATAATCTTCAGCAATATCTAGTGGGATATTTTAGAATGAATGACGGTTCGGATTGTATGTTGAAGGATGGGGAATATCAAGGATTTTGAAGCGGAAAACGCGAAAGTCGAGACAAATGTCCTCTTATGTTCATCAGCCCTCATTTGGCACTCGGCCGTTTTGTTTTTGTTGTAAGCTTGCCAATCTTCCGAACTTTCCATGAAACTCAGTCAGCCACTTGATATTTGCCCAAAATGTGCTATGATTGTTTATGATTGATTTATGAGCGATTATGAGTGATTTTATTCCAACGCCTGAGCGCCAAAAACAGATTGTTTCCCTGCTTGTACGCCAGGGACGGCTGAGCGTAACCGAAATCATGAAGCAATTTTCGATTAGCGCAGCCACGGCGCGGCGCGATCTCGAAATGCTGGCTTCGCAAGGCAAGGCGCAACGCGTCCACGGCGGAGTAATTGCCATTGATCAGGCGCCGCCCGAATTGCCGATCCTTGATCGCGAAGGCGAACAATCGGATGAAAAGACTCGCATTGGTCGTGCGGCAGCAGAACTAATTACCGATAAAGAGACGGTGTTTCTTGGCTCGGGTACGACCGTGCTTGAAGTGGCGCGCAATTTGCGGGACCGCAAAAACCTGACGGTAATCACCAACTCGTTGCCTGTATTGAATATGCTAGCAGGCATAAAAGGGATTGCTGTTATTTCTTTAGGCGGGATGCTGCGCGACAGCGAACTATCGTTTATTGGACATCTCACCGAACAGGCATTGGCCGAAATCCGTGTGGACAAGGTGTTCATGGGAACTCGCGGGTTAAGCCTCGAACACGGTCTAACGAACGATTATCTTGAGGAAACGCTAACCGACCGGGCCATTATTAAAATTGGACGCGAAGTTATCATCGTGGCTGACCACACAAAGGTGAATCGTGTTTCCACTGTGTTGTTAACTTCCATCAAAAGCATTCACGTTTTTGTGACCGATTTACAGGTGGATAAGAAGTTTGTTCAAGCATTGAAGAGGCAAAAGATACAAGTAATCAAAGCTTGACAAGGTATTGCGCTGCTACTGGTAGAGCGTTCCGTTCGGAAAAGAGAGTTTATGCTGCTCGAAAACTTTCATCCCCGTTCGAAACTTGTTACCAAAATTACTTTGGTGGATAAACCGCGCTTCCCGGTCATTGACGCGCACAATCATCTCAAGGAACCGTTCGGTGGTGGCTGGGACAAAAAGCTATTAAGTGAGTTGTTGGATCGGCTTGATGAAGCAGGCGTAACTCATTTTATTGATCTTGATGGCGGTTGGGGCGAGGAGATTCTTTTCGCCCATTTGAAGTATTTCAAAGAGGCTGCGCCGGAGCGATTCCAAATTTTTGGAGGCATGGACTGGTCGAGGTGGGAAGGCATGGGGAATGGATTCCCTGAATGGGCGGCAAGCAGGTTGAAAGTCCAGAAAGATGCTGGCGCGCAAGGGCTGAAGATTTGGAAGGAGTTCGGTTTGCGTGTCAAGGATGACAAAGGGCAAGTGGTCAAAGTGGACGATGCGCGCCTGGATCCGATTTGGGAAACAGCGGCTCAACTAGGTTTGCCTGTTCTGATTCACGTCGCCGACCCGGTTGCCTTCTTTGATCCGATTGACGAGATGAATGAACGTTGGGAGGAGTTGGGACAGCATCCCGATTGGGCTTTTACGAGTCCGCCGTTCCCCTCCTTTCTTGCGATCATGGATGGGTTGAAAAATCTTGTTGCGCGTCATCCACGTACAACGTTTATTGGCGCACATGTGGGATGCTATGGAGAAAATCTAAATTGGGTGGGACAGATGCTCGACGATTGCCAGAATTATTACATTGATATTTCTGCGCGGATTGGTGAATTGGGGAGGCAGCCATACACCGCGCGGAAGTTTTTTATTCGATATCAGGATCGCATTTTGTTTGGTTTGGACATGGGGCCCGATTTGGATGCGTATCGCTTAAGTTATCGCTTCCTTGAAACAGATGATGAGTACTTCAACTATAACGTTGGCGAAATTCCACAACAGGGGCGCTGGTATGTACATGGTTTGTATCTGCCTGATGATGTGCTGAAAAAAGTCTATTCAGAAAATGCAAAGAGAGTGTTGAAGATTGAATGAACTTGTTGGTCTCGATATGTCCCTTGCGAAGACCCGAATCACTCGAACAAATCACAAACTAACGAACTATCAAACTATGGAACCCACTAACTATCACACCTACGACGAAATAAAGAATCAAACTGAAGTATGGGCACAAGCCATTGAAATGGCGCGCGCCATATCGTTGCCGGATTCTGCAAGATATGAGCAGGTTATTTTCACGGGATGCGGCTCGACGCATTATCTTTCTCTTGCCGCAGCTGCGTTGTACCAGGAATTAACCGGCCGCGCAGCGCGGGCCGTGCCTGCAAGTGAATTGTTGCTAAATCCGCAGACGGTTATAAGGCGGATTGACAGCCCAACCTTGCTGGTTGCCATCAGCCGTTCTGGGACCACAACGGAAACGGTGAAGGCCGCAGAGAAATTCAAAAGCGATAAGCGCGGCGATGTAGTTGTCATCAGTAATTACGATGAGAAACTTTCGCAATTTGCAGATGTGAATATTGTGATTGACAAGGGACAGGAAGAGTCGGTCGCACAGACGCGCTCGTTTGCCTCGATGTTCGTTGCCGCCTCGGCGTTTTGTGCGCGCATGGCAGGACGCGCTGATTTGCTCGATGCGATGTGCGACTTGCCATGTGTGGGCCAGCAATTGATGACAAAGTATGAATCCTTTGCAGAAGAGATCGGCGGGAACCTGGACTTCGACAGATTCTATTTTCTAGGCTCAGGGATGCGCTACGGCCTGGCGTGCGAAGCGAATCTCAAAATGAAAGAAATGACATTGACGCACAGCGAGCCGTTTCACTTTTTGGAATTTCGCCACGGCCCGATGAGCATGGCGAATCAAAATGCCGTTGTGGTGGGGTTGTTATCCGACGCGAATCGTGTTCACGAAGCGAAAGTGCTGTCAGAGATGGGAGAGCTTGGGGCAACGGTAGTCGGCTTGGGTGAGTCCGATGCGGATATCGTTTTTGAGTCAGCAGTTCCCGAGTGCATGCGCGGTGTCTTGTATCTTCCCATCCTGCAATTGATGGCATTTCACCGTTCGCTCGCAAAAGGTTTGAATCCCGACCGTCCGAATCATTTGACGGCGGTTGTCAGATTGGAACTATGAAAAGGAGAGATGCATGAAAAGGTTTCTGTTCATTCTTGTGATTGCCAGTTTATTACTGGCCGGATGCGGAGGCGCAAAGACACCTGCGGCAGGCAACCAACCTGTCGCAAGCAGTGCGCCTGCCGTGAGCACCGCGCCCACGGAAATCAGCATGATGATGTGGGGTGACCCCGCGGAGCTGGATGTATGGAATCAGATCGTGGCTGATTTCCATCAGGCGAATCCAAACATCACTGTGAAGGTGGAAGTCTCTGATTGGGATTCGTATTGGACAAAACTGAAGACTCTGCTTTCGGCTGGGACACCACCGGATGTCTTCGCGATGGATGCGCCTCTTTATCTGGACTATCAGAGTCGCGGTGTGCTATTGAACCTTCAGCCGTACCTCGACAAGAACCCCGATATGTTGAACGGAGTGTATCCGCAAACGCTCGAGGCTTATAAGACGCCCGATGGCATGTATGGGCTGCCGCGCGATTTCCAGACCATCGTACTGTTCTACAACAAGGATATGTTCGATGCTGCTGGCGTGGCTTATCCAACAGCCGATTGGACCTACGATGATTTGCGCGCTGCCGCGAAGAAATTAACGAAGATCGGCGCCGATGGCAAGGTGACTCAATTCGGTTATTCACTCGACCTCTGGGATTTTGAACCGGGTATGAGTGAAATTATCTGGTCTTACGGCGGCGACCTCATCAATGCCGAGCACACCAAGACTCTGGTCGGTGCCCCGAAGGCCCGCGAGGCATTTCAGTTCTTGCATGACATGATGTTTGTCGATAAGTCCATCCCGGATACGAACACTGCGTCGGAATACGGCGGCGACCCATTCCTGGCTGGCGTTTCGGCGATGACTGCATTTGGTCACTGGGTGGTGCCCGGTTATACGGATGCGAAATTCAACTGGGATATCGCGCCGATGCCTAATGGTCCCTCGGGACGGGCAACCAGTGTTAACAGCGCAGGCTTTGTAGTTGGAAAGGCTTCCAAGAATCCAGATGCTGCGTTCGAATTCCTCAAGTATGTGTTGAGTGAACCCGCACAAACGCGTCTGGCGGAACTTGGCTTTGCATGTCCTGTATTGAAGTCGGTGGCAGAGAGCGATGCGTTCCTGAAGCAGAAGACACAGATCAACCAAAAGATCTTTCTTGACTCGTTAGCGTTTGCTCACATGAAGCCTGTCTTCAAGGGCTACGATGAATGGTCAAGCACCATCGGCGATGGCATGGCCCCGGTCTGGACAGGCGAAGCAGAATTGGGCCCAACGCTGGATACGGTTGTCCCAGCCGCGGACGAAGTATTGGCAAACAATCAATAAACTTTTTCTCATCCTTTTGCCCCTCTCCCAATGCTTGCCTTGAGCGAAGTTGGATGATTGAGAGAGGGGCTGGGGTGGGGCGGGAGATTTCATGGAATACGGCCTCCGGCCGCTTGGCCGCGAAAAGTTCTGGCTGTTTGCATTGCTAACGCCGACCTTCATTGGTCTGATATTCGGCGCGCTCGGTTCTGTCCTTGCGACGGTTGCATTGAGTTTTGCCAACTGGGATTTGCTCACGCCTCCCACTTGGGCAGGATTGGCCAACTATGTCAATCTGTTCAAGGACGCGAAGCTTTTGCTCTCGTTGACCAATACCATCAAGTTCTCTGCGATGTATGTGCCCGGTGTCGTCATTATCTCGCTGTTGGTGGCAGTCTTGATGAATCGGAAAATCCGCGGCGTGAGTCTGTTTCGCACCGCGTACTTTTTGCCTGCGGTTACATCGGCGGTCGCCACGGCGCTGGTTTGGAACATGATTTATGGCAAAGATACAGGCATTCTCAACTTCATTCTTGAACGACTTGGGATGCAGCCCGTATGCTGGCTTTGTACCGAGAATGCCATGTACGCGGTGGTCATCGTCAACATTTGGGGAGCCATTGGCGAAGGCATGATTATCTTTCTGGCTGGCCTGACTGCGATCCCGCGCGAATACTATGAAGCGGCTGAAATGGATGGGGCTAATGGATTCCATCAATTCTTCAACATTACCGTGCCGCTCATCACGCCCAGCATTTTCTTTCAGACCTTGATCTCCACGATCAATGCTTTTCAGGCCTATGACTACATCTACATGCTCACGCGTCGCGGACAGGGCGATAGTTCCGTGCCGGTGGTCGTCTTCTCGATCTATCGCAACGCATGGAACTTCTTCAATTATGGTGGGGCCAGTGCACAAGCTATTGAGCTGACGGTCATCGTCGCGGCTTTGATGGCTTTTTATTTCTGGCTCGAGCGTCGTTACGTTGTCTATGAATGAGAACCGTTATGACGAAACAAACTCAAAAACTCATTCTTGATATCATTTCCTACGCCATTCTTTTATTGGGCGCTGTGTTGATGGTTGGCCCGTTTTTGTGGATGGTCTCCACTTCTTTCAAGTTACCCGGAGATCAATTTACCAAAACCCTCATCCCGCCCACGTTCACCCTGGATAACTTTCGCGAGTTATTCTCCGTCGACATCAACTTCCTTTTGCTCTTTTGGAATAGCGGCTATATTTCCATCTTGATTACCGTGGGGCAATTGATTACCTGCGCGATGGCGGCCTTTTGTTTTGCCGTCGTCAGGTTCAAAGGACGTAACCTTCTCTTTACTGCTCTGCTTTTGACGATGTTGATTCCGCCGCAGGTGACTCTCATCCCAAACTTTATCATCTTTAAATATTTACATCTGATTGGGACAAGCGTTCCGCTCTGGCTACCCGCGTTCTGGGGAGGCGCCTTCGGAACTTTTCTTCTCCGACAATATTTCCTCACGATCCCGCGCGACCTCGTAGATGCCGCGCGCGTGGATGGCGCTTCGCTGCTCCAAATCTTTTGGAAGATTTATATGCCGCTTGCCAAGCCAGCTCTCGCTGCATTGGCAATTTTCACGTTTCAAGGTGCGTGGAATGATTTGCTGCATCCGTTGGTTTACATGCCATCCGTGCCCAATACGATGTTGACAGTTGGGCTGGCATTCTTCCAAACACAGATGACTCATGGTGGCAAGTTCACCGTTTTGATGGCAGGCGCATTGATCAGTGTTCTGCCGCTTGTCATTGTTTTCTTCTTTGCTCAAAAGCAATTCATTGAAGGAATTTCTTTGAGCGGAGTGAAACGATAACAAAAACTCAGGAGAAATTGAATGACGAAAATAACATTCATTGGTGCGGGCAGTTTGGGCTTCACGAATGATTTGGTGCGCGACATCCTCACGTTCCCGCTATTACAAGACGCGACGATTTCGCTCATGGACATCAATGCCGAGCGGCTCGAATGGGCGAAGAAGGGCGTGGAAAAATTGATAGCGGCGAGCTGCTGTCCAGCGCGAGTCGAAGCGACGCTGGATCGCGCCGAAGCACTCAAAGGCGCAGATGTCGTGCTGACCACAATCCTGGCGGGCAGCACAGAAATCTGGCGGCATGATATTGAAATCCCCAAGAAATACGGAGTGGATGTCAGCGTCGGCGATACGCGCGGGCCAAGTGGAATCTTCCGCTTCCTGCGTACGATCAATCCCATGCTGGACATCGTGCGCGACATGGAAAAGTATTGCCCGAAGGCAGTGTTGCTGAATTACACCAATCCAATGGCGATGTTATGCGCGGCACTTCAGCGACAAACATTTATTCAAGTCACAGGGCTTTGCCATTCCGTGCAAGGTTCTGCAATGATGCTTGCAGAATGGATCGGCGCGCCGTTCGACGAAATTGATTATCTCTGTGCGGGGATCAATCATCAGGCGTGGTATCTCGAATACAAGTGGAACGGGAAGGATGCGTACCCGCTGATCCGCAAAGCCATCACGGAACGGCCTGAAATCTATAACGAAGAGATTGTCCGTAATGAAATGTATTTGGCCCTTGGATATTATGTGACCGAGTCAAGCGGGCACAACTCCGAATACAACTGGTGGTTTCGCAAGCGTCCTGACTTAATCGAAAAATACTGTATGCATGGCACCGGCTGGAATCCCGGCGAGTATGCGTACATCCTCAAAGAGTACCAGCACAACGAAGCCACTTGGAAAGATCAAGTCAAGGCACAGCTTGCCAAGCCACTCACCGCTGATGACTTGAAGCGCGAATACGAATACGCCGCTTATATTATCAATGCGCTACGCGGCGGTGAAATGTTCAAGTTCAACGGGAATGTCCGTAACACACATCTCGTCACCAACCTGCCTGAAGGCGCATGTGTGGAAGTCCCTGTTCTTGTGGATAAGGCCGGCTTTCATCCGATTCATGTTGGTGCGCTTCCACCTGAATGTGCGTTGCTCACACAGCTCTCCAGTGGAATCGAAGAGATGGCGATCAACGCCTCCATCGAGGGTGATCCGGTCGCGGTCTATCGCGCCATTTGCCATGATCCTTTAACAGCATCGGTGCTTTCGCTCGCAGAAATCCGCCAGATGACGAATGAGCTCTTTGCTCAACACAAGGAGTATTTGCCGCAGTTCAAAGTACATAAGGTGTAATAGCGGAAGGAGGTATCGCGCTTAATTTGATGTGTCGGCGGCGCATGGCGGGGTGCGTCCCGTGAATATCCATGTCCCTGTCAGGCACACCGTAAGGCGGTGTCGTGGATACTTCAATCAACTCAAACTGGAGGTTGAAATGATTCTACACAGGAGGATCCTCTTGAGCATCTTGCTCGTCGGGATATTGCTCGCCAGCTTGTGGATGTCAAGACTCACAACCGTTCAAGCCGCGCCCAAGCCTACAGCGACTCCCGCGCGTACTCCAACGCCTGTTCCAACTTTGCCGCCCGGCAATTATTATGTTTCGATCAACGGTTTGGATGCGAATCCCGGCACTGAGACCGCGCCATGGAGGCACATTCAATATGCAATGGATCGAGTCAGCGCGGGCAGTACCGTGTACGTGATGAACGGCGTCTACAATGAAACGGTGACGTTCCGCCGTTCTGGAGCAAGCGGGAGTTATATCGTTTTGCAAAACTATCCGGGTCATGCACCTGTCATTGACGGGACCGGCTTACCCATCGTCGGCGAGACCGGGCTGGTCGTCATCGAGAACAGAGCTTACGTCAAATTGATCGGCTTCGAGATCCGAAATCTCAAAGCTGGCGGGAATACTTCTGTATTCCCGGCTGGGATTTGGATTCGCGGCAATGGCGCCTTTATCGAAGTCCGCAACAATGTTGTCCACGATATCGAGAACAGTTGCAGTCGCTGCGGTGCGCACGGCATTGCGGTCTATGGGCGCGATGCGTTGGCCTCGATTCATGACATCCTCATTGATAACAACCAGATTTACAACGGCAGGTTTGGTTGGAGCGAATCGATGGTCATGAATGGAAACGTCGAGCGCTTCACGATTTCCAATAACAAGGTTCATGACAACGATAACATCGGCATTGATATGATTGGGTACGAGGGCGAGAATCCCGATCCCGCGGTTGACCGCGCCCGTGATGGTACCGTGGTCGGCAACCTCGTGTACAACATCAATTCGTATGGAAATCCCGCGTACGGCAACGAACGCAGTGCGGATGGCATCTATGTAGACGGCGGAACGCGCATCGTGATCGAGCGTAACATCGTGCACGATTCCAATATCGGAGTCGAGCTTGCTAGCGAACATGCGGGCCGCGATACCAGCTACATTACTGTGCGCGATAACTTTCTGTACAACAATACGCAGACTGGCATTGCCTTCGGTGGCTATGACAAGCGCCGCGGCAGCACGCAGTATTGTGCGATCGTCAATAACACACTGTATAACAACTTCACGCAGCGCGACTGGGGCGCGGAATTGTATGTCCAGTTCGATACGCGTTACAACATCGTCAAGAATAACCTGATCTATGCCAACGATGCGCGGCGCTTTATCGAGAGCTGGAGTCCGACCATGACCGCCAACGTGGTTGACTACAACCTATACTACGCGGCTGGTGGAGGAACGAACGGCACGTGGATTTGGCAGAACGTGACGTACACTACCTTTGCCGCCTATCAAAGCGCAACTGGAAATGACGCAAATGGTTTGGCGGGTGTTGATCCGTTATTGGTCAACTTGACCGCGCCTGATTTGCATTTGCAAATCAGCTCACCCGCCATTGATCACGGGCAGAATCTGACTGAAGCTGGGCCGCTTGATATTGATGGGCAGGCACGCATTCAAGGAACCGCGATTGACATCGGAGCGGACGAAGTCAGGTAATATATCAAATAAGGAATAAATTGAAAAGAGGATAGGCCAATTCAATCATCCTATCCTCTTTTCGACGACTTGGTAACTTATGAAGAATCTTTCCATTGGAAAATTTCGCGGGCTTCAACAGATCTCGACTCGTCGCGGCACGATCACCGCTCTGGCCCTAGATCATCGCCAGAACTTACGCAAGGCTAATCCGGCTTTCGAAAACGATGGAGAACTCTCACGTTTCAAGCTGGATGTAACCAAAGCGCTCGGCGCTCGAGCAACTGCAGTTCTCCTTGACCCGGAAGTTTCCGCTGCACAAGCCATCGCGGTGCGCTCGATTCCAAATAGCGTGGGTTTAGTAGTCGCATTGGAATCTACGGGTTACACAGGCAACGCGACCGAGCGTCATGCTCAAATCATTCCGGGATGGTCAGTGGAAAAAGCCAAGCGCATGGGCGCGAGTGCGGTCAAATTGTTGGTGTATTACCATCCCGATTCATTAACCGCAAAAGAAACAGAGGATTTCATATCGTGCATCGCGGATGAGTGTATGAAGCATGATCTGGCCCTCATGCTTGAACCGCTTTCATATTCATTGGATGAATCGAAAAAATTATCCTCGGATGAAAAACGAACTGTTGTTGTCGAAAGCGCACGGCGATTGACTCATCTCAATGTGGATGTTCTCAAAGCGGAATTTCCTTTGAGCGCCAATGACACGTTGCAATGGGCGGATGCCTGCAAAGAAATTTCATCCGCATCCTGCGTGCCGTGGATTCTTCTTTCTGCCGCCGTGGACTTCGAAACCTTCCTTAAGCAAGTGACTGCTGCGTGCAATGCAGGTGCAAGCGGAATTGCTGTTGGCCGCGCGGTTTGGCAGGAAGCGGTCGCGATGAGTGGCGATGAACGTATGAAGTTTTTGTATGGCACAGGCAGGCGGCGACTTTCGCGACTCAATTCGCTATGCCATGCGCTCGCAAAACCCATCACAGATTTTTATCAAGTCGACGCGCCATTCGATTGGTATAAAACATACTGATGTTCGATATCCTTGTTGCAGGCGAAATCAATCCAGACCTAATTCTTTCAGGAAATATCCTTCCTGAATTTGGACAGGTTGAAAAGCTGGTTGATGCGGCAGCGCTGACCATTGGCTCATCATCAGCCATCTTTGCCTGCGGCGCGGCGCGTCTTGGACTGAAGGTCGCATTCGTCGGCCTGTGCGGCGACGATGCTTTTGGCCGCTTCATGCTGGACGAAATGCGGAAGCGCGCGATTGACGTTGAGCATGTCATTGTTCGATCAGATGGATTGACCGGATTGAGTTTGATTTTTAATCGCGGAACTGACCGGGCGATTCTGACGTACCCGGGGCTGATTCCGTCTCTCAAAGCGGAAGATATTACTGACAGCTTGCTCCGCCAAACGCGTCACATTCATGTTGCTTCGTACTTTTTGCAGACCTCGCTGCAAATAGGATTGCCCGGATTGTTTGAACGCGCACATCAACTTGGTATCACCACCTCGCTTGACACGAACTGGGATCCGCAAGAGCAATGGGATTCCGTTCGCGCGATTCTCCCGTTGGTTGACATCTTCCTTCCGAACACAGTCGAGGCCTGTGCGATTGCAGATATGAAAAATGTCCGCGACGCCGCAATGTATCTCGCAGAAAAAACAAAGATGATCGCCGTTAAGCTTGGCGCGGAAGGTGCGCTTGGCGCACAAAACCATCAATTGATACAAATACCTTCTCTTGAAATGAAAGTAGTGGATACCATCGGCGCGGGCGATTCCTTTGATGCCGGATTCCTATACGGCTATCTCAAAAACTGGAAATTGGAAAAAGCTTTGCGACTCGGAGTTGCCTGCGGTTCGTTATCGACGCGTTCAGCGGGTGGAACAGAATCTCAACCGACTTTGGAAGAAGCGTTGAGCCATGCAAAATTATCTGGATGAAATAATCCGCTTACAAAAAGACGGGCAAGCTCGCGGCATTCCTTCCATCTGTTCGGCGCATTCATGGGTCTTAAGGGCGGCTATGCAGAACGCGGCGCAAACGGGTCTTCCACTGCTGATCGAAGCGACGTGTAATCAAGTCAATCAATTTGGCGGATACACAGGTATGACGCCGAAAGATTTCGTGGCCTATGTGCGCGGGATTGCGGATGCAAACGGTTTTCCGTTTGAGAAAATTATTTTAGGTGGAGACCATCTTGGACCAAGTGTCTGGCAAGACGAATCTGCCGACTCTGCGATGCGTAAAGCAGAAACGCTAGCACGTGATTATGTCGCGTCAGGCTTTACAAAAATCCATTTGGATTGCAGCATGAAGCTGCAAGATGATCCTGGTGAGATGCTAGATCCGGAAGTCTCTGCGAAACGTGCCACGCGATTGGCAAAGGTTGCAGAAATTGCAGCGGCAGAACAATGTTCCGCCCTGCGTTATGTAATTGGCACAGAGGTTCCTGTTCCCGGCGGCGCGGTGGGGCACGAAGAAACTGTCAGTGTGACAAACGTTGAAGATGTACGGCAGACCATCGAAGTCACGCATGAGGCGTTTTGCCGCGATGGATTGGCGTCTGCGTGGGAACGAGTCATCGCGGTGGTTGTCCAGCCGGGTATCGAGTTCGGTAATGATTTTGTTTTCGATTATCAACCTGATATGGCGGGCGAGCTATCGCATTTTATCGCAACAAGGCCAATGATCTATGAAGCCCATTCGACGGATTATCAAACACGTGAGGCGTTGAGAAATCTGGTGCGGGATCATTTTGCGATTCTAAAAGTCGGGCCCGCTTTGACTTTTGCCTTTCGCGAAGCTGTTTTTGCGTTAGCAATGATGGAGAACGAGTTGTTCCCCTCCAATGAACGCTCAAACATTCTCGTGGTCTTAGATAACGTTATGCAGAAAAAGTCAGAGCATTGGCGTAAATATTATCATGGCGATGAAACAGAGCGGGCTTTCAAACGCCGATATAGCCTCAGCGATCGAATCCGATACTACTGGCTTGAACCAGAGGTTCAACTTGCTTTGAAGAAGCTGCTATTGAATCTCTCACAAGTTTCTCTGCCGATGGCATTATCGAGGCAGTATGCTCCAGATGTCCTCTTAAACATAAACGAGAGGGGATGTGTCGTCAGAAGTGAGCGAATAATATTATTGAAAATTACGAAGGTGTTGGAGGACTATCATCTGGCTTGTGCGGGAGATAGATTGTAGGGGATTCTCTCGTTGAGAAATTCGATTGGATAATTTACCTTCCGAATCCAGGCCTGAGCATCCCCATATTCTACAGGAGAATTCATTGCGCACAAGCATGCAATCGGATATCAAAAATTTATTGGAGGCAACATTAGTTGCGGCGCTGTGCGTTGGTTGCAAAAATCCAAGTGATAACCGAGATATGGAAGCAAGTGAATTAAGCCGCGCGTGTATCTGAGTCGCAAGAAACCTAACACCTGTTGAAGTGCTACTGGAAACGATATCGACTTGGATTATTTTTATATATATTGTTGTGGGCAGGTGTAACTAACCTGAAATTGACGTACCGAATCGCGGGCCCAATGAGAAATCGCCATTCAATGAACCCGCAGAGCGTAAATAAAAACCGTGCCCAATTTTGCTCGAAAATAAACGTAAAGCAACAAAAAAACCGACCTTTTTGGTCGGTTCTTTCATTTTACTCTTGACGGCCCCGATTACTCTTGACGGCCCCGACGGGATTTGAACCGTCGGAGCGTAACAGCGGGATTTTTGGTTTTCGTGAACAAGAACTAAAATATCTTGTGGGATATCTTAGAATGAATGACGGTTCGGACTGTATGTTGAAGGATGGGGAATGTCAAGGACTTTGCTGGGGAAAACGCGAAAGTCGAGACAAATGTCTGCATATGTCACGACGATTCAGTTTTGGCTATTGTGTTCGACTCTCTGACCGGAGGAGCGATCTGTTTTAACCGTTTACATAATGAACGAATAAAACTTTCGCAGGTGTACTACAAACTGTACTAAAATAACTGTGTTCAAAGCTTCAAAAACAATTTAAACTCTCGCGATTTGAATATTCCATGAAAACAATTCGAATAGGAATCACGGGCCATCGAATATTGACTCAGACTGACAGGAGGGAAATTGAAGCAGGAATTGCTGAGGCATTATCAAAGGTAATGCATACCTTTCCCGCATATGCTTTCACAATCCTTTCTGCACTCGCGGAGGGAGCCGACTGCCTATTTGTAGAAAATGCGTTGGACCGCTTAAAGGCACAGCTCATCGTTGTGTTGCCCCTGCCAGATAATGAATATCTTGAAGATTTCACAAATGACGATGCAAAAAGGATCTTTACTGCTCTACTGCCAGAAGCAACCGATCCCCCAATTCTGATTTCTCAACAAGAGGACAGGGAAACAGCATATTTGAAAGCAGGTGAATACATCGTAGATCATTGTGACATTCTTACTGCTATTTGGGATGGCAAACCGGCTCAGGGTTTAGGCGGAACAGGCCAGATAGTTGAGATCGCCCGCCAACGTGGAAAACCATTAATTTGGATACTTGCGGGAAATCGTAAACCAGGAACCTACATTCCTACCCGGCTTCGAGACAAACAGGGAATAATCAGATTAGAACGTTTCCCGGAAGTGGGTTCGTAGAATATAATCAGTAGGACTTACGCAAAAGACATTGGAATAGCAGGTGACTTGAGTTGCTGTCGCAGGTAGTCAGACAGTAACCCATGTTTGAGACGATACACTGTCTGCTTGGTTTCGTTGGCGACCTGTTTGAGGCG
>JAKAKJ010000090.1 GCA_021824575.1 Chloroflexota bacterium
GAATCCATGTTGGGTCAGCACGTGTGGACAACGATTCATTTGTTCCGGTCATTTGGTCCGCGCCTGGCGGCAAACAAATGGGGACGCGTGATCGTTGTCTCTGCGCCCACCGCGACAAATCCGGTTGGCAAAACCAGCGCATATACCGCCGCGAAAGCCGCGCAGGAAAATCTGGTCTTGAATTTGGCGGCGGAACTCAAAGAATCAAACGTGACGGCGAACATCATTCAAGTCAAATCCATTGATGTGGATGGAACTGGCAAAGGCGCCGCGCCCAATGAAATTGTCGCTTCGATGTTGTACCTTTGCTCGGAGGAAGCCGGTAAAATTACCGGAGCGCGTATTCCATTATTCTAAAAAGATAAAACGCAACACAAAAAACGCAAAACCTACTTTGCGTTTTTTGTTTTAAGTCCGCGTTTTCCGCGTTCATCTGCGTCTCATTAAATTTCTGCGGATATAATTGCCAACCATGACCGAACAACTTTTTCCCGAACCAACAGTTAGAATTTTGATCTTCAACCCGCGCGGCGAGATGCTCCTGACGAAATCACACAAATGGAACGGAAAATATGTGATCCCCGGCGGACATATCGAATTGGGCGAGTCTGCAATCGAAACGGCGCACCGCGAAATCCGCGAGGAAACCGGACTTGAGATCCGCGATCTCGAATTCATGCGTTGGCAGGAATTCATCTATGATGAACAATTTTGGAAGCCGCGCCACTTCATCTTTTTTGCTTTCACCGCGAAACTGGATAAAGGCGAAGTTGTATTGAATGATGAGGCCGAGGAATTTATTTGGATTGATCCGCAAAGTGCGCTGAAAGAATTGGACGTCGATTCTTATACGATGGCCTGCATACAAACTTATCTCGACAGAGTTTGATAAGAACGAATTTAATTCCATCTTGCATTGAGCTTTTGTACAAAGGGACTGCATGGCAGAACAACTCTTTCCAGAACCAACAGTTGGGATTTTGATCTTCAATCCACGCGGCGAGTTGTTTTTGATGAAAACTCACAAATGGCACGGCAAATACGGCGTCCCCGGCGGACATATCGAATTGGGCGAGTCCGCTGCCGAGTCGGCGCGGCGCGAAACTCGCGAAGAAACGAATCTTGAGATTCGCGATCTTGAATTCTTATGCTGGCAGGAATGCGTCTACGATGAACAATTCTGGAAACCGCGTCATTTCATCTTTTTGGATTTCACTGCCAAAGTGGATGAAGGCGAAGTCGCTCTGAACGATGAAGCGGAAGAATTCATATGGATCGATCCAAAGAAAGCACTCCAAGAATTGGATGTTGATACTTACACAGCGGTTTCAATCCGTAATTATCTGAGCCGAGTGGAAATTTCCTGATGCCGCTTTCCGCGATTGGATTATTGCTCGTCGCGGCTGTTTTGCACACAACGTGGAATTTGTTGCTGAAACAGGCGGGCGAAAAATATATTGCCACGTGGTGGAGCGCCATCATTGGCTTTCTTGTTTTCACGCCGGCAATCTACCTGATCGGTTTTCCATCGCAAGCGGTTTGGCATATCCTCGTCATCAGTTCATTGTTTGAAATTGCATACTACGTTGTGCTGGCCGAGGCTTATAGAGATTCGGACTTCTCGCTCGTTTATCCGATGGGGCGCGGCGCTGCACCAGCTTTGATTGCGGTTTGGGCGGCGATATTTCTCGGAGAACGATTCACGTTCGGCGGTGTGATTGGCATCATTGTTATCATCGCCGGTTTGATGATCGTCGGCGGAAGCAGTATCTTCCAAACGCACACCAGACCGCATCTGCGCGGAATTTTGCTGGCGCTTCTGCTTGCCCTTTTGATTTCGATCTATTCCATGCTGGACGGAATCGCTGTCAAGCAAACCGCAGCACTTCCGTATGTCATCGTGCTTTTTCTGTGCGTTCCCGCATTCACAGCGCCGCTGATCTTTCGAATATACGGCTGGAATAAATTGAAGTTTGAACTGTCGGATCACCCGTGGCAGTTGGCGGCCATTGGCGTTCTGACGATTGGCGCTTATTCACTGGCGCTTTTGGCGTACAGCATTGCACCACTCGGATATGCGGGCGCGGTTCGAGAAGTCAGCGTGGTGATAGCGGCGTTCGCGGGCTGGCAGTTTTTAGGTGAGAAGCTCGGCGGGACGCGCGTCATCGGTGCGGTGATTATCTTCGCGGGGATTTTGATAATCGCGTTGTTTGGATGAATGGTGAAAAAGCTGGTGATTACAACTCGCGGACGCGACTCGATGGAAGTTGATTGATTGCATCGCGCAATGCGGTGATCCCCGCTTCAATTCCATCGGGATGGTCGAATACTGCATTGCCCGCGACAAAGACATTGGCGCCAGCATCCTTCATTTTGGGCAATGTCTCAGCCGCAATGCCACCGTCCACTTCAAGATACGCGGACGATTTTATTTTGTTCAATAGCTGGCGAACTTCGGCAACCTTCTGGATGGTCTCAGGTAAAAAGGCTTGCCCTGAAAATCCCGGATTGACGCTCATCACCAAGACCAAATCTGCGAGATGCAAAACCGGTTCGATAGCCGAAACAGGCGTACCGGGATTTAATGTCACGCCAGCCAAACATCCAAGCGATCTGATATGTTGCAGCGTCCGATGAATGTGCGGACAGGTTTCGACATGAACCGTCAGATGTGATGCGCCGGCTTCGGCAAATGCTTCGAGATATCGTTCCGGTTGTTCGATCATCAGATGCACATCGAGCGGAAGTTTCGTCGCGCGCTTGAACGTCTCGACGAGGAACGGTCCCATCGTTATGTTCGGGACGAAGTGACCGTCCATCACGTCCACATGGATCCAATCCGCGCCAGCCGATTCACATGCGGCAATTACTTCTTTTAGTCGAAGAAAGTCAGATGCGACGATGGATGGAGCAATAAGGTACTGGGTCATTTTACCGGCGGATTATACGTGAAGTAAACCCACATCCAAAATGGGATCAATCCAAAGACGGCTACGAGCGCCAACAAACCAAGCGCAACGGAGCCCCAATCAATATCCGAAAGCAGTGCAGACCAATCAAAGGGTTCGAACATTTGTTGAGTTGGCTGTGGGGGAGCAACAGGCTTCGGCGCGGGCGCCGCTTCCCAAACGGAGGCCGGCGCAACTTCCGGCGTCAGATTCAAAGGCGAAGCAGTCGGGATGTCGCGCTGCGTTCCAAACTTCATCAACACGCGCATGAGTTGATCAGCTGTGCGGTATCGCGCCGATGGTTCCTTAGCTAAAACTTTCAAGATAATTTCTTCGAGAGCCTTTGGAATATCAGGCACGTATTCACTGGGCGGTACCGGGTCAGCGTTCAGATGTTGACGAGCCAGCTCCTCGGCAGTTGATCCGGTAAATGGCAGCGTGCCTGTCAGGATTTCGTATAAGACAACACCCAACGAATACACATCGGATGCCGGGCTGGGTGCGAGGCCTGCGGCTTGTTCCGGCGAAAAATATTGCGGCGAACCCCAGACGACATCTGCGCGCTCGTCGGGATTGATGGTTGCCAGTGCGCGCGCAATTCCAAAATCCGTGACCTTGAGGCGCTTATCCGGTGTGACCAGCATGTTGTGCGGCTTGACGTCGCAGTGGATCACACCTGCGCGGTGAGCGTATCCGATCCCCGCGCAGGCCTGGACGATCAGCGGGATTCCTTCCTCGACGGTGAAGCGGCCGCGCTTGCGAAGCAGCGACTTCAGGTCTGTGCCCGGCACCAATTCCATGACGATGAACGGCTGGCCGTTATCGAAGCCGAAGTCATAAACCGTGACGATATTCGGGTGCGACAGATTCGCAACGGATTGCGCCTCGTTGCGGAACTGCGCTTCAAAGTCCGGGTTGTGTTCGTGGTCGTCGCGCAAAACTTTGATCGCCACGTTGCGGTTCAACAACACGTCGCGGGCGCGATAGATGTTTGCCATGCCGCCCGTGCCAAAACGTTCGAGCAGCTGGTAGCGATTATTGAGCAAACGTCCTTCGCCATTTTGAAGCATCGAGGCGATTATAACAGGGAGGAGAGAGTGGAGAGTAGATGGAGAATGAAATCCACTTTCCACTCACTATTCTCTTCTCTCTATTCTTCACCCTTATCCCTTATAATCCTATCCATGCGAAAGGGACTGCTTCTCTACAACCCGGCTGCCGGACGCGTTTCCGTTCGCACGTTTGTGCGCGGGATCATTCGTCCGCTGAAGGCAGCGGGATGGCACGTGGATATCGCAGAAACATTGAGCGGAAGCCACGCCACGCAGGTGGCGCGTCACGCCGCGGACGAAAAATACGATGCGGTCTTCGCCATTGGCGGCGATGGAACCGTCGGGCAGGTTGCCAGCGGGTTGATTAATTCCGAGACAGCGCTTGGGGTTTTACCGGCAGGCACGATGAACGTCTGGGCGATGGAGCTCGGCCAGCGCACGTTTGATCTTTTGCATAACCGCGCTTTGCAGCAAAACGCGCGCCTGCTTGCCGACGCGCCGGTTTATCGCGTGGATGTGGGTTTGTGTAACGGCCACGCATTTTTGCTGTGGGCAGGCGTTGGCATTGATGCGATCACCATCCGCGCACTCGAGCCGCGTCCGCGCCTTGCCAAATATGTTTCGGTGCCGCAATATTTCGCCGCGACGGTTTGGAATGTTGCCATCTGGCATGGCATGGACTTGCGCGTCTGGGCAGACGATCAACGCGTGGATGGGCATTATCTGCTGGCGGTCGCGACCAACATCCGGCGTTACGTTGGCGGCATGGCTGTCCTTTCGCCCAACGCTTATCTCGATGATGGCGAAATGGATATCTGGCTGATGAGCGGCAATAACATCGCAGATGCTCTTCGCCACTTCTTCGACCTGTTGGCAGGCCGCCATTTAACCAGCGACCAGGCACGCTGCTTGTCGTTCCGCTCGGCGCGGATCGAATCGGATACCGCGTTCTCGCTTCAAATGGATGGCGAACCCATGCTCGGCGGCAGGCAGGTTGAACTCAAAATCGAGAAACAGGCATTGAAAGTCATCATGCCGCCAAAAGGTTTGGAATTGCTCAAGGAAAAACGTTCATGACGCGCATCAAAAAGTTCCTTGCCGAGAATCCATTCAGCGTTTTGCTGTTGGCTCTGCCGCTGACGTTTGCCGGGCAGTGGCTTGGCTGGTCTGCGATAGCAATTTTTGTCCTGGCCGCGATTGGGATCATTCCACTCGCCGCGTACATCGGTGAAGCGACCGATAATCTTGCCTCATACACAAGTCCGCGCGTCGGCGCGCTGCTCAATGCCACGCTTGGCAATGCAGCAGAACTCATCATTACGATCACCGCGGTGCAGGCCGGTTTGCTCGAACTGGTCAAAGCCTCCATCACCGGCTCGATCATTGGCAACCTTTTGCTTGTGCTTGGATTTGCAATGATATTCGGCGGCGTCAAACATGGAATACAAACATTCAACAAACGTAATGCCAGCCGCAATGCCATCCTGCTGGTGCTTGCAGTCGTGACACTGATCGTTCCATCCGTATTCAGTCAATCCATTGCCGAAGTGAATAATGGCAATGTGGAAGTATTGAGCATTGGAGTGGCTGTCATCATGCTTGCATTATATGGCCTCGGGCTGTTCGACGCTTCTCATTCAAAAGAAGGTCCGTTATCTCATGCTTTACCCAAGACCGATGCGCCCAATTGGTCCATCTGGCAGGCCATTGGAATTTTAGCGCTGTCCACGCTGGGCGTAATCTGGCTGAGCGAAACATTGGTTCAGTTGGCTGAAGCCGTTATCAAAGGTTTCGGCGTCTCCGAATTTTTCCTCGGCATTATCCTCGTGCCATTGATCGGCAACGTGGCCGAACATCTCGTCGCGGTGCAGATGGCGCTCAAAAATAAAATGGATCTCAGCACCGAGATCGCCATTTCGTCCAGTCTGCAGATTGCGCTTTTCGTCGCCCCGCTGTTGGTTTTCATCAGCCTTGCGTTGGGGCATCCGCTTCAAATTATCTTCAATCGTTTTGAATTGCTTGCGTTGTTAACGGCCGTGGTCATCTCCGCGCTGGTTTCAGCAGACGGCGAATCGACCTGGCTCGAAGGCGTCGGACTGCTGGCTGTTTATTTGATTTTTGGGCTGGCGTTTTTCCTGCTGCCATGAATCAAAATCATCCGCCTTCGCTCATCAACATTTGGACGATTCTCGGCGCGATCGTTTTTGCAGGAATCCTGCTGATCGTCACGCTGATCGCAATCAATTGGATTCAACCGCATCAAACTGGGACGGTTGGCTTTTCTCCCGCTGATCTGACCATCATCGCGCCTCCGACTCCCACCGTCAACGCGCCGACCGCGACCCCCGGCGGAACCGTGACTCCTCCGCCAGATCAGATCGCGGTTGGAAGATACGTCCAGATTTCGGGCACGGGCGGCGACGGATTGCGAATCCGCTCTGCGCCGGGTTTGAGCAGCGACACGGTTTTTCGCGGCGACGAATCCGAAACGTTCGTTGTGCAGAAAGGCCCGCAGCAAGCGGACGGTTATACCTGGTGGTATGTCGTCGCGCCGTATGATAATACGCGCGCCGGCTGGGCTGCCGCAAATTATCTGGCGGTTGTTCCATCGCCATGATTTCCTGAACCACGAAGCTCGCTAAGAGCACAAGGATTTGTTTTTTTCCTTTGTGAACTCTGCGCTCTTTGCGGTAAAAAAACAGAATCTATTTGTTATCAAATTTTGAAGGCAGGCAAACAGAGTAAGGAAATGAACGAAAAACCAACCAACATCACAGTCAACAAGAAAACCCGCGAGTTCACGATCAATTGGGAAGATGGACACATTAGCGTCTACCCGTTCGGATTATTGCGCGCGGCTTGTCCGTGCGCATCGTGCCGGGGCGGACACGAAAATATGAAGTCCGAGCCGGATGCGGAAGTGTTCGATGTTCAGCTCGAAGATTCGCCGATGACGCGCATCAACAACGTCAAAGCTGTTGGTTCGTACGCGCTGGCCATCGTCTGGGAAGATGGCCACGATTACGGGATTTATAACTGGCATTATTTGCGCGCATTGTGTCCATGCGAGGAAGACCGCGCAAAGTACGGAAAATAAAATTGACGGTCACTTTCGCGAAGCACTCCTGAAGGGAGCAAAGTGACTGTCAATTATTTCACGAAAAGACCATGCGCCGTCACAGCGAATGTGATCTTCGTTACTTGAAAAAGCGTAGCCAAACATTAATATAGAAATGTAGCCAAAGGACAACTCGCGCTCAAAGGTCTTTCGGGGAAATGTTATCTTTTGTCGAGAGAGGAGTTCAAGATGAAAAGAATAGAACTGTTGGCAGCATTATTGATTGTCTTCGCTTCAGCATGCACACCGCGCCAAATAGTCACGCCTTTGCCAACTCCATTACCGGAAAGCACAGCAGCCAGCACATGGGAAGGTCTGCCGATTTTTCCTGGTGCTGTAGAGGTCAAAGATAATGGCATTGGCTATCACTACACAATTTCTGACACTGATATTCTCACGGTACAGCGTTTCTACAAGGACGAAGCCCCAGCCGTGGGATGGGAATTGCTTCAAATCGCCGATGTCTGCGGAGCAGACATCGGAAAGGCATGGTTGCTATTATTTACCAAAGGAAAAACCATCGCTCAGGTTGATATATTCACAAGGGACAACACAGCTCACGTGGTTCTCCACTTCGACTAAAAGTCAATTAATCTCAACACAAAAATAAATTGACGGTCACTTTTTGGGGTGACCGTCAATTTATTACGGTGTGTTCGTCGCCTCTGGCGTTGAAGTCTCAGTCAGCGATGGCGTGCCCGTTCCAGAAGGTTTAGGCGTTCGCGTGTTCGTCGGCTCGATGGTTGGTGTGAGACTCGGCGTAAGCAAAGCTGACAGTTGATTCTGCGCGTCCTGTCGCATTTGCGAGGTCATGTCCGAGGCGGGCATCGAAAGCAGAGTTTGAAAATCCGATAGCGCATTGCCGAAACTGCCGCGTCCCACCTGGCTTTTTGCGCGCCAGTAAATCGCCAATGCTTTTTGCGTATCGTTCGTCACTTTGGACATCGAAGTCTCGGCTTGCAAATAGGCGTTTCCAAACTGGCCCAATTTATAAAACGTCTGCGTCAGGCCGATTTCCGCATCGAATGAGTCGGGGTAGAACTTAAGCGCGTTCTGAAAACCCGTCTGCGCGGCATCCAGATTTCCCAATTGAAGATTTGAGTTCCCGAGATACACATAAGCTTGCCGCTGAGTCGGGTCGAGCGCAAGCGCCTTATTGAGCGTATCCACCGCGAGTTTGTATTCACCTGTTTCCGCGTACGCCTGGCCAAGCCACGCATACGCGCTTCCGTCTTCCGGCTTATAAATCAAATAGGTTTCCAGCGGCTTGATGGCATCCTGATATTGCTCGTTTGCCACATATGCTTGGCCGAGAACAAGATACGACGGCAGGAGAGTCAGGTCAATGCTGTTGGCTTTTTGCGCGGCGGCCAATGCTTTGGCGTTATCGCCGTCCAATAAATATGCCTGGGCATAAGCAAGTTGGACAAGTGCGGAGTCTGGCATCAATTGGCTGGCTTTAATTAAATCTGGAAAGGCCAGCGTCGCATTTTTTTGACTAATGTTGTAGTTGGCGCGGTCGAGATATGTATTGCCGTAATTTGGATCGTATTGAATTGCAAGCGCATACAGCGCGGATGGGTCTTTGCTCGGATCAATGCAGATGCTGGCGCGTGCCAGCCCCAAATACGCAGGCGCAAACTTATCGTCAATCTTCAATGCGTTGTTGTAATACTCCAGGGCTGAACGGCAATCGCCTTTAAAGCGATACGCCTCCGCAATGTAATAGGGAACATCCGCCGAGGTTGGTTCGGCAGTTGCAACCTGATTCATCGCGCTGATGAACTGGTCCCAGTTTCCCTGTTGGTAATACGTTTTCGCCGCATTATAAATATCCTGCGAAAGCGGCGAGCGCGGCGTGTTGACGTAGAGCGGCGTGGCGGTATAGGAAACTCCGAGCAGCGCGGCCAGCGGAGTCGGCCCGGCGTGCGACGAGGTCGCCTGCGGCGACGCGTTGATAAATGTGGGCGTGAGTGTAAACGTCGGTGATGGACCGGCCGTATAAGAAACGCCGGATGGGCGAAACACATTGGTGCGCGGCGTTAAGAAACCAAAGACGACAACACCGACAATGATCAATCCAACAACGAGGACGCCTGCCAGCCGTGTCAATGGGCTGGCAAACGCGGCGCGCAGACCTTTTTCGCTTGGGCGTTCGTGCGCCAGCAGAAGTTTTTCCTCCCACGCGCGCGAACGATTTAACGGAAATGGCTGGATGTTTTCGTCGGGGGGCAAAGCGCCGAGCAGAACCAAGCCGCGTTTGGCGGTGCCATTTTCCGGGTCCAGTTTGAGCGCCGTTTGCAAACAATAGACGCGTTCTTTCGTTGTCTCGACCGAAGCGCTCAACCAAATCCAATACGTCGCGTTGTTCTGGTCCGTTTTGAGCAGACGCGTCAAGACATCCTTTGCGTGGGCCTTATCACCGCGCCGCAAAGCATCCACCGCGTCCTGGAACATGGTATCTACTTCTTCATCCGCCATCGTTGTTGATTGTATTACAGGGCAGGTTGAATTCGCAATACAGATTTGTTATTCGTGAAAATCCTCGACCTGATAAACGAAAACTTCCAGATGTTTGCGGCGCCACGTATCCGGCGCGGCGCCCATTTTGTAACACAGGTTATCGAGGAATTCTGCCTTATCTGGAATCTTTTCCCAGACTTGCGGCAAAAATGTGGCGCGGCGGAAGTTATCACGCAGGATGACTCCATCAACATTTGGATGCAGCTTTGCAAGCAAATCTTCGACGTCTTTGTATTCGAGTCTTTCCGGGACTGTGAGGCGGGAGACCTCGACTTCGATTTGATCCAACTCTGACGGCGCAACCGGCGGGAAGCGCGGGTCTTCGAGCGCCGCGGCGATGGCATGTTCGCGGACATCCTGCGCCAGCGGCTGATATGGTTCCAGCGCGCCGATACAGCCGCGCAGATCGCCGCCAATGGTCAGCGTGACGAACGAGGCGCCATTTTCCTTCAAGCGTGTTGTCATGGATTTCAAATCGAGCGGCGGCAATTTTTCACCACGCACGCCAATTTCCATTGACTCACGCGCGATGCGAATCAAAATTTGTTTTTCGTCATCCGTCAATTTATCCGCGCTCATTTTTTATGTTTCCTTTATTCAGGTTAACCTTGATCGGTTTACAAGGCCATGCTCTCGGCGGGGTCCTCGCCGCCGAGAGCGGCGGCTGAAGCAGAAGTTAGTTGCCAGGCAATTCATGTTAACCGGAATAGAAATCTATTCTGCCAGCTTGTGATACAGACGGTTGTGATAAATCAGCGGCTGGCCTTCGCCGGTTCCGCGCGCCGCAAGGACTTCCGCAACGAACATTGTGTTCGGGCCGACTTTTATGCTTTGCGTTACGCGGCAATCGAATGCAGCCAGACCATTTTTGAGTAGCGGCGCGCCAGTCACGAGCGTTTCCGTTTCGAGACCAGCCATTCGATTCTGGGATTCGGGCGTGCGTCCTGCAAACCGGTCTGCGATTTCGAGTTGATCGTAAGAAAGGATGTTCACGCCAAAAACCTGCACTTTTTCAACGAACTCGCGCGTGCGGCTGTCGCCCTGCAATGAAATGATAATCAGCGGCGGATCGAGCGAAACCGATGTGAATGAATTGACCGTCATGCCGTGCTGTTCGCCATTGTGCGCGGCGGTCACGATTGCCACGCCGGATGTCCATGCGCGCATTGCGGCGCGCAATTGTTCGGGATTAAGCGTCATTGTGTGTCTCCGTGTAATTTCATCATAATTGCGAGGGGAGGCAGCGTCAAGACGACAATGTCTGAGCCAAACGGATTTTTCTACTGCGAAGCTCAAGCCATTTTGATTGCGGAACATATCACGTCCTGAAAATCGCCCAATTTTTATCTGGATTTTGACCTCTTGCCTTTTGTTTCGCAATTGATTACCATTATGCGAAATGGACACGCCTCCTGCTCGGCATCGTTCCATCACGTCCCGGCGTCCGCGCACAAAGCCGCTGCACGCGGTTTCGACAACGATGCTGGTGGCCGTTTTGCTGGCGACCATTTTCGTAGCCTGGACTCCCACAAGTTTTTCCACCACCTCCTTCTCTGACAAACTGGCTCTATTGCTGACGCCTCAAGCGCCCAGCAATCCCGGTGAGCCAGTCCAGCAGCCGATCCGCATCGGGATCGTTTCCGGCCATCGCGGCAACGACTCCGGCGCAGTCTGCGTGGACAGCACCGGCAAAGTCACGCTGACCGAAGCAGATGTCAATTACAAGATTGCCACACTGGTTCAGCAGAAGCTTGTTGCCTTGGGTTATCAGGTGGACCTGTTAAATGAATTCGATACGCGGCTGAATGGTTATCGCGCGGTTGCCATCGTTTCGATCCACAATGATTCGTGCCAGTTCATCAACGACCAGGCAACGGGATTCAAAGTTGCCGCAGCGCTCAATACGCGTGATACCAACCGCGCCAACCGTCTGTTGGCCTGCCTGATAGACCGTTACCACGCGGCGACCGGCCTGCCGTTCCATGCGGGCAGTATCACGCCGGACATGACCAGTTATCACGCCTTCGATGAAATTGACCCGAGCACGGTGGCTGCCATTATCGAAACGGGGTTTTTATATCTCGACCGCGAAATCCTGACACGGCACACGGATCAGGTCGCGGATGGCGTGGTCAACGGAATCCTGTGCTACGTCAACAATGAGAACGTCGAGCCGACTCCCATTCCAACAATTTCAACGACAACCCCATGAACACAAACTTTAATGAGGCTACTTTAGCGGTACAAAAAGCTCGTGAGGCTTTGCGGAATAACAATCGAACCGAAGCGCGGCAATGGGCGGAGCGCGCCGCCTCGCTTGCGCCGCAGATGGAAGATCCCTGGCTGATCCTCGCGGCGGTTGCCAGTCCGCGTGCCAGTGTGGATTACATTCAGCGGGCATTGAGGATCAACCCAAACAGCCCGCGGGCGCGCAAAGGCATGGAATGGGCAATGCAGCGTCTGCGGGAAAGCCCTCCGCCACAGGAAAGCGTCCAAAGCACCGCACCGGTTCCAGTCCAGAAGAGAAGCGAGGGCAAAACTCCATCGAAGCGAAGCCTGCTGCTGCCAATTCTAATCGTTGGACTCGGCTGTCTGGTTTGCGCGGCGGCCGCATGGTCGGCAACGACTTCGCCTGCGGTCGCGTCCATTTTAAGTTTGCAATCTCAGCCGGTTGTTTTGCAACAGACTCATCCGCAAAATTTCGCGCAGGTCTCGATTTCCAAACCAACCTATACGCCGCAATCGCCGCAGCAAGTCGCGCAGTTGGAAGCGACGCCGACGCCGTTCGTCCCGCCAACGGATTTGCCGACAGATATTCCAACATTGATCCCAACCGATGCGCCGACCGCGACTCTTGAAGCATCTCCATCTGATTTGGCAACCTCAACGGTTGCGCCGACTACTGCATCCGGCGGGATGACTCTCGAATATGTTCCCGATACGCCGACTTCGGCGGTTCCCACCAACGCGCCCGCGGCAACAGAGGCTGTGCCATCGCAGCCTGGTGTCGCAAGCGGCCAGCGATGGATTGATGTAAACCTGACGCAGCAAATGGTGTATGCCTATCAAGGCGACACCGTTGTGAATTCATTCCTTGTCTCGACCGGCACGTGGCAATATCCAACCGTGACCGGGCAATATCACATTTATGTCAAACTGCGTTATACCGACATGGCTGGACCGGGTTATTATCTGCCGAACGTTCCGTACACGATGTACTTTTATCAAGGTTATGGTTTGCATGGAACATACTGGCATCACAACTTCGGCACGCCGATGAGTCATGGCTGTGTGAACTTGAGCATTCCCGATGCAGAATGGTTGTACAACTGGGCATCGGTGGGGACGCTGGTTAACATTCATTATTAAATTCCTGGCAATACATCTGTGTAATTGATGAAAATCGGCGAGGGGGATGTATTCGACTGGCGGCTTTCCTTTCAGTAATGAGAGGAGTAGTTGCCAATCCCGTCATCGCACACTATAATTCAAACCGATTTAGAGGCGTTCTGGACACACAAAATATCACACAACCATTAGGCGAAGATTCAGGTCTTCCCCGCCGCCAACTACAGCCTGGCACGACGCTGGCAAAGCGTTATCACATCCAGGAAGTGATCGGCGTGGGTGGCATGGGATCGGTGTACCGCGCCCGCGACCTGCATTTTCCGAACGTGACCAAGCTGGTTGCCGTCAAGGAAATGATTAACATGGCGCCCGACCCGCTGGTACGCCGCACCATCGTCCAGAATTTCGAGCGCGAAGCCAATTTGCTGGCTACGCTCAATCATCCGGCCATCCCGCGCATCTACGATTATTTCAGCGAAGAAGAACGTTCCTATCTTGTGCTGGAATTTGTCCACGGCAAGGACCTGGAAGCCATTATCAACGATACAAATGGATTCCTGAGCGAAGAACAAGTGTTGAGCTGGGCCATCCAGTTATGTGATGTGCTTTCGTTCCTGCACGCTCACAAACCCGATCCGATCATCTTCCGCGATATGAAGCCATCGAATGTGATGGTGAACAGCAACGGCGACATCATCCTGATTGATTTCGGCATCGCCAAAACGTTCCAGGTTGGACAAAAAGGGACGATGATTGGCACCGAAGGTTATTCTCCGCCCGAACAATACCGAGGCGAAGCGTCTCCGCTGGCGGACATTTACGCGCTTGGCGCGACCCTTCATCACGCGTTGACTCGCCGCGATCCGCGCCTTGAGCCGCCGTTCTCGTTTGCTGAACGTCCCCTCCGCCGGATCAATTCACGCATCTCGCCGGAACTCGAAACGGTCATCAACACCGCGCTGGCTTACAACCCATCCGAGCGTTTTCCCAGCGCGGCGGACATGAAGGAAGCGCTGGTGAACACAGCGCGCAAAACAGGTGCGCTCTCGAAAATCGCCGCGACATCCATCGCACCCGCGGGTGGGGTCAAACCCATCTGGTCGTTCAAATGCGAAGACGAAATCCGCGGCACGCCGCTGGTTCATCAGGGGACAATGTACATTGGTTGTTACGATAACAACCTGTATGCGCTCAACGCGGCAGATGGAAAATTCCAGTGGAAGTATGCTGCTGATGGCGGGATCGTTTCGCGGCCGGTCGTCTATGAAGGCAACATCTATTTCGGTTCCGAAGACCAGCGGCTGCACGTTGTCAACGCTCGAACCGGTAAAGTGGTTTGGACTTATTACACCGAGGGTCCCATCCGCTCTTCGCCGCGTATTGCCGAGGGGCACGTCTTCATTGGCTCGGATGATCATTATCTCCATGCCGTCAATCTAAACACGGGCCGCAGCGTGTGGAAATTCGAGGCGTCAGATGAAATCCGCTCTACGTCATTCGTTGCGAACGAGCTTGTTTATTTTGGAAACGAGGCCGGCGATTTTTATGCCGTTGATTTTCGCGGCGGATTGAAATGGCGCTTCCAAGCCAAGCGCGCCGTGACTTCATCGCCGATTATCGTTGGTCAATCCGTTTTCTTTGCGTCTGTGGATGGAACGCTGTATTGCTTGGACGCGCGCAACGGCTGGGCCATCTGGCGCTTTCGGCTTGGCAAAGGCTCGGTCTCATCGCCTGCGGTCTCTGACAATTTTGTCTTCGTCGGCGCGGCGGATGGATTTATCTATTGCGTCGAGGCACAGACAGGCAAAGAGGTTTGGCGGTTCCGAACCGAACATCAAGTCAGCAGTTCTCCGGCTGTTTACAAAGACTCGGTCTATTGCGGCTCGGTGGATGGAAGTTTATATTGCCTCGAATATCGCACGGGCCGCCAGCGCTGGAAATTCGAAACTGCCGGCGCAATCACAGGCTCGCCCGTTGCATTCGATGATATTGTTTACATCGGTTCGACCGATCACCAGGTTTATGCGTTGCTTGCCTGATAAAGGAGTCCCGCATGTTTGATTTCTTCCGCAAGCTGTTCGGAAGCAGCTCGAATACCCCGGCTGAAAACGCAACCACCGCGCCGCTTTCGGACCAGCAAATCGAATCCATCGTCCGATCGCAAAACCCACAATATGAGATGCAGCAATTAATATCGGCTTCGGGACAATCGGTTGGAAAGCAGCGCGAACATAACGAAGACAGTCTGATTGCCATAAACACGACACTGGCCGGGAACACCGCAAACGTTCCTTTTGGACTTTACATCGTCGCGGACGGCATGGGTGGGCACCAATTCGGCGAGGTTGCCAGCAACGCCGCCGTCCGTGTCATCGCCGGACAGATCATGCGGAAATTTCATTCCTATCTTTTTACGATTCCCACGCAGCAGCCAGAGGAGTCGCTTCAGGAAATCATGGAAAGCGCGGTCAAGGAAGCGCATCGCGTCATCCAGAAGGACGCGCCGGGCAGCGGCACAACCGTCACTGCCGCGCTGATTGTCGGCCAGCAGGTCACGATTGGGCATGTCGGCGACAGCCGCGCCTATTCCATTTATCCTGCGGGACGAATCGAACAGATCACGCGCGATCACTCGCTTGTGAAAAGGCTCGAGGAACTTGGTCATCTCAATAAAGAAGAAGCCGCGAACTTTCCTCATCGCAATGTGTTGATCCGCGCGCTTGGCCAGGGGGACGCGCTCGAAGTGGATGTGTTTACGATTCCGTTCCCGCAGAACGGTACGCTCATGATTTGTTGCGATGGATTGTGGGGCGTAGTCACCGACTATGATCTCGCGCGCATCGTCAACGAGTCGCCGACTTTGCAGCGGGCGTGTCAAAACCTGGTCAATGCCGCCAATACTGCCGGCGGCCCCGATAACATCAGCGTGATTCTTGTCCAAATGGTGGGATAGTATGGCCTCGGAACGGAAGGATTATTATGACCTTCTTGGCGTATTACGCGGCGCCTCGCCCGAGGAAATCAAACGCGCTTACTACGAAGCCGCACAGCGGCTCCACCCCGATAAAAACAAGCTGGCTGGTGAGACGGAAATCTTCCTTGAAGTGCAGCAGGCTTACGAGGTTTTATCCAATCCGAAGCGCCGCGCTCAATACGACGCGACGCTTCCAAAAGAAGACGAGTCATCGAGGGTCATCAGGCATGCCGTTCAATACAGCCGCGCCGGACTGGTCCATCTGGACGAACCACAACTGATCTACGTACTGGTCGAGATTGCGCCGCGCGAAACCGGAGAGAAACTTCCCGCACCCCCGCTGAACATCTGCCTTTTGCTGGATCGTTCGACTTCGATGCAGGGTGAAAAGATTGATGTTGTCAAAGCTGCTGCGACGCAGGTGATGCGGAGTCTAAAACCGGAGGATATTTTCAGCGTTGTCACGTTCAGCGACCGCGCTGATGTATTGATCCCCGCCGCCTTTCAGCCAGACCGCTCGAAATTGCAGGCGCGCATCCAGATGATGCAGACTGGCGGCGCGACCGAAATCTTCCAGGGCCTCGAAGCGGCCGCCCGGGAAGTCCGCCGCAGTCTCAACTCAAAGCACATCAGCCATATTATCCTGCTTACCGACGGTCATACGTATGGCGATGAGCAGGCGTGTCTGCAATTGGCCGAAGAAGCCGCGCGGGATAACATCGGCATCAGCGCACTGGGCATTGGCAGCGATTGGAATGATATCTTCCTCGATACGCTTGCCAGCCGCACCGGAAACAACAGCAGTTATATTTCGAAGCCGCAGGATATTCAGCGCCTGCTGATGGAAAAGTTCAATACACTTACCAACACGTTTGCAGAAGATGTGACGGTGGAGTTCAAGCAGGCAGAGGGCATACAGATCAATTATGCCTTTCGCCTCCAGCCGGAGGGTGGGCCGGTCGCCATCGAAAATCCGCTGCATCTTGGGCCGGTTTTGCAGGATACGCCTCTTAACGTTTTATTTGAATTTGTCATCCAGCCATCGGCATCACAAGCGGATTTGGTTACACTACTGGACGGCGTCTTGAAAGTGAACGGCACGGCGCGCCCGACTCCGGTTCCGCCAATCCGCCTCAAGCTGGACCGGGAGACGGGTGACACGCCAAAGAACGATCCGCCGCCCGCGGCCATTCTGACCGCCCTTTCGCGTCTGACACTTTATCGAATGCAGGAACGCGCCCGCGAAGAAGTCGAATCCAAAAATTACGAGAATGCCACCCGGCATCTTAAGAATCTCGCCAGCCTCCTTTTGACCCAGGGTGAAAAGGAACTGGCAAAGACGGCTTTGCTCGAAGCTGAAAATATGGAACGCATGCAAACAATCAGTCAGGAAGGCGGCAAGGAAATCAAATATGGAACGCGTGCCTTGCTGTCTTCCGTAGGGAGGGTCAAATGATCGTGTGTCCGAATTGCAATCATGAGAATATGGCTGGAGCGGTGTTCTGCAGCGAATGCGGCGCGCCATTGAACCTCGCAGATTCGCTGGCCACGCAAAACATAACCACCGGTCAGGTAAGGGAAGCCGTGAAGAAAAAGTCCATTCTTCGCACGCCCGCACCTGAGGCCGCGCTCAATAATTGGGTGACACTTCACTTGTTGGACACCGGCCAGGTGCTTCCGCTATCCGACCGCAACGAGTTCACGCTCGGACGGATCAGCGAGGGCCAGCCAATCATGCCCGACATTGATTTGTCGCCATACCAGGCGTATGCCAACGGAGTCTCACGCCTGCATGCCGTGATCAAACGCGAAGGCAATCAAATCCTGCTTATGGATTTAGGCTCGTCCAACGGGACGTATGTGAACGGGAAGCGGCTGAACCCGAACATCGAACAGAATCTCAAGAACGGTGATGTGGTTGCGCTGGGCAAGCTCAAAGTTCAGGTCTTGCTCAAACCCACGGGTCACATTAATTGAAAGGAAAGCTATGGCTTACACACTTGTGTTGCATGTGAGCGGGGACCTTCCGGTAGTCGGCGAAGTGGATGAGCTTCCCAAGCCGACCGATACAATTATTACTCTCTCCAATCCCCGCCAGCGCGATGGAAAGGATTTGCATTATCTCGAGCCCAATGTTGTCAAAGTCATCTGGCCGATTGACAAAGTGACGCTCATCGAGGTGCTCGAGAGCGAGGAAGAAGAAAAGATCATTGGCTTTGTGAGGGAATGAAATGCCTGAAGAATTTGATCGCCGCCGCATTCTCGTGGTGGATGACGAAGAGCGCATGGTGCGCTTCATCCGAATGAACCTGGAACATGATGGTTTCCAGGTCATCGAGGCTTTTAATGGCAAGCAGGCTTTGGACAAGTTGCGCGACACGCCCGATCTGGTTTTGCTCGATGTGATGATGCCCGATATTGACGGTTTCGAAGTACTCGAAACCATTCGGGATGTCAGCAACGTGCCCGTCATCATGTTGACCGCCAAAGGCGAGGAAGACGACCGGGTGCGCGGCCTCGAACTTGGTGCGGATGATTACATCACCAAGCCGTTCAGCCCGCGCGAATTGGTCAGCCGCGTCAAAGCAGTTTTGCGCCGCACGGAAGGCATGAGCGGTTCGATGCACGGACTTATCGAAGTGGATGACCGCCTCAAAATTGATTTTGACCGCCGCGAGATTTGGCTGGAAGGCAAGCTCGTCAAGCTCCGCCCAACGGAATACCGCCTGCTTTATCATCTTGTCCAAAATGCGGGCTGGGTTGTTTCGCATGATCAGCTTCTGCAAAAAGTCTGGGGCTACGAATACCGCGACGAGCCGCATTACGTCCGGCTCTATATCAACTATCTGCGCCAAAAACTGGAGAAAGATCCCGCTGACCCAAAATATATTTTGACCGAACGCGGCGTGGGATATCGCTTCGTGGATTTTCGCCGTGAAAAGGCGTAGGGGCGGTGTTATCCCGCCCCTGCAAATTTTTACAGATTTTTTATATCGAGCCTACGTTTTTCTAACGCAGGCTTTTTATATTAAGGTCATCAAACCAACTATTTTAGAAGGAGGTTGCTATGTCCAATCTAATTCGTTGGGAGCCAATGCGTGAGATGGTGACTTTGCGCGAGGCCATGGATCGTCTCTTCAATGATGCCTTCACCCGTCCCCTGGGTCTGGCTGATGGATGGCAGGGTTCGGGAATTCCCGCCATTGACATGTATCAGACCGATAACGATGTTGTCATCACGGCTGCTTTGCCGGGCATGAAGGCCGATGATGTCCAGATCAACGTCACCGGCGATGTGCTGACCCTCAAAGGCGAAACGAAGGAGAAAAACGAGACGAAGGAAAAGAATTATCACATCCGCGAACAGCGCTGGGGCGCTTTTGAACGCAGTGTGATGCTCCCGACCAGTGTGATCTCCGACAAAGCCAAAGCCGAATTTGAGGATGGCGTGCTGACCATCACGCTGCCCAAGGCCGAAGAGGTCAAGCCGAAGACGATCACGGTCAAAGCCAAATGACCAGCAAAACAAAATTATGGCCGTAGGGGCGACGTCATGTCGCCCCTACGAATTTTTAACCGCCCTTGCCAGACATTCCCCTCTCGGCTATACTCTTTTGCGGACATCTCGGAGGAAAATTTTCCCCATGGCAAAACAAAGACTGATTTTAGTGGACGATCACGAGGTAGTGCGTATTGGTTTGAAATCGCTCCTCGAACGTCATCCCCAATTTGACGTTGTGGGCGAAGCAGGCTCGGCGCGCGAAGCTGTCGAACAGGTGGCGGCTCTTAAACCGGATATTGTCATCATGGATATTCGTCTCCCGGGCACATCGGGTATCGAGGCCTGCGAGGAAATCGTTACGAAATTCCCGAGCACGAAAGTCATCATGCTGACATCGTACGCGGAGGATGAAATGTTGTTCTCCGCGATTCGCGCTGGCGCATCAGGTTATATTCTCAAACAAATCGGCAGCGATGAATTGGTCAAGGCACTGGAGGCCGTTAGCCGGGGCGAGGCGCTTTTGGATCCGGCGGTGACCCAGCGCGTTTTTCAGGAAGTTCGCCGCGCGGTCAAGGAAGAGGAGGCGTCGGCTTTCGCACATCTCAGCCAGCAGGAAAAGCATGTGCTGCTGCTGGTATCCGAGGGCAAGACCAACCGCGAGATCGCCAAATCGCTGTTCCTCGGCGAAGGCACAGTGCGGAATTACGTCTCGAGTATTTTGTCGAAACTTGGCGTGAACAATCGCGCTGAAGCCGCTGCATACGCGGTGGAACACAACTTGCGGGAATATATCTCCATTTAGCGGATGACTGATTTTTGAGAACCAACGGCGTCGTGATGCGGACGGCGCCGTTGATGTTTAATCGCGCCGCTTCTTTCCACGACTTGAACCGGTCGCGCGTTTATAATGGAGTTGAGCCTCGCCCTGAGCGGAGGCCAAGCCGAAGCCGAAGGGCAAATAAAAAATCCTATGTCAAATAACAACTTTTCTCTCCTCTTTCTCGGCAAAGCGGACGATGCCGATTGCGCCCGTGCCCTTGAGTTCTGTCAAAAGAATTTTGCTCGCGTCACCTTCTGCCTCGGCAAATGGGGCGACCCGTTGCCCGATGAGATTCGCAAATGGGAAGGCGATTACATCGTCTCTTATTTGTCACGCTGGGTCATACCCGAAGAATTGTTGAGCTGCGCGAAAAAAGCCGCCATCAACTTTCATCCTGCCTCGCCCGATTATCCCGGCATTGGATGCAACAACTTCGCACTGTATGAAGACGCCAAAGAATACGGCGTGACCTGTCATCACATGGCGACCAAAGTGGACACGGGCCGTATCATCGCGGTCAAACGCTTTCCCGTTTATCCCGAAGACGATGTAGCCGCGTTGTTGAAACGGACGTACGAGAATCAAATCGCATTATTTTTTGAAATCGTTCAACTCATGGCAGATGGGAAGGAACTGCCAGTCTCATCCGAGAAATGGATGCGTCCGCCTTTCACGCGCAAACAGTTCAATGAGTTGTTTGTTATTCGTCCCGATATGAGCAGGGATGAGATCGCCCATCGCATCAGGGCGGTGAGTTATCAGCATTGGCAGCCGTACATCGAAATCGAGGGATACAGATTCGAATACAAGCCTGACAGTCAAATCTAGATTTTGACGGCTAAATACGAGCGTTGAATCGATTCTCAGGCATCACGGCGGGGATATTTTGTTAATCAACGGTATAAGATTGGTTAGAAAATTTGTGCTATACTTTACCCATGCCCCCCGTTATTCGCGCCTCAGAGATTGGATCGTATCTTTACTGCCGCCGCGCCTGGTGGTATCGCAAACAAGGCATGGAATCGGAGAATCAATCTGAGCTTGCGACGGGGACTGAACTTCATCGCCAGCATGGACGCAAAGTTTTGGCGGCGGGTCTGCTTCGGACGTTGGGTGTGATTCTGCTTTTGACGGCTTTGACTCTGCTTATCGTTTATCTTGCTCTTCGCATCATTTGATCGTATTTTATTGACCATGCTTTACCTCGCACTCTTTCTTATTTTCCTTGCCATACTCTTTTTCTGGCAATCCAACCGCCAGCGGAGGCAAGCCGGTTTACCCGGCGGACGCATTATTTATACGGACACACGCGCTTGGGGCGAAGTCGAGAAGCCGTTTTTTTATTCAGAAATGGGATTGACCGGCAAACCGGATTATCTCGTGGAGCAGAACGGGAGAATAATTCCGGTCGAGGTTAAATCGGGGCGTACGCCTGAAGTCCCGTATGATTCGCACATCTTCCAGGTTGCGGCATATTGTCTTTTGGTGGAAAAAACTTTTGGCAAGCGTCCGCCTTATGGAATCATCCATTATTCAAATCGCGATTTCGCCGTGGATTACACACCCGAACTTGAATCCGCGTTACTCGATCAACTGGCCGAGATGCGCCGCGACGAATATCGCACGGATGTCGCACGCTCGCACGAGGACGCGGTGCGCTGCCGGAGATGCGGCTTCAGAAAAGTGTGTGACCAGAAACTGGCTTGATGGTTGGGGAGTGTATAATATTTCAATATGCCGGACTCATTCGTTCCAAAACATCCTGTGGTGGTTTCTTATCCGAAAATGCCGGATGCTTTCGCAGAAGCTGATCTGATCGTAAAATTTTTGAAGGAAAAAGGCTTCGATGCTCCAACCGGTTCGCTTTACGATGAAGGTCTGCGGGCGCGCATCAAGCAGGGGGAATTCGATATGCTGATCGCGGTCGGCGGCGATGGGACGATGCTGCGGGCTGGACATTTGTGTGCGCCAATCGGCGTTCCGATTTTGGGAATCAATCTTGGACGGCTCGGTTTTTTGATCCAGATC
>JAKAKJ010000026.1 GCA_021824575.1 Chloroflexota bacterium
CAAATTCCGCTGGCGATGGTGCTGCCAGCTTTTCTTCGTAGATTGACTTTGTAGATGGCCTTCTCGCCCTGGCCAATCCGAATTAGCCAGCTTTGGCTGGTCAATGTTGCGAGCGCCTCATCCAGATCATCGTGCGGAATCCGCTCTGCGTCCGGGAGGGACGCGATGGCTTCCGTCAGTTGGGGATAGCTCAACTGTAATTCCCGCAGCATCAGTCGCATGATCTTTCGCAAGGCAGGCGGCAGGTCAGCCAGATCGAGCGCAGTGATCCCGCCTTCGCTCTGCTTGTCTTCTATTTCTTTTTGCAACCGGTCGAATACGCCAGGCATAAGCGCCTCACTTAGTACAACTCAGGCATGGAGATTGGCTCGGGCTGCGGTTCGCATTCACCGCACCAGATGACGTTTGCCACCGCAAGACCTTTGGGCGTGTTGTTTGCTCCAACATACATCGTTAAAAATGTGGACATGGTGTTGGCGTGTTCCTTGCAGACGAAACGTCCGCAAAAGGAGCAGGCCGCACGAGCAGGTTCTTCACAGTGCCAGCATTTCACATTCGCCTCCTACTTAACTGCCAGAATCGCGTCGGCGACTCCGCACAAAGCCTTTGACCATTCGTGATCGGGGAAACGCAGGGAGAAAAGATCCTTGCTGGCGTTGTCAGCTAGATCAAAGGAGAGCGGCAGGACGCCTGCAACGGGAGCGTTGAAAGTGGCTTCAATGGTTTTCTTGATATCGGCAGGATCGTATTTGGGCAAAGCCTTGTTCACCATCAAGATCAGGTTAGGAATGTCGAGGCTGCGCGCAATATCCACCGTAACGGCTGTGCCTTGAAAATCCTGATTGTCAGGACGAAGGATGATGATCAGGATGTCTGAAATAGCAATGGAAAGTAATGTCTCTTCGTTCAAACCCGGATGTGTGTCAATGAAAAGGTAATCCAGGTTGAGTTCCTTGAGGATGGTTTGGAAACCTTCATTCAGGCGATTGACATCGTATCCTTCGCGGATGATCTGACTGATCTCACGTCCGCGAATGGAGGATGGCAGCAGCCAGATATCCTTGCCGGCCAATTTGGCGCGGCCTTCAGAATCGCTGGCCTTCTCGCCAATGTTGAGCGCCACTTCGCGGATGGTACATTTGCCGTGAAGAAAATCGTTCAGCGTCTTGCCCATCTTGGTTTCATCCAAACCAAACAACACATGAATACCAGGGGATTGGATATCTGTGTCCACAATGCCAACGCGCTTTCCGGCCAGCGCAGCCTGCGCGGCCAGGTTGGCAGTGGTGTTCGATTTGCCCGTTCCTCCCCGGAACGAATGAATGGATACAATTTTCCCGTTCGCCATATTGCCTCCGGTTATTCTTCACCTTGGGATGCAGCGCGTTGAGCACGCAATCGTTTGGCTTGTTCCTTCAAGTTGGCATAAAAATCGGTGCTGGTCAAATCCTCGAATTCCTGTTTGCGGCGCGCCTCGTCAATTTCGAGCGTGAGCTTTTCGAGTTGATGTTTCAATTCATCTTCGCGCGCTTTGACGCTTCGTACCATCTGGAAGAAGGCGGAAAGAAGCTGTGTGGCTTTATCGTCGTCACTTGCAGCAGCTTTGGGGAACTGTTGTGTGCTTTCGATAAATCCATAATCCCCGGCTGCGATCTTTTGACTCCAATCAATTGCCTTCTGAATGTACGTGGTCGAAAAGCGCAAGCGGGATGAAAAACCCCGGATCAAAGATAGAGCCACGTCCGGACGCTGGTCGAGGATTTCGTAGAAGGCATCCTTTCGCAATTCCAACACCTTCGCATCGGACAGCGCCACAACTGTCGCGGAACGCGGCGCTTCGTCGAGCAGCGCCATTTCACCGATGGTCTCGCCGGGTCCGGCCTTGTTGATAATCAATTCCTCGCCTTGGGCGTTTTCGGTAACGATCTTAAACCAGCCATCATTGATCATAAAAAGCGAATCCCCGCTATCGCCGCGCCGCATCAACACATCCCCTTCAGCCAGTTGACGGATGCGCGCTTTTTGCGCGACGGCGGTCAACGCATCGTCTGGCAAACCTTTGAAGAGAAAAGTGTTTTTTAACTGAGTCGTAATATCTTCTGTCATATCAATTCTGTTGTCCTGCTGCGGGCTTTGGCTTCACGCGTTCGTCCAGTTTCATCCATACGCCAGTGGCCGCCTCGCCTTTGTTTGTCGAAACGCGTTGCTGCAGAATATTCCAAAGCTGCGTGTCGTTCGCCGGAAAAATATTGCGAAGGTACAACATGCAATACGCGCCGACGGATTTGCGCGCTTCGTTCATCTTTACATTTAACTCATTGATTTGGACCTGGATGGCGGCGCGCATCCTTTCATCCTGCATCTTTTCCAGCATCTTTCCCTGGATCGCAAGCTGGGCCTGCATAAAAAGAAATTTCTCGATCTGCGAAGCCTTGTCCGCGCCGAAGCGTTCGGCCAGCGGAGTCAGAAGATTGTCCACATCGTTGAGACGCTGGACAACTGCGGCTTCACCGGTCGTGACCCCTTCAGTCAGGCCGATGTTTTGATGCACCCAGGCTTTTTCATTCTTTAGACCGCGCGTGGCGGCCGCGGCGATAATGCCCGCGCCGCCAAATCCAGCCGCGAACGCGAAGAGCAATGCAGCTCCATCGTTGACCATGTTGTTGAATCCGCTATGGATGAGGATGGCAAGCCCGAGGCCGGCGGCCAGATACAAAGTTCGGGAAAGAAGCGAGCGGTTGAAGCGCGCCAGGCCGAGTGCAATTCCAATCAACGCACAGCCTGTGGCGTGAATCAAATTTGTCGAAAGTACGCGCGAGATGGCGAGGATCAGCGCGGTGGACGGATGTCCGAGCACGTATTCGAAGTTTTCAAAAATTGCAAAGCCGATACCAGAGGCAAAACCGTAGATGGCGCCATCGAGGAAATATTTGAAATCAGGATGCCGAATCAAATAAATGAGAATGAGGCCTTTGAGAGTTTCTTCGATGATCGGCGCGACAAAACGAACCAATGTGTCTTCGCTGACCAGGCCGGCATTGATCAATGCTGTGTTGATGCGCGCCGCAAGAAAATACGCGATGATTCCCCACACGCCGCTGTAAATGATGAATTTTGCACTGCCCGTTTGATAAAAGTCGAAAGACTTCACTGCGACCAGGAAGCCCAATGGGATGAGCGCCGCAACAATTAAAGCAATCGCAGAGAGCATAGGAAGATGATACCGTATATGAAAATGTTGCGCAACCTAATTTAGAATTTCGCGGTTGAGGCGGCAGCAGATGACTGCTGCCGCCTCCTTTTAAGCTATCAGCTTAGTAGCCGCGGGAGCCGGGTTCCTTGGATGGAGACCACTCGGACCACTTGTTCGTGTAAGGCGTGTTGGTGATGTAGCTGATATTGCCGCCTTGCCACGGCACACTGTAAATATTGGGGCTGCCGTTACTGGTGGAGGTGAAGGAGATGTTGCTGCCGCCACAATCCCAGGTGGGTGCGCTGTCCGGGCCGTTGAAGGTCGTCAGTTGGTACTGCTTGCTGGTGGACAGATCATAGGTGAACACGTTTGTGTCGCCGTTGCCACTGTCAATCTGATAGGCGATGCGGCTGCCATCTGGAGACCAGCTCGCATTCCCGGCATTGCCCTGGCTTGTAATGCGCTGCATGTTATTGCCTTGCAAGTCTGAAACATACAGGTCCAGGTTGCCATTGGAGTCAGGTTCGAAGAAGGCCAGCTGCTTGCCGTTGGGCGACCAGCTTGGGAAGAGCGCGTCGGTGGTGCCAGTGGTGACGCTGTATTCAGTGTCGGTCGTCACGTTCAGCAGGTAGATGCCCCAGTTGCCGGTGCGGTTGCTTTCGAAGACGATCCAGTTCGGATCGGGCGACCAGTACGGATACACATCAGCCGCAGTGTCGGACGTCAACTGCTTGTCCACCCCGGTCTTGACATCCAGCATGTAGATATCCCAGTTACCGTTGCGGTCACTCTGATAAACCACGTGCTCGTTGTCAGGTCCAACCATGGCGTTGATGTTGTTGGCTTTCGTAGTCGTCAGACGCGTCTGTGTCTTGCCTTCGCTGTCCGTCATGTAGAGTTCGATGTTGCCGTTTCGGCTGCTCTGGAAGACCACAAACGAGTTGTTTGGCGAGCGGCTGGGCCGGGAATCCATCGCTGTGCTGTTGGAAAGATCAATCAACTGAGCGTTGGCTGTGCCTTCGACTCCGTTCAGACGGAAGATTTGCTCCGTGCCTGTGCGGAACGAGTGGAACACGATCCAGTTCGGGCAGGACGGCGCAGGCGGTGGAGCCGGTGTTACATGATCAATCGGAGGAGGATTGAGCGGAGGCTCTGTGGACGGAGGCTGCGTGGATGGAGGTTGCGTGGAAGGAGGCTGCGTTCCCGGAGGTTGTGTGCCTGGAGGTTCTGTGGAAGGCGGTTGTGTGGAAGGCGGCTCTGTGGCTGGAGGTTCGGTGGGGTTACATTGATTGGTGTGCCCAAACCCATTGTCGTTCCCACCGTTGCCATTGCCTTTGCCGGTATTCCCGGACTGGTTCTGGCCGCAGTTGCCTGCGCCGCCACCATTGGGGACACAGTTGTTCGATCCGGATGGAACTCCATGTTCGCCTGGAGGGCAGACATTTCCTGTGTTTTGTCTACTGCCACCGTTTCCGCCGCCATTAGCATTTCCATTAGTCCCGCCATTATTTCCACCGGTGTGGCCGCTGTTGTTATTGTTGGTACTTCCGTTAGTGTTGTTCCCAGTGTTGCCACCAGCACCACCAGCGCCGCCAGCACCACCAGCACCGCCAGTATTACCGCCAGCACCACCAGTGCCGCCAGTATTACCGCCAGCGCCGCCAGCGCCACCAGCACCGCCAGCGCCACCGGTGCCGCCAGTGCCGCCCTGGCCGCCAGTGCCGCCTTGGCCGCCATTGTTACCTCCCTGATTACCATTATTGCCATTGTTTCCGCTATTTCCGTTATTGCCTTTACCCTGTCCTTGGTTGCCTTGGCCGCCAGCGCCCGAAAGTCCCTGACTGGCCGGAGCACAAGCTGAGAGCAACACGGACATGATCACAACTACACCTAAAAGGACGAAGACAATTCGTCCCCATTTGGACTTTGAATTATTCATAGACTTCTCTCCTTGGATTGGGATTTGCACACACAAAGAATAATAAGTGGCCTTCTTGAAATGTTACGTCTATCTCAATGTGCCTCCTCCGTGATTGGCGGCAGGGCGTTCATTTGCGGCGTCCCTGCCATATCAGAAAAGCGATGATGCAACCGGCCGCGATCAAAAGGATTGCACCCCCGGGCTGAAGCCCGGCTGTGGCTTGGGTGGAGTTGTTGCCAAGCATCAGAAACGGAAGGGCAATGAAGATGACCGCCAGGATTGCGATCGCGGCGAACACTAGGACTAAACGCTGGCGGGATTGTTGAGACTGCCAGACAGGTTTGGATGAGGCGTTGGCTTTCCGCGCGCGGGTTTTGAAATCGGCCTGCAGGCGCCTGATCGTTTTCTCGTCCAGGGCTTGCTGAGGGAGAGCCTGATTCAGGCGCAGGACCGTTTCCTCGAGGCCGCGCACTTCGCCGTCCACGGGCGATGCGAGAATTGATGTCTTTCCATCCAGGACGCGGTCGGTGAAGTCAGCCAGCAAATCATCCGGATTGGGTTTGGTCGAGTTGGGTTGGCTCATCTTCATTTATCCAATTGGTCGCGCAGGGCAGAGACGGCCCGTCGAAAGAGCGATTTGGTCGCTTCCAGGTGCTGTCCATTGAGTTGGGCAATTTCGTTGAACTGGAGTCCTTCTGCAAAGCGCAAAAGGATGATTTCCTGGTAAGAAGCGGGAATCTGGTTCAACGCCTTACGCAACATGATGCGTTCTTCCATGACTTTGGCCGTGTTGCCCTCGGTATAATGCAGCGCGTCGTTGAGCGGAACTTGCGGGGCTTCGCGCTTGCGATTGCGTTTGCGATAGTATTCAGCTATCTTGTTATTTGTTAAGGTGCGGAGCCAGGTGCCGAATTGCGCTTCGCCGCGGAACGACGGCAGTGACTTGAGCGCAGCGATGAAGACTTCCTGGGTGACGTCTTCCACATCCTGCTCAGGAATCATATAGCGAACGCGTTTGTACACGCCTGTCAGATGACGCTGGTAAAGTTCGTTGAAAGCGCCGGGATTACCATCTTTGAATTGTTGAATAAGGAGTTCATCGCTTTCGGCAGGCTGGACGGTCATGGAGACGTTTTCCGTAGAATTAGTTGTTGAAATGGCAGACAAAGGGTCGCCTGTAAGTTGGTCTGTGGCGGTGGTGCAGGTCAAGAACGTGACGGGAATATAACACATAAAGTTACAGGCGGGCAGGATTTGACTTTCAAAGGCGATGGGCTATAATCTACAAAATTGTTTGGCATTCCATTTTCAGATGGAGAGGAAAGATGTCGAAGATCGTTTCTGTGCATTCGTTCCGCGGTGGAACCGGAAAATCAAATTCAACAGCAAATATTGCATCCCTGCTGGCGATGAACGGCGCGCGCGTCGGCGTGGTGGATACCGATATTCAATCGCCGGGTATCCACATCCTGTTCAATCTCGACGAAGCGGATATGGTGCATTCGCTCAACGATTATCTGTGGGGCAAATGCGGGATCAAGGAAACTGCCCATGATGTCACCGGTCATCTTGGGACGCAGGTAAAGGGGCAGGTTTTCCTTGTTCCGTCCAGCATCAAGGCCGGGGAGATCGCCCGCATCCTGCGCGAGGGGTACGATGTTGGCCTGTTGAACGATGGTTTCCGCGATATCGTCACCGAAATGGGACTCGATTATTTGTTGATTGATACACATCCTGGTCTGAACGAGGAGACGCTCCTTTCCATTGCTATCTCGGACGCGTTGGTCATCATTATGCGGCCTGACCAGCAGGATTATCAAGGCACGGCGGTGACGGTGGATGTGGCCCGCAAGTTGGACGTTCCCAAGATGATCATGGTTGTCAACAAGACTCCGCAGGCATTCGATTTCGATGATGTGCGCTCGCGCGTCGAGCAGACTTACAATGTCAAGGTCGCGGCTGTGCTTCCCCATGCGGACGAGATGATGACGCTGGCCTCGTCTGGGATTTTCTCCTTCAAATATCCAGACCATCCGATCACCAAGGGACTCAAAGCGGTCGTAGCGGAAATCAGCAGTTGATGTTTTGCGCGATATCAGCGAAAGGCTGAAGGGAATTGAACAGGGAACAATTCGAACGCACTCTGCTGGAACTCAAGGCCCGACAGGAAGATATCCGCCCCTCCGACGTCATGGTTTTTTCAGAGCCTTTGCGTTCCGTTCTCAATCAGGCTGTTCGCATTGGGCGCGTTTCGCTCACCGATTTTGCAAAACAACTTGAGATCGGGCGCGAACAGGCCAGGCAGATTGCGGAAATCCTGATCGCACGGCACCTGCTTCAGATCTCAGGCTTTTCGAACGACAAGGAAATCTTCTATGAGACACGTCTCTCGGCCATGACGCGTCCGCTGGCAAGGCCAAGACCCGATTTGTGGAAGAAGCTGGATGATTGATAACGAGTTGATCCGTTGTGATCTTTAAACGAATTTCTGTCAGCCAAAATTAGTGGAACAAATCAACAAGCCCTTTTGTCGAGGGCTTGTTGATTCACTTTTAGCATCTGTCTATTTCTGTAATCAGATTTGGAATCCAATTCCACCAAATCCGTCCTGCCAAAGCCCGTCGGCGCAGCGATTACCGTCCGTTTCCGGGTCAGCCCGGCATCCAGACACGAGGGCAGATTGTCGCGTCAAATCACACCTGCGCGCAGGCGCGGCGGCATCAGCTTGTTATGAAGTCATTGATTCGCGCTTCGATCCGAGCGCAGTTGGCGGCATTAAACGATAAGCGGATTCGGATGATTATTATTTGCGAGAGACATCGAACGCGCAGAAAGATGTTGCCCGCAAATCCTGAATTTCCTGCCCTCGAGCGGAATCAGACGCGGGACAGCAAGCGCATCAAGGAGTGGAGCTTTTCGACAGCGGGCATTGAATGTCTGCCTGCCCCGAATATCGGACAAAACAAACCGGACGCGATGGATTGGTCACTTCCAACACAACAGGCCAGGGGAATTGCCCTGGCAGATTCAGTTGCGGATATGTTGCCCGAATAGTCTGCTGATACCAATCGAATGAAAGAAGTTGAGGAGCAACCACAACAATGTCCGGACGTTGATGCAGGGCGTAATGAAAATACCAGATGGCAAAAATTGCCTGATCGCCTTGAACAAAAACGAACGCGTTCGAGGGTGCTTCGATCATAACCTGATGCCCAAACACTTCGGCGCTCGTATCGTGAGATGCGTCAACCTGGGACCAGCGAGCAATAGATAAGACCAGCAGATAAAATAACAAGGCAATCCCGATCAGCCATCCCGGCCGCCAGTGGCGGGAAACCAGGATGATCAGCCCATGCGTTCCTATGCCAATCCAAATTGCAATGGACAAGAATACTGGGATTAAATAAACGTACCAATCGCCCGTGTTGTAATTAATGGCAAACAACGAATAGACCAGCACATTCCAAATGCTCAGGACCATCAAGCGCGAGGGGGCGAAGAAAACCGTCAGACCGAGCAAGCCGATCAAAAGTCCGGCAAGACCGAACTGACCGATCACGAGTCCAGCCCAAAGCTGGAGGCGGCTCCACAAGTCCACGTACGTCACGCCAAATAAATTGTCCCGATAAAGCTGGCCGGAGACCAGCCACCATTCGCGCGGCCAGGTGATCGGATCACCCCAATTCACCGGCGGATGCGAAGCGGCCCAAAGCGGAAGCAGGAGATGCGGAGTCCAACCTATCAGAATAAAAGCAAAGGTTCGTAATGCCGGCATCCAATCCAACGGCCATCGTTTCCAAAAAGCTTGACCGCTCGTCGAAACCTGCGGACGAAGCAAGCGAATCAAAATCACGACGGGAATCAACAAGATGATCGTGGCGTGGACGCCAATGCCCAAGCCAAGCAATAAACCCAGAATCACATCCGCGTGTTTACGCGATTTTTCTGAGATCATGACAACAGACAAATACAAAACAAGCGCGACAAAAAGCGCGTTGAGCGCATACACTTCTGTAATAACCGCTTGCGACCAAGCCAGAGGTGACAGGCCAAATGCAAACCCGGAAATAATGGCAGGCAGCCATGCTTGCGAAGAATTTAGCTGCTGTTTGACAAGAAAATAGATAAGCACAGACGCCGAAGTCATGGCGATGGCGGAAAGCAGGTTTGTGCGATACGCCAGCGATCCAATGGGCAGCAATTGAAAAAGTCTGGCGATGAGTAAATAAACCGGATAGCCTGTTGGATGGGCTACTCCGCCAGTGGCCGCAGCCGCGATCAAGTCACCGCCATCCGCGCCGTCATTGGCCCACGTCAAGCCGGGAGCGAGCGTGGCAAGATAGACAACAATCAATGCCCCCGACAAAAGCAAAGGCGCGGCGAGATCGAAAAATCGCTGTTTATCTTTCATCATCAGTTATTTAAAAAAACAGGCAGCGGAGAATCAAGGATTGATTCCGCACCGCTGCCTGTCCCCTGCCATGGAATGAAATCAGGGTTGCGTGGGCTGGGTCACCAACACGTACTTGCCGGTCTTGGTCGCGAGGGCGCACTCCAACCCATTATTCAGCGTGGTATCGAGCGCTGTCCACGTCTCGCCATCGAAGACATAAATTTGGCTGGTCGTATTCGGAACCTGCGCAAAACAAATCTGAACCGTACCTTGCTCACTCGTTAAATCAGGAAGAGGCTTACCGGAGAGATGATATGCAAGATTGCAGACGCCCGCGAGATAACGCGTGGCGGCCGTAGGCTTGCCAGGCAGCACGTTAAAAGGCAGCAAATTCGCGTGTAAGGTGACATCGGCTGAAAGCTGCTCGACCAGCAATGTACAAACTCCGCCTACCGAATAATTGCCCGGTGCTGTAATGGGTGGAACCACAACCGGCGGCGGTTTGACCGTGCCCGGCTTGTTTGCAGGATCCAAAGCGGCAGATGCGCTCTGGCCCTGGAGAACCGTATTGTTCTGCCACGGTAAATTGCCTGCGGCTGCGATCTGATTTCCCGCAAGCAGCAGGACACCGAGCAGAAGAAACCCCGCGATGATCCAGCGAATTATTTTGCCCATTGATCTTCTCCTTTCATGGATTTTTGTATCGTAACATACGCCTCACCCGATCAGCATCCGGATTTTGACCGGATTTATGGAACGCTGAAGACCACCTCAACGCTGACGTCTGTATTGAGATTCGTTTGGAACATAAGATTTTGGTTCTGCATCGCCCCGCCTGCTGACGCGGATAGCAAACCAGCATTGTTCGGCAAGTGGATTCGAATCGTAAGCGGAACAGCCAGCGTCCCCGGCTGCTTGCGGACGGTCAGGTTATACGTAAGGGTATGCGCCGCGCCATCCTTCATCAAAATCCGCGACGCCGGAAGCGCAAACTTGAAACTGGTATTAAGCGTTTGCCCGCCGGGGACGACCAGCATCGTGCCAAAGCCTTGCAGGCCCGGTTCGTTTTCATCCAATTGGTCAACCTGCGGCGGGACCGCCTGGTCGAGAATCATCCATGAGGCTGGAATACTTTGCGGCATGGCGGACGTTAAAAAAGTGCCTTTGAGCAAATAGACCCGCATGTAGTCCCAATAGCAGCGATCAATCGGATAATACTCCTCGCCGGTGATCTGGCCATTCTCGCTCCATTGAATACAGGGAACATCCGCGGAAGCATGATTGGTATGGCTGACGAGCAAATTCCCCACCGGCGCAGAAAGATTCGTCAAATCCACATCATACGTAAGACTCGTATTCACCACAGCGTTGGTTTTGTTGAAACCAACGTTGGTATCTATCACCGTCAGAAAATCACCGCCGCCAGCCTGTAAAGCTCCGTTCCAGTTCCGGCGTGCGAGCACAGCTTCCATGTCCGCGTTGTCCATTTGCAGGATCAAATGGCGTTCCTCGAGCGCCTGCAAAATCGTTGTTGACAAGGAACGCCATTCGGAAGAATTGTGCGTCAGGATCTTTTGAACCACCGCGTTGGCAATCGTACGGATAAATTCCTTATAGTCCCCGCCTGGCGAAAGCTGTCCGCCGATTTGCGGAGACTTGGCCGCGCGCATATATTCCACCACGTTATCAGCCGTGATGAGATATGGAACGCCTTCGACATTCAGCGGGCCTAATGTTTTTAGCAGCATAATCAGCATTTGTTGGTCGAACGCAATGACGCCGTTCACAGTGTTCTTATGGGTGTAGGCATATAACTGCTTTACATATAAGACGGACGTTGGAAAATCAGGGAACCAATTGGCATCGCGCAGAATCAAAACGGGGCTGTCCATGTATTGGTTCAGCTGCCAGGGGGCCATTGGATACGGCATGGACCAGTTATCCAGGCTGCCAGAATCTTCAAAGGAAAGGTCAACAACATGACCGTGATCCAAAACCAGTTTGCCAACTGCGGTAATAAACCCACCGGTTGGACGCAGTTCATCTTCATTCTGCACGAGGAGCAAATATGTTTTCGGCCCATCTGCGCCGGAGCCTAAAACAGACGGAAGCGAAATCGCCAGGGAAAGCCCGTCGTTCATCCATGCCATGCCGGGATCAAGTTTCTGAGTGATGAGATCCTGTATCGAAGGAGACAGCGAACTGACATCCAATTGCTGCCGCGCGGCGCGCGCCAATTGGAATTCAGCCTGGGCATCTTTCAATTGCGGTTCCGCATTGGATAACAAATCAGCCAATCCGGACAAGCCCGCGGCAGAAGAATTGCTTGAAGAACCGGATGCTGTTGCCAGCACCGGCATAAGAGCCTGATTGGCTTTCATGGCTGCAATCGTCAGATGCTGTGCCAAATCCAGGAGACTGCCCGCCTGCGACACATCGCCGCCATAATCAGGTATCCAACGCAGGTATGGACTCAGCCACAGCACAGGCTGCGTTTCAGCCTTCAAAGCTTTCAAGTCCGCAGCCAATTGCGGCAATATACTGGTCGCCTGTCGCAAACCACTAAGTGTCGGAGAAGACGGCAGGTTTTGTTCGAGGCTGTACATATCGCCCCGAACAGCCTGTAGGAGGTGGTAGATGCGATACGCCTTGGCCCCCGCAAAAACCAAAAAAAGCAGGAGCAGCCCGGTCAAAGTCCAGAGGACGAACTGCCTGATTGATCGCGAACGCGAATGTGGAGATGAGTCTGCGCGTCTCATTTCTTCAATCGGAAAATCCAAACCGGATCGCTGAAGATGGGACTCCCGGTTCATGAGAATTTCCGCAAATCGCTGCATCCCGTTTCGATGCCAGTCGCCAAGCGTGCTGGCAGGAGCCACCTCCGGTTCATTTCCGACCAGCCTGTATCGCGCTTTCTCTTCCGCGGAGAGCGCGCCATCCGAGCGGCCATAGACAAACAATTCAATGGCCGGATCAATCCATCCCCATGCATCATGCAAAGAAGATGGAACCGGCGTTCCATACACCGCGGGCGCAAAATAACGGGCGGCCAATATCCCGAATTCGCCCCAGCGGGTATCGAGGCGTTTCAATCGGCGCGGCGGCGTGCCCGGCTTCATCAGTGGGAACAAATCTGTGATGGCTGCCACCAATTGTTCGCCGGGATGTTTCCCCGCCAGGTCAGGTGAGTTCCTGATCGCTTCCTGGATCATCCGGCTTTTCGCCCACGGATGATCGTCCAGTTGCCCCGGAGACGAAAGATGCTCTAAAATTTCTTTTAGAGCATCCACCGGTTCATTGCCCAGAATTGAATTCGTGTTATGCGGCCTCATGGTTGAATATCCGACATGGAGGAAGCCAATTCGCAAATCTTTGGAAAACCGCGCTCGATCAACTCACACAGGTCTCTGGCAATCTCTTCGGGAGTATGGTCCAAGGCCTGTATATCAGGAATGTCATAGGGTATTCCATCAACAACTTCAGAGAGAAGTTGAACCCGGTTCTGCAGGTAGGGAAACTCAACCAGCAAAGCTTCCCTTTGTCCTCTCTCCATAACCAGGATCAAGTCATAGGTTTCCAAACGCGAAGGCACGATAGCCTGGGTAAGATGGGAACTTAAGTCAATATCCATCGCCCAGGCCGCACGGGCGACCTCTGACGGCACACGTAAGCCGGGAATAGCCCATGTCCCGGCGCTATTCACTTTCCATTCGCGACTCTGGCCGCTTTGTACCAACGCCCTTTCAAAACATGCCGCGGCAATTGGCGAACGAAACTTATTGGCTCTGCATACGAACAGGATGGAAGGCATAAGATCAACCGGATTTAGGGAGTGAATACCTGCCGCGGGACCAACAGCCATCCCGAAATGGTTCGGCAGGATTGGGGAAAATCGTTGTAACGCGCCAGCTGCTGCGGATCCACATCCAGCTTCGACGAAAGCAATTCAATGGAACCATCCGCCGCATCTGCCTGATAGACCTCGAAAGCTGGGAGGACAGACGGGTCGGTTTGATCCAACGGAATAACAATCACAGAATTCGAAAGGACCGGGACGCGCAGGCCGTAATTCGCGGCCAGGATGGCTTCGGAAGATGTGCCGTAGGTGACTTCATAGCCGTTGAGACTCTCCCCGCGCCCCACCCGATGGATGATGAACTTTTGATCCGTCCCGATCGGAGTATCGAGCGGAACTCCGCAGAGGCCAGCGGAAGCACCGGTTGGGGCATCAAGTTTTGGAGTAGCCGTATCTTCCAACTTTGCAGAAGGAGCCAATGCCAAATTCGAAGAGAGGGCACTTGCAACAGGGGACGCGGATCCCGCTGGTTTCGATGGATTTTTCAGACCGCGAAGATCGAAGGGCGGCGCAAGGTGAAGAACGCCTGCCTGCACTCCCCACAAGGAGAGGATTGCCAATGCAAGCAGGCCGAGCAGGATAAGTCTCAGCTTCCGTTTGCTGGATGATGCCTGCCTGACGTGGATGCTCTGCAATTCCGCCGGCAAAGCGCGGCTCTCTTTCCGCTGGTAGACCACGCATTCGGAGAAACGCGCCGTCTGGCAAACCTGGATTTGATGCTCAATACGAACGGAGGCGGGCGGCACTGCCCGATAACAATAATTCCAGATCGAGGGAAAGGCCAGCGAGGTCTGCGGATCGTCTCTTAGATTCAGATACGGACAGTGAGCCGGGGAAGGCAAAATGCTGGGGGATTTCGGACCATTGTTCATTGTTTGCTGTTTGGAGGGACCGTGATCCCCGTCCTTTGCAGTTCAGGTTTATTTATCCAACTTCTCGGCGTTCTCCAACTCGCCGCCCGGTGAAGTCGAGAGCGGAGCAAGCACAGGCGCAGCAGGCTGCTTGGGTTTCTTCCCGTTGTGATGATCTTCCTGCGAATAGTAATGATAGCCCCGGTTGTAATAGGGCGAGTAGTGGCGGTATCCGCCATAGTAGTAAAAGCGGTCGCGCGGAATGCGATTGAAAACCACACCGATCAAACGCGCACCGGCGCGATTCAATTGTTCCAGCATAGCCTGGACTTCATCCGAGGGAGTGTGCCCCGGCTGAACCACCACGAGGACGCCATCCGCTTTGGCAGCCAACACCTGCACATCGGCGACGAGAGACGGCGGACTATCAATCACAATTACGTCAACCTGCTTGAGCGCATCTTCCAGGATTTGATCCATTCTCCCGGACCCCAGCAATTCAGCCGGGTTCGGAGGCAGGCTTCCACTGGTGATGACCGTCACGCCCTCCTGCCCCGGATAATTTTGAACGACCATGCTCTCCGAGATTGAGCCGCGGAACAAGTCGCTCAAGCCCACATTATTATGAAGCCCCATCAAACGATGCAATTGCGGCTTTCGTAAATCCGCGTCCAGCAGAAGAACCTTCTTGCCGCCTTGCGCCATGATGACCGCCAGGTTCGCGGCCACCGTACTTTTGCCTTCATTTGGACTTGCGCTGGTCACCAGAATTTTGCGAAGCGGTTTATCCACACCGGCAAATTCCATGTTCGTGCGGAGCAGGCGGAACGCCTCCGAGACCGGGGAGCGCGGCTGGCTCGTCACATACAAGGCCTCATCGCTGCCTTTGGGGTATTTCATCTCGGCGATATAACCAACCACCGTCAAACCAAGGACTCGCTCGACATCTTCGACGGTTTTGATGGTGTTATCCAAATATTCGATCAGGAAGATGATCCCGCCGGCAAGCATCAATCCCACCGCGCCGGCCAGCAGCGTGTTGGTCATCGGGCGCGGACGAATTGGCGTTGCTGGCACAGTCGCCGCTTCGATCTGGACCACATTCGGCGTGTTTTGCAAACCTGCCAGCTTGACCGATTCCAGACTGTTCAACAAATTGACATAAATCTGCTGGTATTGGGCAAGCGTGGACTGCAGCTGAGCCAGACGCGCCGAACTGCTGCTGCCAGCACTGTCCACCGGCTTGCCTTGCACGACCAAACTGGTATAAACCTGCTGATACGAATCAAGCACCGATTGCAATTGAGCGATCTGCTGCTGAATGCTCTGTTCCTGAGTCTGAACATCCGATGTCTGCCATTGCTGTTTCAATTGCTTGTACTGTGTCGTCAGGTCATTGATCTGGGTTGTCAGCGAATTCATTTGCGCCTGCACCTGAGAGATTTGATCCGTGACCGTTGTGCTCGAAACGTCATTGATGGTGGACTGCAGCGAAGTGATCTGCGTTTGAATCTGGTCAATCTGGCTTTGCAGGCTTTGTTCGCTGGATGTGTAGCGTCCCGATTGCAGGGTTTCATTCTGACTGATCAACGATGTAACCAGCGTATTGGCAATATCCGCAGCATGTTTCGGGTTGCCATCCACCACAGTCAATTGGATCACCTGTGTGGCGCCAACCTGCTGGATGTTCAATTGTTTCGCGTCAATCGGATAGCCCAAATGGGAAGACGCTTCATCCAAAACGGGCTGGGTGGTCAGCAGCTGGATATACGTCTGCGTCAACTGCTGGCCGTTCAGACCGGTGGCGTCCACGCTTTGGGTTTGGGGCGACTGGATCACCATCAGGCGCGTGGAGGCCTGATACGCCGGGGACTGGTAGCGGCTGCCAACATAACCGCCTGCCGCGCCAAGCGCCGTCCCCAAAATCAGCAGCCAGGCCCAGCGGCGGATGATTGTAAAATATTGTCTTAATTCCATAAGTACAGCTCCTGCATACGGGAATAGTATTTCATTTGTTCAAACCTATAAAGATTCCTGGACTGCCCTCACAACCCATTCAACCTGTTCATCCTGCATAGCGGGATAGAGCGGCAGGGTAACCTCGCGCGCGGCGATCTCTTCGGTCAACGGCAATGGCCCACCGCGCTTTTCCCATTCATCACGATAAATCTGAAACTGATGAACCGGCGGATAATGGATGCTGGTTTGAATCCCATGTACTTTCATGCCTTCCATAAAACGGATGCGATCCATTCCTGCGGGCAAAAGGATGGGCAGAATATGATGACAAGACGTGCCGCGTTTCTCTTCAAAAGGCATCTTCACTTGCGGCGCGAGTTCAGATAATAAATCGCGATAGAGACGGGTCAATTCCGCACGGCGCTGATTATTGGCAGGAAGTTTCCTGAGTTGGACCCTTCCCAACGCCGAACGCATTTCGTCAATGCGATAGTTATAACCGAGGTCAACCACATCATAGCTCCAGGCATGGCCCTGATGGCGATCCCAACTGAGCGAGGTCATGCCGTGCGAACGCAGAATTCGCAAACGCTCTGCAAGGGCATCATCGTTCGTTGCCAGCATCCCGCCCTCGCCGGTGGTCATGTTTTTATTCGAGAAGAAACTGTAACAGCCAATATGTCCCCACGTCCCAAGTTTCCGCCCGTCCAATTCCGAGCCAATGGCGTGAGCCGAGTCTTCCAGAACGATCAAGTTGTGGCGGCGGGCGATGCCCTTGATCGCTGGCATGTTGCATGAAAAGCCGCCATAATGCACCACAAGGATGGCGCGCGTTCTATCAGTAATACAGGCCTCAATGGAAGCAGGCGAAATGTTCAACCAGTCTGTGCTTTCCACATCGGCAAACACAGGCACCGCACCGGTATAACGCACCGCGTTGGCAGTCGCCACAAAGGTCAGGGAGGGAACGATCACTTCGTCCCCCGGACCGAGACCGGACGCCACACAAGCCAGATGCAGCGCGGCTGTGGCATTGGTCACGGCAATGGCATGTTTGATTCCGACGAAGTCCGCGAACTCTGCCTCGAATTGCTGTGTGATCTCCCCCATGCTCAACCAGCGGCTGCGGACAACTTCGGTTACTGCTGCTTCCTCTTCACTTCCAAAATCAATATCGGCTAATGGCACGCGCCAACTCATTCTTAAGCCTCCGGCAGGAATTCGAGTCTCATCTGGGCAAAATCCTGGTTAGCCTGTTCGTAATCATCCGGGCGTCCCAGGTCCTTCCAATAGCCATCAAAGATATAGCCGGTGACCTTCTCTCCAGCGGCAATTAACTTGAGCACCAGATCAGGAAAATCCAGATATTGACCAACCGCAATGTGCGCGAGCACGCGTGGTTCGAAAACATAAATGCCCATGCTGACCGTGTAATCGTAGGTGGGTTTCTCGATATAACCCGACACACAATCATCCCCATCCCATTGGATAACGCCCAGGTCAATCTTTACCTGGCGGCGATGGACGGCAATCGTGGCTGCCGCCCCCTTTTGTTTATGGAAAGCCAGCAGTTGCTTCATATCCAACGTGGTCAACACATCGCCATTCGTAACCAGAAAGGTATCGTTTAAATCCTCGATCAAGGCAATCGGCCCGGCGGTGCCAAGCGGTATATCCTCATAGCTATATGTGATGTGCAGGTTCCATTGATTGCCATCCCCAAAATACGAACGCAATAAAGTGGCGAGGTGGCCGACCGTCAGGATCACATCCTCCACGCCGGCGCGCTTCATCTGACGCAGAAGCACTTCCAGGATCGGCATTTCACCGATCGGCATCAGCGGCTTGGGCAGGATATGAGTATAGGGTGCTAATCGGGTTCCACGTCCACCCGCAAGTACAACGGCTTTCATGGGTTAGTTTGGTAGTTGGGTAGTTGCATAGTTGGATAGTCGGATGGTTAAGCAAAACCAAATCATGATTAGTCGACGCGTTGTGTATATTGATTGTGTAATATAATAAAGCAGGAAAGGAGTCCGAAGGTTATGGCACATGAAAGAGTACAAATCCTGCTCGACCCGAAACAACGCGCTGCTCTGGCGCGCAGAGCACGTCAAACGGGGCGCAGTGTCAGCGACCTGGTGCGCGAATATGTTGAGAAAGGGCTGGAAGCCAAAGAAAACAAGCTGGAGGCACTGGATCGCATTCAAGCTCATCGAAAACAGATGCTGGAACGGCGAGGCGGCAAACCGGTAAGCCTTGATCCAGCGCAAGTGATCCGCGAGATAAGAGAGGAACGAGACAATGAGCCTGGCAGTCATTGATGCGAGCATTGCCATTCGAGCGGTTCTACCAATATCAAGCGATGCGGAATTGAGATTGTTCCGCCATTTGCTCGAAACCAATACCCATCTGCTTGCGCCAGATTTGTGGAGAACGGAAATCACTTCCGTCCTGCGCCGTTATGAATACACACAAATGCTCAGCCAGGAAGAAGCGGATATGTCACTCGAAAACCTGCTCTCGCTGCCCATTGAAGTCGTGCCGGTCGAGAACGAAACTTGCAAACAGGCTCTGACTTGGGCAGGGCGGCTTAGGCATTCAAAAGTATATGATGCCATCTATCTGGTTACAGCAGTGAACAAGGATGCGGAATTCTGGACAGCAGATGAACGACTTTGGAAGCGATGCAGGGAACTAAAGTTGTCATGGGTAAAACTATCATCGGACTTTAGAGATTAACCCTGATTACACTAAAACTCATACCGCCCGGGGCGATATAGATCCAGATGTGAACTCACCCAGGCAATCGTTCTTTCCAACCCCTGTTCAAACGAGACCAGCGGCTGCCAGCCCAGGAATTTTTTGGCCAGACTGTTATCTGAAAGCAGGCGCTGGACTTCGGATTTTTCGGGGCGCAGACGTTCCTCATCCACAACGATCTTGATCGGACGCGAAATCTTCTCGATCACGAGCCGCGCCAAATCGCCGATGCGGATCTCCTGTCCGGTTCCCAGATTGAACGTCTTGCCTTCTGCGCCCTCGATCTGGGCCGCCATCATAAAGCCGCTCACCGTATCATCCACGTACGTGAAGTCGCGGCGGCTGTCCAGGTTGCCAAGGCGGATGGTGCTGAGCGTCAGAGCCTGTGTGATGATGGCAGGAATGACCGCACGCGCAGATTGCCGGGGGCCAAAGGTGTTGAACGGTCGAATGGTGGTCACAGGCAAGCCATAAGCACAATAAAAACTTTCCGCCAATTTATCCGCGCCGATCTTGCTGGCCGAATAGGGAGATTGTCCCTGCAGCGGATGAGATTCATCAATCGGAACGTGCAAGGCCGTGCCATAGACTTCGCTCGTGGAGGTATGCACCAACCGCTTCACGCCAAATTCGCGGCAGGCCAGTAAAACATTGAGAGTCCCCATAAAGTTGGTCTCGGCCACTTCAGCAGGGTGATGATAGGAATACGGGATGGAAATCAATGCTCCCAGGTGGAAGACGAACTCGCAGCCTTTTACAGCAGATTGAATCGCCTGCGGGTCGCGCACGTCACCGGCGATCAATTCAGCTTTGGAGATCAGATCCTGAGGAACCTGGCGCAATAGACCCGGATCGCCGCGTGAGTTGTAGCGCACGAAAGCGCGCACATGGGCACCTTCGAGGAGCAAAGCTTCGGTCAACTGACTGCCGATGAAGCCGCCCGCGCCTGTGACGAGTACGGTTCGATCCTTCCAGAAATTATTCATATTGATTTTCACCCGCACTTGCATGCAGGTGCAAGTGTGTCCTTCGGGGGAGTGACTTGTTTGTTCCTGTTTGGTTTTGCCGCTTGGTCTCGGTACGTGGCGCCGGGTTTCGATATGGCCTGCGGCCTACTCAACCAACGGGCGCCACTACTCGACCAGCGCAATCTTGCTAAGAAGCGGGCTGGGTAAGCTGCTCGCGAAACATGGAAAGCAGGTTGGGAATGAGCACAATGCGCGCTTTGGTCTGCCGACAAAGGTCCAAGATGCGAGCCTGCTCTTCCGGCTGGATTTTTTCGATGGCAAACAGAATCACGCCGATGTCCTTTTGCTGTACCAGCTCAGGAATGCGGCGTGTAAAGCCAAAGACGCGGTGGCCATCCACCATCAAACCTTCCTTGGTGGGGTCATCATCCACCATGCCGATGATCGAAAAGGCCGATGAAAGCCTGCTTCGATGCAACAGCCAGGCGGCCAGCAAGCCGCACTCCCCCGCTCCGACGATCAGAACGCGCTCGCCCATGCCGCTGCTCGCGCCGCTCGCAATGCGTTTCCATAACCAGCGTGTTGCCAGCCCCGTGAGCAGGCGGTCGCGATAACGAATGGCAAAGAATCCAAGAAATGCGAACACGCCCGCCACGATGATCGTACCCGGCGGGAAGAAACGACCTCGCGGCCAGAACCAATCTGCGGTCGTGACAATGATCGTAGAAAAACCGCTGGAAAAGGCCAGGTCGAACGCATAGGCGGGCCGCGCATAACGCCACCAGACTCGCCCGAGTCCCAAAATCATGTTGACCAGGCTGAAGATCAATGCCAGAAGTGCGGCGATGGCAACATCCCATTCGATTCCCAGGTTGAGCGGGCCATTCATGCGTTTGAGCAAAACGGCCAGCGAGACCGCTCCAAACGCCGTAACGTTATCTATGACAAACCAGGAAAAATAGCGCCGCGCGAAACGATATAAGAATCCATTGTAGAGCGTTTCAGTCGAGATGGAATTCTTGCGCAGTCTTGGCAGCAAAACAATCAGCGTCATCAGAATCACATCCAGGTCCGAAAGGAGGCTGTGATTCCGTACGTAGAGCAGGTCGAGGCGCAGCTTATCGGGCAGGATGCTGCTCAGATAATCATCCATCACGCTGGCAGATTTGAGCATTTTTTCCTCGTCGCGATAGACGATGGAGGCCGGGCTGGTGATGCCCGGGCGCACAGAAAGGATTTCTGCGCGCATAGAAACGGGCCACGTTCTTGCAATTTCAAGGTCTTCGGGCCGCGGCCCAACCAGACTCATCTCGCCCTTCAGAACGTTCCATAGCTGGGGCAGTTCATTGAGCTTGGTGGCGCGCAGCCAGCGTCCCAGCGGGGTGACGCGGCCATCATCGTGCGCCGTGATGCGCGGTCCGGCATGGCTCTCAGAGCGTTCGTACATGGTGCGGAATTTCAGAATTGCAAACGTTTTTCCATTCTTCCCGGTACGCGGTCCGCGATAGAAAACCGGCCCCGGACTTTCGCGCTTGATCAATATTGAAATGACTAGGAAGAAGGGAGACAGCACGACGAAACCCAACAAGGCTCCGAGAATATCCACGAGGCGTTTGATCGAGTTTGCATGCCATCCCGGGCGAGCTGAATTCCCCGCTTGAGTCTGAAGGACAAGCTTGGGAATGATCCGGTCGCTTTCGGTCTCATCTTGAGCCTGATCAAAAGCCGGGACTTTGCCCACACGGTCATTCCACCGGCTGGAGAAACGGCCTAGACCGACCAGAAAACCCAAACCATAACCGAAATGCAGTGCCGCGAAGGTAATGACCAGCAAAGGGAAATGCGCCCAGGCACTCTTTCGATACGAGGTGTAGATCGAAGCCGCCAGATTGGCCCCAACATACATTCCGAGGATCAGAACCAAAGGCAGGAGCAATACATGAGAACCCAAGCCGCGAATGAATATCGGAAAGAACGAAGCATGCAAGCTGGCCCGTGAGGCTGCAAGCTGTGGAGCGGGTGATAACGACAGCAGGGCCATCAAAACAGAAACCATCACCGCCGCCACAAAAGCCGGTGGGGCAAACTGGCGCGGACTCATCTGGAGCGGATGTTTTTGAAGCACGCGGACTTTCCAATAGCCGTATTGGTAATATTGACGCCAAAGCGCCCGAAGATTGCTGCGCACGGAATAAACAGATTTTATGTTTGGGCTGAGCAGGATTTTCCCGCCATGGGCACGCAAGCGGTAATTGAATTCGTCGTCCTGGTCACGCACCAGTTCTTCATCGAACATGCCGATCTTTTCAAAAACATCCCGCGGCCAGGCACCCATGTAGACCGTATCCACCCATTCTTCCTCGTCTGAA
>JAKAKJ010000080.1 GCA_021824575.1 Chloroflexota bacterium
AATGCCAGCGATACCCATCCCAGTAGCCGCACGGGTTGGGAGGCGGGCAGTCATTGGCCTGCGCCACTCCCGGCCCAAATGGATAAGTCACGAGCCGGTCGGGAACCCGGGAAGGAGGCAGCCACTCCGGTCCCGCAAACGAAACCATCAGAACGAGAAAGACAATGCCCAGAAAAAACCAATGCGGCAGAAAATGTTCAAAACGTTTTGGCTGACTTGGGATTCTCCTTTGGGTGCGATGCATTCTCCCTTCCTTTTGCAGCAGCGAGTTGATTGGACAACATTATAGCTCCGCCCATTTTCGCTTTGCTTTGCAGGTTTGTTAGCCCCCCTATGCACCATCCCTTTATAAGCTCATCATAAGCACTTGGTAAGCAGGTCAAATGCATGCACCTCGTCACCCATAATTCCACACCTTGCTCACAAACCTCACCAATTGTTCCATTCCTTTTTCCGCGGGCGCGGTCTCAATGTATTCATGCACGGTATGCGAACCGCTCCCCACTGTGACTCCCAACACAACCGCAGGAATTCCGCGGCTCAAAGGAATATTCGCATCCGTCGAACCGGCGGTCAATTCCGCCTTCCATCCCTGCTCACGCAAACATTCCTCGCCCAGTTTGACAAGCGGATGATCCGAAGGTATCTCCCCCGCCGGACGCTGGCCGATGATTTCAGATTCAATTGTCACACCGGCGCGGCTTGCGGCACGAGCCAAATCTTCAACCTGCTCGGCCAGGCTGTTCAGCGTGCCAATACTTTCGGAGCGCAAGTCCAATTCGAACGTCGCTTCGGAGGCCAGCACATTGACGCCGGTGCCGCCGGAAATTCTGCCGATGTTCAACGATGTACGCGGCGATGCCGGAACCGGCAACGAAGTAACTTGCGTCACAAGCCGCGTCAATTCGTGGATGGCGGACGGCCGGCCAAAATCCGCCCACGAGTGCCCGCCCGCCGTCCGCGCGGTGATGCGATAACGGCGCACGCCAATGGCGCGGTGATACACGTGTCCAACCGACGCGCCTTCGATGGCGAGATAGGCTATTACGTCCGCACCGAAACGATCCACAACAGCTTTCATACCGCGCAAGTCGCCAAGTCCCTCTTCGCATGCATTTGCCACAAACCAGACATCGCCCGGCAATTCGATTCTCCGTTCGCGCAATAACCACAATAATCCAAACAATGCCGCGACGCCCATCGAATTATCGCCGATGCCCGGGCCATAAATACGATCCGATTCGCGCGTCGCATGAAGATTCGTATTGGCCGGGAAAACAGTATCGAGATGCGCCGAGATGATCAGCGGCTTCCTCGTTTCATCTTTTATTGATGCGGGCAGCCGCGCGAGGACATTGCTCACTGAGTCAATCGAAACATCCTGCAATTTCTCACCGATAAATAAATCAAGTGCGAATTCCGCGCGTCTTTTTTCCTCGAACGTCGGCGCCGGGATTTGCTGGATTTGGATCGTAAGCTCGAGAAGGCGGTCAATGAAATTCGTCATGGCAACCCTTCACCTTTTACCTTCCACTCATCACTTTTCTCTTCCTGCTTTTTGCGCCTGCTTTTGCGTTTTGCTTATTGCGTTTTGTCATCAAACTTCCCTCACCAAATCCTTCAATGCGTTCAAACGCGCTTCCGCCAAACCGGGCAGCACATCTAACGGATAGAACGCGCCGCAGCCTTCCACTTTCAACGACGCCGAAACATTTCCATATAACGCGGCTTGCAGCGGATCATACGTCTTTTTATAACCTGCGAGGAAGCCGCCGCAAAATGCATCGCCTGCGCCGGTCAAATCGGCCAGCCGCGCGGGATACGCCGGGATCTCCCATTTGTGTTTGCCGGCCACATCATACACCGATTGTCCAAGTGCGCCGCGCTTCACCACCACGATTTCACATCCGTATTCGCCCAATGCCGCGGCCATCTCCCACAAATCATAGGTCTCGCCCCAGAAGAGTCCGCGCAGTTCTTCTTCGGATGGAAGAAAAGCTGTCAGCCCCGCGATGATCACACGCAGGTCACGGAAAAACGGCGGTGACATGTAACCCGGCGACGGGTCGAGCGTGAATGTGTTTGCTGATCCCGCTTTGAATGCGACGATCAATTGATTGTGGCTTATAAAATCCAGCGGACAAAAATGGATGGCTTGCGCCTCGCGATATTCGATTGGAATTTCGATTGGAATCGGCGCGAGAAAATCGGGCTTTCTCGCGTCCTTCTGGACTTCGGGCGGACTCTGGTATCCAAGCAGTTCCTTCGGGAAAGTCAGCTCGCGCCGCGCAAATTGCGAGACCGGTGTGCCGCGCGTGATCTCAAACTTTTCGTTGTATGCATGGAAGGAACGCAGATCAAGACTCTGCTCAAGGATTTTGATTCCTCGGATATCCAAGCCGCGCGATTCGATCTCCTTCAGCCATGCCCGCGGATAATCTTCTCCAACGCGCGCCAGCAAACCGGTTCCCTTTTCCCATGCCGTCAATCCGCCAGCCGCGTAAAGTGCGCTTCCGCCGGGCGCATCGAGCAATGGCTTCCCAACGGGAGGCAGAATATATTCGCGCGTCATGCGCCCAGCGATAACAAAAGTTGGCTTCATCAATTATTTTGCGGGTCGCGTTTGCGAAGTCCTCGAAGAGGGAAACGTGGTTGCATGCGTCACGGTAAAAACACATTCGACGCAGCTTCGACCTGCGTAACGTTGACCGGAAGCAGGAATGAAAAATTGCTTCCTTTTCCTTCGGCGCTCTCGGCCCAGATGCGCCCGCCGTGCATTTCGATCATCACCTTCGCGACCGAAAGCCCGAGGCCCATGCCGCCGTGACGCCGCGTGAGGTGCGACTCAACCTGATAGAAACGCTCAAAGATGCGCGGCAAATCTTTTGGGGGAATGCCGATGCCATCATCAATCACCGAGACTTTGACATAGCCTGGCACTGATTCGCCTGACACAAAAATGTGTCCGCCATCGTCGGTGAACACAATGGCATTCTTCACCAAATTGCTGAGGGCAATGGAAATCTTTCCGGCGTCCGCTTCGATGAACAGATCATCGCGGCCAAGCTCGGCCTTCAGCGTAATATTCCGTTTTGAAGCCATATCTGAAAAAGAAGCTACCACTTCTTCGATGATGCGCGCCATCGAAACAGCCCGCTGCCGGACCCGCGCGCCGCCGGTTTCGTAGTTATCCACGTTGGACAGGCTTTCGATGATCTCCTTCAATTTGGACGCATTCCTGATGATGATGTCCAATTGTTCGCGATAATCCTGTCCCAGCAATTCGCGCAGGAAGGTTGCATGACCCAGAATCAATCCAAGTGGAGTGCGAAGCTCGTGGGAGGTGATGGCAATAAAATCATTCTTGAGGCGATCCAGTTCCGCAAGCTCGATCATACTGGCTTCGACGCGCCGCTGGAGGCTGGAATTGTGGATTGCCAGCGCGGTTGTCGTTGCAAGTGTCTCTAGGATTGTAGCGTCATCCTCGGTATAATCAGCGCTGGTTTTATTGACTGCTTCCAGCACGCCCAGCGGTTTTCCACCCACGATCAACGGAACAGCCAGAAGAGAGCGCGTCTCGAAAGCCAGAGCGAAATCCACTTCACTGAAATGACGGGCATCCGCTTTGACGTCCGGGATGCGAAGCGGCTTTAGCTCGCGATACACCCAGCCCGCCGCGCTTTTGTCCAACGGAACCTGAATGCCGCGCAGCGGTTCAAACTGATGCCAGGGAGCCGCCAAAAAACGAAGCGTGTTGGACTGCTCGTCGAATTCCAGGATGGAGGCCGCTTCGCTGTCAGTTAGCTCACCTGCCGCCGAGATCACGTTCTGAAGAAACGGTTCAAGTTCATGCGCATTATCGAGCGAGCGCACCAGTTCTGAAAGTCGCTCCAGGCGGAGCAGGCGTTCATTGGTCAGGCTGCTTTTTGCATTCGATTCTGAACTTGATTTCATGGTCTTAAGACCACCTTGTGCGGCAGGATAAATTCGTCAGTTGAGTTCGTTCTTTGGACAGTGCGTTGCAGCAACAAAATTATACTCGTTTGAAGGAGGCCATACACATGGCAAATAAGAAAGTTCGTGTCGCGATCATCGGGGTTGGCAACTGCGCCTCGTCGCTGGTGCAGGGCGTTCATTTTTACAGGGACACTCCCGATGATGCGAAAGTGCCGGGACTGATGCACGTCAATCTCGGCGGTTATCATGTTCGTGATATTGAATTCACACTGGGGATTGATATCAACCAGACGAAGGTGGAAGAAGACCTAGCGGATGCAATTTTCGCCGAGCCGAACAACACTTACAAGTTCTGCGATGTGCCAAAGCTCAACGTGCCGGTGGTGCGCGGCATGACGCACGATGGGCTTGGCAAATATCTATCGGGTGTCATCAAGAAAGCGCCCGGACCGACGGCAGACATTGTAAGTTTGCTCAAGGAAACCAAGACGGATGTTGTCGTTTCGTATTTGCCGGTCGGGTCTGAAATGGCGACCAAATGGTATGTCGAACAAATCCTCGAAGCGGGCTGTGCGTTCGTCAATTGCATCCCGGTATTCATCGCCTCGCAGGATTATTGGGGCAAGCGTTTCCGAGAAGCCAACCTTCCGGTGCTGGGCGATGACATCAAGTCGCAGGTTGGCGCGACGATTTTGCACCGCGCGCTGGCCAGCCTGTTCGTGGATCGCGGCGTCCGCATTGATCGCACCTACCAGCTCAACTTCGGCGGAAACACCGATTTTCTTAACATGCTCGAACGTGAGCGTCTCGAGAGCAAGAAGATTTCCAAGACCGGCGCGGTGACCAGCATGATTCCGTACGACCTCGGCGCGGATAATGTTCACGTTGGCCCATCCGATTATGTGCCGTGGTTGAGCGACCGCAAGTGGTGCTACATCCGCATGGAAGGCACGACCTTTGGTGATGTGCCGCTGAATCTGGAAACCAAACTCGAAGTGTGGGACAGTCCCAACTCGGCGGGTGTCGTTATTGACGCCGTGCGCTGCGCCAAGATCGCGTTGGATCGCGGCCTCAGCGGACCAATCGTCGGTCCGTCTTCCTATTTCTTCAAGACGCCGCCCAAACAATTCCGCGATAGCGTCTGCCGCGAAATGACAGAAGCCTACATCAAGGGCGAAAGCAACGACTGAAAGACAAGAAGAAAAAGAGGAGAAGGCGCGTTTTGATGACGCGCCTTTTCTGTTATTATTGTGCGAACCAAGATGATGATATGAACCAACAAAACTGCTTACTTCGTTCTCCTCGTTTCTTACTTCTGACCCTGCTCGCCGTTTTATTGACCTCCTGCCAGTCTGCGACTCCCACCGCGGACCCGAACGTCATCATGACTCAGGCTGTGCAAACGGCCTTCGCCGCGCTTCAGCAGAATCACGCCACCGCGACGCCAGTCCCGACCAACACGACGGCGGCCACAGCTACGCCCGCATCGCTCACGCCGCCCGCGCTGCCGCCAACATTTACGACCAACGCGTTATCGCCGGGGGTCACTCCGCACACATATATTTCGGATTCCTGCCAATATATCAAAGACCAATGGACATCAACGAATGCTGCTCCGGGGACAATCGTCTTTGCAATCATGTTCCACAGCATCGAGAAAGGAACGGCGCAGGTCTCGGACCCGAAGAACGTCAGCGACAAAGATTTCCAAACCATGATGAACAGCCTGCACGATCAGGGATTTACGGCGATCAACACACAGCAGTTATCGGATTTTCTCTACCACAACGCCAACATCCCAGCGCGGTCTGTGATCTTGATTCAGGATGATCGTCATCAGGCACAAAACTTTACGGATCATTTCCTGCCTTATTACAAAAAATGGGGCTGGCCCGTAGTCACTGGCTGGATCAGCGCGTTTGGCGGAAGCGATCCATTTTTGCAGGAAAACGTGGCCTTATCCAATCAAGGCTGGGTGGATTATCAAGCGCACGGCGTTGTCCATAATATTCCCATGAGCGACAGTTCCACGGATGAATATATAACCGGCGAACTGCAGGGTTCGATTACGAACATCCAAAAATATTTCAACAAGACGCCCATTGCCATCATCTGGCCAGGCGGCGGATTTGGAGTCCGCCCCGTTCAATTTGCGCGCAAGTTTGGCTACCAGCTCGGATTCACGATCAATCCGCGCGGACCGATGATGTTCAACTGGATTCCGCTGGCAGACAAGATTGACCCCCAAAATCCGCTCTACATTCCCGAAGGTCCGGTCAACGATCCTTTGATGACTCTGCCGCGCTACTGGCCGTCGCAGGTTATGCCGGCCCTGGATGGCATCCGTCAAATGGGCAACGCAGCGGCCGCGTACGCCCAACAAAATAAAGCCGCCGAACTGCAATATTACAACATCGTATGCGCGGCCAAAGATGGGCCAATCCAATAGAAGGAAGAACGGTCGAAACGACCCGTCCTACCTGATCTATCTTTATTCCCGTTTCTCGAGGTTCAAATCAAAGATGACCGCTTCCTGTATGTTTTGCAAAATCGCCAACAACGAATCCAAAGCAGAGATTGTGTACCGCGATGAAGAAGTAACTGCGTTCCGCGACATCCACCCTGTCGCGCCGATACATATTCTCATCATCCCGAACAGGCATATCGAATCTGCCAATGAAATAAAGTCCGAAGACCAATTGCTCGTCGGACACATGATCTTCACTGCGAGACAACTCGCCGCGCGGGAAGGCATTGATAAAGATGGCTATCGTTTGATTATGAACACTGGTCCGCGCGGCGGGCAGACGGTCTTTCACATGCATGTGCATTTGATCGGCCAGCGGCAAATGCATTGGCCGCCGGGATAATGATTCCAGTTAATTCCTCGATGAGCATCAAAAAATAAAACACCCGACTTTCCAAAAAGTCGGGTGTCCTTTTTTTCTGTGATTGGGATGTTGTGACTGAAGAATGGTTCGCAGCTGATTTTCGCTATTACCCATCTTACAGCGAATCATCGCCTCAACAATCCGCTTTGCTTAAGTTTGCTCTGCGGCCTCCGCAAACGGAGCGCGTACCAGCCGAGTCCAACCCCACCGAGAAGCATGAGTCCGCCAAAAATCCCGAGCAGAGGCGATGGGCCCCCGCCGCTGTCGCCGGGCGCGGTCTGGGCCGCCGTCGTGCCCTTGGATTGCGCACCGAAATCCACCTCCGAATTGTCGCCGGCTTTAAGATCGAGCGTGGAAGTCAGGCTCGTCGTCGGATTATAGTTATCGGGGATGGCTGCCGCGATACTGTAATGGCCTTCGGGAATATTCGTAAAACAAATGCCTTGATAGGCGTTGGGATCGGGATTGATCACGGTTGGCAAGGTCTTGGAGTATTTGCCGTTCGTCTCTGTCACGCTGATCGCGCCGCCTGCAATGGCCGATTCGTTTGGATCGCGAAATCCATTGCCATTGATATCATCGAATAATAGAACACAGATTTGTGTTGTTCCCGCGGGCGGCGTGGGCGTGATGGTCGGCGGCAGAGGCGTGGGCGAAGGGCCGGGCGTCGCGGTTGGGACAATCGGGCCGCCCGTGCCAACGAGGACCTTTTGCCCAATTTGCAGATTTGAGCAATCGGTATTGATGGTTTCATTCAATTGACGCAGCTGCGCGTCGGTGATGCCATATAGATATTCAATTTTGGTGCATGTATCGTTTTGTTGGACAATGTAATAAATGTTGCCGTTCGGTAGGGGCGTGTTGGTGGCGAACTGGATACCTTGAGCCGGAGGCGCGGCATGTGCCGGGAGGAAAAGTCCAAAGAGCACAATGGCCGAGACAACAAAACTTATGATAACCAGCGGACGAATTTTCATCATCAAAATTATATCAGGAATAAAATCGGTCGTCTGCTGTGACGACCGATTGTTTTTTATTTCCCGTAACGTTTTCGAATTTCGGGCAGGAAATATTGATCGAAAAACGCGTCTACATTGTAATCAGGTTTCCAGCTCCAGTCGTTTCGCGCCAGCGAATCGTTCACATCCTCCGGCCACGAATCGACAATGCCCTGCCGGCGCGGATTCGGCTCGAAGCGGATGTCGGCACCGGGAAACGCTTTGAGCGCGCGGTCGCGGAATTGTCCGGCAGTCAACGCAAACGCGGCGACGTTATAAACCACGTGACTCAAATTTTCGCGCGGCACATCGGTCAGCATCAACAACGATTTGATCGCGTCCGGCATCGCCATGAAAGAAATTTTTGTGTCCTCGCGGACAAAGCAGGAGTATGGTTTCCCCTGCGCGGCGGCATGCAATATCTCAGGACCGTAATCACTCGTCCCGCCGCTGGGCAAGGTAAAGGCTGAGATCAAGCCCGGGAAACGGAGCGCACGAAAATCCAGCATGACCGGCGGATTTGGGTCAAGATGTCGCTGTCCGTAATAACGACTGTAATACATTCCCAGTTTTTCGCAATAAAGTTTATTGCATCCGTACATTGTGTGCGGTGTGTTGTACTCATCCTCCTTCACACACCCTGCAGATTCTTTCACTTCAAGGCTTGCCATTCCATACGCGGCAATGGAACTCGGAAACAAAAACTTGACCGGCTTTTTATATTTCTCCGAGCGATAAGCCGCCAGCATCAGCAACTGCATCGTGCCTTCGACATTGATGCGATGCGCTTCCTCTGTCGCAACTTCAGCCTTCGATGAAAGCGACGCCGCCAGGTGAAAAATGATGTCGAAATCGTAATCGTAAAAGGTCTTGATCTTGTAAACCAAATCCCCCTGCACATGCTCTGCCACCAAATCTTTGATCGTATCCGGCAGCGGCGCAATGTCTGCCGTTACCACTCGATGCCCTCCCCGCTTCGATAATTCCTGCACCAGCGCCTGACCAATTTCCCCGCACGCGCCCGTCACCAGCACAGTTTTATCCGTCATTAGATGCTCCTGATATGCTAGAATGGGAATGCCGTTGTATTTTACAACACCTTTGAAATTTATATGCTTCACAGCAATCATTCTTTTCGGTTGACATTCATCCTCGCCATTGCGCTGACCATCGGCTTGACCGGCTGTACAGGTTTGGAGGACACTTCGATTCTGACGCCTCCACCGGGGACGCCAACACCGCTTCCTTCGCCGACAATCATCTGGTTCCCGCCAACGGCCACGCCTACGCCGAGGGTTTTTCCCACCCAAGCGCCCACGCCTGAACAAAAACCTGGCGTTGGAAGCATTGCTTTGACTGACAATTTTTCTTCGTCTCTGGTTTGGAACACTGCCGCATCAGATCAGGCAAGCATTAACGTCAGCAACAACCAACTGACCATTGCAGTGCAGCCCGGTGTCTTTGCCGATAGCTTCCGCACGGACGTGATCCTGAGCGACTTTTATGCGGAGATCACGGCCAGTCCAAGCCTTTGCAAAGGCCAGGATGAATATGGATTTTTGTTTCGCGCGCCGAACTCCGTCGCATTTTACACATACGCGCTTTCCTGTGATGGCCATGTGCGCGTAGAACGCACAAGCGTGAACACGCACTTGCCGCTCCAGCCGCCGACCCTGAGCGGCGATGTTCCGACCGGCGCGCCGAGTCAAACGCGCCTCGGCGTGTGGGCCGTCGGCTCGGACTTGCGATTCTTTTTGAATGGCCGTTATCAATTCAGCGCGAACGACAGAAGTTATGCGTCCGGCGGGATTGGCGTATTCGCGCATTCAGTGGGCGACACCCCGGTGACAGTCATCTTTTCCAATCTGGTGGTGCATGATGTGACGTACACGCCGCCGACCAGGACACCCAAGCCATAACACAGCAGGGAAATTTATCTGAGCGAGATATTCATGCCAAACAATAAACTCAACGATCTCGATTCAAAAACCTGGCTTAAATTCCAGAAGTCATGGTTCATCCATAATCCGCCGCCGCGCCAAAAGGGTGTGCTTGTGCATCCGGCAAAATTCCCGGAGACGATGGCGCAGGAATTCATCGAGTTCTTCACCAAGAAAGGTCAGGCCGTTTTGGATCCAATGGCGGGAACCGGGTCAACGTTGGTTGCGGCTTTGCGCGCCGGGCGCAATTCGTACGGCATCGAATTGAATCCGAAATATGCAAAGATTGCGAAACAAATCGTCGAGGATGAACGCGCGGCTTTGGGACAGACAATCAAGAATCTGAAATCTGAAATTATAAAAGGTGACGCAGCAAATGCTCTCAACTACCAACTGCCGACCATCAACTACGTGCTGACCTCGCCTCCATATTGGGACATGCTTCACGCCAAAGGCGCCGAGACGCAAAAGAAACGCCGCTCATCATCCGACCTCGATGTTTTTTATTCTGACGATCCAAAAGATGTCGGCAACATCCACGATTATGAATCCTTCCTTGAAAAGCTGGTCAAAATCTACGCCGGGTTGAAACCGTTGTTGCACGAAAAAGCGTATCTCACCATCATCGTCAAGAACGTGAAGAAAGGCGGAAAGATTTATCCGCTGGCGTGGGACTTGGCGCGTGAACTCGGCAAAGTTTATACGTTGAAGGACGAAAAAATCTGGCTGCAGGATAATCAACGCCTCGCGCCGTTTGGATTGGGTTCCGCATGGGTGAGCAATACGTTCCATCATTATTGTTTGCAATTCAGGAATGATTAGAACATGGTTGCGCTGCTAATTCATTTTCCAATATTCATTGACCATGCTTAATTCTGCCGACATCATTCGCCTGCCTTACACACCCGATCTCACCGAGGGCGGCATTGCTTACGCGTGTCGTTCGCTACCGCACACGTATGATCGCATGGGCGGTTCGCCATTTGATCGTATGCGGCGCATCGTAGCCGGTGTGGCCGTCGAACTTGCATTCCGGCGTTATCTTGCACAGCAAAATATTCCGTTTGATGTTAAAGGCGCAACACCGTTTACCGATCCGGATCGTTATGACGTTTCGCTCGGCGGACACCGCTGTGACATCAAATCTTTTTTGATCTCGCACCGGACACAAATCACTTCGCTTCACGCGGACCCGGCACTGATTCTCCAGGCCCCGGCTTTGGTGCCGCTCGATCAATATTCCGCCGACGGCCACTCCGAGAATGATATTTATCTCTTCGCTTTTCTTACAGGGTTAATTGCCGCGTCGCCGGACGATATGCAAAAAGCTTCCGGCGCGGGGCAGCCCGTTTATTTGATTCATGCCATGCCGAAAACATGGACTCGTCCGCGCACGTGGGCTCCGCTTGGGACGCTAGCACTGAAATCCGAATCGGATGAAAGGCTGATGCTCGAAATCGGCGGCCAGGATTCGGGTCGAGATTTCGTGACGCGTCCGGTGGAACTCCTGCCGCATACGCGCTGCGAAGTCAACGCAGGCTTTTACTCGCTGGCGTATGTTCACGTCCAATCAAGGCCGGGCGCACGGCTTGGAATCCATTCTCCTCCGCGTAAGGAAACATACATCATTGAGTCCATCGAATGGAGCAACATCTGGGTGTACGGCATGGACATTTATTTTGCAGGCTGGATCACGCGCGATGAATTCCGCCGCCGCGCCAGTCTGATCCGCGAAGGAAGCCGCGTATTTCAATATAACCAGACGCGGACGAAAAATCTGGCCGTGCCAATATCAGGCTTGAGGCCGCTGAGCGAATTGTTCGAACGCGTGCGCCAATGGGAAATGGGCGGATTGTAAGAGTCATCATGGTTTCTGCCCAGACTCGACCATGCTGCTGCTTCACAGCAGCATTTTTTGTTTAAGAAACTGCTCATTGAATTCTGGTACACTTTTCGATATGCTCAAGCAAATTAGAACGATACTCTTTGGCGTTGCCGGAATTTTTGTGCTGGGATTTTTGCTTTATCAGGTGCCGGCAATACAGTCGCGGGTATTGTGGCACTTCGAAGTCTTTACTACTTATATGCAAAACACCATCCATCCCATTGGGAAAATGCCGACTCCCGTTATTCCTTCGACGCCCGAAGCCGTATTATCTCCCACTCAACCTCCTACTGTGCCTCCGCCAACATCCTTAGCCACTGCGACAGCCACACCAACTCCCGTGCCTTTGCCCGCGCAGGTTTCACTCCCCTCTCCCAAATATGAATTACAGGGCATAAATAATTGCGGCCCAGCCACGCTGACAATGTATCTTCGCATGTATGGTTGGGGAGGAAACCAGAATGATATTGCCCAGGTCATCAAACCTGTTCCGCAGGATCGCAACGTCAATCCGGATGAACTGGTTTATTTTGTCCGCAACAAAGCGGGGTGGTTGAGCGCCGACTTTCGCGTCGGCGGCGATCTCACTTTGCTAAAGAGTCTTCTGGCCGCTCAATTTCCCGTGATGATAGAAGAGGCATCGAAGCTTAATCCGCAGGACGCGATGGGGCCTAACGACGATCTATGGGATGGGCACTATCTTTTGATCACGGGCTATGACGATACAACAGGCATATTCACAGCCCAGGATCCTTTGCGCGGCCCGGACCAGAAAATTCCGTACGATAAATTGATGACCGATTGGAAATCATTTAACTATGTATACATTTTAGTTTATCCGCCGGATCAGCAGGCGCAAATCCAATCCATTCTAGGCTCGAACTGGGACCCGGATCAAAATCGGAAAAATGCCCTGGCGGCTGCCCAAGCAGCCGCTGCGGCGAATCCATCCGATGCCTTTGCCTGGTTCAACGTCGGCAGCAACCTCGTTTATTTCGAGCGCTATACCGAGGCCGCCCAGGCTTTCGATAAGGCCTTTGAAATCGGTTTGCCCCAGCGGATGACGCGTTACCAATTCAGTCCATTCTTTGCCTATTATTATGCTGGCCGAATAGATTATTTGATCCAGTTAACGGAATTCACCTACAAGCCGATACCGGGCTACTACTCTGAAGAAGCTCTGCTCTGGCATGGCTACGCCTTATATAAACAAGGAAACATCGCAGGCGCAAAAGCGGATTGGAATAAAGCGCTTTCGGTTCACCCAAACTATTGCGACGCCGAATACGCCATCAACAATTACATCCAAGCAACATATAACCTATCAACTTGTGTTCCATAAAATAAGCCGCCGAATAAATCGGCAGCTTATTTATTTCTCCTGGAAACTATATCCGCCAGGAAAGGTTTGAATCAAATACGAGGGTTTTCCCGAATCAAGGTCAAGCTTTTTCCGAAGCCGATACACAACATTCTTCAAAACAGCGGTATCAACCGATGCGCTCCAAACCATTTGCATGATCTCATCGTTCTTGAATACATAACCGGGACGGCTCATCAACAAATGCAACAGACGGAATTCCAGATTCGTCAGTTTGATCTCCTCGCCGCCCGGTTCCACCGCGGAGCGGCGGGCCGGGTCCAGTTTCAATTTGCCGGCGCGCACCGGACTCATCGGGACCGTCCAACTTCTCCGCGCCCATGCTGTGATCTTCGCCAAAAAAACGGCCGGGCTGATCGGCTTGATGACGCATTCATCCACGCCGGCCTGGTAAGCCTCCAGAATCTCAGTTTCATTATTGGTCGGGAGAAATAACAGAATTGGACTGGCGCTCAAGGAGCGGAATCTCCTGCACAACTCGATACGCTGGGCGTGAGGAGCATTTACGTCAATCACAATGAGATCAGGAATCTCTTCCATGGAACGTTCCATGGCCTTTTGCACCGACGTCTCAAGGATCGCCACCAGTCCTTTCTCTCGAATAATATAGCCCCAGATCGGCGCGGTCGCATCCTGGTCACAAACCACAAACACTCGGTGCGAAACATCAGAATTAAAACCGGGCAATACTGTCATTTATGCAAACTCCGCTTGCTTTCAGTTGAAATTATAATGTATAATTGGTAACAGAGAGTAATAAAAACTTCCACTCTTACGACCCATGCGAACAGGAATTTCCCTGTCCATATTTGCGGTCAGCTATCGTAGCAAAGGAGGCTTACGATGAAAAAGCTTTTCCCCATCCTGGCAGTGCTGGCACTGATTGGCACTGCCTGCCAGTTGGGCGGCGGTTCAGCACAACCCACGCCGATTTCCGTTTCAACTGCCTTTCCAACCAACGCACCCATTGCATCGAATCCAACTGCCGCGCCCAGCGGCAATCAGAGCGCCGGGAGCACGCGCAACAGCAATGATGGCATGACAGAGGTCTACATCCCTGCCGGCACATTCACACAAGGCGGCCTTGACCCAGATGCCCAACCCGATGAAAAGCCCGCCCATAAAGTGACCATGTCCGCTTTTTGGATGGATAAATTCGATGTAACGAACGCCATGTACCTCCAATGTGTATCCGCTGGCGCCTGCAATCCTCCTCAAAGTTTTAGTTCACAGACCGTTACATCTTATTTCAACAACCCTCAGTACAACGATTATCCTGTTGTTCAGGTAACATGGGGCGATGCCAATGCCTACTGCAAGTGGGCGGGACGCCGCCTGCCGACCGAAGCGGAATGGGAATACGCTGCCCGCGGCACCGATCTCCGAACCTATCCGTGGGGCGACGAAGCTCCTGACTCCTCGCGCGCCAACTTCAACTACCAAGTGGGCGATACCACCAAGGTCGGAAGTTATCCGGGCGGCGCCAGCCCGTTTGGCGTTCTGGACATGGTAGGAAATGTCAATCAATGGATGAACGATTTCTATGATGCAAATTATTACTCCAAAGCCGTCACCTTGAATCCCACGGGACCGATCGCGCGCACCAACTTCTTCGGGCGCGTGATCAAAGGCGGCAGTTTCCAGAGTGCCGCCACGGAGATACGCATTGCACAACGCTCACAGCTGCTTGGACCGAACCCGAACGCTCAGCAAAATACGCCCGCTTTTATTGGTGATTACTCCCCCAAGGTTGGTTTCCGCTGCGCGTCCGATAACTAATCAATTGCATTAAACGTCAGAGCCAATGCGGCGCGGCGACATGGTCGCCGCGCCGCATTCTATTCCAGTTGCCAATAGTACCCGCCCAATGCACTCCCAACATCATTTGATCCCAAGCGTGAAACCTGCAAGCTGGCGCGTGAAGCGCTGCGTGCCGGTCACGACCAGCACGGCGTTCTCGCCCTGTTTCAAGGAAAGCGGGATATCTACCGACTGATCCGCACCGAGCGCGATATTTTGGACAGTAGTTTGATTGCTGCCCTGAAGGATAAGCGCGAGACGGAACGTTTGCGGCAGCGTATTCTCGATGCGCACAAAACCGTTTGCTTGCCATCCGCCGTCATCCGCTTCGAAATCGGACGAATAGTTGATCGCCGGCAAGGAAACATCGTCCAGCAAAAAGCCTTCCCCGTTAACTTCCGCGTCGGTGACATATTCGAATCGCAACTGGATTTTTTTGCCATCATACTGCGAAAGGTCAACGCTTTCGTTGATCCATTGCGCACTGTTCCCGCCGCCGCTCATTGCCGTATAGCCGCAGCCATATGCGTTGCCGGATGTGTCGTTGCTGGAGCAACTCGGCGTTTTGATGATCTGCCAGCTTTGCCCGTCCGTGGACGCTTCGAGATACACATAATCGTAACCTTTCTCGATGTCATACCACGTCCAGTAAGAGAATTGAGCCGGGCCGGTGACGTTGGTCAAGTCGAACTCGCGGGTCAAGGTCATATCTGACGAGTCGCCTTTGTTCGACCAAAATGCATAATTGCCCGAATGCGGATCGGTTGGCAGAAGTTTAGCCAGCGTAGAGCCTTGAAAGGAAAGCGTATAGTTCCCGGTGCAATTGATCTCGATATATTCCGCACCATATTGATTGACCGATTTATTGAATGGTGATTGCGGGCAATGATCAATGATCTGTGTCGCCGACGCCTTCGGCGCGTTGGGATAATTATGATAGACATAGCGCCCATCGCCGACTTTGCCATCCTGCAAATACATTGTGACCATCCAGTCCATCACAACATCATCGGCAGTAATTAGTTTTCCAGTCTGTGGATCGGTGATGTTCAGATTCCTGAGCGTATCGTCCACGCTCGGTAGTCCATTCTCCTGATCCTTTACAAGAGCCTGCGTGGCCTTGTCACCGAAGCGGTCGAGGAAATAATCGAGGAAGAGAAAAGACTCTCCATAATGGGGGCCGTTCGCGCCGGGGTCCGGAAGCCAGTCCGTCAGATTGAGGTCCGGATGAGTAATATAGGCATAATCGAAATAAGGCGAATATCCATTCAAAAATTCAGCCAGCACCGAGAAACCTTCGTTCATCCATGAGGTTTCATTGCGGTCGAGATTCCAATGGATCATGTGCTGGAACTCATGCGCCAGCACGCTATATGTTTCTGTTGACCCGAGGTCCATGTTATCCGCGTTGAAGACGAACATCTCGTGCCCGTTGGAATACTTATGCACCAGCGGATTGTATTCATCGGGCGTTGAAAAATATCCGGCATTCGACGCACCTGTGCCGCGCGCATAAACGATATAAATGTGCGGATCGTTGTCCACGCCCGGCGTCCATTCACTCCCAAAAAATTCACGGTCAGTTGGATAGATTTTGTTCTCGAAGGTATCCATCAGCGCCTTCATATCATTCCTGTTGACCAGCACGCCATTCTGCGCCCAAAAATACGTGTGAGGTGTAATGTAATCCAGCGTGGCTGTGACCTGAAAATTATCATTGGTGTCCACATTGCTGATCCAGAATTTCTGCTGGTCGCCAACCTGAAAAGGTTTCGTCGGCGCAGGCAATGTGTGCGGCACATTGCAGATATTTTCGAGGCGACATGCCAGATCATACAGGTCACTGTCGGGAACGACAACGTTCGTGAGTGTGGTCACCGTGTCGGTTGGAATCGATTCAACCGGCGGGCGCGTGACTATTACAGGCGGCGTTTCCGTGCTGCCGTTGGATGATGGGATGGGCAGCGTCGGCGAAGTGGACGTGTTGCTCATGTACAAGTAATAAGCAACTCCGCCAATGGCCAGCACCAGCATGCAAATGCAAAGCAGCACAATAACGATCGCGATGATCACACCGCGGTTGGATGATTTGGGCGTCGTTTGAGCCATGAGAGGTTCTCCTATGTCAAATTTCCCGATGTTAATCGAATTTCACTAAATGCACATTAAGAACCCGGCTGCGAATAACGCAAATTTGAGGAGCGATAAAAAAGCGCCCAACTGTAATGAGTCGGGCGCTTTCATTCGAATGTGAAATCCGCGCAAATCTATGCGGCGTTTGCGGGCTGCCTGGTTTTACGAACGGCCTGAGCCGTATGGAAAGTGATCTTATCGATCTGCTCGTCCACATCCACCAGAACCGTTGCACCATTCTTGAATTTCCCGCCGAGCAGTTCCACCGAAAGCGGACTCTCGACAAATTTTTGGATGGCACGCCGCAGAGGCCGCGCACCAAACGCCGGATCGTAGCCTTCCTTGGCAAGCCATTTGCGCGCCGCCTCGGTCAATTCGACCTTGATGCCGTATTCGTTTAATCGGTCTTGCACTTCCTTGATTTGCAAGTCAACGATGCGTTCCATCTCTTCGAGCGAGAGCGGCGAGAACATGATGATCTCGTCAATACGGTTGAGAAATTCGGGGCGGAATGTGCCCTTGAGCGCTTTCTCGATCTTATCGTGCGACTCGCGTTCCTCATCGTCCGCTTTTTGCTGGAGGAAGCCAAGGCTGCCGCTCTTTCGCACATATTCCGTGCCGAGGTTCGAAGTCATGATCAGAATCGTGTTGCGGAAATCCACAACATTTCCCTGACCATCCGTCATGCGGCCATCGTCAAGGATTTGCAAAAGCGCGTTCCAGACTTCGGGATGGGCTTTCTCGATTTCGTCGAACAACACGACTCGATACGGGCGACGGCGGACGGCTTCCGTCAATTGACCGCCTTCTTCATAACCGACATAACCCGGAGGCGCACCGAACAAACGCGAGACGGTATGTTGCTCGCGATATTCAGACATATCCACGCGCACCAACGCGTCTTCGTCATCGAACATGAACCAGGCCAATGCTTTTGCCAGTTCGGTTTTACCAACGCCGGATGGACCAATGAAAATGAACGAGCCGATTGGACGTGATGGGTCTTTCAAACCGGAGCGAGCGCGGCGAATGGCATCCGAAATGGCATGGATGGCTTCATTTTGTCCAATGATACGTTCGTGCAGGCGATCCTCCATCTGCAGGAGTTTCTGTGACTCGCTTTCCATCATCTGGCTGACAGGAATGCCCCTCCATTGATGAACGACTTCAGCAATATCGTTAACGTCAACTACTTCATCGAGCTGATGTTCCGATTCCCATTTATCGCGCTTGGCATGATATTCATCATCCTTGCGTAAACGTTCCACTTTGATCTCAGCCGCGCGTTGATAATCGCGAGAATTCGAAGCCGCATCCTCTTCCGCCTGCAAGCGGTCAAGCTCGGCTTTCATTTCTTTCAAATCCTGCGGCATGGAATAAAGCGCCACGCGCAATTTGGCTGCAGCTTCGTCCATCAAGTCAATGGCCTTATCGGGCAGACGACGGTCGGTGACGTAGCGATCAGAAAGCCGCGCCGCGGCAACCAACGCTTCATCCGCAAAGCGGACTTTGTGATGAGCCTCGTAACGGTCGCGCAAACCCTGAAGCATCTTGATCGTGTCATCCACGCTCGGCTCCTCAACATAAATAGGAGCAAAGCGTCGTTCGAGGGCAGTGTCCTTCTCGATGTATTTGTGATATTCATCCAGTGTCGTTGCGCCAATGGTTTGCAGTTCACCGCGCGCCAATGCAGGCTTGAGCATCGTGCTGGCATCCATGGCGCCCTGCGCCGCCCCCGCGCCGACCACCGTATGCAGTTCGTCAATCATCATGATGATCTCGCCCTGGGCGCGCTGGATTTCTTCGATCACCGCTTTTAATCGCTCTTCGAATTCACCGCGGAAGCGCGAACCGGCAATCATCGCGCCGAGGTCGAGCGCAACCACTTTCTTGCCCGACAGAATTTCGGGAACATCGTTGGTCGCAATCTTTTGAGCCAGTCCTTCGACAATGGCTGTCTTTCCGACGCCAGCCTCACCAATCAGCACCGGGTTGTTTTTCGTGCGGCGCGAAAGGATTTGGATCAGGCGCAGGATTTCATTGTCGCGTCCGATGACGGGATCAAGCTTGCCCTCGCGCGCGAGCTGCGTTAAGTCGCGCGAATATTTTTCGAGAGTGCGATAACGCGTCTCGGCTTGCGGATCAGTGACGCGCTGTCCGCCGCGCAAATCCTGGATCGCATCGTAAACCCGGTCGCGCGTCAAACCAGCGGATTCGAGAATGCGTGCCGCGGGCGTGTTGCGTTCGGTCAAAATCGCGAGGAAAATATGTTCGGTCGAAATATATTCGTCCTTGAGCCGGTTGGCTTCTTCGTTCGCCAAGTCAATGATTCGCTTGACGCGCGGCGTGATAAAAATCTGTCCCGCGCCGCCGCCGAAGATATTTGCCTTCGGGCTGGCGCGCAGCGTCGCGTCGAGGCGCTCGACTAAAGCGTCGGGACTCACGTTCAATTTTTCGAGAATTTGGGGGATAACGCCGCCCGGTTGTTCGATCAGCGCCAGCAAAATATGTTCGGTATCAATCTGGTTATGTCCGTAGCGCTGGATAATTTCCGCGGCGCGTTGCGCCGCCTCCTGGGCGCGTTCCGTAAATCGGTCAAATCGCATCATAGTTAAAATCCTCCGCAAGGGTGTTTTTTCACCCCTGCCAATAGAGACAAGTCGCATTATAACAAAGTCGTGTCGGCGAATTATCTAAAGGGCATTAGAGTTCTGTAAAATCTTATCGGGATCGAACTTCCCGGCCAAATTTGTGCTCTGGACAACAATCAGGGCTATAATACACGCAATGGCTTCCGTAAGCGTTCAAGTGCATACCTCGCCAAGCGGCCCGGTGCGGCCGATGAATGTCTTGCGCGACCTGCCGCAGGTGGCAGATTTGATCGAGCTGTGCTTTTCGTCCACAATGGACGAGGATGGTCAATCCTTTTTGCAGGAGATGCGCCGAGCCAGCCGGGATAACAATTTTCTACGCTGGGCAGGCCAGGTAATGGACAGCGCCTCTTTGCCGATGACTGGCTTTGTGTGGGAGGAAAACGGCCGGATCGTTGGAAATGCCAGCGTCGTCCCGCAAAACTTCAAAGGCAGAAAAATATCCATGATTGCCAACGTCGCGACACACCCGGATTTTCGGCGGCGCGGCATTGGGCGCGCATTGACCGAGCGCGCTTTGCAGCATGCGCGACAAAAAGGCGCAAAGGAAATCTGGCTCCACGTTCGCGATGACAACCCGACTGCCATCAAGATTTACGAAGATTTGGGATTCGTCGAACGCACCCGGCGGACCACTTATTATTCTGCGCCAGATGCGCTGCTTCCAACGGTTCAAGACGCGACAGCGAAACCGGTGACCGTTTCCAAGCCGAATCCACGCGATTGGTCGCTCCAGCGCGAGTGGCTGAGGCGCGCACATCCCGACGAGTTGAACTGGTACTCGCGCTGGGATTGGGATGAGCTTGGCCCGGGACTGTGGAATTTTCTGCGCCGTTCGATGGTTGAATTCGATGTGCGGCAATGGGCCGCGATGCAGGATGGCAAATTGCTGGCAACCGTCAGTTGGATGCCATCCATGCGCGCCTCGAATGCGTTATGGATTGCCGCCAAGCCTGATGGTGACGCGTCCGGCTTACGGTCCGCGTTGGAGGCGGCGCGGCGCGAACTGACCCATTATCGCAAACTAGCGGTTGAATATCCCACAGGTGAAATGGTCGGGACCATTCAATCGGCAGGTTTCACACCGTTCCGCACATTGATCTGGATGCGCGCAACTTCGTGATTCATTATGCGTATTGACTCTCGAAAGGAGAACGCACAATGACTCGATTTATTCTTCGCTGGATCATCAACGCGGTGGCAATCTTTCTCGCCATCCGCTTTGTGCCCGGCATTTCGTTTGAAAGCGGTTTGTTGGGCATCATCTGGCTGTCTTTGATCTTCGGATTGGTGAATGCGTTCGTGCGGCCTTTGCTGAAGATCATGACCTGCCCGCTGATCATTCTCACGCTCGGCTTGTTCACACTGCTCATCAACACATTCCTGTTCTGGCTGACCGGGCAGATTGGTCAATCATTCGGAATCATGATTACAATCAACGGCTTCTGGCCGGCGTTTTTAGGTGCGCTGGTTGTGAGCATCGTCAGCGTGATCTTGACACTGGTCCTGAAAGATGAACTAAAAGGTTCGCGCCGTTAAAAATAAATTTCCCCAAACAAATGGAGCGGGTTGCAAATCCGCTCCTATGTTTTTAATCCTGGTAAACCTCCAGCCGATGCCGACATTTTCACTGCCCGCAAAATGGCCTGCATCATCACTTCTGCTGCAAATGTGCCAATGGTGGTCACGTCCGATTTTTTATTTCCGGTAGATAATGCAAAAATCGTATCGCCATCGAGCATCGTGTGCGCGGGACGAATCGCGCGGGCCAATCCATCGTGCGCCATCTGTGCGACCTTTGTCGCTTCGACTTTCGTGAGCTTTGCATTGGTTGCCACCGCGCCGATGACAGTGTTTGTTTTGGTCGCAAATTGCATCACGTTACGCCCCGCGAAAGTTTGCATCATCTTCAACGTGTCTGCAAAGTGCAGCGGACCTTCGGCAAAATTTTCTTTGCCGCCGACACGAATTGGCCCGATTTTTCCAGACCTTAATCCCGCAATGATCTTTCCATCTTCAACGACATCGCCAAACGCGTTGACTGCGACGATTGCGCCGACAATGATTCCGTTCCCAATATGGATGCTTGCGCTTCCCAACCCGGACTTCATGGCGAGCGCGTTGCCAAATAATTTTCCTATGCTCGCGCCGGCTCCCGCGCCGACATTGCCCTCCGCAGGCGCAGCCTTCGACGCGGTGAGACAAGCCTGATATCCCATCTCCGCATCTGGGTGGACAGTTTTATCGCCAAGATTCAAATCAAAAAGTATCGCCGCAGGAACAATGGGGACTTTGGCAATGCCGGTATTGAATCCAATTTTGCGCTCATCGAGATAACGCATCACGCCACTGGCCGCGTCGAGTCCAAAAGCGGAGCCGCCAGCCAATAAAATGGCATGAACTTTTTGAACAAGATTGATGGGGTCGAGCAGATCCGTCTCGCGCGTGCCGGGTGCGCTGCCGCGCACATCCACACCGGAAACCGCGCCTTTGCGGCACAAAATAACGGTGCATCCCGTCAGAGCCGCGTCGTTCTGTGCCTGGCCAACTTCAATGCCAGAAACATCAGTGATCGTGCCGTTCATAATTTATTATTTGAGAGTGCGCGCCAATTCAATAAATTCTTCCCATTCTTCCTGAAAGAAATGAACGGTGACATTGTTGAGTTCAACATGATACGTGGTTTCGCCGTCGGGTTCTTCGGCTTTCCAGATCATGTAGTTCTCGGTCTCAGCCAATGTTTCGGTGCGGGGTTCGCTATTATTGTTAGACATGCGATTCTCCTTAAAAAATCAACAACTGGTACAGCAGCGTGGATCAATTGGGTTTAACGGTGTGCGCTCGAAGTCCCTGCCAGATGCGGCGGATTTGGGACAACAAACGCGATGCCATCGGAGGCGCGGGCGGAGTCTCCGGTTCGGGCCACGGATTCAAGTCCAGCATTTTCCGCATGGTATATCGCCATAAAAGCATCGCGGTGGCAAGGATCGGCGCGGCAACCACCACGCCCAGCAGGCCAAGATAATTGGCTGCAATGATGGCGGCCACCAGCACCGCGGCCGGGTGGACGCGCAATGCCTGTGCGATAATGCGCGGCGTGACGAAGTTATCATACGTTTGATCAATGATGATCGCCAGCGCAACACACAGGATCATGTAGTAAAGCGGCGACATGCCAAACGGCCTCGCAGGCTGGAAATAGGTCACGAGGCCAAGCGTCGTCCACGTAACGAACGCGCCGACATACGGAACGAACTTGGAAAGCCCGGCCAGGAACGCAATGGCGATGGCATATCTCACGCCCAGCACGCCAAAGACAATTGTATACGTGAGAGCGGTCAAAAAGAACACGATAACCTGCCCGCGCAGGAAGGCATTCCAGATCAGCGCCAGTTCATGACCAAGACGATGGAGATCTTCCGCATAACCCGGAATATCCAGCGAAACGATACGATTAACCGGTCCGCCGCTTTCAGTCAACACAAAATAAGAAACAAGCAGAACAAACAATGTCCAGCCAAGAAATTGCGCCGCGCCGCCAGCAATGGCGCTGAGCACATCGCCGGTGCGTCCGAGCAGAGGCTGAATCTGGCCGAGCAGTTGATTGCTCAGTTGGTGCAGGTCGAGCGTGCGGAAGTCAATTGGGAACGGGCCAATGTAATAAACCTGCCCTGACATTTTCTGGATGAAATCAGGCAGGGAGGTCAGGTAATCCTGAACAATGATGATCAAACTTTGGATTTGCTGGATCAATCCCACGCCGCCGAGAGTCAGCATGCTAAAAAAGAAGAGCAGGAGCAGCAGGTAAATCAACGATACAACGATTTGCCATGATATGTGTGTAACACGCTGGAGGAAGCTGGCAATCGGATGGAACAGGTAAGCCAGCACAAAAGCCATCAACAGCGGGCCGATGATCCCATGGAATTGAATGAACAAACCGGCCACGATGGCGACGATGGTCAGCGCCACAACCAGTTTGGTCATCGCGCCCCATGATGGAGAGGAAGGGGTCGGGGATTCGTTCATCAGCGCATTGCCTCTTATTCTCGATTGTAGTCAATGCCCGATAAATTTACAACCATTAAAAAAATGCTCCCGCAAATTTGCGGGAGCATCGCAGATTATCTTCTACTGGCATCCGGTCAGGAATGGAAGGAAGGTACACCATAAATAATTCTGGTCAATGTACCAAAGCGAAAAGGCACAGATGCAAATCAATACCAGGACCCCCGCACCGATAAAGATCGGCATCATATTGGTCTTTTTTGCAGGCGCGACGGACGGTGTGTAATATTGTTGAGGCGCTGGTGAGGGGGATGGAGCTGGCGCAGGAGCGGATACACCACCCGGGATGCTCTTGCGTGAGGCGGCCACTGTCGCTCCGGGGTCGAACGATAACGCCTCGAACATCAACACAATCTGCTCGCCAAGCGAAACCACGTCGCCGGATTTCAAAACGATTGGACTGGCAAGCCGTTGACCATTCACAAAAGTGCCGTTCGTGGATCCTAAATCTTCGATCACATACTTTCCGCCCTGGAACGTCAGGCGGGCATGTTTGCGGGAGACCTCAGCATCATTGATGGCCACATTGCTCGAAGAGTCTCGGCCAATGATGAGCTGGTCACCTTCCAGGGAAAATGTAGCGCCCGGAGTCGGGCCGGAACGCATGACGAATTGAAATTGAGCAGCCATACCTTCTCCTCCAAAAATTCGCGTGCCAATGTTTTATTTAGTGTACAGGCGAGACGCCAAAAAGTCAATTGATTTTCAAACTCAGACCATCGCCCGTATGTACTGGTGCCTCATCGCCCTCAGACCGGTGCCATTTCATAATCGAACACTTCGCCAAACGCCCTGACAATTTCCTGCTTCACCATCTGCATCTCCGGCGGCTGAGGCAATAAATCCGCCAGGCTGACCACCGGATAATCCGCCAGCCCGCAGGCAATGATGCCATCCCAATACGACATATCGGGATTGACATTCAACGCAAAGCCGTGATGAGATATTCCGCGCACATCCACTTTGACGCCGATGGCCGCGATCTTGGCCGGCTTCTCGCGATCTTCGGGACGGCAGCGCGGGCAGCGCGAATAGACATCCGCCTGCACCCACACGCCGGTCATCCCGGACTTTTGGCCGGCCGCGATCCCGAAATGCGTCAATGCGACGATAAGTGTTTTCTCCAGCTTGCGAACATAACCGACATAATCGGCCTCGGGAAGCCTGCCTTCTTCATCGATTTTTCCCAGCGGCAGAAGCGGATATCCAACCAGTTGCCCCGGGCCGTGATACGTCACATCGCCGCCGCGGTCCACCCAATGAACAGCAATTTCCTTTTGTTTGAGTTGTTCCTCGCCCCATAAAAGATTCTCGGCATGACCTTTTCGCCCGAACGTGTAAACGTGCGGATGCTCAAGCAAAAGCAGCGTCGGAGGCCGCAAACCCGCCGCGATCTCCGACGCGTATTCATCCTGTAATTTCCAAGCGTGTTCGTATTCGATTAAGCCAAGGTCAAGGACATCACATTTCATAACGATAATTCGATGTTCGATATTCGATCATCGAGGGTCGAATATCGAATTACGATTCAAACACACGGCGATATAAATCCGATTCCAATAATCCGTTCGGATCACAACGCTTCTTCAACTTCTTGAATTTTGCAATCGTTTCATCGCCCAAAAAGGCGCAGGTCGTTTCGGCTGTTGTTTCGGAGTTTTTGGCAAAATAGAAACGGCCGCCAGCCTGCAAAACGATCTTGTCAAATTCCTGTAACATCTCACTGAGTTTGACGCGGTTGCCATTCGTGACCTTGAAATCCAACGCCAGCGAAAAACCGTCGAGCGCATGGGTCAACAAAAATTTGTCGGGGCGATGGCGTTTCGTCACGCCGAGATACGATGGCATTCCGCGTTTCAAAGAAATGGTCAACATCTCGCGCCACGCATCCTCAGCAGTTTCTTTGGGAAGAAAAGATTGATATTGGATCAATCCGCCGCGGCCGTAGGATAATTCCCAGTTTGGAACATAATCCAACAAGAAATGGAATGCTGCGTGCGACTGGCGGAACGTGTGTTCGCGCAGCGACGCAACATACTTCGCAACGTTGACTCCCCACCAGCCAATATTATTCGCGAACGGCTTCATGAATACATACAAAATGGATTTCGGGAAAACGCCAAAAATACGCGGCGGCAAGATCTGGTTCTCCAGCTTCATCGTCTTTTGCGGATTCGGGTCTTCGTCCCCGTGCAAATAATTTGCAGCATGGATTTGTCCGCGGCCAAGACTCTTGCCGCCGTTCATCGTATCCATCCAGCCTACGGTGTAATCGAAGCTCGGCGCTTTTTCGAGCAGGAAAGCAAGATGTTCGCGAAGGTTATGCGCGGGCCAGGCATGGACTTCCAACAACCCGGATTCAATTTTCTTCATCTGCATCGTGATGGAAGTAAAGATTCCGAGCATTCCAAGTCCGCTGATCATTGCGTAAAACAGGTCGGCATTTTTGTTCGGCGAGCAAGTCACTTCCGCACCGGTTGGCAGGATCGCGGTGAATTCGATTACATGTTCGCCGATGGGTCCCATCCTGAAATTATTCTTTCCATGGATGTTCGCGCCGAGGCATCCGCCCAACGTTGTGAACATTGTGCCGGACACAACGGGCGGCCACCAGCCTTCCGGCTCGATGCTTTGCCAGAGTTGTTGCAGCGTGACGCCAGGCTCGGCGGTCACGCGACCCGTTACCGGGTCCCATTTAATGATGCGGTTCATACCCGATAGGTCGAGCACAATCCCGCCGCCGTTGAGCGATGCGTCGTTGTAGCTTCGTCCCGCGCCGCGCGCGGTGACCGTCAGGCCATTCTTTCTGGCAAGTTCAAAAGCCCCGACAATTTCCTCGGCGCGCTTCGGCTTAAAAACATACGATGGCGCGGTCAGGGAATGCCCAAAATTCTGGAGAGAAAAAAAGTTTCGTTCAAGTTTTGGAGTCGACATGTTGATACGTTGTGATTCGAGAGATAAGATCATTAGATATTCATCCGTCTGAAAATAAAAGAAGGAATATTGCGAATGACAAGCATGAGCCAAAACCAAACGCCGGATATATAAACCTGCTGTTTGCGTTTGCGAATTGCATTCCAAATTCCATCCGCCGCTTCTTCCGGTGTGACTGCAAACACAGGGCGCGGCGCATTCGGCAGGTTGAGCATTTCCGTCTTGACCATGCCTGGCTTGATCGTGATCACATTCACGCCATGACGCGTCAGCCGGTTACGCAAGCCTTCGAGGTATGCTGTGAATCCCGCCTTCGATGTGTTGTAACCGGGATTACCCACGCGGCCGCGGTCTCCAGCAACGGAGGACACACCAACAATCTGCCCGCTCTTCTTGCTCAAAAACAGCGGTGCGACCTGACTCATCCACGCCATCGCGCCGAGCAAATTGACTTCGACCATTTTCAAGTCTTCGCCAAAATTGTATTCGTCAATGGCGGGAAAATAGATGACGCCCGCGATGTAAATAAAAAGGTCAAGCCCGCCCAAGTCAGCGACGATGCGGCGCAAAGCATCCGGTGCAGAATCGTAATCCGTCACATCATTTAAATAAGGAACGACGCGCGTTTCTTCGTAGTCCTTGTTGATCTCATCGCATAATTGCTCGAGCGTCTGCTCATTTCGATCTACCAATGCCAATATGTAGCCAGCCCGCGCCAAGCGACGGCTAAGGGCAGCTCCAATGCCTCCCGACGCGCCAACAATGACGCCGCGCAGTTTTGGATGAAGAGGGGATGCTGATGGAAAAGAAGGCTTCTTTACGGGCACGATGAAACTCCCTACGAAATTATTAAGTGCATTCTAACACAGTCCCTTTTCCAGTATAATCAAATTGGTGCGATAAACTTGGGATTAGATTACATTCATCCAATCGTCCTTATGTAAACCGTCATAAAATCGGCCTGATGGATAAGATTGATTTGCGAGTCGAAGTTTTGGAGCGGGCACGCCGCTCGTTGAGGGAAAAGAATCGCCTTTCCCGCGCAGAATCCGAAGAGCTTCTCAAACTCGTCAACATATTGATCGGACACGCGCAACAAAATTCCAGCGTTACAATGCCGGATGGTGAAACACGCGGGGAAGTCTCAGGCCCCGATTCATACGCGGCTTTGCTGGCATCCCTGCAGCAGCAAGCTGACGAACTCGACGCGCTCAAAAAACTCAGCCTGAACCTGACTTCAAGCCTCGATCTTCATACCGTATTGGAAGCTGTCGTTACGGAAGCAATGCGTTTAATGAAAAACGCCAGCCATGTTCATATCTTTCTTTATGCGAATGACAAGCTCGAATTCGGCGCATCTCTGAGTCATGACGGGACGCGAAATGTGCCGACAAGTATGCCTCGCGTTGGCGGTCTGACGTACAGCGTGGCTCGCAATGGACAGCAAATCGTGGTCAAGGATATGAGCAATCATCCACTGTATGCGGAAGCGCCTAAAAGCTGGACTGGTTCCATCGTCGGAATTCCATTGAAGACAAACAACCATGTTGTGGGAGTGATGAATCTTTCACGCTCGATGCCCGGCGATTTCGCCCCTTCCGAATTGCGTCTGATGGGACTGTTGGCTGACCATGCCGCAGTGGCAATCTCAAACGCCAGCCTGCATCAACTGGTCAGCAAACAGGCATACAGCGATTCGGTCACCGGACTCCCGAATCGCCGCGCGTTGGATGAACGGCTGGAACGCGAAATTTCCCAGGCTAAACGTGCCGGGCATTCCTTTGCAATCGTTATGATGGATTTGGATGGATTCAAAAACGTGAATGACACATACGGGCACGCCGTCGGCGACCAAGTGCTGCGGGCGGTCTTTACCCACCTTGCAGCGGGCCTGCGTTCGACCGATTTCCTGGCCCGTTATGGCGGCGACGAACTTACCTTGATCCTGTGCCATACCGAGCCATCTGCGGCGCGCGTTGTAGTTGAAAAGACCATCGAAAAGATCGGCAAATTTTATTTCGATGTTCCGGATGGAGGCCAGATTCGCCTTGGACTTTCCTGCGGGATCGCGGTTTATCCCACTCACGGCGCGACGGCCTCCGAGCTGCTGCGCGCCGCGGACGAAGCGCTGTACCGGGCCAAAAAACATCAACGCGGTTCTTTCACGGTCGCGCGCGGCTTTACCGGCGAATTGCGCCAGGGACTCGGCATCCAGGAATCATAGCCTCCTTTTCGATTTTCAAGGGTTATAAACTTCGCAAACATAATAGACGTTATCGGAAACAGGAAAATCATCCACGAAGGACGCAAATTTTTCACAAGAAAAGCGAAAGAAATTCGTGGACAAAAAATCAATTCCGGTAAAGTCTCATGTCCCTCTGAGGACATTTTTTTATTTTGTTCATCTTTTCGCGGAGAAAAATCAATGCCACGCAAAGTCAAGATCATTTTGAATCCAATGGCAGACATGGGCGACGCATGGAAAGTCGCCAACGACCTGCGTCCGATCATTAACGAGTATGGCGGCGCGGACTGGAGCGGCACGGTCTATCCAACCCACGCCACCGAACTGGCGCGGCAGGCTGGAGACCAAGGCTACGAGATGATCATCGCAATCGGCGGCGACGGAACAGTCCATGAAATCATCAATGGAATCATGCAATTACCCGAAAACAAAAGGCCCGTGCTCGGCGTGGTCCCCGTTGGCTCCGGCAATGACTTTGCCCATGCGATTGGCGTTCCAAAAGAATCGGATCGTGCGCTGGCACATGCGCTCGAAGGCGTGGCATCTCCAATTGATCTTGGCTCGATGACGGACGAGCACGGCCATAAGGAATATTTCGACAACACGCTTGGCATTGGTTTCGACGCGGTGGTCACCATCCGCTCGCACAAACTTCCCATCGTGCGCGGCTTTCTCATGTACCTCACCGCCGTGATCCAAACCATTTTGCTCAACCATGATCCAGCGCTTGTGCAATTTGAAACCGAGAAGGAAAAATGGGAAGATCGGATTCTAATGACCACACTTTGCAACGGCGGGCGCGAAGGCGGCGGCTTTATGTTGTCCCCGGATTCAAAAATGGACGATGGCATCATGGAATACGTGATGGTGCGAAAAGTTTCGCGCGCCATGATGTTCCGTCTCGTGCCTGAATTCATGAAAGGCACGCATCGCCGCTTTGCAAAACAAATCCGAATGGATGCCTGCAAAAAACTCAGCATGATCTCCGACCGTCCGCTTTACATCCACGCCGATGGCGAGATTTACACCAGCTTTGGCAGCAACCTTCGCAAAGTTACTTTCGAAATTCTGCCGAACGCGATCAAAGTGGTTAAAGGCCTGCCCTGAGTTTGCCGAAGGATCGAGAAGTTGCAGGTTGAAGGTTGGAAGGTTACAATACTTGCAGCCTTTAACCATCGAAATGCCGGACCTTCTCCATTCCATCCTCAAACAAGATATCGGACATCTTCGCATCGTTGCGGGATTATGGGGCATCGAACTCGATTCGAATGATGAAGATTCTGCGCGCGAAGAATTATCCGCTTCACTCCTCGACCCGGAACTGGTCGCTGAATTAATTGACTCGTTCACGCCTCAAGCGCGTGAAGCCCTCACCATGCTGACAAATGCCGAGGGCCGAATCCCGTGGGCAACTTTTGTCCGTCAATTTGGCGACATCCGCGAAATGGGCGCAGGCAAACGCGACCGCGAACGTCCGCACCTGCGTCCCGCATCCACGTCTGAATATTTGTTTTACCGCGCCCTGATCGCCCGGGCATTCTTCGACACTGATAAAGGTCCGCAGGAATTTGCATACATCCCCGATGATCTGTTTTCAATGATTCAATCCGGCAGGGGCGGATCGCGATCCGCCCCTACAAAAGATGAACCTTTGGGCCGCGGTGCAACGCCCGGCGAAAAGAATCACATCCTTCCCGCTGACGATCATATCCTCGACGATGCCACAACTCTTTTGGCCGCGCTTCGTCTCGGAAAAGAAATTTCTCCTGATCCGAAATTATTATCTCTTTTACAAACCGCCGGATTGTTGAAGAAGAATACTCCACAAGCCGAGGCCGTACGAAAATTTCTCGAAGCGTCCCGCGCGGACGCTTTGCAAATGTTGATTAACGCCTGGCAAAAATCCGAATCATTCAACGAGCTTCGCTTAATTCCCAGCCTCATCTGCGAAGGCGAATGGAAAAATCAGCCGCAGGTCACGCGCGAATTTTTGTTGAATTTGCTCGATGCGATTCCTGCTGATAAATGGTGGAGTTTGATTCCGTTTGTGCGCGACATCAAACAAAAATTCCCGGATTTCCAGCGTCCAGCCGGAGATTATGATTCGTGGTTCATCAAACGCGAAACGGACGGCCAATACTTGCGCGGCTTTGCGCATTGGGATGAAGTGGATGGCGCGTTGATTCGATACTTCACCGATATTTTGCATTGGCTGGGAATGGTCGAACTGGCAAGTCCAGATGAAGGAAAAGATGTCACCGCTTTTCGATTGTTGAATATTAAAAATTTAAAGCCGAAAGTTGAAGATGCCAAATTACATGTGACTTCACAGGGAAAAATCGTCGCGCCGAGGTTTGTGCCGCGGGCAGTGCGTTATCAAGTGGCGAGATTTTGCGAATGGGAAGATGATGGTCGAGTAGGCGGCGGGTCTCGATACGTTCACTCGCCTCGGTCGGAACTACTCGACCAGCGCCGCCATATCGAGACCAAACCTGATGAATATAAATATCACATCACGCCGCATTCATTGACCAAAGCCACAGAACAAGGTTTGAAAGTCGAACAACTTTTAGCATTGCTGGCAAAACATGCCGATGCTGGAATTCCTCCGGTGCTGGTCAAAGCCCTCAAGCGCTGGGAGGTTAACGGAACCGAAGCGCGGGCTGAGACTCAAGTCGTTTTAAAGGTCAGCCGCCCCGAAGTCCTGGAAGAGCTGCGGAAATCGAAAGCGGCGAGATTCCTCGGCGAGCCGCTTGGTCCAACATCGGTCATCATCAAAGCAGGAGCGCAATCCAAGGTGATGGACGCGCTCGCAGAAATGGGTTTATTGGCAGAAGGAGATGTGAATGAACCGCCGTTATAAAATTATCTTGATCGTTTTGATTGCAATGTTGCTGATCCTCGCGATCCCGGTACGGGTCGAGTGCGGCGTCATCGGTTATGCCTGCGCCACCGGGCCAGACCCAAGCGGAACGTATTACACGTACTACGAAATCAAACCACTGGGAATCACAGCGATTGAAACGATCATTCATCAGGATTTGGGTCTGTACTATTCGTCAGGGAATCAAGCGCATTCCGTTCAACAGCCATAAGCCGTCGTTCGAATGACGGCTTTTTGTCACCATCGAATCGTGACCGCTGGGCTAGAAGCGAAGTCGTATAATAATTTTACGATTCCCTTCAACTGGAGATGAACATGTCCAAACTCGATTGGCTCACGCAAGAAATTGACGGCTTGAAAGATCAGGGCCTGTATAACCGTATCCGCACGATTGGCTCGGCGCAGGGCGCGCGCTTGATCGTGGACGGAAAAGATGTTTTGAATTTTTGCTCCAACAATTATCTCGGGCTTGCGAATCATCCCAAGCTCATCGAAGCCGCGAAGGATGCCACGAAAAAATATGGCGTGGGTCCGGCGGCAGTGCGGACGATCGCGGGCACGACCAATTTGCATGTCGAACTTGAAAAGCGTCTCGCAAAATTCAAAGGCGCGGAAGATGTCATCACGTTCCAATCGGGCTTCACCGCAAATCTCGGAACGATCTCGGCGCTCATCACAAAAGAAGATGTGATTTTCTCTGACCGACTGAACCACGCTTCAATCATTGACGGTTGCCGACTCTCCGGCGGACGAATCATTCCGTATGACCACAACGATCCGACTGCGCTCGAAGCGGCCATCAAGGAAAATGCCGGGACCTACCGCCGGGCTTTGATCGTCACGGACGGCGTCTTCAGCATGGACGGCGACATTGCGCCGCTGCCAGCCTTGTATGAAGTCGCGAAGAAATACGACATCCTATTCATGGTTGACGACGCGCACGGCGAAGGCGTCTTAGGCAAAGGCGGACGCGGCATCGTGGATCATTTCGATTTGCACGGCAAAGTGGATATCGAAGTCGGCACGATGTCGAAAGCGTTCGGCGTCGTCGGCGGAATGGTGGCGGGAAACAGAGTCATCATCGAGTGGCTGCGTCAGCGCGGACGCCCATTCCTTTTCTCATCGGCAGTCACCGCGCCGGATGCCGCGGCATGTTTGGCGGCAGTTGATCTGTTGGAAGAATCAACCGCGCTGGTTGACAAACTTTGGGACAACGCCAAATATTTCAAAGCCGAAATGAAGAAACTCGGCTTCGATACCGGCGTCAGTGAAACGCCCATCACGCCCATCATGCTCGGCGAAGCGCCGCTCGCGCAGCAATTCAGCCGCGAACTGTTTGAGAACGGAGTGTTCGCCATGTCCATCGGTTTCCCGACCGTGGCAAAAGGCAAAGCCCGCATCCGCGTGATGATCTCGGCATCACATGAGAAGAATGACTTGGATAAAGGTTTGGAAGCGTTCGCGAAAGTTGGGAAGAAGTTGGGAGTGATTTAGTTTGGTAGTTCAATAGCCACATCGTTGGGCGGATGTGATGCATCCGCCCTTTTGATTTGCACCCAAACCGGATTTGCGTTATCATTCCGCCAATCGGCGCCAGAATATCAAAGTCGTATTCCCCCAAATCGTTCAATTAAATTTACGACAGGCGACCTCATTCTTACACATTGAGGAAATCATGTCGCATACCCAGGCACAAAAAGATAAAACGACCGCCGCGCTTAGTTCGGTCCTTGCCGCGGTCGGATTAACCTCCTTCAAGATCATTGTCGGTATCCTAACGAACTCGCTTGGCATTTTGGCTGAAGCCGCGCATTCTGCGCTCGATCTGGTCGCGGCGCTCATGACGCTCTTCGCCGTCCGCATGGCAGATAAGCCCGCAGACAAGGAACACAACTTCGGTCACGGAAAGATCGAAAACCTGTCCGCGTTGTTCGAGACGGTTTTACTGCTCGCCACATCAGCGTGGATCATTTACGAAGCCGTGAATCGTCTGTTCTTCAAAAAGGCGGAAGTCGAAATCTCGGTCTGGTCGTTCATCGTGATGGGCACTTCGATTGCGATTGACTACACCCGCTCGCGGATCCTTTACCGCGCCGCGAAAAAATATAACTCGCAGGCGCTCGAAGCGGATGCGCTCCATTTCTCGACCGACATCTGGTCCTCGACCGTGGTCATCCTCGGCCTCATCGGCTTGACGCTCGCCCGCTACATACCGGGACTCAATTGGATGTCCGAAGCGGACGCGATCGCGGCGCTGGTCGTCGCGTTGATCGTCATCTACGTCAGCGGCGAATTGGGCTGGCGGACCATCAGTGCCTTGCTCGATACCGCGCCGGACGGCATGACCGAAAAGATCATCGCCAAGGTCAGACGGATGAAAGGCGTCCATGATTGCCACGCGGTCCGCATCCGGCCGTCGGGCGCGCGCTGGTTTGTGGATTTACACGTCACGATGGACGGCGCGCGCACGCTCAATGAAACGCACGCCATCACCGAGCGGATCGAGAAGAGGGTGCATGAGCTTCTCCCCAACTCGGACGTGACGGTTCACGTCGAGCCGTTGGAAATGGCAGAGACGTAAATAACGCGAGTTCGGGTTAGCGAATCGGGACGCAGAAGAACGCTGATTCGCGCTGACAAGGAAAGGAAAAATCTGCGTTTTCAGCGTTTATCAGCGTCCAAAATCTGAGACCACCCCTTATCCCGAACTGACGTTAAAAACCTATATCATGTCAACGCCCTGCGCCCTTTCAGGGTTGCGAGCCACGTAGGGGCAAAGGAATCCCGTGTTTTCGTGCAATTGATCGTTTGGAGGGTAAAGGGGATTGCTTCGCGAAAAACGCTCGCAACGACATTTGCAATTTGTATTTTGAAAAACCCTTTTAATCAACCAACCGCCTTCAACACCTTCATCGCCCGCAGCGTGACCCATTTATTTGGCAGTTTCTTTTCGCCAAAGTTGCCCCAGGTTTTTCCGCTGTAATCGAACTCCATCAACCATTGACCGTGTTCATTTTGTTTTTCACGAATAATATCAAGTGTATTGGATAATCGTTTGTCATCCCCATAATCCAAACCGACCATGGCTTCGGCAAGCTGCAGCAAGTCGGTGATATAGAACACGGGGAAGCCGAACTTCCACCAGTTGCCGCTGGGTTTGTCGGCATATCCGGTTGGATATTGCGCCGTAGCGGGGTCAATCTTGAAAAAGAAATCCACGCCTTGCTGAATGGCCTTCCTGATCAACGGAGTCCGTTCATCCTCCGATAATTTGCTGAACGCCATCATCACTTTGACTCCGCCCCACGCACAGGGCAATTTGTTGTTGGCTCCGCACGCAAAGTCCGGGCCACACTTCCCCGCATAATAACGGATGGACGCATCTTTATTTTTCATCGGCGCGACGCCATCACCCGTGACCGTGCGCGCCATCCATTCGTATGCCTGTTTCATGCGCGGGTCATCGTAGCCCAACTCCATCAACGACCAGAGCATGTTTCCTTGCAGGCAATCAATGGTCCCCGAAGGAGAATTGTTGGTCATGGCAGAGATTTGCCCGCCCGGGTTCAAGGCGTTATCGAGATAATATCGGCACGCCTGCTTGATGCGCTTGTCTTCCTTCACGGAAGCGCCTAATTGCGCCAGCAGGATCAGCGCCCACACGGTGGACTTATACTTCGGGCCATATCCCGTCCCCGGCCTTTTCCAATAACCTTCCGCATCCATCTTGGACAGAATATGTGCAATCGGCCCGTCTTTGTGAGCGGACTTGCGCGCAGATTTTAGTTTTGGATCATTGGGTGAAAGATCGAGCAGATCGCGCATCGCAAGATAACGAACGCCGGGATTATCGGACTCCAGCAGCCACGGCAGAGAGTCGCTTCGGAGTTGGTTCTTCCAAGACATGTGTGCCTCCTTTCGGAACCGGATATCCCCATGTTTAAAACCAGTATAGCACTTTACAAACGGGACGACTTATTTGAAAAACAAAGAAAATCCAACAAGTATGGCGAAGAAAATTTTGAAGGCTGGGAATTTTCTCAGCCTTCAAATACTGACCATCCGATTTTGCTTCTGGCGTATTAACCTTGCATTCCCTCCCACTCCGCCAGCTTCTCATCCATCTCTTTTTGCACGCGTTCGTATTCTCTTCCAATCACCGCAACTTCATTCGGATTCACAAACAGACTTTCCAATTGCGCGCCTAAATTCGCCAATTCCGCTTCGAGCGCGGCGATGGTATTTTCGAGTTCCTGCATCTGCGCGATCTTTCGTCTTTCCTCTTTACTTGAAGAAGATATGCGTTGTTTTGGCGTAGGGGTGGAGCGACGCTCCGCCCCTACTGCATTACGCGCCGCTTCCTTCTCGCGTTCCTCTTTCATCTGTGAATACGTGCCTTTGAAAACCATCAGACGATTCTCATCGGCATTGACTTCCCAGATTTGCATCGCCAGCGCGTCGACAAGATAACGATCATGCGTGACCAGCAAGATCGTGCCTTTATACGAATCCAGCACGGACTGCAAAACTTCCTGTGCGGGGATATCCAAATGATTCGTCGGCTCATCGAGCAGCAACAAATTCGTATCTTCCAACGCCAGCTTGGCTAATGCCAATCGTCCGCGTTCGCCGCCAGAGATCATGGAAACTTTCTTGAACACATCGTCGCCGGAGAAAAGGTATTTGCCAAGATAATCGCGTCCCTGATAGGGCAGCATGCCGGGCGAGGCGGTCAGGATTTCATCCAATACTGTTTTATCGGGATCGAGTCCCTCGTGCGCCTGCGCGAAATATCCGATGCGCAGACTCGCTCCCAGAATCACCTCGCCCGCCAACGGTTCGATCTGACCGAGAATCGTTTTGAGAAACGTTGTCTTGCCCGCGCCGTTCGGACCGATCAAGGCCGCGCACTCGGTGCGTCGCAATTCGATATCCGGCACGCGGAAAAGCATCCTGCCCGGATAACCAATTTCAAGATCACGCGTGCGAATCACCAAGTCGCCGGAGCGGGCCGTCGAACGCAGATGCAGATGAAGGTCCGGTGTGACGCGCAGCGGCGGACGCAATGCGCGCACACGCCGCTCAGCTTCCTCCACGCTGAACGGGCTGATTGTTGTGTCCACATCCAACTGCGACCAATTCGTGCTGACCACCGCGTCCATGCCGACTTGTTCAATTGCCTGCACCACGCGCGTCAGCCGTCGCAGTTTGCCTTTGGCCTGCTGAATGTTCTGCCCTGAAATATTTTTCTTGATATATTCCACATCCTTCAACAACTTCTCGCGCTCCGATTCGAAAACTTCGGTGCGATGATTCCAGCGATTCTCACGCTCCTGCAAATAGGTGCTGTAATTGCCGCGGTAAAGTTCCGATCCGCTCACGGACATTTCGAGCAGCACATTGCAGGTATGATCGAGAAAATAACGATCATGGGAGACGATAAGCGCCGCGCCGTCCCACTGACTCAAATAACCTTCGAGCCATTCGATGGCTTCGATGTCGAGATGATTGGTCGGCTCATCGAGCAGTAACAAATCGGGATTCGAAAGAAGCAGCTTCGCGAGGAACGCGCGCGTGCGTTGTCCACCCGAAAGATGATCGAGCGGCATTTGAAAATCAGATTCATCGAAGCCGAGGCCCGTGAGAACCTGTTTGATTCGGACCTGATAGACATAACCGCCGCGCCGCTCGAAGTCTTCCTGCATCGGGCCATACCGGACCAAAGCCGGTTCCCGTTTAATTGGGTCGGACATTTCGGCTTCGAGCTTTTCCAGCTCGCGTTGACGCCGAATCAAATCGGCGAACTCCGACAGGCATGCATCCCAAATCGTTCCGTCGAGTTGGAAGTCTGCTTCCTGAGACAGATATCCGACGCGAAGATTCTTCGCGCGCGTAACCTTTCCCGCTGACGGTTCCTCCAAGCCGACAAGGATTCGCAGCAATGTAGTCTTGCCAATTCCGTTCGGTCCGACGAGTGCAAAGCGCGCGCCTTTGACAATCGAAAACGAAACATCGCGGAAGATGTCTTCCGCGCCGAAGGATTTGGTGAGGGAATGTGCAGTGATGAGGGACATGATAATTGCATGGCAAGGGCACAGCAAGACGAGCAAGCGTCAAAGGATTTTTGATTCTCCGCTGTGCCCTTACGAAAGATTTTCTTTATCCTCCGCCCAATGAGACGGGTTGGATTCGATGTACCGATGGATTCTATCCCATTCTTTTTCGTTTCGAATCACGCGTTCGTAATAATTTCTTTGCCAGATATTTTTCGCGTTCAATTCACATCCAATGCGCCGCGTAACCGCGGATCTGTACGACCGAATAATGGCGCCCAATGAACCCGGTTTCACATTTGGTGGGGATGGCAGGGGCGCAGCATGCTGCGCCCCTGCGGTTGATAACGATTCGTTCTCATGAATCACAATAATCCCATGCACATGATTCGGCATGACAATATATGCGCCCAATTCCGCATTTGGAAAATGTTCGGGGATGACATGCCAACATTCAGCCGCGATTCTGCCAAATTCATTCAACAACATTTCACCATTCGTGATTTCGCCAAACAAACATTTGCGTCGCTGCGCCACCATCGTGACGAAATACGCGCCCACGCAATAGTCGTATTCTTTCAAACGAATCGAACGGCGATGGAACTTCGTCTGAATCAAATTTCATCGTCCTCATGCGCGTCTGCAATATGCGCAGGCTTTTCCTTTCCCAATTCCACTGAACGCTGATACGCGGCCCAAACGGCGCGCGAGATCGCCGTGCGGAAACCAGCCTTCTCCAAATAATACAGCGCCTCAGCGGACGTCCCACCCGGCGACGTGACCTGATTCCGCAGCGCGGCCGGATGTTTCTCGGCCTGCTCGTAAAAATCCGCGGAACCTTTAATCGTCTGTAAAACCAATTGCTCGGCAATCCGTCGCGGGAATCCCATGTGCACGCCTGCGTCAATCAATGCCTCGGTAAAAAGAAAAACATACGCAGGACCGGTGCCGGATAACGCCGTCGCCATGTCGAGATAACTCTCGTCTTCGACAAAGACTTCTGCACCCAACGCGCCCAAAATTTTCCTCGCCGTCTCGCGCTGTTCCTCGGACGTTTCATGCGAGGCCGTCCAAACTGTGATGCCTTCGCCAATCTGTCCCGGCGTATTCGGCATCGAACGGACAACGGCTTTGTGTTTCAATCCCGCGCCAAGCTTCTTGATCGAAGCGCCAGCGACAATCGAAAGCACCAAAGCGTCCGCACGGATGCTTTTGATCCCCTTCATCACATCACTCAGTCTTTGCGGTTTGACAGATAAAACAACGACGTCCGCCTCGTGAACTGCGGCAGCGTTATCTGTTGTTGATTGAATGCCGTACTTCCTATGCAATTCCTCGCCGCGTTCCGCGCGCGGCCCCGAAGCGATCAGGTTCGCGGGCTTTGCCAATTTCTGTCGGAGCAATCCGGCAATCATCGCTTCAGCCATAACTCCTGGTCCAATAAAAACGACTCGTTTATTAAGCATCTCTGCCTCCTTGCACGGATTATAAAGGCAGGCCGCTGAAAAGCTAACTGCAATTTCATGAAAATTTCATGTGCGACTCACTCGCGGAAAGTAACATCCCGCCAAATTACAGATGGCCCGTGCCAAATGATGACACGGGCTTTCATTGTCTCAGAAGGAATTATTCATGGCTCGCTTGCAAACTCTTTCATCTTATGGCGGGAAACAAAAACAACAACGGTCACGGAACGGTTGGAAAATCGTTCTGCTTTCCGGTACGTTGACAATCTTGTTTGCGCTTTTGTTTTTGCTGGCAATTGTCCCGGTAATTTCGCCGTCAACGGGCGCGGATGTTGCAGACTTACTGCGCTCCATCGTCGGACCTGCGCCGGTCGCGGCGCTGGAGAGCACATCGTACCATTTTCAAGATGTATTCAATCAGGTACGTTCACAACTCAGCGGCGGGCAGTCCGAGATTCAATGGTCAAGCCAGCCGCAAAGCAACACGGGCACGACCGCGATTCCTTCCACCGCAACACCCACAGCGATTCCAAAAACTCCGCCGCCAGCTGCAGAGGTTCCGTTAATACAAAACATTCCAACTGCCGCGCCAACCGCCGCACCCGCGCCGGTTAACAATGTCGTCGCTGATTCGCCTCAGATTGGCTGGCAGGCTTACGGCCCGGAAATGAACGGGCAGCCCATTATGGCGCGCGCCATGCAAATGTTGGATCCAACACGCTCATATACCGGCGTCGCGCTCGTCCGCATTGATCTTTCCAGACTTCAACTTCACATGATGCCGGGAAACATCGAGCCGTCTCATCCGTCGGGAATCAATCAAGCCATCCCTGATCTTGGAATGATCCCTCCTGCCGATCAAAGCAGTTTGATCGCGGCCTTCAACGGCGGCTTCAAGGGCGTCCACGGCCGTTTTGGAATGATGGTCAATGACTTTACTTTGCTCCCGCCGATTGACGGGCTTGGAACGGCGGCAATTTATCAGGATGGTCACGTTGCGATTGGGACATGGGGAACGGATCTCACGCAGACACCCGACATGATCGCGTTTCGACAGAATTGTCCGCCGCTGATAGATGCGGGTCAGATCAACCCGGGGCTGTATCTCGACAACCGCAAGGCATGGGGCTACACCGGCAATTCCGATGTTACGTGGCGTACCGGCTTGGGCATCACACAGGATGGCCGCTATTTGATTTACGCCGTCGGCAACGGGACATCCGCGGCGACGCTGGCTGAAGCGCTGCAAAACGCGGGCGCGTACAACGCCATGCAATTGGATATCAATCAATACTACGCGCACTTTTATACCTACACACCAGCCAGCGATCCATCACAAGAATTCTCGATGACCGGCGAGCCGCTGCTGGCAGAGATGATCTACAACCCGCATTTGTATCTGACGCCCAACGTGCGCGATTTCTTTTATTTGACGTTGAAATAATTGGCTTTTGGGTTGCGACATCAACAGATTTTTATTGTTCATCTGTTGTTCATGCAGGACAGGTAAGATGCGTTCATGCGCCCTTTGATGGAGAGCAGAGGGCTGATAAACAAGCGAAAAAGGAATTCATTCATGAATCGACTCAGAGGTAAGACAAAGACACGTTCAAACCGCGGGTGGGTATACGCGGGCATCTTTTCAATTTTTTCGTTTGCATCGTTGATCGGGGTCCTTGCCATCGTTCCGGCGGTTTCGCCATCCACAGGCGCGCAAGTCGCGGACATGATCCGGTCGGCAGCCGGGCCGCAGGTGACAGCAAACATCGAAAGCGTATCATTTTGGATTCAGGACAACATCAATCAATTGGCATATCAGGCCGACGGACAGAAACCCGGCATTACACTTGATAAACAACCTGTCGCGCAGCCGACTGTTCAAAGTACGCCTGTGTCACAACCCACACCGCAACCAACACAAACAACAAATCAATCAACTGTAGTCGCACAAAAACCCGTGTTCCAACGCGTCGCTCCCGCGCCAAGTACAAATGTAGTCACCGCGGATCCACAGATTGGCTGGCAGGCTTACGGTCCAAACGTGAACGGGCAGCCAGCCATGGCACAGGCGTTATTGAACCTCGATCCAACGCGGCCTTATGCAGGTGTTGCGCTCGTACGCATTGATCTTTCGATGCTTCAGTTACACACGGAACCGGGGTTCCTGGAGCCATCACATGCGACGAATGTTGTTAATGCAATCCCGAATTTGGGAACCATTCCGCCCGCGGATATGAGTCACCTCATTGCCGCGTTCAACGGCGGGTTCAAAGCGGTTAACGGAAAATATGGAATGGTCGTTGACGGAACCACACTTCTCACGCCTTGGCCGGGAATTGCAACGGTCGCAATCTATAAGGACGGACACGTTCAGATCGGCACGTGGGGACAGGATTTATTCCCTGGCGACCCGAACATGGTTGCGCTGCGACAGAATTGTCCGCCCATTTTGGAAGCAGGACAAATTGATCCGCGCGTCTATGTTGATGATGCGTCCCTTTGGGGGAACACCATCGGCAACCAGTCCATCACGTGGCGAACCGGACTGGGCATTACACAGGATGGCCGCTATTTGATCTACGCGGTGGGCAATGCCACATCCGTTTCCACTCTGGCTCAAGCATTGCAAGATGCGGGCGCCTATAATGCGATGCAGCTTGATATCAACAAGCATTATGCCCATTTCGTGACATACAAACCTTCTGGCAATCATCTAACAGCCGTCCAGCTTTTGGATCAAATGGAAAACGATCCGACGCTTTATCTTGTCGCACATTCAAGAGATTTCTTTTATTTGACAACGCGTTAGGAACGCTTCAATAAAACAAAACGAGCGGAATTTCATCCGCTCGTTTTTGATTCAACAAGAATGGATCTATTTTCCCGTGAAATATTGCAGCGCCAATCGCAACCGCTCCTCCACATCCTCCGGCGCGTCTTTTGGCAGGGACTGGATGGCGGTTTGCGCCTCGACAACGGAATAGCCCAGCGCGGTCAGCGCGGCCAGAACCTCGCTGTCCTTATCTGATAGCGCGGCGACTTTGGCCAACGCGTCAGCGGGTTTGAGTCGGTCATGCAAATAAAGCACGATTTTCTGAGCAGTCTTTTTTCCAACGCCGGGCACGCGGCTGAGAATTTCACTTTCTTCGTTGAACACCGCGCGTTGGACGGTATCCAGCGTGAGCGTTGACAACACCGAAAGCGCAACCTTCGGGCCAACGCCGTCCACGCCCAACAACATATTGAACAGATCGCGGTCGGATTGGGATTCAAATCCGTAAAGCGTCAGAGCGTCTTCGCGGACAACGAGATGCGTATAAAGCAAAACAACTTCGCCGACCTTGAGCCGTCCGCGCAGCGGCGCAGGGACAAACACACGCAGTCCCACGCCGCCAATCTCGACAACGAGGGCATTATCTTCGATTTGAGTTACTTCACCGCGCAAGGTTGCGATCATGGGTCTATTTAACCACAGATAACTCAAATTGTCTTTTCATTCTTTGGTAATTTGGAAAGTGAGAAGTAAAGGATCAAAAGGCCTGCAATGAAAATCAACTCTAATATTAATGGGGCAAATCCCAAGCCGACAAGCAGAATGGAACCAATCGCCATGACAACAAGCAACTTACGAATCGGGCCAAGTGACAGAATCAATCCGAACAAGGGAAGCAAAGATAAACAAAGAAGAAAACACGCGTAAATCAAAATGCCTTGCCAGTAAATTATTGAATTTGGAAATCGGAAAGGCAACGTTACAAAAACCATAACAACCGTGATAAGAATTAATGCAGAAATGACAGCAATGATTTTCAAGATTTTCAATTCTTCCTCCTTACAAAATCGAAAAAATCCATCTGCGTTTATCTGTGATGAATCAATATCTCTTCGTATGCAAATGCGTGATGGCAATTGCCAGCGCGTCGGCGGCATCATCGGGCTTGGGAATCTCGGGCAGGAGCAAAAGTGTCCGCACCATTTCCTGAACCTGGCGTTTATCGGCTGATCCATAACCGGCCACGGCCTGCTTGACTTCGTTTGGTGTGTATTCGAACACTTCAAGCCCCGCTTGTTGAAGCGATAACAAAACCACGCCGCGCGCTTGTCCCACCGCGATGGCTGTGGTGATGTTACGCTGGAAAAATAATTTCTCGACCGCGGCGGTATCAGGATGATTTTGTTTTAGAAGATCATTCAATTGGGAATAGAGCATCTCCAGCCGTGCGGAGGCGGTGGACTCTTTTGGAGTGGTGATGACGCCAAATTTAACGGCATCCAGACTTCCATCCCGCGCGATGCGGACGAATCCGTAGCCCGTGGTTGCTGTTCCTGGATCAATCCCAAGCGCAAGCGTCATGATGTCCGATTAAATACGAACCGCGAAGAACACAAAGACCGCAAAGAAATTTTAAAAATCTTCGCGCTCTTGGTGAGCTTCGCGGTTATATTATGCGGCTTCCATCGCGGCGATGGCTTCGTCGGTGATCTTGACGTTGTGGTACACGTCCTGCACATCATCCAACTCTTCGATGCTCTCGACCACCTTCATCACCTGAAGCGTAGCATCGGTATCCAATTCAAGCTCCTGTTTGGGAATCATACGCAGGCCCGCTTCGTCGGGCGTGACGTGCGCCTGATGTAATGCGTCGGCAATCGTCTTGAACGACTCCACCGGGCCGAAGATTTCCACTGAGTCACCGGAATCAATTGCATCATCCGCGCCAGCCACAACTGCAAGATCAAATGCCCTTTCAAAGGACATCTGGCTGGATGGGAAGGAAAAATATGCTTTGCGGTCAAACTGCCAGGCCACCGCGCCAGCTTCGGCCATGTTGCCGCCCACGCGCGTGAACGTGTGGCGAAGATCGGCAACCGTGCGATTACGATTATCGGTCACGCACGAAACCAAAATGGCCGAACCATGTGGGCCGTAACCTTCGAGCATAAGCTCTTCAAACACCGCGCCATCTTTATCTTCACCGCTGCCGCGTTTGATGGCGCGCTCGATATTGTCTTTTGGCATGTTCTCGGCACGCGCTTTATCCACCGCCAGCCGCAAGCGGAAATTGGATTCGGGATCACCACCGCCATCGCGTGCGGCCATGACGATTTCACGCGTCAGCCGCGTAAAGACCGCGCCGCGCTTGGCATCCGCCGCGCCCTTTTTGCGTTTGATGGTTGACCATTTGGAATGACCTGACATACAAGCTCCTTACTTGTAACCACGATCGTGGAAATTTGCGCGTTAAGCGGCGAAATTATACCATCAGATAAAGAAGCCGACCGCCAGTGCGCCTGGCCCAGCATGAGTCACAATAGCTGGAGGCAATTCATAAATTGGGATTTCAGCGCATCCCACCTCGGACTTGAGACTGGTCGCCAATTCGCAGGCTTCCTCCTCGGCATCGGCCTGCATCACGCATAGATACGCGTCATCTGATTTTGGGCATTGTTCCTTGACGATTTCGATCAAGCGCGCGACTGCGCGTTTCTTTGTCCGCTGCTGCTCGAACGGCTCGACTTGTCCATTGCAAATCGAAAGGATTGGTTTAACCTGCAGCAACTCGCCCACCAACGCCTTCGCACCGCCGATGCGTCCGCCTTTTTGAAGATATTCCAACGTGGCAACGAGGAAATAAGTCCGCTCGCACGGGATCATTTCGTTGACGCGTCTGACAATCGTATCCGCGTCTGCGCCTTCCTTTGCCCATTGATCCGCCATCAACACGAGCGAACCGAGGTTGCCTGCAATCGTCAACGTGTCAATGATGCGAATATCGGCTTGAGGAAAATCCTGCGCGGCGATTTCCGCCGAACGCAAAGTTCCGCTGGCTTTGGATGTCGGCGCAATGACAATCACTGATTCGCCTTTTTCCTGCGCTTGTTGGAAGATCGGATAATAAAGCGTCGGTTCTGGCGCGGCAGTTTTTGGCAACGCGGTGGAAGCCTTCAGCTTTTGCAAAAACGCGGCAGTGTCCAATTCGTTATCGTCGTGATAACTTTGGTCCCCAAACATCACGACTTGTGGGATAAGCGGAATGCCGCGCTGCTTCAATAACTCGCGGGGCAAGCCGCAGGTGGTATCAGCTACAATGATGGTCATAAGGACCTCCAATGACCATCTTACGGGGCAAATCAGGCGATGCCTAGTAACATTTTTCCGCTTAATAGTTCGCGTTCGTAATATGCTTCGAGCGCCATATTCGTGCCGCGCAGACCAGCAACAACCTGCTCCGTCCACAACAAATATTCGCGGCGGCGCTCCAGCGGCCAATCCTTCGGCGGGGAGCCGACCATATCGCGCACATTACAGCTTTTATCCGCCAGCTTGATCAGTTTTGCGCCAACCGACTTATGCGGCGCGTTCTCGATTTGCAGACGTTTGCGCTCGGCTTTCGGCAGGCTTTTGTCGTCAGTTACTTCGAGAACAAGCGATAGAACTTCATCACCAAACAACTTGCGAATCTCATCGGGAGTTGTTTGCGTGTCTTCAATCGTGTCATGAAGCAGCGCCGCTAAAAGAACACTGACATCACGCACGCCGCCGACTTCCCAAAGAAGCTGAGAAACTTCGATTGGATGATTGATGTAAGGCGATTGTGCCTGATCCTTGCGGCGCTGGTAACGATGCTTGTCTGCCGAAAAACGTAATGCCCTGATTAGTAAACCCGTGTCTTCTGTAAAATCCATTCTTGCTCCAATGTTGAAATCGCCCTGCTGCCTTGGTCTCGACCCTGAAAGGGTGCAGAGCGTTATACCCTTCGGGCTACTCGACCAACGGTGGCAGCAATGACAGATTACAAATGGCGTTGATAGACGCGATGCAGTTTATAAAAATCCACGCCGAAGTTCCGCATTTCGCGCTGCATGTCTTCGTTCTCCGTCCCAATTTGAACGATATCAATATGATGACAACGCGGATTTTCCGAAACCGATTTGAACATTTCACTGTAAAGTATCGCCGTTCCGCCGGAGCCGCGATATTCGGGCAAAAACCCCGCGCCGTTGATGTTGATCCAATCGGTGCGGCGCAGTTCGAGCAAAAGAGTCAGCCAGCCAAACGGGAAAAGTCGTCCGCGTGTCTTTTGCAGAGCGGCAGAGACATCGGGATAAGCAAACATAAAGCCAACAGCTTTGTCATTCTTCATCACCAATTTGATTAAGCGCGGATCAGCCAGCCACAGAATTTGATTCGCCATGCTGTCCACTTCTTCATCTGTCAGCGGCGTATTGCCGGTTGTCCCCTCGATGGCTGCATTGTAGAGTTCTTTGATATGTGGAATCAATGCGCGCAATTCCCGACGCGTGTTGCATCGAGCAATTCGCAGCCCGCGGCGCCGTGCAAGTCGCCCGGCTAATTGATGGATACGTGGCGGGAACGGGATCTGCGGGTTGAGATAACCGGAGACAGCTTCACTATGCGTTTTGAATCCCTGCGCTTCGATAAGCGGGACATAATATTCGGGATTGTAGGGCAGTCCAAAGGCGGGACGATGTTCGAAGCCTTTGACCAACAATCCCAACCCATCGAGCGGAGTGAAACCTTTTGGCCCAATGATTTCATTCAAGCCGCGCGAGCGCGCCCAATCAAACGCGGCGCTGAATAAATCTGTTGCCGCCCGGAAATTATTTTCGCATTCAAACAGATAAAAGAAGGCAGTGTTGGTTTTGTTGAATTCGTTGTAGCGATGATTATCAAGAGCCGCGAGGCGACCAACAGGACGCGTCCCGTCGTGGGCGAGAAAGAACGCAGCCTGGGAATGCTTGTAGAACGGATTCCGCTTCGGGTCCAGTTTGAGGCGTTCGTCCATCTGCAAAGGCGGGACCCATTGTGGGATATCCCGATAAATGCGAAATGGCAGGTCCAAAAAGTCTTTGACCAGATGGGGATTCGAAAGATCGAGCTGAACGATATTCATGGATAAAAAATCATGCGGCGGAGTTTTCCGCCGCATGATTGATCACCGCACTTTTTTAATTTGCTTAACGAAGACTGTGCCAAAGATAAAGTAGACAACAGCGACGAGGAAGATCACGGTATAGCCCAGATTCGGGATGTTTTGCACCTTGCCAACGCGCTGAAAGTTATCGAGCAGAAAACCGGCAATCGGCGTGGCAATGACCTGCGGCAAAACCATTGCGACATGCCATACGCCCATGTCTTTGGCGTAATCGTCCATCGAAGGAAGCACATCGGAGGCGAGCGCCCAATCCACGCTTTCGTACGCGCCGTAACCGAGTCCGAAGACCACACCCATCAAAACAGCGAGCGTAAATGAATGGAAAAGAACGAACACGAGGCAGACGAATCCCATCAACCCGCCGGAGACATACACCATCAGCTTGCGGCCATATTTATCGGAAAGTACACCAGCCACAAGCGTGGTGATGATCGCGCCCAAAAGAAGCGCGGGCAAAAAGAATGACACGGCTTCTTCCGCCGTACTTGCAACCTGACCAAAGCCCGCAAGCATATACGGCGAGCCGATCACGTCACCAAGATAATATTGAATAAATTCCTGAACGGTAAAGATGCCCATCGTGACGAGAAGGCGAGTCAAAAAGACCCACGTGAAATCCGAATGTTTGAACGGATCGATCAGACCACGCATAAATTCGCCGAAATGGAAGGGCTGGATTTCGTACGGGACATCCAATTCGTTCACACCGAAAACGGTGACAATTGCGCCCAGCAGCATCACGCCTATCAAAATGAAGTAAACGGCGGGAATGCCCAACGAGTCAATGAAGAAACCCATCACGCCGCCGCCGAATGTTCCGAGCATGGTCATCAATCCGAGCCAGCCGGAAGCAGAGCCGCGCTGCTCGGCGGGAACCAAATCGGGAATCAACGCGCTGTATGGCGCGGTCGCAATATTATTGAATAATTCAACAAAGAGAAATACAACACTCCACCCAACCACTGATTCCGGATGTCCCGGCTGAATCAAATATGCGAGACCAACCAGGCCCAAAACGTTGCCAATCGTTCCGATGACGATCCACGGTTTGCGCCGCCCGCCCGGCAAGCGGATGCGGTCGGAGAGCGCGCCAAAAATCGGCGCGGCAAGCATCGAGATGAATGCACCCGCTCCGAGGGCGAGTCCGAGCGCGCTGCCTTTGGTCGCGTCGCCCACTGCGGCTTTGATCTGGCTCGGCATCGTAATAATCAAAATCGCCGACCACATCATGTTGGTCGAGAACCAGAAAAAACTCAACAGAATTTGTCGAAATGTTGACATGGGAGGGCGAACGAAATTTTTCTGTTGTGTCATACCGAAGTCCCTTTCCGTTCAGTCGAAGATGCGTGAAGTTTACAGAAGGAGAAACACCGCGTCAAATAGAAAGGTACAGCCTCCCAAAAATGGGAGGCTGTATTTTGTTGCGGCCTAGCGATTTATCAACAACAGGATGCCCGCGACCAGCGCACAGAGGGCGGCGATAATGGGCAGCAGGCTGAAAGTCAAACCCAGGCCTTCCAACCCGACCACGATCAGATAGACTGCCAGCAAGATCATCGCAAGATTCTTATTGAGTCTCATATTGCAATCTCCTTTTTATGAATTGGTCAAAACCTGCCTTATTTATAACGCATCATCGGGATTTTCGTTATCGTCCGATAAAATTTCGCGGGCCAGTTTTTGCAAAGCATCTGCATCGGACGGGTCGGCATTCGCGGCGTGCCAGTATTGATCCAGCAAATCGAGCGGAGATAAACTGTTGACAGTTTGATCCGCAGACAGGCGAATGCGCGCTTCGGTCTGCGGGCGTTTTACCAGATGAAACTCGAACGCGTTTTCCGCGTGTTTTCGCAGTGCGGCTTCATCAATCAATGAATCATATTCGCGCGGATATTCGACAGTCAGCTTGACGATGGCACCGTCCAAATCTTTTGACTTCGGCAGCGCGGCGATCAAAATCTCAGTCACGTTCTCGCCGGACCGGATAACGGCTCGCCGCTCAACGAATGGGCGCGCGCCCGTGAGCTTCCTCCACTCAACTTTTGTATTTCCTTTTTGCACATCCACAATGACAAAAAAACGATCATCGGCGGCTTCGCCAAAATCGACGCGTTCGATGGAGCCGGGATAAATCACAGGCGGATGCGCACCTTTGTTGACATCCTGCGGTTTATGGATGTGGCCGAGGGCAACGTAATCAAAACGATTATCTTTTACCAATGAAGCTGGCAAAACCAAATCCGCGCCCAGCATGACCATCCGCTCCGAACCGAACATCGCACCCTGGACGGACGCGTGCGCGGTCAAAATGGTCGGCAGGCTCGAATCAATTTCTTTCAGCCACGCGTTGACCCAGCCCGATATTTGCAATTCGAGGTTCGAAAAAACTTCTTCCAACGGCGTGTCAGTTGTATCCATCGCGGCCATCAAACCGGAGCGCGAAATCCACGGCAAGGCAATGACTTGAACCGGCAAATCCCACAAATCTTTTGGACTTAGCAATTCAGGCTTTGCCAGCACTTTGACATAAGGCACTTGCAATGTATCAAATTCCTGGATCGCATGAGCGCGTCCGATCGCAGGCGAAAGGTCATGATTGCCGACCAAAAGTAACGTCGGAATCTTTGCTTGCGATAATTTAATAATCCGCTTTCCCCATTCGCGTTGAAACGTCGGCGCGGGCGAACGATCTTTGTACGCGTCGCCCGCAAAGATGACCATATCCACTTTTTCGGCGATGGCTGTATCCACAATCGTATCGAGCGACTTGAGAAAATCGAGCACACGCAGAGGCAATCCCGTTTCGGGATCGTGGCGGCCATAGTTGGCCATGTCAATGTGGGCATCGGCAAAGTGCAATAGTTTCATAGTTACATAGTTTAGTAGTTAAGTAGTTGAACGATCAGGAGAATGTTTGGATTTTCGGAGATAAGTGATCATGCCATTGATAAGACGTTTGGTTTCGGTTGCTAGATTGTAAGCTGAATCAAGTTCATTTTGGTTGATGTAATTACGGTCGAGTGCTAAATAAAGTTCAGATTGAACTTCACTGGCAGAACGTCTTGCGATCTTGAGAAAGCGAATAAATTCGAGATTCGTTCCAGCATCGAAACCTTCAGCGATGTTGTGCATAACTGACCCGGCTGCGTCCTGAATTTGACCGCGAAGATGAAAGTCTTTGGCAAATCTTTGACATTCAGTTAAGTCATAAATTGAATTCACGAGCTGTCGTGACTTTTGCCAACTCTGCAAATCTTCAAAACGTTCAATCTTAGTCATACCCTCTCCTCCTCCATCGAACCATCAAACTATCAAACTACGCAACTATCTAACTACCCAACTACGGACTAACTCCCAAATCCTGCAATCCCTGCACCGCGGGCGAATAATTCGGATGCACAACCAGCGCGGCGCGGTAATCTTTGATCGCGGCTTGCGGATTGCCGGTGATGGCTTCGGCGCGTCCGCGCCAGTAGAGACTTTCTTCCAAAACCGGTTTGGTGATATTGTAGGTCAGCGTGATGTTCGCAAGGTTGATCACATCCTGATAACGGTTGGAATAAAAATATGCAAAGTATGGGCCGGTCTGATACCACATCATGCGCCACGGACGCGTTGCGTAATCGGCGGGAAGATTGGCGTAAAGTTGAAAAGCATAATCGTATGCGGACGCAGCATCCGCATATTCCTGCAACTGAACATGACTCGTGCCAATATCGAACCACGCGAAAAACTGGTCAACGCCGGTGAGCGTTTGCGCGTCCGCAGTCGCAACTTGCAGAGCATGTTGCAGCGCCCATTTGTCATCCGCGTACGGCCCAAGCAAGGTCATTACTTCTGATTCGCGATCTGTCGGATAAACCACGACAAAGATGTAATCGAAACTGCGCCAGTCGGTCATGAATTTTGTGTATGGCACTTTAAAGTTCGGGCCGTCCAAATAGGTATCTTGAATCAGAAGCGTTTGCGTAACATCATCGTAGCCGGTGATGAATTGATAATGTCCCATCCAACTGAGACTGCCAGTTGTGTCGCGCTGGTATTCGCCTTTTTCTGCAATCACCGGGAAACCGCCTGCAACCAATCGTCTGATCACACCAATGTCGCCGCCGTAGCGCAGCACAGAAGACATGTCCGGCACATTCGCCGAAATATAATCCTGAAGTTCATACGGCATCACGTTCTTGTCCATGTTGGCGGGCAGGCCGTTCTTATCTGTATTGCCCGGCATGACGGCTTTGCCGATCACATCGCGGTTGCCGTTCCAGCCCCAGAATGTCAGCGCCATGGCGAAGTTCGCAGGACCGCAATAATTCCAGCGGTTGAACTGGTCTTCGTATTTGACTCCGCTCAATGAAACGGTAGCCGGTAACGGTTCCGGCGTGACCGTGGGCGTCGCGGTCGGACCCGGCAACGGAGTCGGCGTCAATGAAATCGCCTGCGCCGTCGAATACGCGTCCATCGTCGCGTGGACAATGGAATCAATTGCAACTTGTTGTGAGATTTCTGGCAGAAAGGCGGCTTGATCGGGCGGCCTGAAATAATAAATGATGCGCGTTCGAAAATCGTCGAGACGCCAGGCGAGGCGTTCATGCACCGGCGGAATGTAATACACGCCAACAGCAAGGACAACCAGCACAGGCACGGCAAGAATACCGGTAAGGCGTTTGGACATGGAAAAGATTATAAAACAAAACGGGGACTATAATTTGAATATCGAGTAAGGGCGAAAAAAGATTGGCGCAATAACGAGAATGTGTTGAACGGTCAGGCTATAAGATCAAGAAGTAGTCTGGAGGGATGATGGCAATTACCTTGCTTTTCCTGGTTTCCGGTTCGGCGATCCTGGACTGGATCGCAACCTTCAAAGAATGGAGAAAGGCGGAGATGTTCGCCAAACCAACAGTCATGATCCTCTTGTTTGCATGGCTTTATGCAGGGACAAGGCTTCATGGCGCTTTGCTCTGGTTTGGCATTGGGATACTTTTTTCTTTGATGGGCGATGTGTTCCTGCTTTCACCAGATCGTTTGTTTCTGCCGGGGCTTGTCGCATTCTTATTCGCTCACATCGCATATATCGCCGGCTTTAACAATGAAGCCGTTCCCTTTGACATTTGGGATGTTTTCCTCGCCGCGATGATATTTTTAAGCGCCATTCGGATTTTGCAGAGATTGGTTCTTGCTTTGCGATCCAAGGGAATGAATGGGCTGATCCTGCCCGTCGAGGTATATGGATTGACCATCAGCACGATGCTGTTCTTCGCCATGCGGACCCTCGTTCATTCGAATTGGCAGGCGGGTGCAGCGGCTTTGGTGAGCGTTGGCGCATTTCTGTTTTATATTTCAGATATTATTCTGGCATGGAACCGGTTTGCATCCCCAATTCAGAATGGACGGTTGTTGAATATTATTGCTTATCATCTCGGGCAAATTGCGCTGATCGTTGGCGCGGCAATGCACTTTGGGTGAACATAGATTGGGCATATAAAACCAAAACAGATAATCGAAAAGCAAACAGGCGACCATCTTTCAACGGTCGCCTGTTTGAATTTAATATGTCATTGCGGGGCCGAGCGAAGCGGGTGCCGTGGCAATCCCAAGTAGGCATCAAATATACGAGATTGCTTTGTCACTCCGTTCCTCGCAATGACGCTAAAGCGTCACTCTTTCACTTCGCCATCAATCACATCGCCATCGTTTGGCGGAGTGGACGGTCCGCCGCCTTGCGGTTGTCCTTGCGCCTGTGGCTGGCCTTGAGCATACAACTGCTGGCTCAGCGCGTGGAAGGCGTTCTGCGCATCGTCCGTGGCCTTCTTGATGCGATTGACATCGTCTGTCTGCGCGGCCTGCTTGAGATCGTTGATCTTGGCCTCGATGTTCGAGCGTTCGTTCGACGGAACTTTATCGCCCAGCTCACGCAGAGTCTTTTCGAGTTGATACGCCATGTTATCGGCGTTGTTCTTCGCCTCGATCAACTCGCGGCGCTGCTTGTCTTCCGCTTCGTGCTGGCGACCTTCCTGCACCATGCGATCAATATCGTTCTTGTTCAAGTTCGTCGAAGCCGTGATGGTTACCTTTTGCTCTTTGCCAGAGGCCTTATCTTTCGCGGTCACATGCAAAATACCGTTGGCATCAATATCGAACGTCACTTCAACTTGTGGGATGCCGCGCGGCGCAGGCGGAATGCCATCGAGTCTGAATCGTCCAAGCGACATGTTATCCGCCGCCATCGGGCGCTCGCCTTGCAAAACATGAATGTCCACAGCGGTTTGATTATCCGCCGCCGTTGAATATGTCTCGGTCTTGCGGATCGGAATCGTCGTGTTGCGTTCGATCATCTTGGTCATCACGCCGCCCAGCGTCTCAACACCGAGCGAAAGCGGAGTTACATCCAGCAGCAAAATATCCTTAACTTCGCCGCCGAGCACGCCGCCTTGAATCGCTGCGCCGACCGCGACGACTTCATCGGGATTGACTCCCTTGTTCGGCTCTTTGCCGTTTGTCAATTTGCGGACCAAGTCCTGGGCCATCGGCATGCGGCTCGAACCGCCGACCAGGACGACTTCATCCAAATCGGACGCCTTCAACCCCGCGTCGCTCAACGCCGCCTCAAATGGTTTGCGGCATCGGTTGATCAAATCTTCGGTCATCTGCTCGAACTTGGCGCGGCTCAGCTTCAATTGCATGTGCTTCGGCCCGGACGCATCCGCCGTGATGTACGGCAGGTTGAGCTCTGTTTCCATGACCGATGACAATTCGATCTTGGCTTTCTCCGCAGCCTCGCGCAGACGCTGTAATGCCTGGCGATCATTGCGAATATCAATGCCTTGTTCGCGTTTGAATTCGTCCGCGGCCCAATTGACAATGCGCTGATCCCAGTCATCGCCGCCGAGATGTGTATCGCCGTTCGTGGCTTTGACTTCGATCACACCTTCCCCAACTTCAAGTACCGACACATCGAACGTGCCGCCGCCGAGGTCGAAGACCAGAATCTTTTCATTCTTCTTTTTGTCGAGGCCATAAGCAAGTGCGGACGCGGTCGGCTCGTTGATGATACGCATCACTTCGAGACCGGCAATGCGGCCCGCATCCTTCGTGGCCTGGCGCTGGCTGTCGTTGAAATACGCGGGTACCGTGATGACAGCTTGAGTTACCGACCCGCCAAGATATGCCTCGGCGTCCGCTTTGAGTTTCGCCAGGATCATGGCGCTGATCTCCTGCGGGCTGTATTCGCGGCCCGTGACCGGGATCTTCACCTTTACATCGTCCGCCGATCCCTTGACCACTTCGAATGGAACCATCTTGCGTTCCACTTCAGTCTCTTCGTAGTGGCGGCCCATGAAACGCTTGATGGAATAGATTGTGTTCTCTGAATTTACAACAGCCTGCCGCTTCGCGGTCTGACCGACGAGGCGCTCCCCATTTTTATTGAACGCCACGACAGACGGGCATAAGCGTCCGCCTTCCGCAGTCGAGATAACAGTCGGTGTGCCGCCCTCCATGACGGCTACCACGCTGTTGGTCGTTCCCAAGTCAATACCAATGATTTTTCCCATAGCTTCAACTCCTCGTTCTTTAGTAATCTGCCATAGCATACACGAGGGATGCAAGAAAAACGTTAACGCAGTGTAGAAATTACATTAGCTGCCCACCCGTCACTCCGTGACACCCTCCCCAAATTCAAAAAGAATTTGGGGAGGGTTAGGGGGCACTCACCTTCACCCAATCAAACGCGGCGATAAAAGGAACATTTTGAAATGACGAAGCAGAGACTCCAATCTTGCCTTGTTGCAGGCCATACTTCTTCTCCTGCCATTGTCTCATCCGAACGCCGTTGATGAAAGGCGTCAGCACATTGCCCTGACAAAGCAAACCGATTTCATTCGAACCGCTCTTGATTTTCTCCGAACTGCTTTTGAAAACTGGCATGTAGCGCGCCACACCTTGAGCCAGCCATTGGCCGAAAAGCAATGTGTAGGTTTGATCGGCATAAATATTGAATTCATACCAGCCATTCTTTTCGCTATAACGGCAGACAACGCCAACCGCGCCGTCATCGCCAGACCGGAGTTCGACCTGCGCGTCCACGCGGACATCGGCATAGTCCGGGCCGCCGTATAAAGCATATGCCCATTGGTCAGGCGCGGGCAAATCGAAAACCAAATATCCCGCCTCCACACTCGGACCCGGAAACGGATTCCCGTTATCAACTTGCGTAAATGCCCAATAAGGCAGACTTCCGTTAAACTCTTCGGTGAAGTCGCGCGGCGCGGGAGCGAAGGTCGCTGTCGGTGCGGGAGTTGACGGAACAACACTTGGCGTGAGAGAAAGCTCAATTGTCGGCGTGCCGCTTGAAGTCGGAGTCTGCTGCAAAAGTGTCGGCGTCGCGGTTGTTGGCGCGCAAGCCGCGGTCGTCAAGATCAAAAATAGAAATGCAATGCGTTTTCGAATCATAATGCCCAATGATAACAAAAACGTACGACCATCAGATCGTACGTTCGAGTGGAGATGGCGGGAATCGAACCCGCGTCCGAAAGAATCGACCCTCGGAAATCTACGAGCGTAGCCTGCCGAAGTTAGTCACCGCAGGGATCTCGGCGGGCCAGTAACCCTGCAGCCATCCGCTGATCTTAGGCGCACGTAGCGGAGTTGTGCGCGGCACTCCACCATTGTTTCGCCCAATCCGTCACCGGGTGGAGCACGAGGACGGTGGACGCAGTCTCATCAAAGGAGACTGGCTGTTACACAGATCGCTTATGCAGCGAGGGGCATAGCAGCATAGGAAGTGTTATTGGCACTTGATGTTTTGCGCTGATTTTACGAGTTCGGCGCCGCTCGGCTCGCATTCCGGGACCAGCCTCTCCCGTCGAAGCCTGTCATCCCCTGGACGGAAAAACTTCCCGTTGCGAGGAGGATTATAGCACCTGCGCGTCAGAAAAACATTAATTAGGAGGTACAATTCATTGGATAGCTTGCCTGAACATTCCCTTTATGCTAGACTTCAAAAGTAGGATGTGAGGAGAAATGTCAGAAAAAATTCTGATTGTTGACGATGACATTGATACCCTGCGGCTGGTTGGATTGCTGCTGCAAAAACAAGGCTATGAGATCAGCGCGGCAACAAGCGGCGAACAAGGACTCTCCAAGGCTCTCAACGAGAAGCCGGATATCATCCTGCTCGATGTAATGATGCCCGACATGGATGGTTACGAGGTCGCGCGCCGGCTCCGCAAAAACCCCACCACCAAATCAACGCCTGTTTTGATGTTCACTGCCAAATCTCAACTGGATGATAAAGTTACCGGCTTCGAAGCTGGCGCGGATGATTACCTGACCAAGCCCACACATCCGGCTGAATTGCAGGCTCACGTCCGGGCGCTGCTGGCGCGCGTCGGCGCCAGGAACGTGGATGAAGTGGAAACAAGCCAGCACGAACATCACGGACGCGTCATCGGCGTGTTGTCTGCGCGCGGCGGGCTGGGTGTTTCCACCTTTGCGTCCAATCTGGCAGGTGCGCTCTTCACGCGGGTACAGTCAGATGTCGTCCTCGCCGAATTGACTCCCGGCCAGGGAACGCTTGGCATGGATTTGGGAACCCCGCGGCAAAATGGATTGAATGAACTCCTCAGCGGCACACCCGCAGAGATCACGCGCGAAAAAGTGAGTTCGATGCTTGTGCCGCATAACTCGGGGTTGAAATTATTGCTGGCGTCCGAAAACCCACGCGATATACAGTTGACCAGCCAGACCGATCATTACGAGATTTTAGTCACGCGCCTTGCAATGCTGGCGCGCTTCGTTGTTCTCGACCTTGGATCGGGTCTGCCGCCTTTCGTGCAAAAAATTCTTCCGCTTTGCACAGATCGAATCGTCGTGGTGGAAGGTTTGCCGAACACCATTACACACACAAAAATGCTGCTTGATGAAATAGCCGACCTCGGCATTGACCGCATGAGCATCAGCGTGATTTTGAATAACCGCGTCCGCTCAGAGACGCAGATGCCGTGGACCGAAGTCCAAAAGAATTTGGGCCATTCGATTGCTGCCACGTTGACTCCCGCGCCTGAAATGTTCATGGCCGCCACGCGCGTCAACATGCCGGCCATTTTCTCTCAACCCACAAACATCACTTCACAGCAAATCCTGAAAATCGCCGATCAAATCATCGAGCGAGAAAAAGCTAAATGAAGTCGTTTCCGGCATCAATCAAGGATGGGATTGAGTTTGCTGCCGAATTGTTTAGCAAAGCAAAGCGCGCGGTCGTCCTGACCGGGGCCGGGATTTCCACCCCGTCGGGCATCCCCGATTTCCGTTCAGAGGGAACCGGCTTATGGTCCCGCGATGAACCGATGGAAGTCGCCTCGCTGAACACCTTCCGCACGAATCCGGAAAAATTCTATGCATGGTTCCATCCGCTGGCGAATCAAATTTTCGAAGCGAAGCCCAACGGTGCGCATCTGGCGCTGGCTGAACTCGAGAGCCGCGGGCACATCCGCTCGATTGCCACGCAAAATATTGACCTGCTCCATCAAAAAGCCGGATCGAAAAATGTAATCGAATTGCACGGTTCATTAGCGACTCTATCGTGCACTCAGTGTTTTCAACAAGTGGAGTCGACTCCTTATTTAAAACCGTTTGTTGAAAAAGGCGAAATCCCGCATTGCCCGCATTGCGGTGCGGTGCTCAAGCCGGACGTGATCCTGTTCGGCGAGCAATTGCCGCAAAAAGCCTGGTTCAACGCGCAGCGCGCCAGCCGCGAATGTGACTTGATGGTAGTCGCCGGTTCTTCGCTGGAGGTGCTGCCGGTCGCGGGTCTGCCGATGCAGGCATTGGATCGAGGAGCACATTTGGTCATCATCAACAATTCCCCCACGTATCTCGATGTGCGCGCAGACTCCGTCCTTCAGGGAGATGTGGCCGATATTATTCCCGCGATTGCGGAGCTGGTAGGAAATGGCTGAAATCAAAACTCAACGTTTGGACGGCTATCGCCGCCTGATCGAGATTGCCCGCGATCTCGCCTCCACCCTCGACCTGGACATTTTGCTCGAACGGATCGTGCGCGCCGCGGCTGAAGTCAGCGGCTCGGAAGCGGCCTCGATTTTGCTCTACGACAACCTGACGCGGCAGTTGTATTTCCAGGTTGCGACCAACCTCGACGAACCGACCATGCGCGGCCTGGTCGTGCCGCTCGAAGGGAGCATCGCGGGCTGGATCGTGATCAACCGCAAATCAGTGCGGATCGTCAACGCACAGGAAGATCCGCGTTTCTTTGGCACCGTGGATCAGTTGACAGGCCGCCCGACACAATCGCTGCTGGGCGTGCCGTTGATCACAAAGAATAAAGTCGTTGGCGTGCTGGAAGCGTTAAACAAGGAACACGGGAAATTCACGGAAGGCGACGAATCGATGCTGTCGGTTCTGGGCGCGCAGGCGGCGGTCGCCATCGAGAATGCGCGCCTGTTCCAGCAATCGGACTTGATCTCGGAATTCGTTCACGAACTCCGCACGCCGCTGGCATCATTGAGCACCGCAACCTATCTTTTGCTGCGGCCGGAAATGTCGCGCGAACAACAGGAGCAAATCATTCACAATATTTACAATGAGACGCTGCGGCTCAACTCTTTGGCATCATCGTTCCTCGATTTGGCCCGACTCGAATCGGGACGCGTGCAATTCCACAAGGCCAGTTTCAACGTCGCGGATTTGCTCTTCGAATGCAAGGACATTATGAACTCCAAAGCCGAGGAAGAAAAGATACAAATCCACATTGAAGCTCCCGATGGATTGCCCGCCTTCGAAGCCGACCGCGACAAAATCAAACAGGTCGTTTTGAATTTATTGAGCAACGCAATTAAATATAATCGTCCTAATGGATCGGTCACGCTGGCGGCGGAAGCAGGGGAAAACGAGTTTTGCATTTCCGTTCAGGATACCGGCGTGGGCATCCCGGAGGATGCCATGTCCCACTTGTTCGAGAAATTCTATCGCGTGCGCGAGACGGAAGGCAAAGCCATCGGCACCGGGCTTGGACTTTCCATCTGCAAACAAATTGTGCAGGGACATGGCGGTCGCATGGAAGTCAAAAGCAAGATGGGTGTGGGGACATCGTTCTGTGTGTATTTGCCGAGGTCAGGAAAGACCATGCCAAGGCTATAAACTTGGATTCTAAAGCAAATATCAGGACGCAGCAAAACGTCTTTTAAGGTTTTTCGAGAATTCCTGCAACTTTGAGATAAGCAAAGGAATACAGTAATCCACAGAGAAAAACACCAATAGCCAAAGCCCCAACCGCCACTGGACATTTAGATGCAAAGCGTGCCTCAAAATATCGTTCGGATCAGTATTCCATATGAATATAATTTGAGGGTATGCGAGTAGAATCATTAGTAGAGGAAACAACCATATTGCCTTTCTCTGTTGGAAAGCAAAAGCAATGATAAAAGCCGCATACATATTTGCCAGCCAAAACAAGATAACTCCAAAGCGCATTGGGTACAACAGCTCACTCAAGCGCGTTCCTTCCAAGATCGGCGTAAAACCCGTGGCAGAATAATAGTACAAGTTGGGGGCCAATACAGATACCGGATTATTTAAAGGTTTTTGGATGGCATCCGCCTTGTAATGCCAAAGGAATTTAACAAGGGCAATGGTTCCATGCTCCTTTACCCAACCTCTAAATGTGTCCAGGCGTGGATCTTTAAGCATGGCTAGGCCATCCCAGAAGCTTGCTGTTCCTGTGCGCTCCAATAAAGCACTGGAGACTGGCATGCCTTGCTGTTCAAAATACGCGAGATATTCCTGATTGGGTAGTATGCGCATACCGATAATATTTAGTAGTGGAGTATAAGAGTGTCCTCCAGCAGATGACATTGCATATGAAACGATAAAAATAGCAATAAAAGCGCCACCAATTAATAACAGTCTGAGTCGGTATTGGGTGAATACCATCAAAACCAACAAGATCACACCTGCCATTAAGAGCATATATGCGTTAGGATCACGAACAAAGGCTAGCAGCGCAGCCAGGAGGATAAACAAAACAACCTGGAATTTTCCCCATTTCTTGACCAGCCAAAACCCGGAGGAATAAAACAAGGCTGCAATGGAGAAATGAAGTGATTCGCTCAATAGAAGGGAATCCCACAAGACAATTTCCTGGCTAAGACTGAATCCGAGGATAGTAGCAAAAGCAACAAACTTTAATGGGTAGGAACGGATTACAGACGCGCATGCAACTGCCAAAATTCCCCAGCAAAAGATTGAGAGATACAACTGAACCATAAATATTACATTGGGATTGCCGCCGAGAACCTTGAAAAACAAAGGAATAAGAAATGGCTTGTCTGACAACCAGAAATTGGGTGACAAAAGCGATTGCGAAGCAATAAGTAAATAATCACGAGTATCGCCAAAAGAAATACGCGGTGCATGAATAGACTGAGAATCTAATGCCCGCAAGCGAAGATATAAGATAAACAGAAGCAACTCAAAGATTGAAAGAGCAACTTGCTTCAATTGCTGATTTTTCTTCATATAGTAATTCTCCGAACAGGGATAAAAGCCATATCGACAAAACCTTTTATCATATGATATGAACGCCAATAACGGTAGGTGCCAACTCTTTTCACATAAAATCTATTTTATTAAGTGACAGACTACCTCGCCCCTCTTCTCCCGAACTGACGCTCCAACATATCCACGGACAAATGAATCATCGTCGGCCTGCCATGCGGACAGGTGCGCGGCGAGTCGCAATTCTCCAAATCGGTCAGCAAAGCGCGCTGTTCATCGGGCAATAACGTCTGCCCGCCTTTGACCGCCATCCGCTTGCAGACGCGCGCCGCCAGTTTCTTTTCTATTTCATTTTGTAACGGCGCTTCATCTTCTTCAAAGTCTTCGACGATGGCGCGCAGCGCGGCGGATGGATCGCTGCCCGCGAATAAATTCGGCACGGCGCGCACGCGGAAAGAATTCGAGCCGAAGTCCTCCACGTCAAAGCCGAAATGTGTCAGAACGGCTAATTGCTCGTTCAATAATTTTGCACTTGCAGGAGGCAATTGCACAACAGCCGGAGTTAATAAAGATTGCGATGGAATTTTCCGCATGTCATGCTGCGCCATCAATTTCTCGAACAAAATTCGCTCATGCGCGGCGTGTTGGTCAATCAAATAGAGTCCATCCGGGCCTTCGGCTACAAGATACGTCGCACCGATTTGGCCGATGAGTCGAAGCAAAGGAACGCGATTGGAAATCGGGAGTCGGGAGTCGGAAGTCGGAAGCGGTTGACTCTCGTCTCCCGTCTCTCGACTCTCGACTGCTTCATCATGAGCTATCGTCCAATCAATCCCAACCTGCTGTGACGATTCCGCGCGCGTGCCCCACAATGATGGTGCAACCGCCGGAACCGGCGCGTACGCTAAAAGTCCGCGGCGAACCGCACGTTGGACAAATCCAAAGATGCGGTCTTGATTCCGGAATCGAACTTCGGCTTTCGCCGGATGAACGTTCACATCCACTTCCTCCGGCGCAATCTCGATGAACACCGCGCCCATCGGATAACGCCCGACCATCAGCAGTGTGTGATACGCCTGAATGAATGCGGTGGTCAGCGGCGTATCCTGCACCCAGCGGCCATTGACGAAGAATGTGATGTCCTTGCGATTCGATCGCGTCAGCGCGGTGGGACTGACATAACCCGACAACTTGATTCCTTCTTCGTCAGAATTGATTTCCAACAATTGCTTCGCGACCTCAACGCCATACAACGCGGCCAAAATCGCGCGGCGGTCGCCATCGCCTGATGTTTGCAGTGTGACATTTGTGTCTTCAGATAATTTGAATCGAACATCTGGATACGCCAGTGCGTAACGCGTCAACAATGAATCAATGGCGCGGCGCTCAGTGACATCCGTTTTCAAAAATTTCAAACGCGCCGGGACGTTGTAAAACAGATCTTCGACGCGCACGACGGTTCCGGCTGGCGCGCCAATCGCTTCGACTTTTCCTTCGCGTCCGCCCTCAACTTTGATGCGCGCGCCCGCCTTCGACTTTGCAATTTTCGATGTGACGACCATGCGCGAGACCGAACCCATCGAAGCCAGCGCCTCGCCGCGAAATCCAAGTGTGGAGATGTGAAAAAGATCATCCGCTTTCGACAACTTCGATGTGGCATGACGCGAAATCGCCAGCGCCAGTTCATCTGATGCAATGCCGCTGCCATCATCTGCGACTTCAATGAGTTTGCGTCCGGCCTCGGCAATCGAAACGGTGATGCTTTTTGCACCGGCATCCAACGCGTTCTCGACGAGTTCTTTCACCACCGAGGCGGGCCGTTCGATCACCTCACCCGCGGCGATCTGCGATGCAACTTCGGATGACAAAAGTCGAATGGGCATGGCTCGATTATAGCGGGAATAATGTCATTGCGAGTCGCGTTTTTTGCGGCGAAGCAATCTCCTGTTCTGCGCGAAGATTGCCACGTCAGCCTTGGTCTCGATACACCAGAAGAACATTGGCTACTCGACCACCGGCCTCCTCGCAACGACATGACTTATAATAACCAAATGCGTTTTACAACCATCTTTTTCGATCTCGACGATACACTCTATCCTGCGTCCTGCGGTTTGTGGCCCACGCTCAAGGAGCGCATGAGCCGCTACATGATCGAGCGCATGAACATCCCCGCCGCGGACGTGCCGCGTCTGCGTGAAAAATTTTTCCTTGAATACGGCACGACGCTGCGCGGACTTCAGGCTTCTTACAAAATGGATGTGCGGGATTATCTGGCGTATGTTCATAACGTGAATCTGGCAGATTACATTCATCCCGATCCGATTCAGCAATCGGTGCTCGCTTCGCTCCGGACCCGGAACCTGATCTTCACCAACGCGGATGTGCCCCACGCCCAACGCGTCCTCCGCCAACTGCAAATCGAAAAATATTTCGCGGACATCATTGATGTCAACCGCATGGAGCCGTACTGCAAGCCCAGCCCCGAAGCGTTTACCATCGCCATGAAAGCCGCGGGCGAGGATGATCCGTCGAAGTGTGTGATGATTGACGACTTGCCGCGCACAACACACGCCGCGAAAGATTTGGGCCTGTACTCGCTTCTATATGGTTTTGAAGTACCGAGTCGTTACGGTGAGTCCGCCCTGAGTCCGGATTTCGATGCGGCATTCAGCGATTGGCGCGAATTGCCAGGTTTGCTGAATGGGAGTCATCCATGAATTCAACGGCTGTTCTCATCATTGCGCTGATCCTGGTGATTGTCATCATCGCGGGCAACACCATGATCGCGGTGGCATTCTTACGCGGGCGAAAAGACAATTTCAAGAATCTGAACACGCGCGATCAAGATGCCATGGACGAACTTCACCGCCGCGTCGAAGAGCTTTCGCACAAAAAAGACTAAAGACTCATGAAGCAATGCGCTGGAGAGCGCATTCTGCCACTGAGATAAATCCTACATAGTTTTTACAACTCTTATACACAGGTTTCATTGTCCTTTAATCCCGTAATGGTATTCTGACACAAGTTTTACAGTGATCCCAGGAGGCATCCGTGAATAAAATTTTAAAAGGCATTCTCTTTGGCCTGATTGGACTGGCGTTATTATTAGGCGGTTTCTCCGGCGGCTTTATTGTGGGTCATGCGCTGCCCTTTAGCAATTTTAACTTCCTGCCAAACGCACAATTGCCGGGTAGTGTTCCGCCAACCACATCGCCAGAGACGCAGGCGGCCACACCGCAAAACCTGCAAACGCTTTTCCAGCCTTTCTGGGAAGCCTGGACCATCATCCATCAGCAATATGTTGACCAGCCTGTTGACGACACCAAATTGATGGAAGGCGCGATCAACGGCATGATGCAATCGCTGGGCGATCCGCACAGCACATACATGGATCCGCAAACATATAAAGACGCGAATGCTCAACTTGCCGGTTCTTATGAAGGCATCGGTGCGTATGTGGACACCACCGGAAAATATCTTACGATCACAAGCCCAATCCCCGGCTCGCCCGCGGACAAAGCCGGCCTGCAAGCTGGCGACCAGATCATCGCCATTGACCATCAGGATATGACTGGCATCAATCCGGAAGTCGCGCGTCAAAAGGTGCTTGGCCCGGCAGGAACAACTGTCCATCTGACTGTTCTGCGTTCGGGCGAACCGGCCCCGTTGGAAATTGATATCGTCCGCGCAACGATCTCGGTTCCGAGCGCGTCCGGCAAAATGCTGGATAACGGAATTGCCTATGTCCAAATCACAACTTTTGGCGATAACACGACCAAGGAATTAACCGACACACTCAAGACCTTGATGGCTCAACACCCAAAGGGTTTGATCCTCGATCTGCGCGACAACGGCGGCGGATATTTGCAGACCGCAGTCGAAGTCGTTTCGCAGTTCCAGGATAGCGGCGTTGTTCTTTACGAACAGTATGGCAACGGAACCAAGAAGCCGTACAACGTCATCCCCGGCGGGATGGCAACCAAAATCCCGATGGTGGTTCTGATCAATGAAGGAACCGCTTCGGCCTCGGAAATCACAGCGGGCGCGTTACAGGATTATGGACGCGCAAAACTGGTCGGTGTTGTTTCGTATGGCAAAGGCTCCGTCCAGAATTGGGTCCCGCTTTCGAATAATCAGGGTGCGGTACGCATCACGATTGCGCGCTGGCTGACTCCGCTCGGACGCCAGATTGACAGGAAAGGCCTGACTCCGGACGTTTATATTCAACGCACCCCGGCGGACCGCAAAGCCGGCCTCGATCCGCAACTGGATGCGGCCATACAAACTTTGACGGACATGCTCAACAAGCAGCCCATTCCAACTTCGATGCCAACGCCTACACCAACTCCGATTCCGTAATTACCAAAATGTCACTCTCCCGAAGGACATCGGGACGATGTGAGCGAAGCGAAGAGTCTCCTGTTCAAAGTAGGAACAAGATGCTTCGCCGCCTCGCCCCCAGTATGATAAACTTGATTGCAGGAGATACGAATGTTTTTTCTTGATCCAACATACTTGTGTTTCATGATACCGGGCTTTCTGCTCGTCTTGCTGTCGTCATGGTATGTGAAATCCGCTTATAACAAGTGGAGCCGTGTTCGGGTGCAAAGCGGACTGACAGGCGCGCAAGCCGCCCAGCGCTTGATCTCGAGCGGCGGATTATACGGCGTGCAGATTCAAGGCATCGGCGGCAATCTCACCGACAACTATGATCCGCGCACAAAAGTTTTGAATCTGTCGCAAAGCGTGGCAAACGTTCCATCGGTGGCGGCGGTAGCAGTCGCCGCCCACGAGCTTGGTCATGCCATGCAGGATGCCGAGGATTATTTCCCGCTTCGCTTCCGCGCTGCGCTGGTTCCGGCAGTCAACATCGGTTCATGGCTCGGATGGATCATGATCTTTGCCGGCCTGATATTGCAAATTGCGAATCTCGCCTGGCTTGGCGTGCTTGTCTTTTCAGGCGGAGCGCTCTTTGCGCTCGCCACGCTTCCTGTTGAACTGAACGCTTCAGCGCGCGCCAAACGCCTGCTCGCCGAAACTGGAATCATCGCCGGTGCGGACGAACAACGCGGCGTCAATAACGTGCTCAACGCCGCAGCATTCACATACGTCGCCGGGTTGGCCGCGGCTCTTCTGCAATTGCTCTACTTCGTCAGTCTCGTCTCCGGCATGGGCGGGCGGCGGCGATAATCGTTATCCGCTGTTTGTGTGGATTTTATGGCGAACCCTCCTCCCACAAATTCGGGAGGAGGGTTTTTGTTATAATCCTTTTCGCATGAGAAAATTTATCGTTGTGTTCATTTTGTGTCTTGGGGGAATATTGGTCATCCTGAGCTTCTCAGAAATCCGGGATATTGCTGCCGGCCTTCAGCGGGCCAATCCATGGTTTTTAGCCATAGCTGTTCTCTTGCAGGGCATCTGGTTCGTGGTGCTGGGACTCACCTTCCAGTCGCTTTATCGTTTGCTCGGGTTGGGCGAACGACTGCAGCGACTGGCACTCGTCGCGGCGGCCAGCGGATTTGTCAGCATCGTCACGGCCAGCGCGGGCTTCGGCGGACTTGCGCTTTTCATCAGCGACGGGAAAAAGCGTGGACTCTCTCCCGGTAAGATCACTGTCGCGGGCGCCTTATATTTCCTGCTGGACGAGGCGGCTTTTCTATGCGTCCTGGCTGTTGGCATCTTCCTTTTGGTCAAGCATAAAAACCTGAGTATCGAGGAAGTGGTTGCATCCCTGATCCTATTTTCCCTCGCTTCTGTGATTGCGCTTTTACTTTACCTGAGCTACCGCTCCTCGACTGCGCTGGGAAACCTGCTCGCAAAAATGGCGCGGATCGTCAATCGCGTGTTCCGGCCCTTTATTCACCGCGAATATCTCAGCGAGGAGCGCGCTCATTCATTTGCGGCGGAAATGGGCGAGGGGCTTGGCTCGCTACCCAGAAGGCCATACAGCCTTCTGAGTCCATTTGTCCTTTCGCTTGCAAACAAGGCGCTCTTGATGGGAATATTGACCAGCGCCTTCCTATCCTTCAACGTTCCGTTCACGCCGGGCAAGATCATCGCCGGTTTTTCGATTGCTTATCTATTCCTGATCGTCTCTCCCACGCCGTCCGGCATCGGCGTCGTGGAAGGTGTCATGACACTGGCGCTGCATTCCCTGAACATCGAATGGGGCGACGCGGCGGTGGTCACACTGGCGTATCGCGCTGTGACCTTTTGGCTGGCGCTGGCTTTGGGCGCGCTGGCTTTCAGGACTTTGCACCTGGAACGCGTCATAAAGGTTGAAGACAAACTTCCAACGGGCGATGTTACAGAGAATTTGGACTCTCTTGCAAGGGGAACAACTGATAAATAGCCCCATCTTTGCTTTTGAAAATCACACGTACATCCGCGATGGAACTCAATTGTCCCACCGGATAGAGAAAATCATAATCATCTGGCTCGATCCAGATCAGGTAAACATCCTTGCCGGATGAAAACAATTGCCCTTTATATTGATCGAGGGGAATGACTTCCTTCCCATACGGTCCCGAATATTTGTGCGGCGAGGAATAAACATCGCGCATCGTGTGGAATGCAACCGCATCGGGATCATTGCTGAACAATAAGTAATCGCCGAGCGGCGGGTGCTTCCTCCAATATTGCAGCACGCTGTTCCCATTCCATGCGCGGTTATTGAAATAATTGTCACCGGGCGCGCCGTCACTAAAAGATTGGACAACGACCGGCAAGGTATTCTGCAAAAGCCCAAATGAAATCAAGGCGAGCATTCCAAAGGCGGCGACTGACGCAAATCGGCGGGGAACCGGCCCATGGTCCCGCGCGAAGTGGAGGAGAGCATCAACAAACAGCAGCAACAACGCGATGATGGGGATATAGACCGGCAGGAGAAATCGTCCGGCAAGTTTATTGAAATACGTAATGGAAGCAGAGCCGAACAAAGCAAGGGTATAAAACAATCCGTAGAGCAGAACCGGCGTCGAATAATTTGAAAAAAACGAATAACGAAGGGCGAGTAAAAGCAATGTAACGATCGTCGCTCCGATGACAAACCACAAAACTGCGATATAAAAAGAAAGGAAAGTTTTGGACAATGGTTCTTGAAGAATCCAATCAAGAATGGCCCGCGAAAACACAGTGAAATTATCTGCAAAGCCGACTGGTGCGCGTCCGGGGCCGATTATCATGGATGTGACGTAAAACCAAATCGCGGCCGGCAAAGCTGAAAGTCCAAGAAGGACGCTGCGCAAAACGCGAACGAACAGGCCGCCAGGCGTATAAATGAAAACGATGATGGTGCCCATCGCAATTGCAGCAATCCCAAGATAACGATCCAGCATGGCAAGCATCCCCACAAACGACATTGCTAGGAGAACGCGCGGCTTTTGGCTCTCCATGTAGAACGAAGTCAATAAGACAAAAATCATCACAAGTGATAAGTGCACATAATCCGAACCGACCACTGCGAACGTGGTCAACACAACGATGCCAATGTCAGAAAGGATATTTCCAAGAACTGCAAACAAAAAATTGTCGGGGAATATCTTCAGGAAAAGGATTGACAGGCAATATGAAGTAACTGCAAAAGCAATAAACTGCAATACATTTGATGAGACAAAAATATCGAGTCCGGTTGCCAGATGAATGATTGCCAGCAAGGTCGAATAAAGCGGCGGCCATAACAAAACATAACTGCCGTCGAAAGAAATCGGGCCGTCTCCGCGCGATAAATTAAGTCCTGCAAAAAGATAATGAACCGAGTCCGTTGAAATCCCCAATCCGTATTTTGATATACTCAACCATAAGGCCATTCCCCACATCGCATGAAAAGCCATCAATACAATCAGTTTGTTTTCTCGAATCCATTTCATGCAAAAATTGTAACCCGATTCAATTTATAGATTCATGTCCCTCGATTCTTTAATTCGACTCTGGCACACGTACCCGGATACCGCTCCCAACTTTTCCATCTGGCGGACGACTCACGCGCGGCCCGCGCAAACGCGTCCATTCCCGGACGATCTGCCGGACACACTTCGAGACGCGTTATCCAAGCGTGGAATTGATGCCCTTTACAGCCACCAGCTCGAAGCGTGGACTCACCTCCGCACGGGGAAAAATATTGTCCTTGCCACCGGCACCGCCAGCGGAAAAACGCTTGCCTACAATTTACCGGTTATTGCATCATTGCTGACCAACACCGACGCCCGCGCGCTATATCTTTTCCCAACCAAAGCATTAGCACAAGATCAACTGACTACGTTGGCAGGTTTGAACGTTGAAACGTTTCAACATTCAAACATTCCAACTGCCATCTACGATGGCGATACTCCTCAATCACATCGTCCAGCCATCCGCAGGAACGCGCGGATCATTTTTTCAAATCCCGATATGCTTCACAGCGGCATTCTGCCGCATCACACCAACTGGGCAGACTTCTTCCGCAATCTGCGCTTTGTTGTCATTGACGAAATGCACACCTACCGCGGCGTGTTCGGCTCGCACATTGCGAATGTAATTCGACGGTTGAAACGCGTCGCAAAATTTTACGGTGCGAATCCGCAATTCATTCTCACGTCTGCCACGATTGGCAACCCGAGAGAACTCGCGGAACGATTGATCGAATCGCCGGTTGAGTTAATTGATAATGACGGTTCCTCGCGCGGCGAACGTCACTTTTTGCTTTACAACCCGCCCGTTGTTGACGAAGCCATCGGCCTGCGAAAAAGTTCTGTGCTCGAAAGCGTGCGTCTGACAAAAGACTTGCTCGCGAACAACGTTCAATCGGTTGTGTTTGCGCGTTCGCGAAGAAGTGTGGAAATTATTTTGACATATTTGCAACCTTCAACCCAATCCCCTCTCCCAAAATTGGGAGAGGGGCAAAGGGGTGAGGGGGTTCGCGGTTATCGCTCCGGTTATCTTCCGTCCCAGCGCCGCCAGATCGAACAAGGCCTACGCGACGGGAGCGTAAAAATTGTCGTCGCCACCAACGCCCTCGAATTGGGAATCGACATCGGCGGGCTGGGCGCGGCGGTGCTCGTCGGGTATCCCGGTTCCATCGCAAGCCTCACCCAGCAATCGGGTCGGGCTGGACGCGGTGAAGCGCCCGCGCTCGCGATGATGATCGCATCGCCGAATCCGCTCGATCAATTCCTCGCGCATCATCCAGATTATTTTGCTGGCAAGTCGCCCGAGCAGGCACTCATCAATCCCGATCACCTTTTGATCTTGCTTAATCATTTGCGCTGCGCGATGTTCGAGCTGCCGTTTCAAAAAGGCGAAGGCTTTGGTTCTTTGCCCGCACAGACAGTCGAAGAATATCTTAAGTTTCTCACGTCGAACAACGAAGCACATTTCTCCAACGAAAAATATTACTGGATGCAGGATCAATATCCTGCCGCGAATATTTCGCTTCGTTCGGCTTCACCTGAAAATGTTGTTTTGCAAACCACAGACGATAGGCGACAGACGATTGGCGAAATTGATTTAGCAAGCGCATACTGGATGGTTCATCCGAATGCGATTTATCTTCACGAGGGCCAGCAATATTTTGTATATGATTTGAATCTCGAAAAGAATGTCGCAACACTGACTGCGGTCGCGCTCGATTACTACACCGAACCGCAACGCGAAACCGAGATTCAAATTTTGAGTGAGAATGACCGCGCCCTCATCCCATCCCCTCTCCCGCTGGGAGAGGGGCAAGGGGTGAGGGGCGAAAAAGGCTGGGGCGAAATTCAAGTCACCACACAGGTGGTCGGTTTCAAAAAGCTGCGCTGGTTCACACAGGAAAATCTCGGCGAGGAACCGCTCGACCTTCCGCCCACTGATTTGCAAACGACCGGTTATTGGCTTTCACTTTCGGATTCGACGATCGAGACTCTGCGCGCCAGCGGAGCATGGACCAACGACTCGAATGATTACGGTCCCGATTGGCCGCGCATCCGCCTCGCGGTGCGGACCCGCGACGGATTCCGTTGCCAAATCTGCGGCACTCCCGAGGCCGGACGCGAACACGATGTCCATCACAAGATTCCATTCAAGGCATTCACATCAACCGCCGAAGCGAATCGACTCGACAATCTCATCACGCTGTGTCCATCCTGCCACCGCAAAGCGGAACAGAACGTCCGCATTCGTTCCGGGTTGGCAGGATTATCGTATGTGTTGAGTCAACTTGCGCCATTATTTTTGATGTGCGACCCGAATGACCTTGGAATGCACACCGATTCTGCAGGAACCATTCGCGGTTTCCCGACCGTGTTTTTATACGATCAAGTTCCCGCGGGCATCGGCTTCAGCCAGAAATTATTCGAGATACATGATGAATTGATCAAGCGTGCTTTGGAATTAGTCAGCCAATGCGAATGCAAAGATGGCTGTCCATCCTGCGTTGGCCCCGGCGGAGAAAATGGTTACGGCGGCAAACAGGAAACAATTGCGATCTTGAAGGAGCTGATATGAAACGTAATCGAAAAATTCTTTTTGCAATCAGTTTTATGTTGATAACCACATTGGCTTGCAGTGGGCTCGCCGCGCCTGCGACCGCAACACCGACTCCCCCGCCGACTTCGACGCCGGTTCCTGTCCCGCTTTATCAACAAGTCACGCTGACATCTGTGCCATCACAGGAAAGCGGCCAGCCGACCAGTTATCAAATTACGATTCAAACGCCAACGCTGACCGGCAGCGACGATCCACGCGTCAAAAAATTCAACGATGAAACCGCGGCTATTATCTCAAATGCGGTCAATGATTTCAAAACTCGGTTGAACAACTTGGCTCCCGCACCGATTTCAGCGAGCAGCTACTTCGATATGAAATACGAACTGGTTTCGCCGCCGGGAAATATCTTCAGCATCAAATTCCAGACCGAAGGATATGTGTCTGGCATGGCGCATCCGTACCATCTTATCTATTCGTTCAATTACGATCTTGAACAAGGCAAGGATATTGCGTTCAGCAATCTCTTCCTGCCCAACACGGATTACCTCAGCACGATTTCGCAATATTGCGTTGCCCAACTCAAAACGCGCGACATTGGCTTCTCTGATATTTTTGCCCAGGGCGCTGATCCAACCCCCGATAATTATAAAAATTGGAACATCGCGTCCGATGGTTTGATGATCACGTTCGATGAATATCAAGTCGCGCCGTACGTTGCTGGCCCGCAGGTTGTGACGATTCCATACAGCGCACTAAAAAGTTTGATTGATCCGAATGGGCCGCTGGGATCGTTCGTCAAATGAAATCGCAGGGGCACAGCAGTGCTGTGCCCAGGGCGGATGACCATCTGCCCCTACGGAATCAATCCTGCCTCATCCACCGTTTCACCGCTTCATGTGGATGATGATGATTTGCCATCGCGTCCAACAATTTTCCAGGGTCGGAGTCGCAACATAAAGCAGCGCGGTGTTCTTCAAATATAAATCCTTCGCTCACAGCATGGTCAATCGCGGCAAGCAAAGGTGCATAATAATTTTTCACGTTCAACAAGCCAATCGGCTTTTCATGCGCGCCGACCTGCGCCCACGTGATCGTCTCAAACAATTCATCGAACGTGCCAAAGCCGCCGGGTAACGCGATGTATCCATCAGAGAGTTCATGCATCCGCGCCTTGCGTTCGTGCATACCGGGGACAACATCCATGCGCGTCAAACCCGTATGCGCCAGTGCAGACGTATTCATGGATGGAATGATCACGCCGATGACTTCGCCGTTCGCTTCGAGCGCGCCGTCCGCAACGGCTCCCATCAAACCGGTTTTGCCGCCGCCGAAGATTAAGCGGAGTCCGCGTTCGGCGAGAGTCCGCCCGGTTTGACGCGCCGCCGCCAGATAGTCCGGAGAGACGCTGTCAGAAGATCCGCAAAAAACACAAATTGATTTCATCTGTCCTCGTTATGTCATCCCTCGTTCATGTGAGGGTGATATAAAAGTCATGCGAGCAAACTGGATGTCATTGCGGAGATTGCCACGCCCTCGCTGGCTCGGGCTCGCAATGACAACTCGTAATTGTATGAGAGCCTGATAAGTATAACTGAGGTTAGAATTGCGTTAGACACCTTTTCGCACGCTTGCCCGACGTTGGTAACGGGCATAGAATTCGCACCGATGGAATACAAGGACTACTACAAGGTTTTAGGTTTGGAACGTTCGGCGAGCGCCGATGACGTTCGCAAAGCATATCGCAAACTGGCGATGCAGCATCACCCTGACCGCAACCCCGGCAATAAACAAGCCGAGGAAAAGTTCAAGGAGATCAATGAGGCATACCAGGTGCTGAGCGATCCGCAGAAGCGCGCCCGTTACGACCAGCTTGGCAGCGCGTATTCGAACTGGCAGCAGCGCGGCGGCGGTCCCGGTGACTTCGATTGGAGTCAATGGTTTGGCGGGCAGCCGGGCGGCGGCAATGTTCATGTTGAATATGGCAACCTGAATGACCTGTTTGGCGAAGGAGCGTTCTCGGATTTCTTCCGTTCCATCTTTGGCGGGATGGGCAGCGCGGGGACCGCGACCCGCGCGCGCACCATGCCCAATTACCAGCAGCCTGTGACCATCAGTTTGCAGGAGGCATATAACGGCGCGACGCGCGCGTTCGACAGCAATGGGCGCCGGCTGGAAATCCGAATCCCAAAAGGCGTGAAGACCGGCTCGAAAATCCGCGCGGCCGGCGCGGCTCCAGATGGATCCGATCTTTATCTGATCATTGAGGTCGCGGATGATCCGCGTTTTGAGCGCGAAGGCGACGACCTAAACACATCCACAACGATTGACGCATTCACCGCCATGCTCGGCGGCGAAGCCCAAGTCGAAACGATGGAAGGAAAAGTCACGTTGAAAATTCCGGCAGGCACGCAGCCCGACCAGATCATTCGTTTGGCGGGACGCGGCATGCCGCACGTGAAGAGTGCGCAAAAGGGCGATTTGTTCGTGCGCGTGAAAGTGCAAATCCCAAGGCAGTTATCATCGGAACAGAAAACATTATTGGAGAAAGCGGCTCGCCGTAAGTCATAAAGGGCGGCCACATTTCATAAGGAGAAATAAATGAACAAGAACCGAATTTTAGTTGGACTGGCGGTCATTGTGCTCGCCGCGATGGCATGCCAGATCGGCTCTGCGCCGATTGCGGTCCCGCCAGCGAGCGCGCCGCAATCATCTGCGCCAAGCTCGAGCCAGCCTCCAATCCAGGTGCAGGCTCCAAATAATCCGGCGGCGGCGCAGGATGCGTTGGAAGCTCTTTATCAAAACGCCATTCCGGGCGTTGTGGCGATTCAAGTCACCACTGCTCAGGGCGGCGCGCTTGGATCAGGATTCGTCTACGATACACAGGGCGACATCATCACCAATTATCACGTAGTGCAAGGCGCACAGAACAATAAAGTGGAAGTGGATTTCAATTCCGGTTATAAGACATACGGGACTGTCATCGGCACCGACCTGGACTCCGATCTGGCCATCGTTAAAGTGAACGCCCCTGCCTCGGAATTGCACCCGCTAACCATCGGCGACTCGAGTCAGGTCAAGGTTGGGCAGACCGTGGTCGCAATTGGCAATCCATTCGGATTCAATGGAACCATGACCGTTGGCATCGTCTCCGGCCTCGGTCGCACGCTCGACTCCGAACACGCCGCGCCCAATGCGCCCAGCACGCCGGGGAGCGGCAGCCAGGCTCAACCTCAGACTTTCTTCACAGCTGGCGATATTATCCAGACCGACGCGGCCATCAACCCGGGCAACTCCGGCGGCCCGCTGTTCAATCTCAACGGCGAAGTGATTGGCGTCAACCGCGCCATCCAGACGACCAACTTCACATCGACGGGCGAACCGGTCAACTCGGGCATCGGCTTTGCCATCGCATCAAACATTCTCAAGCGCGTTGTGCCGACTTTGATCAGCAGCGGAAAATATGATTACCCCTACCTTGGCATCTCCTCATTGCCAAGCTTGTCGCTCGATGAAATCCAGGCGCTGGGATTGACGCAGGATACCGGCGCATACGTCACCGATGTTGCGGCGGGCGGCCCGGCAGACAAAGCTGGCATCAAAGCCGGGACTCAACCGACCAGCATCCAGGGCCTGAACGCAGGCGGCGATTTGATCGTCGCAATTGACGGACATCCCGTGCTGCAATTCGACGACTTGCTGGCGTATTTGATCGAAAACAAATCCCCAGGCGATACGGTCGTGCTAACAGTCTTGCGCGGAACTCAGAAGCAGGACATCACCGTAACACTTGGCAAACGCCCATAAAGGTATGTAGAGCGCGCAGCGGCGCTGTGCCCTCTACTGTTTTCATTTCCACAATTAAGAATTGACCGTCACCTTGAAAGTGACGGTCAATTCGTTTTAACCAAAACGTTCTTCACGCCAAACATCCGCGCGGTTGTGATAACCAGCCTGTTCCCAAAAACCGCGCCGGTCACGCGGCATGAATTCCAATGATCGAATCCATTTTGCGCCCTTCCAAAAATACGGTGTCTCCATTTCCTCGCGTCCGGGAATGAATCCCACCACACCGCGCAACGGATAACCGTGATCAACGGTAATTGGCTCGCCGTTCAAATGAGTTGCCAATAAAAAGTTATCCTGCAAGACAACTTCCAACGGCAGGTTGACAGTAAATCCATATTCCGCGTGCTGCATTACATGAGTCGCAGTGGGTTTGATCTTGAAGAATCCTTCATGGATCAGTTGCTTTACAGATACGCCTTCCCACACCGTATCGAATTTGCTCCAGCGCGTCACGCAATGAATGTCCATTTGGATTTTTGCGCGCGGCAATTTATTGAACTCATCCCACGTCCAGCGCTTTTCCTCCTCCACTTCACCCCACACGCGGAAATCCCACGTGGCCGGATTGAAATGCGGAACCGGCCCATAATGCAAAACCGGAAACTTAAGCGTCAACGATTGACCGGGCGGCAGCCGTCCTTCCTTGCGGACGCGTTCCTCTTCCTTGCGTCTATCGGGACCTTCAAAACCAAACATGATTTCACCTCGCTAAAATTATAAATGACTTTAGATAAATAACGGCACAGGATAGACTCTCTGTGCCGTTTGATTGTTACCCACTGAGCGTTATAACTTGATTAGAACTCGATACTTTCTCCCGGCTTCAAAACCTTGACCTTGGTCTTGGTCTCCGCTTCGACGCGTTTCGCCCACGCAGGCGCGTCCTGTTTGATCAAGTCGAATGTGTTGTAATGGATAGGAACAACCATCTTCGGCTGGATCAACTTGACAGCTCGCAGCGCGTCGTCCGGTCCCATGGTGAAATTATCGCCGATGGGCAAGACTGCCAGATCAATGCCCTCCTCGCCGATCAATTTCATATCGCCGAAAAGACCGGTATCCTGCGCCATGTAGATTTTCTTGCCGTCATTGGTGGTCAGCAGGAAACCAGCGGGATTCCCGCCATTGTGCCCATCGGGAAGTTCAGAACCGTGCAATGCCAGCGTCAGTTTGAGATAACCGAATGGATGTTTGAAGCCGCCGCCGAGATGCTGTCCATGTGTTTTCTTGACGCCTTGCGTCTCAGCCCAGGCTGCGATCTCGAAGTTGCTGATGATCGGCGCGCCGGTGCGTTTGGCAATCTCCACCGCGTCGCCGACGTGATCTCCGTGGCCGTGGCTGATGAGGATGAAATCCGCCGCCACATGATCCGGCTTGACCGAAGCCGCGGGGTTGCCCTCCAGAAATGGGTCAACCAAAATATGATAGCCGCCGGTTTCCAATCCAAGTGCGGCATGGCCATACCATGTGAATTTGTTTGTCATAGCGCCTCCAAATTTGTAACGGCTAGTATAGCATTGCAGCGCAAAGTTGTGCGGCGTCGAGATACAGGCAAGTTTCACCTGCCATTTTCCCATTGGCGTTTCACCTGAACGAATCTATAATCTGCGGACAATTCATAGCGGAGGTCTTTATGCCTTCATCCAAACCCACATTTCGCGAACGCTTGAGTTATTCCTTCGACAAAACATTATCACGCGGCCCCAGTGCATTGATCAGCTGGCTCGGATTGGCGACTCTCGCCCTGGTTGCGATAGCCATTTTCATCATCGTGGCAGGCAAAGGCGTACCGCAAGGCGCAACATTCATCGAAGTATTCTGGGATGTATTGTACCAAGCGCTGACGCCCAACCCAGTGGATCCGACTGCCTTCCCGGCGCTTTTCATGGTCGTGACGTTCGGCGTGACATTGGGCAGTCTGTTCCTCGTCAGCATCCTGATCGGCATTTTGAGCAACGAGATCGAAGGGCGAATCGCCGCGCTGCGCCGCGGCCGCTCAAAGGTCCTCGAGAGCGATCACACCGTCATCCTGGGCTGGTCGCATCAGGTATTTACAATCATCTCCGAATTGGTCATCGCAAATGAGAATCGAAAGAACGGCGCGGTCATTGCCATCCTTGCGGACAAGGACAAAGTGGAAATGGAAGATGAAATCCACAGCCGCGTCCCAAACACAAAAAACACGCACGTCATCTGCCGCTCCGGGAATCCCATCGAAATAGCCGATCTTGAAATTGTCAGCCCGCACACAGCGCGTTCCATCATCGTCCTTCCGCCCGATGAAGAAAACCCCGATGCCTTCGTTATCAAAACGATTCTCGCAATCACGAACGATCCCAACAGGCACGCGGAGCCGTATCACATCGTCACACAGCTCCGCGAAGAAAACAACCTCGATGTGGTCAAGATGATCGGGAACAAGGATCATGTCCAATCGGTGCTGGTTGGCGATTTGATCGCGCGCGTCGTGGCGCAAACCTCGCGTCAGTCGGGACTTTCGACGGTCTACACCGAACTGTTGAATTTCAGCGGCGACGAAATTTATTTTACCGATATGCCCGCCTCACTGGTTGGAAAGACATATAATGCCTGCCTGCTGGCTTTCGAAGACTCGTCTGTGATGGGATTGAAGCGCGCCGACGGGATGATCCTGCTTAATCCGCCCGCCCAAACCGATCTGCGCGCCGACGATAAACTCTTTGCCCTTTCCGCAGACGATGACACGATCAAACTTTCGGGGTTGGAGACTGTCCCCATAGATCAAAGTTTGATCCGTTCTGCCGGCAGGACGCGCAAACCGGTCCCGGAAAAATGCCTGATCCTCGGCTGGAATCGCTCCGGAGCGGAGATCATCTGCGAACTTGACAATTACGTTGCGAAAGGCTCACAGGTCACCGTTGTTACCGTTTCGCCAAACGTGGAAAAGTTCATCCGCGATCATTGCGGAAAACTTGTTAATCAAAAAGTCAGGGTGCTCAATGGCGATGCGACCGATCGGGATTTGCTCAGGAAGCTCGACGCTGCGAATTACGATCATGTGATCGTGCTGGCAAACGAAGGACTGGCAACACAGGAGGCCGATGCCAAAACTTTGGTGACACTGCTCAACCTGCGCCACATCGCAGAAACGGATTCCACGCCTTTTTCATTGGTCAGCGAGATGCTCGACCTTCGCAATCGCGAACTGGCTGAGATCGCAGACGTGGACGATTTCGTGGTCAGCGAACATCTTGCCAGTTTGATGATGTCGCAGCTTTCCGAGGACGCGGACCTCTTTGCCATCTTCGACGATCTATTCGACCCGCAAAGCTCGGAGATTTATCTCAAACACGTGACTGATTATGTCGAAACAGGAAAGCCTGTGAGTTTTTATACCGTGATCGAATCAGCCAGCCGCCGAAACGAGACTGCCATCGGCTATCGCATTTTGCGAGAAGTATCGGACGCGGGAAAATCCTACGGCGTTCACACCAATCCGAAAAAATCCGAGACGATCACGTTTGCGCCGGAAGACAAGATCATCGTGCTGGCCGAACGCTAATTCCTAAAACGATAAAACGCGCAGCAGCCTGAAACCTGCCGCGCGTTTTACTTTATGCCCTTTGTGTTTAAATCTTTTCAAAAATGCTGATGCTCTCGATATGATACGTTTGCGGGAAAAGATCGAACGGCGTGACCCCGGAAAGTTTGTAGCCGTTATTAATTAATCGTGCCGCGTCACGCGCCAGCGTGGACGGATCGCACGAAACGTATGCAATCGTTTTCGGATTCATTTTTACAATGGCGTCCAACGCCTCTTTCTCAACGCCCGCGCGCGGCGGGTCAACCAAAACAATATCGGGCTTGACATCCAACGTTGGCAAAACATTTTCAGCGAAATCCTCGTACAGCTCGACGTTGTCGAATTCATCGAGGTTGATTCCAAAATCTTCGCACGCGGATTCGGACGATTCGATCCCGATCAACTGCTTGCACTTCGTCGCGAGGAACGCGCTGAACAATCCAACGCCGCAATAAACATCGAGAATGATGGCTTCCGAAATTGGCAATTGTTCCAGAATGTGCTGTACCATTTTTTCAGCCATCGGAGTATTGACTTGAAAAAACGACGCGGGCGAAACGCGAAATTCATGATCCAAAATTTTTATCGTGACGTGATCTTCACCTGCAATAACGACTGCCCGTTCATCGAAAACATGCGCCACGGAAATTCCGGCCTCGATTTCAAGCTCTGGCACGTCGGGAGAATCAGATTCGAGCACGAGCATCAATTCATCGTCAACGCCGGAGCGAATCGAAACGCGCTCAATGCCGGTTTCGGATTCAAATTCAAGCTGCGGCCACAAGGAATTTATCGGCGCTTCTGGCAAATGACACTCGAAAATTGGAATCACGCGATTCGAATTCGGCGCTTGAAATCCGATCTTTCCTTCTTTCGTCAAATGGAATTGAACGTGGTTGCGATAATTCCACGCGCTCGGACTTGCAACTATTTGTTTGACCGGCGGATTTTCAATTTTTCCAATGCGCGTCAACTGGTCACGCAAAATATCGGCTTTATATTTCAATTGCGATTCATACGAAAGATGCTGATAATGACATCCGCCGCACGCGCCAAAATGTTTACACTTCGGCTGAATTCTTTCCGGCGAGGCTTCCAGGATTTCAACGATCTCGCCGCGTGCGAAACCGCGTTTTTCTTCCGTCAGCCGCACGCGCACTTTCTCGCCCGGCAGCCCAAACGGAACAAAAACCGCGCGGGAGCCTGCCCCCGTCAGAGAGTCAGGAAGCCGTCCCATCGCGTCGCCGCCATACGTCAAGGTTGTGAGCGTGAGCTCGTAAGTTTCGGCCATGTTCATTAAAGAGTAATGCGTAATTCGTAAAACGTAAAGCCGCTTCACGAATCACGCACTACCGAATATCAAATTATCGAATATCGTCTACTTCAAAAAGAATGAAAGAACGATCAGGATAACAAAGAACGTTCCCGCCAGAATCCCGATGCGGCTGAGGTCGCGTTTGATATAGGTGTAATCGGGATTGAATTCGGTCGGGCGCGGCGCATTCACGAACGCCGCGGACTTGCTCACCTGTCGTCTGTTTTTCTTTGCCATACGAATCTCCTTTTATCATGTCACTGTGAGTCTTCGGGAAGCAATCTCCTATTAATAAGCAGATCGTTTCGCTCGTCTCGATACACAAAGAACGCTACTCGACCATCGCTCGCAATGACGTTGTTAATTTTGCAATCGCGCAAAAACCACAATGCGCTGTTTGTCAACCAAATACGGATAGCACGAAATCAACGTTACCGTCGGCGCGCCCGTGGACGCCATTACTTCCACCGCGGTCGGCTCGACAATTTCCGTGCGATCCACAATGTAAACGTACTGCCGCTGTTGCGAATACAAGATCACCTGGTCGCCGGGCTGGAGTTTATCGAGGTTGCGGAACAACTCTCCATACACATCATCATGCGCCGAAAGCACCACGTTGCCCGATTGTCCAGGGTCCGCCGAACCGATGTGCTGGCCAACACCTTTCTTCAATTGTTCCCAGCCATCGCCCTGCACAACAGGCGCATCAATTTTGATCGCCGGAATTTCAATTCGGATTGCCTGTTCGGCGCCTGGCGTTGGCACAGGCAGGTTTGCCAGCGACTGCATGATCGGCATCAGATTGGCAGGGATTTCCGCGTCGTTCGGCTGCGTATTGCCTTGCGCGTCAGGCGGCGTATGCCCTGACGGCAAAACAACTGCCATGACCAGCGGCGTCGGCGAGGGCGTGGCCGGATTAAGTGCGGAAGCAACTTCCTGATTCAAATCGTGCAACATGCCAAGTCCGCTCAACAAAACGCCGACGAGACCAACGACCGCGAGGATTTCGATGCCGAGGAGAATCCCGTCCATCACGCGGCGCCGCTTCGAGGTCCGGACTTGAGGCGGGTTGCCGCTTTCTTCGGGCGTATCCACCACCGGAGTGGACACAAGCTCGTCCGCAGGCGCATCCGCAACAACTCGTCCGGTGCGGCGAAAATGTTCGAGACGTTCGCGCCGGACTCCGCGTCGTTTTTCGAGCAGAAGACGGCGCAGTTCTTCAACGGATAGATCTTCGGGCGCTTTACGTCTGGCCATCGCAGGGGCGATTATACCGCGCTTGGTTTGGAGAAAATCAAACCGCAAAGAACGCAAAGTTTTTTTACTTTTTCTTCGCGGCCTTCGCGGTTCAAAAAGCGAAAAGGTATAATCGCCGCATGTCTGAATTCAAATTCTTTCATCCGATTGAAATTCGTTACGGCGACCTCGACCCGCAGGATCATGTCAATAATTCCCGTTATCTGACTTTCTTCGAGGAGGGACGCATCAATTACATGATTCATCTGGGGTTGTTCGAGAAAGGCCAATCGTTCATGAGCATCGGCATTATTCTCGCCGATGCGCACCTGACTTTCAAAGAGCCGATTCATTTTGGGCAAAAGGCGAAAGTCGGTGTGCGGATTTCAAAGCTGGGCAATAAAAGCATGACCAGCGAATATGTCGTCGTTGGCGAAAATGAGCGAGAGTTTGCAAGCGGGTCGTGTGTGCTGGTGACGTTTGATTATCGAACGCGCCAAACGATTCCCGTTCCCGATGATTGGCGCGACAAGATCACACAATTCGAAAATGGAGGATAGCGCATGGTATCCATCTCAAACTCTGACACAAGCTATTTAGTTGATTTCCTTGTCAAGCTTCTCAACATTCCATCGCCAACCGGATATAGCGAGCAGGCAATTGATTTCGTTGAAAAGGAACTTTCTGCGTTCAAACCGTTAAAGCTCTCCCGCACGCGCAAAGGCGTGCTGGTTGCAAGATGGGATGGAAAGAAAAATGATTCGCCGCGCGCTTTGACCGCACACGTGGACACACTCGGCGCGATGGTCAAGGAAATCAAATCCAACGGGCGGCTGACCATCACGCGCATTGGCGGACTGCTGCTCAACGCGGTCGAGACAGAAGGCTGTTGGGTATTCACTTCCAAAGGCGAAAAGATTCGCGGTTCGTTATTGATTGATGCCGCGTCGTCACACGTCTACGGAATAAAAGCCACTGATACAAAACGTGATGAAGAACACATGGAGATTCGTCTCGACGCGCGTACCTCATCAGAGAAGGAAACGCGTGATTTGGGAATCAATGTCGGCGACTTCGTGACATTCGATCCGCGCGCCGAAGTGACGAATGGATTTATCCGCTCACGGTTTCTCGACGACAAGGCCTGCGTCGCGACCCTCGCGGCCGCGATCAAATCTTTAACGGAGTCCGGTCAAAGTCCGGAACAGACCGTTTACTTTCACATCAGCAATTATGAAGAAGTCGGACACGGCGCGGCGTCGGGGATTCCATCCGATGTGCATGAACTCATCTCGGTGGATATGGCCGCGGTCGGCGCAGGCCAGGAGTCGGATGAATTCCATACCACGCTCTGCCTCAAGGACAGCGGCGGGCCGTATCATCATGGCCTGTGCAATAAACTGCGCGCAATCGCGGAACAGAATGGCATCGAATACAAAACGGATATTTATCCATACTACGGCTCGGATGGCGAAGCATTTTGGCGCGCGGGCGGCGATGTGGCTGTGGCGCTGATCGGCCCCGGCGTGGACGCGTCACACAATTACGAACGCACGCACACCGATGCATTGGTCGCAACAACGAATTGGATCATGGCATATTTGTTGAGTGAGTAATAAGTCGCCGCATCATGTCGTCTTCGCAAGGAATCAAAAGGATGTCACCATGAGCGATGAAGATACCATTGAAGCAAAGATCGGTTCGCACGCGCCGGACTTTCGCCTGCCATCTACGAATGGTAGCGAGATCGCGCTCTCCGATTTTCGCGGCAAGAAAAATGTGGTCCTGTTTTTCGTGCGTGAATTTATCTGAATGCAATGCCGCGCGCACGTCGCCCAGTTGGGGCGTATGGTTCAGCAGTTTCAAGAAGCCGGTGCGGAGATCGTTGTGATTTTGGGTGACACGATGGAGCGTGCGCAGGAATATGCCAGGATCGTGAACGCGCCGTTTCCAATTTTGTCCGACCCTGAACGGAAAGTCTACAGCATTTATGAACTGGAAAAATATTTCCTACTGATCCAGCGCACTGCCTCACTGGTCATTGACCGCGACGGAATCGTCCGTTACTTGAAGCGCACAACTTCGCCGATGGTCTGGCTGCAGGAAAGCCGCGAAATCTTTGGTTTTGTGGACAGCATGAACGAAGCGTAATAAGTCGAGCAAGTCAAAAGGTCTGACAGGTCTCACAAGTCAATTTGTGAGACCTGTTCGCTTAAAGACATGTTAGACTCGGCGTATGAAACTTGATGCCGCACTGCCTCCCGTTCAATTGAAAGACGTCCCCGCGATTGCAAAAGCCGCCGAAGAAATCGGCTTCGACGCGTTGTGGACTCAGGAAACCCAACACGATCCATTTCTTCCCTGTGCGTTGATCGCCGAACATTCCGCGCAAATGAAGTTTGGCACGGCCATCGCGGTCTCGTTTGCGCGCTCGCCTGCCAATCTAGCATACACCGCCTGGGACTTGGCCGCGCAATCCGGAGGACGATTCATTCTGGGACTCGGCACGCAGGTCAAGGCGCACATCGAACGGCGCTTCGGGATGCAATGGCCTGAATCCGTGACAGGAAAATTGCGCGAGCAGATTCAAGCCATGCGCGCACTGTGGGATTGCTGGCAGAACGGGACGAAATTGAATTTCCGCGGCGAGTATTACAAGTTAACGTTGATGTCGCCATTTTTCAATCCGGGGAAGATAGAGAATCCAAATATCCCTATATTTATCGCCGGTGTAAATACGGGATTGGCAAAACTCGCTGGCGAACTGTGCGAAGGATTCCATGTGCACCCATTTAACAGCCCGCGTTATTTGAAAAAAATCATGTTGCCCGCGATTGACGAGGGCGCGAAGAAAGCAAATCGTAGAAAGCAGGAAGTTACCGTTTCAGTGACGGCCTTCGTTGCCACTTCATCCGAAGAAGAAAATTTTGCGCGGGCGCAATTATCTTTCTATGCATCAACGCCTTCATATCGTTCCGTCATGGACTTTCACGGCTGGGGCGAGGTTGCCGAAAAACTGTCGGCGCACGCCGCCAAAGGCGAATGGGCAGAAATGCCGATGCTCATCACCGATGAAATGCTCAATGAATTTTGTCTCGTGACTTCGCCGGAGAAATTGGCTTCTGACTTGAGAACACGCTATGATGGAATCGCTGACCGGCTGACGCTTTATACTCCATTTATTCCGGGCGAAAAAGATGAGTTTTGGAAGGGGCTCGCAAGTTCGATAAACAGTTAACTCGCGGGAGGGACACATGTCCATTTTCGATTGGATCGTCGCTGCCATCGTCGTTGCCAGCTTAATTTATATCAGCTTCGCGCTGACAGTAGCAGATTGGCTTGTTGCGCTTCGCAAAGGACAAGCCGTCACGTTATTGCCAGAACGCGGCGGACGCAAATGGCCGTTATGGACTCAAATCGCCATGATGGTGCTCGGACTGGCGATCTGCGTTCCGCTGTTTTATTATGGCCGGATTCCATTAATTACAATGGCTGTTGAAATTGCTATCTTGCTCGATGTGATTGGCTTGGTTTTATATCTAGCTGGCTTGACATTCACACTTTGGGCACGTAGCACACTTGGAAAATATTGGGGGATCAGCACGAGTCAGCAAGTCAAATTACTGGACGAGCATCAACTCATCCAAAGCGGACCGTATGCATTCGTAAGGCACCCGATGTATTTTGGCTGGTGGGTTTGCATGTTCGGACTGACGTTGATTTATCCGGTATTGGCTGTGTTTCTGCTTTTTGTCTTTTCCGTGATTTCATTTGCGGGCCGCGCTCGTCGCGAAGAAGTTGTGCTGGCGGAACGGTTTGGCGAAGAATGGATAGAATATAAGAAGCACACGAAAATGATACTTCCATGCGTTTTTTGAAAGATTTGGAAAGAACATCTATGGGAATCAAGAACGAAGTATTAGTCAAGATTGATAAAACAAATGAGCTTATCTCCAATTCTCCAATAATAAAAGGGTTGATTGATGGGGGTCTTTCTCTAATTCCTTTTGTCGGTTCAGCAATTTCGTCTTCTTTAGATGCACGTGCCTTTCAGCTGTTTGAAGAAAATTCTAAGAAATTTACAGAAGAAGTTCGTCAGCTTCTTGACGGAGTTGATGAAGATAAGCTAAATGAAACCAATTAAATTTTACGGTTTTGCTTGGCAAAGGGACTACCAATTCTTCGTAGAACCTGCTGGGGATGGCGTGCGCAACGCGCAAAGTAGCAATCGCTGTCCCTTTCCAAGTCTTG
>JAKAKJ010000079.1 GCA_021824575.1 Chloroflexota bacterium
GGCACTGGTATCCTCGTAGCCAATCTGGTTATCATTGCGCGGGCACTATCCAAACGCCACCGCAAACGACAAAATGTTAAAGTTCAAACTTGAGTTTTCCGACACGAACTAGCCTAACAGTTTTTGCCTTTGTGTTGTCTGGCTGTGGCCCGCACTTTCCTGCCGTTTAAAGAGCATTTGTGTCTCCAGTAGATACGGCTATTCAATATGGTTCTCTCGAATACGGGGCCATTTCGCCAAACGGAAAGTCTGTGGATTTAGTAATCGGCGGGAATCTCAAACAATTCCAATTGGATACCGGCCAAGTCAAAAATGTATTCGATGAATATCCGGACTTTTCAACTTACAGGGATACCCTAATCGGGCTCGGGGGAAATTTTGATTGGTCTCCGGATGGAAAATACTTGGCTGTGACAGGTTATACGAGCCTAAATAAGGAGCCGATCTTTCTCCTTAATCCCCAAACGCACACTATCACCGAGGCTGATAAGCGCGCTGATGGCTTTCAGCTTTGGTCGCCTTTCAATGCAGGAAGGTATATGGCCAGCCTTGTCAATGATGATTGGGCCGTCTTTGATCTCAAAGGTTCTGCGCCTGTTCCATTGCATTGGCAATATGATTTTCGCCAAGAAAAAGAGGTTGGCGGTACCGGAAGATATTTGTGGAGCAAGTCGTTGGATATCCCAGTCGCCTTATTGGAAGGTGATGCCATTATTTCATTCGCCGACCCCATGGATTATGGCCATCCTTCTTACAGCGTCACTTTCTTGAACAATCCTCAACATCTCGTAGGCGAAATCTTTGATCCCACAGGCGAATATGTGTTGGTAGCCCAGTGGGAGTGCGCAGACACTGAGACAGTAAAGTGTTCCAATAGTGCGATTCCTCCTGTTACCGATAATGTGACCGATACGGTCTTGACATTGATCCGCTGGCGAATGGGAGAGAGGTATGAGCTTTTCCGCTTGTCACAAATTGATCCAAAGAATGTAGTCGCTTCGGGCGACCTGGCTTGGTCTGCGGATGGAAGCACGATCCTGATAGGACGTTATGAGGCGCCATTTGTCGTTCTGAAAGTGAAGTGACTGCGAACCATGCTAACCTTCCTCGAATCTCACCGGCCTTACATTTCCATCTTGCTGCTTCTCGTCTTGCTCACAGCCTTGTTGTTCGTGCCATTTATTGCAGGCGCGTTCTCGATTGCCATGCTCGTATTGAGCACTGGCATGGCAACTGTCTTCACCATGAATAAGCAAATCCAAGCCTATCATAAGGAGCCCGTTGACCGCGCCGCGATGTTCCGCAACATCTTCTTTGAAGTGTTGGGACTCCTAATAACCGTTGCGCTGGCCATTTTCCTAGTGCAAGTTATCGTGGGAATAGCTACTCCATTAATAGGTGGCGGCTGGTTAGGTATCGGGATCACTATCGCTCTGTCTCTGTTGGTTGGCTTGGGTGCGGCATGGCTGGTCAAGGTGACGTGGAGAAGACTCACTACAAAATGAAAACGCATTGCGGAATAAACATTCGCGATGCGTCCGCTGCCTTCTGCTTACTGGGTGGATGCCATCCGCCCCTACATTAATCCCAACACCTCATAGACTTCCAACGGCTGTGCCTTGCCTTTGACCGTCAGCGGGGCGTAAGGTTCGGCTTTCACTTCATTCTTCACGCGCGCGTACGCGTCAGCGCTGATCAAGATTTGACTCTTGGCCGAGTTTTCTTGAATGCGCTTGGCGGTGTTGACGCTGTCGCCGATGGCGGTGTATTCAAGTCGCTTCTCTGTGCCGATCCAACCTAACACGGCATCGCCATAATGAATGCCGATGCCGAAATCGAGATGTGCTTCCTCCGGCAATTCCGTGTGCAGTTTCTCAATTGCATCGCGGATGGTCAGCGCGGTCTTGACGGCGCGCAAGGTGTGATCGGATTGGGGCAGCGGCGCGTTATACCAAGCCATGACCGCGTCGCCGAGGAATTTGTCCACGGTGCCTTCGTGAGCCAGCACGGCTTCCGCCGCCGCGGCTAGATAAAGATTCAACACGGCAACCAAATCTTCTGGCGTATGCTTTTCGCTATAACTGGTAAAGCCGCGGATGTCGGCAAACAAGCACGTGATGTCCACTTTCTTGCCGCCGATTTGCAAACTGTTCGGGTTGATCTGGTCCAGCACCGCGGGCGAAACCATCCGCTCCAACAACCGACGCTGGGCTTCAAGCTTTTTGCGCTCGGTCAAATCGTCAAGAACGATGGCGACGCCCTGCGTTTTTTGTGCGGCGTCTTTGAGCGGGGAAAGATTCAGCCGCCAGTCCACGTTGCCGCGTTCGGGCAGCGTGTGGCTGATTTCGAGATCAATCACCGGCTTGTCGGTTTGGCGGACCTCCGCCAGGCGCGGCTGAATCTCTTTCGAAACGGAAGCCAGCACTTCATCCAGGGGATGACCGACGATGTCTGCCGCGGCGTGACCTAAAATCGATTCGGCGGCGCGGTTCGCGAGCGTGATTTGATTCTCGATATCCGCGGTGATCACACCGCTGGCAATGGACGCAAAAACATTGTCCATCAAATTTTTCAGTTCGGTGACTTCAGCCAGTGTTTGTCGAAGCGACGAAAATAGACGTGCATTGTCAATCGCGACTGCGGCCTGATTCGCGAATGCGACCAGCAGATCACGTTCGGTTTCGGCGAAGATGCCGGAGCGGATGCGGTTGTCGGCGTAGATGACGCCGATTAGATCGTTCTTGACTTTGAGCGGCACACACAAAATCGAGCGCAGGTTCAAAGCGACGATGCTTTCCTGGCCGCTGAAGCGTTGGTCTTCCTGCGCGTTGGTCGTCACGATGGGTTCACCCGATTCGATCACGCGCTGGACGATGGTGCGGCTGGTGGCGGCTTCGCCCGGTTTGATGGATTCCTGTTCCCAGTTGCGCGCCATGCGCGTCACCATTTCGCCGTTTTCATTTCGCAGCATCAAATAGCCGCGTTCGGCGCGCGTCAAGCGCACGATGTTGTCCATCACGATCCGCAAAACTTCATCGAGTTCGAGCGACGAATTGATGACTTGCCCGATGTTGGCAAGCGCCATCAAATTGCCGTGTTCCGCTTCGAAGCCTTCCATTTGCAGCCCAAGTTTGCTGAGCTTCGTCGCAAGCTCGGTCAGGTCATCGGTAACGTGCGATGGCAGGTCGTGAATCTTTTTTAGTTTGAGCGTGTCGCGTAATTTCCCGGCCTGAAGGCCAAGTCCGTTGATTTCATCGTGGAGCGCGGTGGGCTTTGTCTTGTCGGACGACATAAGAATTATCCCGAGTATACATCACTGCCATTCACTGTGCCCCGGAATTTCATAATGATGGAACGAAGCGTGTGCAGGATGATGAAGAGGCCGGCGCGTCGGGCGCGGGATACATTGGCCGGGCGCGGCGTAAACAGCGCGGATTCCAATTCGGCATTCAACGCTTCGATGTGCGCCGAGGCCGACGGCACCAGCTTGATCAACAAAGCGGCGCGCTGCGCGGCGGTCACATCCATGGATTGCGGCTGGCCGAGCCAACTTAGGCTCAAATTGACGCTGGCAAAGAATTTTTCAACCGGTTCAAGTTGATTCCAGCGCTGCCAGTTTTCGACCCATGCCGGCACGCTCATGCTGTTGCGTTCGAGCGTGTCCGAGATATAGAAAGGAATTTGATACAGCGGATGATAGCGGTAGAAAACGAATGCCAGCAGCGCGGCCAATACGAGCGCGGCGATCACTTGTATCCACGGGAAGCTCGGGCGGGTGATTGCGCCGGCGGAGCCGCGCAAAGTTCCAAGGTCTGTTTGCGACATTCCGGCGATTTTTTCCGAAGGCACGGCGGGATGTTCGATTCCCACAGGAGGCTGGCTCGCCGCTTCTGACCGAATGAGCGCGGCCTGGTCCACGGTCGGTTCGAACTCCACCCAGCCGATACCGGGAAAGTAGACTTCGGGCCAGGCATGCGAGTCGCGCTCGCGGACGATGTACGTATCATTTTGCAGTGTTCCCTGTGCGAAGCCCACTGCCAGTCTTGCAGGAACGCCCACTGAACGGAGCATCAAAACTTCTGCGCTGGCATAATACGTGCAGAATGCTTTCTTGTAATTGAACAACACCCACAAAACCGGATCCTCGTTTTTCGGCGGAACGGGAAGGTTGGTTGCATATTGAAGGTTGGCGCGCAGGTAGTTTGTGATGGCCGAAGCTTTGCTGTACGGATCATCCTTCCCGGCGGTTACCTTTTGGGCCAGCGATTGAATTTCGGGGCGGATGTTTTCCGGGACTTCCAAATAATGGGATGTAATCCATTGCGGGTAATCGGTGGATGCGGCTCGCAGCGCATCAATGGTTGGGTCGGCGATCTCGGAGCGGACTTCGTACTGGCCCCCGGTTTCGATGGGCGAATTCGTATCCCACGATAGAAGGTCGTACGTTGTTGAATCGACTCGCGTAACAAGAAGACTGCTGGGCTTGCTGACCCACACCGGCTGCGAGGGCGCATACAATTGGCTTTGCGGTGGAAGCTGGAAGGTGATCTTGAAATCGCCACCCTGACGGCCAACCACGTTGGGAATGTTCAGGTTGCTATCGCCCGGCTCGAAGTCCAGGCGCGAAGCGGGAGAATCGCTCCATTGTCCGTTGCTGTAGAAATCATACGCGCGTCCGCGCCAGTAATAGCGCGTGTTGAAGTCCGGCGAAGAAAGAACTTGCACGGAAAAGACCTGCCTGTCGCTTTGCGAGATGCTGCGTCCCAGCGCCAGCGTGTCGCCGTAAATGCTTCCGCTGGCGGGACCGTACGGCGCGTTCAGCGAACTGACCGCGTTGGACAGCCGGTCGCGGATGGATTGTGTCAGTTGATTCCATGTGCGGCTCGCCGATTGCAGGCTTGAGAGCGAAGTCGGTATGGTCCATGCAATGATGACGGCGAGAGCCGCGGTTGTGAACAGGCCGCTGAAAATGTTGAACCAGGAATCCTCGCTGATGAAGACGCGCCGCTTCTTCCAGCCGTCCTGATGAAGCAGATAGTAATGGCGTCCCAGCAGAAGCAGCGCAATCACGATAAAGACAGCCAGCCACCATGACGTGTATGCCTTGGAGTTGTCGTAGATTTGGATGAAGAGCATCCCGATGCCGGCAGGCAGGATGGCAACGAGAACATTTTGATGGCGGATGAGCCAGTAGCCCGCACACAGCGACAGGATCCAAAAGATGAGGCAGACAATTGCCACGAAGAACAATGACTCTTTGACCGGCTGCCGCAAAATGAATTGGTTAAGCGATGTGATTAATATCCCGCCGACGCGGAGCAATTTTTCTGATAGCAAAAAATCGCCCTTCACTGCGTTGGTCATTTGCAGCGGAAGCAGCGCGAGAGTATAGTCAACAACGAACCAGATGACGATGCGGCGTTTGTGCCTGCTGATCCCAAGCGCCAGCCCGAGCGCGGTTCCATAGGCTGCCGTCAATTCGGCGAAATAAAGATGCGGCGCCCAATTCGTCGCGATCAGACGGGCCGCGGCAATCTGGATCAGCAGGAAAAGCAAACTTGCTGAAAGCCAGTCCCAGCGGCGGGCAGACAATTTCTCCATGCTTCAAGTCTACAATGGTAATGCGAGGCCGTCAATTCGTGATATGTTGGTTATTCTTTCATGACAAAAAAATAAGAAATCAGGCGGCAGAGAATCAATCTGATATAATCACCACGCTTAGGTAGAAAACTCATGAAGGGATTCGGATGACGCTCGAACGCGGGACTCTTCTTCATAAACGATATCGAATCGTCGAAATCCTTGGACAGGGCGGAATGGGATCGGTTTATCGCGCCGTGGACGAAAACCTCGGCGTGGATGTGGCTGTCAAGGAAAACCTTTTTACCACTGATGAATATTCGCGCCAGTTCCGGCTCGAAGCGGTGATCCTGGCGAATCTTCGCCATCCCAATTTGCCGCGTGTCTCCGATCATTTCGTAGTTGGCGACCAGGGTCAGTATCTCGTCATGGATTTTATCGAAGGCGAGGACTTGCGCCAGCGCATGGAGCGCATGGGCACGATCACGGAAGACGATGCCGTTATGGTGGGCGCATCCATGTGCGACGCGCTGGCATATTTGCACACGCGCAAGCCGCCGATTCTGCACCGCGATATCAAGCCGGGCAATGTTAAGATCACGCCAGACGGTCACATCTTCCTTGTGGATTTTGGCCTTGCGAAAGTTGTTCAGGGCAGCCAGGCAACAACGACCGGCGCGCGCGCCATGACGCCGGGATATTCGCCGCCCGAACAATATGGCACGGCGCGCACCGATCCGCGCACGGATATTTATTCCCTGGGTGCGACGCTTTACGCGGCCCTCTCCGGTATGATCCCGGAAGATGGGCTGGCGCGTGCCATGGACAATGCACAACTGACTCCGCTCCGCAAACGCAACACGAAGGTTTCTCGCCGTTTGGCCGCTGCCATCGAAAAGGCGATGGCAGTTGACCCCACCGACCGCTTCCAGACCGCCGATGAATTCAAGGCCGCGCTTTTGAGTGTGAAATCCAGGTCACAGCACTTGACCGGCGAGTTTACAGTCGCACCGCCGCCTGATGTTCCCAATCTCCCTCAAGCGGAAAAAGAAGAAAAGAAAAGCGAACCGAAGGCGCAAGGTCCGATCACCCCGATTCCACCAGCGCCGGTTGATGAAGAAAAACCTTTTGTCCCGCCGGGCAAACGCCGTAGGAAAAGCCTGGCGTGGTTGTGGGTGTTATTGATTTTGATCTTGGGGACAGCGTTCGCCGTTATTCGATTCTTCCCTGATACATTGCCCGAAAACGTTCGCGCGGCTTTGCCGTTCCCGATCCCGGGATTGTCCACTCCCACGGCAACTTCCACTTCGACCGCGCTGCCAACCGTCACACGAATCGTACCAACTGAAACGCCGCAGCTGCCAACCGCGACTTTTACGTTGACCCCGACCAACATTCCGTTGGACGTTGTGACGGAGACGCTTATTCCTACGGCAACATCGGCAGATACGCCGACCGCCGCGCCGACCCCAATCGGCGGCGGCACACAAATTGCTTTTGCTTCCAATCGAAGCGGCATTCCGCAAATCTATTTGACCGACCTCACCGGCAATACCGTCCGGCCAATTACGAATATGCCAAATGGCGCGTGCCAGCCCTCGTGGTCGCCGGACGGATCGAAGCTGGTTTTTGTCTCGCCCTGCCAGCGGGAATATGATATTTCCGAGACGCCGCCGAAGGATACCGCGCTGTACATCATCAACGCGGATGGCAGCAATCAAACCGAACTGCCAACCGCTCCCGGTGGGGATTTCGAGCCGGCTTGGTCGCCGGACGGAAAGCGCATTGCATTCACATCTCTGCGCGACGGCCACATGCAAATCTATGTTCTCAATCTGGACGATCAATCTGTAAAACGGTTGACCGATACACCGACCGGCGTGGATACCCGCCAACCGGCATGGTCTCCATTCAGCAATCAGATCGCCTACGCGGAAAAGCGGTTGGGCGCTTATCAAATCTGGGCGATGACGGACGCAGGCCAGGGCCAGCAACAAATCGCCCGCAGCGGGAACACGTTTTGGGATTATGCGCCGGTGTGGTCGTCAGATGGAAAGACAATCTTCTTTAGCGAGCGCAACGCGGAAGGCCCGGCGCGACCGTGGGTGATGAGCATCCTTTATGAAAATCGCAACAGTGGGGCAGCGGACCAGGTGAAGCTAAATCCCCTCCCTGTTGCCGACCTGCATTTTTCACCAGATGGTTTGTGGTTCCTGTTCGAAGGCATGAGCAGCGATACAAACCAGGATATTTTTTATGCGCCGATTGCAGGCGGCGAACGCGTTCGACTTACACAAGACCCGGGCACGGATTTTGATCCCGCATGGCGCCCAGTTCCACCCCCCTGATCTTTTGGCATGAAAACGGCGGCAGGAAATGCCGCCTTTTTATTTCTTACATTCCTCTTATTGACGCTCTTCTTGCCAGCATGTTATGATTTAAACAATTTCATGGCACTCTCCTGGTGAGAGTGCCAACTTATGAAAGCCATGATCGAACTTACCCAACGCCAGCAAGCGCTCCTTTTGTTGATCATACGAGACTATATAGATACAGCCCAGCCGGTCAGCTCAAAGTGGTTGACCGAGCATCATCGTCGTGATCTTTCGTCCGCGACCATCCGCAACGAGATGGCCGCACTGACGGAAATGGGTTATCTGCGCCAGCCTCATACATCCGCCGGCCGCGTGCCGACCGAAGAAGGCTATCGCTTTTTCGTTTCGCAAATGGTGAATCAGGCTGAGCTGCCGGTGGCGGTGCGGCATACGATCTCCCATCAGTTTCTCCAGGCGCGCCCCGGCATTGACCCATGGATGCAGTTGGCAGCTTCCGTTCTGGCGCATCAGTCGCAGGGCGTGTCCATGGTCACCGCGCCGCGCTCTGAGAATGTGCGCTTCCAACACGTGGAATTGATTTCCACACAAGGACGCCAGGTTTTGATGGTGCTGGTTTTAGTCGGCGGCGATGTGTTACAGCAGATCCTGACGCTGGCCGAATCCGTTCCGCAGGAACGACTCAGCCAGGCCGCGGCGGGTCTGAACGGACTTCTAGCGGGTCTCGCTGCGGATGACATCGCGGTTCTGGCAACTCGATCTGACGCGCTCGAGCAGGATATTCTGACTCTGATCCTGCCGGAAATGCGCCGCGCCGCCGCGGGTGTTCCGGGCGGAATCTATACCGATGGCCTGGCTTATGTTCTCTCTGAACCGGAATTCAATGAATCCGATGAAGCGCGGAGGACGCTGCGATTTTTTGTAGAACCATCGGCTTTACAGGATATGCTCCAACGCAGCCTGACCGATAGCAGTGTTGGCGGATTGCAGGTGTTAATCGGCGGCGAAGGCGGCTGGGAAGAACTTCGTCAATGTTCGGTGGTGTTGGCGCGTTACGGTGTCCCCGGACTTGCGACCGGCTCGCTCGGTGTCGTCGGACCGATGCGAATGCCGTATGCAAAAGCCATTCCAACCGTCCGATATGTGGCCGGGCTGTTGAGCGAGTTTGTGAACGACCAGATTGCCCGTGAATAAATAATAACGTTATTCGGTAATTCGATGTCTGCAATCGAATTATCAAACTTCGAATCGTGAGAGTGTAAGTATGTCAGAGAAAAAGCAACACAAGCATCAAGAAAAAGAAGAAGAAATCAAGGAAACCGGAGTCGAAGCGGTGGAGGAAAAATCGGAAGACAACGAGCAGCCAAAAGGCGATCTGGAAGAGTTGATGAAACGTCTCGAAAAAGCCGAAGCGCAAGTTGCCGAGCATCGGGATGGCTGGCAGCGCGCACAGGCGGAGTTCATCAATTACAAAAACCGCGTCCAGCGCGATCAGGAAATGATGAAGATTTTGATGAAGGGCGATATCATCAAAAAAATTCTGCCCGTGCTGGATGATCTGGATCGCGCGCTCCAAAATCGGCCGACTGATTCGGGACCGTGGGTGAGCGGTATCGAATTGATCCAAAAGAAGCTGCAATCCATTCTTGAATCCGAAGGTATCAAACGAATCGAAGCCGAGGGCCAGTTGTTCGACCCGAATTTCCACGAGGCGATTTCGCATGAGCTCGCCGAGGGCGTCGAAAGCGGACACGTGATCGCGGTTGTGCAAAACGGTTATATGTTGGGCGACCGCGTCATCAGGCCTGCGATGGTGAGGGTGGCACAATAAGTTAACAAGTTGAAAGGTTTGCAGGTTTGAAGGTAGACCGGCAACCTTCAAACCTGCAAACCCACAAACTTTCAAATGAGGAAATCATGGCAAAAATCATTGGTATTGATCTGGGTACGACAAACTCTGTTGCGGCGGTGATGCAGGGCGGCGAGCCGATTGTGATTCCATCGTCCGAGGGCGAACGGCTTGTTCCATCGGTTGTTGCGGTGAATAAAAATCACGAGCGTCTCGTCGGACGCGTGGCACGCAACCAGGCTATCATCAACGCGCAGAATACTATTTTCTCGATCAAGCGTTTTATGGGACGCAAGTCTGATGATCCCGAAGTGGAACGCACAAAGAAGCGCGTGCCTTATGAAGTGGATGAAGCCTCAAATGGCGATGTCCGCGTAAAGCTCGATGGCAAGGATTACAGCCCGCCTGAAATCTCGGCGATGATCCTCGCTAAGATCAAAGCGGATTGTGAAGCGTACCTTGGCGAGCCGATCACACAGGCAGTTATCACGGTTCCGGCATATTTCAATGACGCGCAGCGCAACGCGACGAAGGATGCGGGCAAGATTGCGGGCCTCGAAGTTCTGCGTATCATCAATGAACCAACCGCTTCTTCACTTGCTTATGGTTTGGATAAAAAGAAAAACGAGATCATTGCCGTTTATGACTTGGGCGGCGGCACATTCGATATTTCCATTCTCGATGTTGGCGATGGCGTCTTTCAAGTCCGTTCGACGAGCGGCGACACGTTCCTTGGCGGCGACGACTTCGACCAGCGCATCATGGATTATCTTGCCGATCAATTCCAAAAAGATAACGGCATTGATCTGCGCGGCGACCGTCAGGCGCTTCAGCGTTTGAAGGAGGCCTCGGAGAAAGCCAAGATCGAACTCTCGACGATGATGCAAACCGAGATCAACCTGCCGTACATCACAGCGGATGCTGGCGGCCCGAAGCATTTGGTCACAACATTGACGCGCTCGAAACTTGAGCAGCTCACTGCTGACCTTGTTGACCGGACGATTGCTCCACTTAAGCAAGCACTTGCAGATGCGGGACTCAACGCGGGCCAGATCAACGAAGTCGTAATGGTCGGCGGCATGACGCGTATGCCCGCGGTGCAAGATCGAGTGCGGGCCTTTTTCGGAAAGGAGCCGCATAAGGGTGTCAATCCAGATGAAGTGGTCGCGGTCGGCGCGGCGATTCAGGCGGGTGTACTCGGCGGCGAAGTCAAAGATATTTTGCTGCTCGATGTAACACCGCTCACGCTCTCCGTCGAGACGATGGGCGGAGTTGCCACGCCACAGATCGAACGCAATACGACAATCCCAACGCGCCGCAGTCAAGTCTTTTCAACCGCGTCGGATAACCAGACGCAAGTTGAAATCCATGTCTTGCAGGGCGAACGCCCGATGGCCGCGGACAATAAATCGCTTGGCAAATTTGTTTTGGATGGAATCCCGCCCGCGCCGCGCGGCGTTCCGCAAATCGAAGTCACTTTTGATATTGACGCGAACGGGATTCTCAAAGTCACCGCGCAGGATAAAGCCACGGGACGCAGCCAGCACATTACGATCACCGCTTCGTCTGGCTTGAGCGATAGCGAAGTCGAGAAGATGCGTAAGGATGCGGAAGCCCATGCTGAAGATGATCGCAAGCGCAAAGATTTGATCGAAGTGCGCAACAATGCGGATAATACTGTCTATGCTTCTGAAAAAGCATTGAAGGAATTTGGCGATAAAGTTCCAGCCGAGGTCAAATCCGAGGTTGAGGCGAAGGCGGCTGAAGTCAAGAAAGTCGCGCAGGGTGATGACGTAGCCGCCATCAAGTCCGCGACCGAAGCGTTGGGACAAGTCATTCAAAAGATCGGCGCGTCCGTTTATCAACAGCCAAACGCGGCAGGCGAAGGCCAAGCTGGTCAATCAGGCCAGGGGCCATCCAATGCCGGGCCGGATGTGGTGGATGGTGAAGTGAAGGAATAAGTTTCAGGTTGAAAGGTTGGCGCGTTCGAAAGTTGAAACCTGCCGACTTTTCAACATGTAACCTGCAAACTCATGAGTGATCGCGATTACTACGATGTTCTCGGTGTTGGACGGAACGCCAGCGATGATGAGATCAAAGGCGCATTCCGCAAATTGGCGCGCCAGTATCATCCTGATGTGAACAAGGAGTCGGACGCCGAGGAAAAGTTCAAAGAAATCAACGAAGCGTACGGCGTTTTATCGGATGCTGATAAGCGCGCCCGTTATGACCGCTTTGGTAAGGAAGGCCTCGGCAACATGAATGGCGGCTTCCACGATTACACCGTGGATTTTGCCGACATCTTCGATGAACTCTTTGGTGGATTTGGATTCTCGACAGGCCGCCGTTCGCGCCGGACGCCGAGGCGGGGACGTGATCTTCAAATGCAGGTCACGCTGACGTTTGAGGAGGCGGTCTTCGGCGTCGAGAAAGAAATTGAATTCGAACGCGAGGAGACTTGTTCGCGCTGCAATGGCTCCGGCGCGGAACCAGGGACAACTCCGACGCGTTGTTCGACTTGCGGCGGTCAGGGCGAAGTCCGGCAATTGCGCCAGACCATCCTCGGACAAATGGTCCAAACTGCGACCTGCCCGACTTGCAACGGGCGCGGCGAAGTGCTTTCATCGCCATGTAAAATTTGCCGCGGCAGTGGGTTGGAACGCAAGCGCATCACGAAAAAAGTCCAAATCCCTGCTGGTGTGGATGGCGGCACACAGATCCGATTGGCAGGCGAGGGCGGACCGGGCGTTTATGGCGGACCGAACGGAAGTCTGTTTTTGGTTTTGAATGTCCAGCCGCATAAATTTTTCAAACGCCGCGAAAATGACATCCTTTTGAATCTCGATATCAACATCGCGCAAGCCACCCTCGGGGCGGAAGTCCAGGTGCCAACGCTGGACGGCGAAGACAAGCTCAAAATTCCAGCCGGGACACAGCCGGGCAAAATCTTTCACATAAAAGGCAAAGGTGTTCCGTATCTGCGGCGTAACGGGCGCGGCGATCAGTTGGTGATTGTCAATATCGAAGTCCCAACGAAGTTGACGAAGGAACAGCGCGAATTGTTCGAGAAGCTGGCTTCAACGATGGGAACAACAGTCAAGCCGCAGGAAAAAGGTTTTTTGGATTGGTTGAATGAAGCGCTGGGCGGATAAGTAGTAATCTGTTTTCAACGGACATTTGGCAATGGGCGGACTCGAGTCTGCCTTCTGTTTTATAATCACTCCATTGTGTCTCAACAAACTCATTCGCATTCTCATCTCAGTGATATCGCGAAACAAACTACTTCTCGCCTTGCGCTTTCGCTCGGCCTGACGGCTGTGTTTGTCGTTGTCGAAATTGCGGCGGGACTTTTCGCCAACAGTCTGGCTTTGCTCACGGACGCCGCACACAATTTTACCGATGTCATCGCGCTTGGAATAAGCTGGTATGCGGTTCGACTAACCACTTTGCCCTCCAATTCACAAAAAACGTACGGCTATCACCGCGCTGGCATTTTAGCTGCGCTGGTCAACTCGACGACGCTTGTACTAATCTCATTAGGCGTTTTCTATGAAGCCTATCGGCGCTTTCTCTCTCCGCCTGAAGTCAAGTCGCAGGTGTTGATCGTTGTTGGGCTGATCGCGGTGGTTGTCAATCTGGTAACGGCGCTTCTTGTTCATCGCGGCAGTGACCGGGATTTGAATCTTCGTTCGGTTTTTATTCATCTGATGGGCGATGTTCTTTCAACCATTGGCGCAGTCATTGCCGGTGTCATCATATATTTCACTCATGCCAACTGGCTCGATCCGTTCGTCAGTGTGTTGATTGGTTTCCTGATCCTGTGGAATGCGTGGGGCATCCTGCGCGAGACAATAAACATCTTGCTCGAGTCCACGCCGCGCGATGTGGACGTCAACGTAATGGTACGTGACATTATGCAAGTCAAAGGCGTATTGGGCGTGCATGATCTTCACGTCTGGAGTCTGACGCAAAACCTGCGGACGATGTCAGCGCATATCCTGACGGATGATCTGTCCATCAGCGCGGGCGCGGACATCCAACGTCAGGTCAACGAACTTGTTTTTCGCCGCTACAACATCGCGCACGCCACGCTTCAACTCGAATGCGTGGATTGCGAACCAGATTCTCTGTATTGTGATTTGAACGATACAAGCCGCGAGCGCGCCAAGGCGATGCGTCAAAATAAATAGCGGACGAGCATCCGCTATTTTTATCGTTGTCAACCAGGAAAAATCAGGCCGTTTTCTTTTTCAAGAAGAGCCGTCCCCCCGCTAAAAATCCGAGCAAAGCCGAGCCGCCCAGCAGCACCGCTGCTTCGCCCGCCAGATAAACCCAGCCGTTCCGATTATGCAAATAGATTTTGAATGTGCGGGTGACGATTCCGTTTTGCGTAAAGTAATACACATAAGGATTCCATTGAGCATTGTTGTATTTTAGAAATCCGATGAAGCCGCCAGCGCCGGTTTGTTTTTGGAGAAAAGCGTCCACGGCTTTCGACGCGTCAGCTTGATCCAAATGCTGAGTTGCTTCAAATGTGCTGACGTTCCTGGCGCGGAATAGAGAATATTCCACATAATGAAAAGTGAACAAGATCATCAAGCCCATTAGAAGTCCGCAGAACGCATTGAAAAGCCAGCTCGATGTTCGCAGGAACTTCAAGGATGGGAAATACAAGATTGCGCCAATGACTAGAAGAATAAACGGAAAGACAAAAATAAAATAAAAATACTGGCCGATTACGTATCCGATGAAGCCCGCCAGTGCGCCGGTCGCGACGGATGCTGCGGCCAGTACAATATATTTTGTTGGAGATGACAAGGTCGTTGAATTTATAGTTGTCATGATTGCCTCGGTGAAAGATTATAGCATCTTATTTTACCCAATCATCGGGTGCCCGCGGATCATGTTTATAATGGGGTCAAAGGAGATTGTCATGAAATGGATTACCCGCTCGCATGTCCATGTGGACCGCGTTGCTTGTCCGTGGTTGATTGCCCGCTTTATTGATAACGAAGCGGAATTTTTATTCGTGCCTGCCAGCCAGATTAAAAAGGTCTCGAAAGAAACCGGTGCGATTCCATTCGACGCGCCTGGTGTTGAATTGGGTCATCACGAAAACCGATGCTCGTTTGAGTCCATCATTCTCAAGTATGGATTAAAAGAACCGGGTCTATTACGTTTGGCGAAGATTGTCCATGCAGCGGATGTCAGCGAAGATATTGACAAGGACCCGATCGCGCGCGGACTGGAAGCGATCGCCACGGGCTTCAGCCTGCGCTTCCCCGAAGACATGGAGAACCTCGAGCATCAGTTTGACGTTTACGACGCGCTGTACGCGTGGTGCCGATTGCAGGTTGCGAAGGAACAAAAATAGTTTTTTGAACCGCGAAGCCCGCTAAGAGTGCAGAGTTTCTAAATTTTCTCTTTGCGTTCTTTGCACTCTTTGCGGTTTGATTTTTTCCATGAAAACCAATCGAAACATCATCACACTTTTTTCCACGCGCATCATCCGTCTCTTCTGCTACGGATTTCTCTCCATCATCCTTGCGCTTTATCTCGCGCAGGTTGGCTTGCCTGAACAGCAAATCGGTCTGCTCTTCACGTTCACACTTGCGGGCGATGCGGGCATCTCGCTCTGGCTCACAACATCAGCAGATCGTTTTGGACGCAAGCGTACATTGATTGTCGGCGCGTTGTTGATGCTCGGCGCGGGCATTGTCTTCATCATCACGCGCAACGTGGTTGTTCTTATGGCAGCAGCCATCGTCGGCGTCATCAGTCCGAGCGGCAACGAGATCGGTCCGTTTCTTTCGGTCGAGCAGGCCGCGTTGAGTCATCTGCTCCCGAACGAAAAACGCACGCAGGTTTTTGCGTGGTACAACCTCGTCGGATCATTCGCAACCGCGACAGGCGCGCTGTCGGGCGGATGGCTGGCTCAATTATTACAATCCAACGGGATGTCCGCGTTGGACGCATATCGCGTTGTCCTGACGGGATATGCGATTGGCGGACTCATCATTGCCATCCTTTTCCTTTCGCTCTCGCGGGATATCGAAGTGGACGCGGCCTCCCAAACCGAATCCGCGCCGCGAGTTCTCGGACTCCACAAATCGCGCAACGTGGTTATCAAATTGAGCGCGCTATTTTCCATCGACGCGTTCGCAGGCGGCTTTGTCGTTCAGTCTTTGATCGCCTACTGGTTCTTCGTCAAATTTGGGGTAGAGGCGGGCATTATCGGCTCGATCTTTTTCGGCGCGAATGTGCTGGCTGGCATCTCGGCTTTGCTGGCTGTGCGGATTGCCAACAAGATCGGCCTCATCAATACGATGGTCTTCACGCATGTTCCATCAAACATTTTGTTGATCCTTGTTCCTTTGATGCCAACGCTTCCATTAGCGATCCTTGTTTTGCTGCTGCGTTTCAGCATTTCGCAAATGGATGTGCCGACGCGCCAATCGTATACGATGGCAGTCGTCGCCCCCGACGAACGTTCAGCCGCGTCCGGAGTGACCAGCATCGCGCGTTCGGTCGGTGCGGCCATCTCGCCTTCTCTGACTGGAATCTTTCTGGCTTCGCCAGCTTTGCTGGGTTTGCCGTTCTTCCTTTCAGGTGGATTGAAAATCGTTTATGATATTTTGTTGTATCGAAGCTTTAGCGCGATGAAACCACCGGAGGAGAGTTAAACGTCGTTGCGAGCCGCGCTGGTTGAGTGGCGAACGAAGTACGTATGTCGAAACCAAGCGTGGCAATGACATATAAAACATGAACTGGCTTGAAGTATCCCTAACCGTAAATGGCGAATTGGCCGAGGCTGTGGCGGATGTATTGGCGCGCTTCGCTCCCAACGGTGTGATGACCGAACAGGGCGTGAAGTTTGTCAACGATGAAGATGAAGGCACCGCGACGGGGCCGATTACCGTCCGCGCATATTTGCCGATGGATGAGAAGATCGAAGAGACGCGGCAGAAGCTCGAAGAGTCGCTGTATTATCTTGGAATGATTCAATCTTTGCCCGCGCCGACATTCACTCCCATCGCCGATCAAAACTGGATGGAAGCCTGGAAGCAGCATTACAAACCGATTCCGATTGGCAGGCGATTGATTATTATTCCTGCATGGCTTGAATCTCCTGAGCCGGATCGCGTTGCAATCAAAATTGATCCCGGCATGGCGTTTGGAACTGGTACGCACCCGACGACGCAGTTGTGTCTTGCGCTTATGGAAAAACAATTCGCGGACGATAGGCCACTGACCATGGATCACGCAGCGTCGTCCGTCGTTCGTCATCCGTTGTCTGTGATTGATGTTGGCTGCGGCTCTGGCATTTTATCCATCGCGGCGTTGAAACTCGGGGCGAAGGTTGTTCTCGGCGTGGATATTGACCCCGAATCGGTAAAGAATTCGCGGGAGAATGCAGATACGAATGGAATCGGCAGTGAATTGATTCTCGGACAAGGCTCGGTGAAAGAAATCCTGGAGGGCCAGTTTGCATTCAAATCCGCGCCATTGGTCGTTGCAAATATTCTCGCGCCGATCATCATTCGTCTGTTCGACGCCGGGCTGGCAGATTTGGTCAAGCCGGACGGCGCGATTATCTTGAGCGGGATTCTCTCTGAGCAGAGTCAAAGCGTCATCGGGGCCGCGCAGGCCAAAGGTCTAAGGATGAACGAAAAGAGTCAAATGGGAGATTGGGTCGCTTTATGGATGGAACGTTAAAACGGTAGAATGTCCGGGTATTTTATGCTATCATACTAACAAGTATGGATCGCCGCCGCTTGATTTTTTATTTGCTCCTGAATATCTTCGTTTCGGCCTGTGTAACGATTTCAATTCTATATTGGTACGACCGGAACTACCGGGAAGTGACTTTGCCGCAGCCGCAGGCGATCCAGCCTACAGCCGCACCCGCCTCATCCAATGCGACGGCGGTCAGCACGATCCAGGGGGGCGCGATTCAAATCTTCAGCGTGAGCGGCGCTGGGACGCTTGACGCCGAGGTGGTTATCGTCAAATATACCGGCGACGGCGAACTCGACCTGACCGGCTGGCATCTCAAGGATTCGAATGGCAATGTATACACCTTTCCGTCGTTCAAATTGTTCAAAAACGGCGCGGTGCAGGTCCATACCAAAAGCGGCACGAACACAGCCATTGATTTATATTGGGGCCAGAATAATGCGGTCTGGCAATCGGGTGAGAATGTAGAGTTGACGGACGCGAATGGAAATGTGCAATACAGTTATCATGTGCCGTAATTTCTTAGACCGCGAAGACCGCGAAGAGAAAATAAACACCTAGCGAGCTTTGCGTACCTGGCAGTTCGATTGAAAGTCAATTATTGAAAGCTAATCGCTAAAATGTCACAAGCACTTTATCGCAAATATCGCCCACAAGGATGGGCCGAAGTCATCGGACAGGATCACGTTGTCCAAACGCTGAAGAATGCCGTCGCAGCAGACCGCGTTGGACACGCATATTTGTTCGCGGGTCCGCGCGGCACAGGCAAGACAACACTTGCGCGGCTTTTGGCGAAGGCTGTGAACTGCCTCAACGAAGATCGGACGAAACGTCCGTGCAGCGAATGTGAAAACTGCAAAGCGGTCAGTGAGAATCGTTTTCTTGATCTGATTGAAATTGACGCGGCTTCGAACACCAGCGTGGATGATGTGCGTGATTTGCGCGACAAGATCAATTTCTCGCCATCGCAGGGCAAATATAAAATTTATATCATTGATGAAGTTCACATGCTTTCGACTGCGGCGTTCAACGCATTACTCAAAACTCTCGAAGAGCCGCCGCCTCATGCCATCTTTGTTTTAGCGACGACCGAGATTCATAAAATCCCTGCGACGGTTTTGTCGCGTTGCCAGCGTCATGAGTTCCGACGCGTGCCGGTTAATGAAATCGTTGCCAACCTGAGGCAGATCGTCAAAGCTGAGAAAATTCAAGCCGATGATGATGCGTTGGCTGTGATTGCCCACCAAGCTTCAGGCAGCTTACGCGACGCACAATCGTTGCTCGATCAACTCGCTTCCACCGGAACGAAGATTACACTTCAACTTACGCAAACGGTTCTTGGCACGGCCACAAGTCAAACCGTGCTGGATTTGATCGCCTCGATACGCGAGAACGAAGCGGGGCGCGGCCTCGAGACGATTCATCATGCCCTCGATTCCGGCGCCGATCCGCGTTCGCTGGCGCGTCAGGTTGTCGAATATCTGCGCGGGCTGATGCTCGTCCAGCTTGGCAACGGCGATCAAGTTGAAACCACGAAGGATGTCAGGGAGCGCATGACGCTGGATGCAAGATCTTTTTCCACGCCAAATGTTTTGCGGATGATGAAAGCTTTTAATAGTGCAGCGGTGGATACGCGCGGCGGGTGGCAGCCTTCGCTTTCATTGGAATTGGCGCTGGCTGAATCATTGGAGATTCCATCTGAGACTCCCGTTTCAAATTCAGGATCGAAAGCGGCTCCCGTTAAACAAACAAAACCTTCAGCTGAAAATCAAACCGTTAAAAAAGAATCCGCTAAGAGCGCCGCCTTGAGTGAGGTTGAAGGGTCAAAGAAAGAGGCGAAAGTCAGCCTCGCGGAAATCAATAAATCCTGGAAAGATATACGCGCGGTAATTAAGCCCGCGCATCCAGCCGTCGAAGCTTTATTGAATTCGTGCAAACCGATGGATGTGCGCGGCGATGAACTGATGTTGGGATTTCAATCCGAAACGGTGCGCGGCTTGATGGATAAGCCTGAGAATTTGGATGTGACGCAAAAGGCGATTGCCGATGTGTTGGGCGTGACGTTGACCGTCAAATGCGTTGTGACGAATGCAAAAGGCAAACTCCCTCCGCATGTGTCTGCGGATGGGATGGTGGCGACTGCGCTCGATCACGGCGGCGAGATTGTGGATGTGCAAGAGTGACGATATTCGATCATCGAAATTCGAATGTCGAATTACAAACACTGAGGAGTATTTATGGCCAAAGGATTTAACAAAGGCCCCGCGATGGGCGGCGGCGGCGGTATGATGCAGCAACTTCAGCGCATGCAGCAGCAGTTGGCTGAAGCACAGGCGAAACTTGCTGAAGAGACTGTCACAGCAACAGCAGGTGGCGGCGCAATCAAAGTTGTCATGACTGGCGACCAAAAATGCAAAACGGTTGAAATCTCTGCAGATTTGTTGAAAGATGCCGATGCTGAGATGTTACAGGATTTGGTTTTGTCCGCGGTCAATATGGCGCTGGATCAATCGCGTGAACTTGCTTCGCAAAAGTTGGGTCCGTTGGCGGGCGGGCTGCCATTCTAGTTTTCAGGTTGATAAGTTAAAACGTTTGAACGTTCAAACCTGCCAACCTTCAAACTCTTATGTTACTCCCCGAACCAATTCAGGAACTCATTAACGCTTTTGAACGCTTGCCGGGCATCGGACCGAAGTCCGCTTCGCGACTGGCATTCTTTCTTCTGCGCGCGCCGGATGATGTCGCGCAAGATTTGTCCGAGGCTTTGAACGGCCTGAAAGACAAAATCGCGTTTTGCGAGGAATGTTTCAATATCACCGAAGCAGGACGTCAGCATTGTGAAATTTGCGAGAGTCCAAAACGCGATGCTGCCGTGATTTGCGTTGTCGAAGAAGCACTGGATGTTTTAGCGTTGGAGCGAATAAGCGCTTATAACGGTAAGTATCATGTCTTGCACGGTGTCTTGTCGCCAATCGAAGGCGTTGGGCCGGACGATATCAAGGTTAAACCTTTGATCGAACGCGTAGCGCGAGGCGGAGTTAAAGAGATTATCCTTGCGACCAATCCAAGTATGGAGGGTGATGCGACTGCGTTGTATCTGCAGCAGCAATTGCGTCAATACAAAATTCAAGTGACGCGTTTGGCGCGCGGTCTGCCCGTCGGCGGCGATCTGGAATACGCGGATCAGAATACTTTGTTGAGAGCATTATCGGGAAGACAGGAGATGAGTTAAACGAGAGTCGTTTGAAGTCTGGAAATGTGTCGATTTTTTAAGGTTTAATCGTTCACCAAGTATTGACAAACTCAATGAAAGGCGTATAATCATCCTTCGCCAGTGAAATTCAAAACGATCTCGTCCCCCTGACAGATCATTGAAAACTGAGTAGAGCGTCTCCGGTCAGAGACACAAAGCCAATTGGCTTCGCAGTCTGACCAGCCGATGCGAAAGATTGCATCGGTATTTTCGTCTGTTTGAAAGGCTTGGCAGGGAAAAGCGCCTGCACTTGTGGCAGGCGGAGACGCAGCGGACACAAAGTCCGCCCGCTTAACAGACGGCACCTTAACAACTGAAAAGTGATAGGAAGCAACACAAACCAGTCAATCCAGTAAAAATCCGTTTAACTTTTACACTCGCAAGAGTGTGACTTTTTGCGGAGAGTTTGATCCTGGCTCAGGATGAACGCTGGCGGCGTGCCTAATACATGCAAGTCGAACGAGGTGCCTTTGTAGCAATACGAGGGTATCCTAGTGGCGAACGGGTGAGTAACGCGTTGGTGACCTGCCCCGAAGTGTGGGATAACAGTTCGAAAGGACTGCTAATACCGCATGTGGTCATCGGATTTAGAAACCGATGTCTAAAGCAGCAATGCGCTTTGGGAGGGACCTGCGTCCCATCAGCTAGTTGGTGAGGTAACGGCTCACCAAGGCGACGACGGGTAGGGGACCTGAGAGGGTGGCCCCCCACAATGGAACTGAAACACGGTCCATACACCTACGGGTGGCAGCAGTAGGGAATATTGCTCAATGGGCGAAAGCCTGAAGCAGCAACGCCGCGTGCGCGATGAAGGCC
>JAKAKJ010000065.1 GCA_021824575.1 Chloroflexota bacterium
CTTGGACGGCTTGGTTTTTTGATCCAGATCGAACGCGGCGAATGGCGCGAAATGCTGGAACGCCTTTTGAACGGCGAAGCGTGGATCGAACAACGCATGATGATCTCTGCCGAGCATGTTCGAGCCGGTGAGGTTCTTGGGCGCTGGCACGCCCTCAATGAAGCCGTTGTCAGCCGGGGCATGAATCTGCGCCCAGTGCGATTGGCTGCCAGCGTGGATGGACGATTGCTCACCACGTATGTTTGCGATGGTTTGATCGCTTCCACGCCGACCGGCTCGACCGCGTACGCGCTGGCTGCTGGTGGGCCAATCCTGCCGCCCGATTTGCGGAACATCCTGCTCGTTCCGATCGCGCCGCACATGTCGGTGGATCGAGCTGTTGTGCTCGCGGAAGGTTCATCGGTGAGTATTATCGTCAAGAGCGATAACACCGTCGTCAGCGTGGACGGACAGCCGCCTCTGCCGCTTTCCGAGGACGATCACGTGGATGTGCGCGCAGCTGAGTATGCCGCGCAATTCGTCCGTTTTGGAGATCCCGGTTACTTTTATCGAAACTTGAACGCACATATGAATCAACCTCATTTGTAGGATTGCTGACTCATGGTCAACCAACAAACCCCATCAACTGAAAACGATACATTATATTGTTATGTGCATCCCAATCGTCCAACGACGCTGCGATGCAACCGTTGTGAACGTCCCATCTGCGCGGACTGCGCGGTTCTTACGCCAACCGGCTATCGCTGCAAGGAATGTGTACGCGCTCAACAGAAAGTATTCGATACTGCCCAGTGGTATGACTACATCATCGCGTTTGTGGTCGCTGTGATTGCTTCGGGGATTACCAGCGTGCTCGTGCTCCTCGCCAGCGGAATCTTTTTTGGCATCCTGATCCTATTTCTGGCTCCGGGCGCGGGCGCAGTGATCGGCAACATCATCCTGCGCTTCATACGGAATCGAAGGTCGCGCGCGTTGTTCACGACCGCTGCCATCGGTATGGTGGTTGGCGGCCTTCCGGCGATATTCATGTTTTCCCTGCCTGCATTGCTGGCTGTTTTATCTGGCAGTTTTAGCGCGGGCTTCGGCGCGCTTCTTCCCGCAATCTGGCAGGTGGTTTATCTTTTCCTCGCCGTGCCTGCCGCTTATACACAAATTTCTGGAATCCGCATCGGCGGATAACAAGCGCGTATGCTGACCGAACTCCGCATCCAAGACTTTGCGATCATAGACAAGCTGGATCTCAAGCTTGGTCCCGGCCTCGTGATCCTGACCGGTGAAACGGGCGCGGGCAAATCCATCATCCTCGACGCGGTCGAGATGCTGATCGGTGGACGCGCCGACGCGACGGTGGTGAGAACGGATTCAGATGCGGCGTATGTCGAAGGCGTGTTCAAGCTCGCGGGTCCCGAAAAAGAAGCGGTGAATGAAATCCTGAAGCGCGAAGAACTTTTGGATGATCCAAATTATGTGACGCTGGCGCGCGAAGTCCGACGCGAAGGACGAAGCATTGCGCGCGTCAATGGCCGGACAGTGGGCGTGTCGCTCCTTAAAGAAATTGGCGCGTCGCTGGTGGATATCCACGGCCAATCGGAACATCTCTCGCTGCTCGACCCGCGCGCGCATCTCGGTTTGCTGGATCGTTACGCGGACATCGCAAAACCATTATCAGAATATCGTCAGACGTATCAAAAGTTGTTGACCGTTCGCAAGGAATTGAATGAAATCCGTCAGGCGCAAGCGGACGCTGACCGCCGCGTCGAAATGCTGACGTTCCAGACGGATGAGATCGAAGCCGCGAAACTCAAACCTGGCGAAGACGAAGAGTTGAAAAAAGAGCGTGATCGTCTGGCGAACGCCGAGTCGCTGGCGCAATACGCGCAGCAGGCGCTGGAAGTTTTGGATGAAGGTTCGCAGGAATCTGCCGCAGCGAGCGATTTGGTTGGGCAAGCCGCGCGGGCGTTGGCTGGACTCGCCAAGATTGATAAGGCGCAGGAAGAGTTAGCCAATCAAGCCGCGGTGTTGGAAGATACGCTGGCAGATGTCGTGCGTGCGTTGCGCGATTATCTGGATGAAATCGAATTCAACCCCAAGCGTTTGGATGAAGTCGAAGAGCGCGTGAATTTGATCCATAACCTGACGCGCAAATATGGCGGAAGTATTCCGGCGGTGATTGCCTTTGGTGCGGAAGCGCGCAAACAGCTGGAAAATATTTCCAACGCCACGGAGCGCATCGCCGCGCTGGAAGCCGAAGAAACGAGATTGCTTCAAACGCTGTCGAAGCAGGCTGTTGCACTTTCGGATAAACGCAAATCCGCCGCGGAAAAATTGGGCAAAGGGATCGAGTCTGAACTCGACGATCTAAGAATGGCTGCCGCCCGCTTCGGCGTGGACTTCCAAACCCGGCCTGACCCGAATGGCATTCCACTCGCCGACGGTTCGCGCGTGGTGTTCGATCAAAATGGTTTTGACCGCGTGGAATTTCTCGTCGCGCCGAATCCTGGCGAGGGACTAAAACCGCTGACCAGAATTGCGTCCGGCGGCGAAACGTCGCGGCTTATGCTGGCATTGAAAAACATTCTCGCCAGCGCCGACGAAATCCCATCTTTGATCTTCGACGAAATTGACCAGGGCATCGGCGGACGCATCGGCCTTGTGGTTGGGTTCAAACTCTGGCATCTCGGACGCAATCATCAAGTCTTTTGTGTGACGCATTTGCCGCAGCTTGCCGCGTTCGGCGATGAACATTATCAAGTGCAAAAAATCATTCAGGGCAATCGCACGTTGACGCGCGTCGAGCGGCTGAGCGGCGAACCGCAATTGCTCGAGCTTTCGCAGATGCTCGGCGAAGTGGGCGAAGGCACTCTGCGCTCGGCGCATGAATTGATGCAGGCCGCGCGGCAGATGGTCAAGAGCGCGAGTAAACAGAATTAGTTTGATCAGGTTGACCTTTCCCGAAACTTATGACTCCATCTTCTGATTCCGACTGGTTGTCCCTGCACGAGGCGGCTGAATTGCTCGGCGTGCATCCCAGCACCGTCCGCATTTGGTCGGATAAAGGCTTATTGCCTGTTTACCGCACAAAGGGCGGGCACCGCCGCTACAAGCGCAGTGAAGTCGCATTGTGGGCCACGACCTCGCGCGGCAGACACGAGGTCGAACCGGTCAGCGTGATTCAAGGCGCAGTGCGAAACATCCGCTTCCAAATTTCAGAGGGACATCTTGAATCTGAATCGTGGTATCAAAAATTAAATGAAGAAGCGCGCACAAGCTACAGACAATCTGCGCGCACGCTGGTTCAAGGGCTGATCAATTATTTGTCCACGAGCGACGATCAGGATGCGACGTCCGAGGCGCATTCCATCGGATACGAATATGCCTCGCGGGCCCGCCGCTTCGGCCTCACTAACGTCGAGGCTGCGCGTGCGCTTCTATTTTTCCGTGACGTTTTGCTCGAGTCTGTGATTCAAGCGTATCAGGAAGCGAACGTTCCGTCGGGGCAGGCATGGGGCGAAATTCTGCGCAAGGTCAACGCATTCACTGATTCGATCCTTTTGCATTTGCTCGAAACCTTTCGCGCCATGGAAAATTCCAACCCATAAAATGTAGGGGCACATTGCCGCTGCGCCCCTACTGTTGTCGCGCAAAATCAAACGGTATAATCATCGCATGGCAAATTCGATTTTGGATCTTCCCTTCGTTCTCGAAACCCGCCGCAATCACGCGCTCGAACATGCCACGCTCCACGTGCTTGCTGAAAAATATCCAACGCATCCGATGGCCGGACATTCCAACCCGACTGGATTTTTCATCCTCGGCGATCTTCCAACCGAAGACGTTCAATCCGCGGTGGCTCAGGCATTGACGCGTCTGCGCGCCGGCGAAAGCGGACTCGCCATCCATGCCGGGTGCGGCACCAATTTGGCGACCACGGTGCTTCTTGCCGGGACGTTTGCCTGGTTCGCGATGCGGGGAGCCAAATCCACCTTCGGGCGGATTCTGCGTCTGCCGTTCGCATTGGCTTTTGCTTTGGTTGGTTTTGCTTTGAGCAAACCGCTTGGGCCGGCCATCCAGCAAAAGATCACCACTGACGCCGACATGGGCAATCTGCAAATTGTGGATGTGCGTCCATCTTTGCGCGGCCGTGTTACCGCGCACCGAGTGATTACGCAATGACGAACCGCGAAGGCCGCAAAGTCCGCCAAGTTTCTTTCTTTTTCTTTTCTTTGCGTTCTTTGTGTGCTTCGCGGTGAATCTCTATGTCAAAAGAGTCCAACATCATCTTCCTCTTTGGCAACGACGAATTCGCCATTACGCGCCGCCTCGCGGAATTTGGTTCCATCTTCACCGATCCCACCAGCGCGGACATGAACACCGCGCGCCTCGACGCGCGCACAATGAGTGAAGACGATCTGAACAACGCGGTCAATGCCATGCCGTTTCTCGCAAAACAAAGATTGGTCTTGCTGGCAAATCCGTCGGCGCGATATAACAGACCTGAACTGCGAAAGAAGTTTTTTGAGTTTTTAGAAAATGCCCCTGCGACCACGCAACTTGTGATTTATGAAATTGTCGAACCGAAGGAAGCCGAAAAGCATTGGCTGAATAAATGGGCAGAGAAACAAGATGGAAATGTAAAGACGCAGGCGTTCATGATGCCGCGTCTCAAAGAGATGAGCGGATGGATCGTCAACGAGACAAAAAAACAAAACGGGCAAATCGAAAAAGCCGCGGCGGATAGACTGGTCGAGATGGTTGGTGCGGATACGCGCCAGGCGGCGCAGGAAATCTTGAAGCTGCTGGCTTATGTCAATTGGGCGCGTCCGGTCAAAGTTGCAGATGTGGAAGCGGTCAGCATTGTCACTGCCGAGCCGGATATCTTTGCGATGGTTGATGCTCTGGCGGTCGGCGATGGTCAATCTGCACAAAAATTATTGCACCGTCTTCTGGAAAATGAAGATGCGTTCAGTGTGTGGGGCATGGTGGTGAGACAGTTCCGTTTGTTGTTGCTGGCACGTGAAGTGATTGACCGGCGCGGCGGCGCGAACGAAGTAAAGAGCGCATTAGGCGTGCATCCGTTTGTAGCCGAAAAAATCTTCGGACAAGCCAAACGCTTTTCGCTGACTTCCTTGGAAAAGATTTATCACAAACTTTTGGAAATTGATGAAGCCGCAAAAACAAGCCAGGTGACTTTGGACCTGGCGATGGAAACCTTGGTCGTTGAATTGACCACATAAATATAGACTTCGGAAGTTTTCAGAACTTTCGAAGTCTGTTACTGATTATTTTGTTTTTGAAACCAATTCAACAGATAAAACCTTGTTGTTGAAATTATCATAGTAAATAGCATATTCATCATTTTGCGTCATTATGTTTGCTAGGTTTTCATCCACGTCGAATGCCTTATCCCCAACATGTAACTCATACGCAAAATAATGCTCGAGTGGGGAGTGCTCAGTGGCACCCGATCTGGTCCTCTCTACTTTGACGATGTTGACAGGTCCTTCGTCTTTTTTAACAACATCTTTGGAAGCGTTTGTGTTTCCACTCTCACTGCTAAGCGTCAGCCATAGCAATAAGACGCCGAGCACAAAAATCACGCCTGCTGTAATCAGCGCACCCGTATCAGGATGCGGTGCATTTTGTATGATGGAAATTCCCCAATCAACAAGAGCGATTCCTAAACTGACAGCAATCAGGATCACGGAATATTTGATGCCGCTACTCTTAAAGTCACTTCTGCGCTTTACAATGGTATTTTTCTGCTTCTTGGACAAGCAGCCGTTGCGGTTTGCTTCCAAATCGGCTTCGGTGAATTTGAAATAATCCATCAATTTTTGATCTTGCATGGCAGCCTCCGATCAAAGTTATTTTGCTTTTGAGATCAATTCGGCGGAGAGAATGTTATCTACACCGTAAATAGAATCTTCATCGTCTTCATAATAGTAATAGATCACGTATTCATCTCCTTGCGAAATGACTTGAGTCACATCATCGTCAATCTCGAACTTTTTTTTGCCAATGAGCATTTCATGGTAAGTTTCGGTTTTGGCAGCCGTTCCGTAACCTTTTTCTGCAACTATATTGATGCCGCCCTGCACTTTGGCAAGTTTGAATTGATGTTTTGAAAAAGCGCTTCTCAAGAAAGCAACGCCCAAGCCGCCCCAAATCAACAACCAGATTATTTCCACCACCAGAGAATCGGGAAAGAAGATCAAGCCCGCCAAACCGAGCAGGATGAGTACGACGCCAATTCCGATTCTCCATTTTTTGTCAGATCCACCTTCCGACTGAAGGCGGGCCTTTTGTTTCGCACTGAATTGTCCCAGCTGGTTCGCTGTCAAATCGCCTTCATCGAACTTGAAATAATCCATCAGTTTTTGATCTTGCATGGCAGCCTCCGATCAAAGTTATTTTGCTTTAGAGATCAATTCGGCAGAGAGAATCTCGCGCAGGTTATTTTCGACACCCTGCGAATAATAGACGGCATACGTATCACCCTGCATCATCACATCGCCCACTGTCGAATCGTCATGGAGATTGAATGTTTCGCCGCCCACATGCAATTCATAATTCACGCAGGTGGTGTTATCTACTAATTTGCTTTCCCTGATAATGTTGACGGCCCCATCTGCCTTCTTGAGCAGATACTTCGGCCCGATGAACGAGATGCGGAGGACGTAAAGCATCGCGGCCAAAAGGGGAAGCCCGCATAGTCCAAGCCAGATTATGGACGCGGCATCCGCGCCTGTGCCGCCGCTGGCAATGTCTTTGTAAATCAAATAAACCATCAACCCAAGCATGATGAGCGACACGGGAATGCCAATCCCCGATGCGATGCGTTTCTCTCTCACTGCGCTGACGTGCCTTCCGAACAGTCGGTTCTTTTGTCTCGTGGAAAATTGTCCGCTGCGGTTGGCCTGTAAATCCGCTTCATCAAATTTGAAATAATCCATCAGTTTCTGATCTACCATATCGACCTCTAAAAATTTATCTCGCGCTTGATAATAATTCAGCTGACAAGATATCGTTCTCACTGCCTTCCGTATAGTAGACAGCGTACATGTCACCCTGCATCATAATGTCCGCAAGATTCGATTGGACATCGAAGGATTGTCCTCCAATATGTAATTCGTACACAAAATAGTGGGATGTGTGACTGAAGCCATCTGAGTCAGTGCTTGTGGAAGTCCTCTCGGCTTTGATGATGTTGACGGGCCCCATCGCTCTTTGAAGCTTCACCTGAAATTTAGCAAACGCGCGACGCAGGATGACGTAACCGACTCCGCCCCAGCAGAGCGGCCAGATGCAGCCGAAGCCAAGTCCAAACCCGATTCGAAACCCCCAATCCGGGTCCGCAGCGCCCGCCGCGATGGCAATGACCAATCCAATAAGGGCGATCAGCATCAAGAAGCCGCCGCCGATGATGCTTCCAGTTCGGTCGCGCTTATCTTCCTTTACCAGGCGCGCTTTTTGCTTTTCGGTAAATTGTCCATTGCGATTGGCCTGCAAATCGGCATCGTCGAATTTGAAATATTCTTTTAATTTTTCGTTATTCATGCTTCTCCTCCAGTAAAAATCATCTTTTCTAAACCGATTCGGCTGACAAAATATTATTCGTGCTGATGAGGGCGCTCAGGTCATCCAGAATATAGTAATAGATGACATATTGTGCTCCCTGTGTCATCACGCTGGTCAGGCTTTGATCCACTTTGAAGTTCTTGCCGCCGATATGAAGCGTATAAACAACGCCGTCCACGCGGTTGTTACTGTCATATGTTTGTCTGCTCTCGATGTTGACAACGCCCTGAGCTTTCGCCAGCTTGAAAGTGTGTTTTGATGAAGATGAATAGATGAAGGAGCGGACTCCGAGTCCGCCCCAGACGAGCGGCCAGATGCACCCAAAGCCAACCACAAATGGGATGCCGAATCGCCAATCTGAGAATTTGAGTGCTGCCAATCCGACAACGACAACCGCGACAGCCACTCCGATAAGTGCGATAAGAATCAAGATAAGTCCACCGAGGTTATCCCAAATTCGGCTGGATTTATCTCCCTTGAGGATGCGAGCCGTCTGCTTTTTGGTGAATTGCCCGCTGCGGTTGGCCTGCAAATCGGCATCATCAAATTTGAAATAGTCCATCAATTTTGAGTCAGCCATAAATTACCTCCGAGGGCCTTGATAGAATTTGAATCTTATATCTGGGCGCAGAGTATAAACGCTGGCCCTAATGGCTTGAATGACACTTTGGTACTGTGCTGTGAATTCTTACGCGGGCTTGCAAGGCCCAGCCGTTTATTTCCATCCGCTGAAAAAATGTATCATGCCGATCAGGATCAGCAGAAAGCCAATCAACATGGTGAAAGCATTTAATCCGAGCCAATACGCGGGAGATTGTCGAATCGATTCCCACCAGTGTGTATGTCCTCGAAAAAGCAGGATGTCCAGAAAGTTCGCGGCAGGGTGCGAGCAAATATAAAGCCCGGCCCACACGCCGATGAGTCCGTCAATTTCGTTGACGCCGGTCAAAGTTGGGAAGAAATAATACAAAGTTCCCAGCCCAAACGCAAGCAGGATTAAAAGCCATAATGTCCATGGACTGCGTCTGCGCTGTTTTGGTTTCATGGCGGCGGATCAGCGCGCCCACGCTGCGATGGAACGGATATCGTCTGGCGTGGTGCGACAGCACCCTCCGATGATACGCGCTCCGCTGGCATACCATTCTTTGGCACTCTCGCCAAACGCCTCGCATGTATCGCCATCCCAATCATGTTTATTTGCGTTGTATGACTCACCTGAATTTGGGTAAACCAAAATCGGCTTCGTTGTTTTATCGCGTGTTTCTTTTATCAACGATGAAATAAATTTCGGCGATGTGCAATTGATTCCCACCGCGGCCACTTGCGGAAATTGATCCAGCCACCTGGTGCAATCGGAAAATCGCTCACCGCTGCTGATGTGAGTACCATCCTTTGCGCTGAAGCTGATCCACGCGCTGACGCTTGGAAATTCCTCGAGCAGCTGGGCGATGGCTTGCGCTTCGACAAAACATGGGATCGTTTCACAGGCCAACATGTCGGCGCCCGCGGCGATCAACGCTTCCATTCGCGGACGATGAAACGCGATCAGTTCCGATTCGGTTAATCCGTAATCCCCGCGGTATTCCGATCCATCGGCGAGGAACGCACCATACGGTCCGACCGACGCGGCGATGAAAGGACGCGGTCTGCCGATTCGATTTATTTCATTCGCCCAGAATTCATCACGCGCTTCCTGCGCGAGGATGACGGATTTTTGAATCAAGTCAATGGATTCTTTCCTGCTCAAGCCGCGCTGCATAAAGCCCTCGACAGTCGCCTGATAACTGGCCGTGGTGGCGCAATCTGCGCCGGCGAAAAAATAATCCGTGTGGACTTGCTTGATCAACCCGGGGTTTTCGATCAGAAGTTTTGCAGACCAAAGCTTGTCTTTCAAATCCGCGCCACGGCGTTCGAGTTCGGTTGCCAGTGCACCATCAAGAATCACGGCAGGGTACTTTTGCAAAATGGTTTCGATTGGATTCATGATTCTGTTGAAATGTCATTGCGAGGAGTCAAAACGGCACGCGGCAATGGCATGAATTAAAATAGTTTCTCCTGTTTCGGCTCATCGGACTCTTCGAGTCCGTGCCAGCCATATTTTTTTAAATCAACTTTATCTTTCACAAAAACGATTCCTTCCTCTTCGAGAAGCATTCGCTGCTTCTCCGCGCCAGGACGTTCGCTGATCTTGCCCTGCGAGTTGATGACGCGCTGCCATGGCACATCGTCGGGACAGGCCGCCATCGCGCCTCCGACCCAGCGCGGCCCAAAGGCTTTATACGACTCAAAGTTAACGCCATTGGGTGTGGGCAGCATCAACGCGATCTGGCCGTACGTTGCGACTTTGCCGCGCGGCACTTGTCGAACCAGTTGCCAGACGCGTTCATTGAATTCTTGTGGGTTGGGTGGGGAAGTGAATCGCATGATTACATCCTTGTAGGGGCGGAGCGCCGCTCCACCCCTACCATCTTCTATTCAACAAACGTTCCGCCACTCGCCTGCTTCTCGATCACTTTCTTTGACGCGTCGAATTTCAATTCTATTTCGATCTGCTGAAAACAATGTCCGCTACCCATCAAAACCTTGCGGACAAAATAATTGTTATCCTCTTCAAGGCTCAAATCGTTGGCAAGGTTGACTCGTCCTTCAATAACTTCACCACAACGATTACATTTTACATTGAGGGTGTAAAAGTTTGTTTGCGGAGCGGGCGATGAACCGCCGAATAAACTTTTGAAGAAGTTCATATCAACCCTTTAAAATTGAATCGATCTGGTCAAGCTCTTCATTCGAGAATTTCAAATTGTTCAGCGCGGCCAAATTATCTTCGAGCTGCTTGACACTGCTTGCACCGATCAACGCCGATGTCACCGCAGGTTTGCGCAATACCCATGCAATTGCCATCTGTGCGAGCGATTGTCCGCGCTTCTTCGCGATCTCATTCAACTTTTGTATCTTTGGCAGATTCTTTGTCACATCGTCTGGAGTCAGCCACACGCGTTCGGTTTTGGTGGCGCGCGCCCCAGTCGGGATTCCGTTCAGGTAACGGTCGGTAAGCTGTCCCTGTGCGAGAGGCGAGAAAACGATGCAGCCAATCCCCTCCTCGGTCAACACATCCAACAATCCATCTTCAACCCAACGATTCAACATGCTGTAGGAAGGCTGATGGATCAGACATGGCGTGCCCAACTCTTTCAGGATTTGCGCTGCGCGCCGCGTCTGTTCGGGATTGTAGCTGGAGATACCGACATATAAAGCTTTGCCCTGTCTGACGGCGGAATCGAGCGCGCCCATCGTTTCTTCGAGCGGCGTGTCGGGATCAAAGCGATGACTGTAGAAAATATCAACATAATCAAGTCCCATGCGTTTGAGGGATGCATCCAGACTTGCCAGCAGATATTTGCGCGAGCCCCATTCGCCATACGGACCGGGCCACATGTCGTAACCGGCTTTGGTGGAGATGACCAGCTCATCGCGATATGGATTAAAATCCTGTTTGAAGAGCGTCCCAAAATTTTCTTCCGCCGAGCCGGGCGGAGGGCCGTAATTGTTGGCAAGATCAAAATGCGTGATGCCCATATCGAAAGCGCGGCGCGCGATGGCGCGGCCATTTTCAAAAATATCGAGCCCGCCGAAGTTGTACCACCAGCCCAATGAGATGGCCGGAAGTTTCAATCCGCTTCGTCCAACGCGGTTGTAAGTCATTGAGTTGTAACGAGTTTCAGATGCAAGGTAGAGCATGATGATTTCCTTTCAAAATAGGACGCGGATTAACGCGGAAAACGCGGATTCTTTTTATTATCTCCAGGTCTCAGTCTTGCGAGAATTGTCAAAAGCTTTGCGGATGAATTGGGGTTTAGGACCAAAGTTAAGTAATAAGCCAACTTCATAAGGCGTAGCTCGCAGATAATTCAACAATTGAGCTTCATGCTCAAGCAAAAGACGAGAAACTGCTTTCAACTCCACAATAACTACATCCTCAACCAGAAGGTCTGCGGAGTATTCGCCGACGATCTTCCCCTGAAAATACACAATGATCTTAACTTGTTGTTGAACTTTCAGTCCCATTTCTGTTAACGCAATGACCAACGCGTTCTCGTACACCTTTTCAAGGAATCCGTATCCAAGTTGTGGATAAACTACTTTGTAGAACGCGTGCAAAATCTTATCGGTGATCTTGCTGTGTTTAAGTTTGATTTGTCCATCAATCATGTCTTAACCCTCCGCGTTCATCCGCGCTTGTCCGCGTCCCATAAAGTTTTGAGAAGTGATGGATGACTGATTAGAATTTCCACTTCTTCAACACATCCATCGCTTTGTAACTTGTCAAATCCAATTGCAATGGCGTGATGGATACATAACCTTGGGTCAGCGCGCCGAAGTCGGTGCCAGGTTCGTCCACGCCGGTTGGCGCTTCGCCGCCGATCCAATAATAAGGTTTGCCGCGCGGGTCAATGCGCTGGTCAAGCGCGTCGCGGTAGACGCGCAATCCCTGACGTGTGATCATATACCCTTTGAGTTCACTCTCCTTGAGATACGGCACATTGACGTTCAACAACACGCCTTCGGGCAATCCATCTGCCATCACTTTCTCGACCACGCGGCGTCCCACAATGGCCGCGGTCGAATAATCAAGATGACCTTTGAATCCCTCCGGTGAATGCAGTGAAACCGCGACGCCTCTCACGCCGCCGATGACGGCTTCCATCGCGGCAGTGACCGTGCCGGAATAAGTTACATCGTGGCCGATGTTGGCATTGGGATTGATGCCCGAAACAACGACGTCAATCGGGTCGGTCAAGCCGAGCATTGGCAGTGCAACGCAATCCGATGGTGCGCCGTCTGACATGAATGCCGCGGAGCCATCAGCCAGAGTCGTCTCGCGCACGCGCAAGGGACGATCCATCGTTTTGACATGACCGGATGCAGACCAGTTATGGTCAGGGGCAAAGACGGTCACGCGTCCGAGTTTGCGCATTTCCTGGGCGAGCGCCAAAAGGCCGGGGGCTTGGACGCCGTCGTCGTTGGTGACAAGAATGTGCATGGTTGATTTCCAATTTTTAGTTTTGGAGTGATGATGCAGGGAGATTATAACGCGCCTGCCTGTATAATAAATTCATGTGCCGCGTCTTGCGTTTTGCTCTTTGCGTTTTCCCCTTCCTCTTTCTTCTCTCCTGCACCTCTGTAAAATCCTTATCTCCTTCCCCCTTTATCTCTGCATTTTACGTTTTTCGCCTCAATCCTCCCGCACTGGTCGAACTTTCGCCGGATAACAAACCAACCCATGAAATTCCGATTTCCATCCCCGCCGGATGTTCGCTCGATAATCTTTATCCATCGCCGCGCGGCGCGTATCTGGCGATGGAATTGGGGTGCGCGTTCGGCCAGACCGTCGTGTGGATTAATACTGACAACGGCGATATTAGACAAGCAGTTACAGATTCGGACAGCCATTTTCTGGCATGGACGAATGACGGTCAATCCGTTTATCTCAAAGTGGATTCGATCGGCAATCCGCATATTATCCGTGCGAATATAAATGGAAAACTTGATTCCGTCCCAATCGAGTCGTTGACGTATGATCTCGCGCCATCGCCCGATGACAACAGTTTCACTTTCACCTTTTCGCGCGGCATGGGATTCGGAAGTGAAATGTGGTTGGCGCAGGGAAATGGAAATCCGGTCAGACAGATCGCGGCAGATAAAAATAATATCATCTCGTTCGCACGTTGGTCACCAGATGGAAAACAAATTGCCTTCATCAAGATTCCTGATTCGGCAACACCATTTACCGTTGGAGAATTGTGGGTCATGAGTTCAGATGGATCGAACGCGCGGAAACTCGCGGATGCCGACGCAGGTCATGGATTTCCGCCAGCCTGGTCACCAGATGGGACACGCATCGCGTTTGTGGCGCGTGAGAATACGCAGGACGCGAATGCCGATCAAAATGCAAATGCGTTGGTGAGCAATATTCACGTGGTGAACATCGAAAGTGGAAAGTTGATTCAACTAACACATTTTGATAATGCGTACGTCGAAGCTCCATCGTGGTCGCCGGATGGAAAGGAGATTGCATTCACCGCCGTCTTAAATGATAAAATGAATGTGTACCTCGCGGACGCGGCTTCAGGCGCAACACAACTTACTTTAACGGAATCCGCTTGCTGTCCCGCGTGGCTGCGAAAGTGAAGAGAATGCGTCCATTTGCGATTGGCTTGCTGGTCATCTTGTTTCTCACAAGCTGCGCGCCACAGCCGCAGTCGAATGGCGCCGTCGTGCAGACTGCACCAACGTCGCAATCGGTCAGTCCCGCGCTCGCACCGCAAACGTTGGATACAGCAACGACCACGCCGTCGGACACACCCGAACCGGCATTCACATCTTCGCCAACCGCCACATTCACATCCGAACCGTTCGCTTTACAATTCACACCTGTTCCAACTGAAACGGCACTTCCAACGCTGGAGCTTCCAACGCAAGTGCCGAATCAAAAGACGCTTCAAATTTGGGACGGTGTGCCGACATATCTTGCGGACTCGCAGCCGGGTTTTGATTTCCGCGTGCGCTTCGATCCGGACGTTTGGGCTTTGACCACCGACCAATTTGGTTTTCCCGCGCTCGGGCACCGCAGCATCCCAACCTGCATTATTTCTCCCGCGTCGGGGCGCGGCCTGCCGCCGAACGTGACGGTCGTACAGGAGGTCCGCAAGGTTGGCACGGTTCGTTATCAAATCAGCACCGCGTATTTGAACGATGTCAAACAATTTGTAAATTACACCGGAGGGGATGGGACAATTCTCACTGCTTTTCAGGTTTCTTTTCAAGACCAGGCTGATCAATGTATTTCGGATGCAGAAACGGTCCTTGCCACGTTGACGTCGGTTCCCGTTTCACAGGCTACACCTACTGCAATGCCATAATTCATCGAGGGGCTGACCTTGATCCGCTCACTGCCAAAATTCATCATCGCTTTTATTTTGCTCGGTGGACTCTCGCCCGCTACAGGCGGCTTGTGGGAAGGACGCGTATCTGCCGCGCCTGCTCAGGCAGTGGCGCCATTTTTGTATCCGCCGTTTCCCGGCTCAGCTTCGGAAGAATCCGTTTTCGATCATTCGAGTCCCAACTACACTCAAACCGATAATCGCATCGTCTCTTACGGTGGACATGTTGCCACCAAGAACTGTCCGGTGCCCGCGCCTGCGGGAACGAAGCCGCCTCAGGCCGGAGTCTGCGACCAGGGTTATGGAATTTATTGGTCGTACGATCTTGGCGGATGGATGGCGTACAACGGCCACGATGGGATTGATTACGGAATCAGTTATCGCCCCGTTTATGCCGCGGCGGATTCAGATCAAGTCATGTACGCGGGCTGGTGGGACCCGCAAAACCATTCTACTTCCTACGGTATCTACGTTAAGCTGCATCATTCGAACGGTTATCTCACGCTTTACGGGCACATGAGCGCGATTGCAGTGCAGGCTTGTGCGTCACCGGGCTGTGCGTTCATTCCGCAGGGCGAGATGCTCGGTATCAGCGGCACGACCGGCAATTCGACCGGTCCGCATCTGCATTTCGGTCTGATCGCACCCAATGGCAAATCGGTTGATCCGTATGGGTGGGGCGGAAGCGGAACCGATCCGTGGCCGTATAACCAGCCGCAATCTTTGTGGGTGCAATATCCGTCCATGGTTTATTATGGAATTAAAGTTTTTCCATCCGGCAGTGTTCAACTTCCTTATCCAACTGCCGCCCCGACCGGCATCCTCGTGGATGATTCAACGGCAGGCTTTGTCAAAACCCCGGATCAGTGCTGGAACGATATCAACGTGGCGTCGGGCCAGGCGCAGAATAATAATATGAGTTATGTGAAGGCGCGGCTCAGTGCACCGAATTGCGTCGGCCAATGGATTTTTCCAAAAGGTTCCGCGCCCGGCATGTACGCGGTTTATATTCGCATTCCGGCGGTTCATGCTACGACGGAAGGCGCGGTCTATTCCATTCAACATGGCGGCAGGACTGATTCTGTTGTAATCAATCAGCTTGTCTTCCCAAACAGTTTTTATGTTCAGGATGGATGGGTGTACGCAGGCAAATATAATTTCGACGGCGTCAGCAACGAATATGTCCAGTTGACGAATCAGACGCAGGATGAATCCGCGACGGTGAGCACGCTTCAAGTCGGGGCCGACGCGGTGCGCTTTGTTCTGCTTGGCCCGGTTCCCCCAACATTGACTCCGACCGTTACGCCGACCGCGACGAAAACATCCACGCCAACAGTGACTTTTACTCCAACCATTACGCGGACTCCAACTGCTACGGCTACGCCTTCGCGAACATTTACGCCGACGATCACGCGCACGCCCACCGCGACGTTCACGCCATCCTTCACGCCGACTGCGAGCAAAACGCCAGTTCCTGGACCGACGCCACTTTATTACTTGATCAAAGTCTATTTTGCGGACAAATTCAAACTGGCAAATAACACGCCGCCGTTTGAAGTGACTGGCAAACGTTGGGAAGTTTCCTCTTCGGATTTGCCGCTTGATTCTTTAACTGAATACTTCAAAGGGCCGGGCGACACGGAAAGACTCTACGGTTACATTGGAATTTATAACGGCTTCACTGGCATTAGCAAATACAGCCTCACGAATGGCGTGGCGAGTGTTTATCTCAATGGTCACTGTCAGGCCAGCACGTCGAGCTTCACGATTGCCGATCTCATCAACGACAACCTGAAACAGTTCCCTCAGGTTCAATTTGTCAAAATCTATGACGAGTTCGGCCAGACGCAAAACCCGGATGGCGCAAGCGATTCGCGTCCGGCTTGTTTGTCGCCGAATTACACGCCAGCTACGCCAAGTCCAACGATTACCTACACACCGGGTCCAACTCTTACGCCATCGAATACACCGACGCCATCAAAGACGCCGCTGCCTGGTCCAACGCCGCTTTATACGAAGATCAATATTTACTTTGTCAATACCGTTGCGCTTGCTTCCGGCATACCGCCGTTTGAAGCGGCTGGCTACCGCTGGGAAAAATCATCCGACAACCTCGCGGCAGACGCGCTCGACGAATATTTCAACGGGCCTGGTTATACCGAAAAATATATTTATCGCTGGGCCGCGATCTATGACGGCTTCACCGGCTTTTCAAAGCTTGACATCACGGATGGAATTGCCCGCGTCTATCTGACCGGAGCCTGCAACGCACCCGACCGGACTTATACCATCGCCAATCTGTTGACTGCCAACTTGAAGCAGTTTGGCTATGTTCAATACGTGAAAATATATGACCAGAACGGCTCAACTGAACAGCCGGATGGCGCGGGCGATTCGATCCCGACTTGTCTCGATCCGGCTTTCACTCCGACTCTGACGCCGACCTTTACGCCGACTCCCTCGTCCACGCCAACCTCCACGCCGACGATTACACCGACGGCCACATCTCGTCCGACAGCCACGCCGGTATGGACGCTGGTGAACGTATATTTTGCGAATGCTTATCTTTACAACTCAGGATCACCGAATCCTGAAGTGGCTGGCAAACGCTGGGAGATGAGCAGCACATTGCCAGGCTCGGTCCTCGATGAATATTTCAGCGGTCCTGGCTATACTGAGAAATATACCTATGGCTGGATTGCAATCTATAACGGTGTGACTGGTTACAGCAAATTGGATGTCACCGATGGCATTGCCCGCGTTTACCTAACGGGCAACTGCAATAGTCAGGGCGCGACATATACGATTGCCAATTTACTGAGGATTAACCTGAAGCAGTTCAGCTATATTCAGTATGTTAAAATCTATGATCAGAACGGAAGCACAGAACAGCCTGATGGCCCAACCGATTCCATCCCTGCGTGTTTGGAGCCGTAATTTCGTTGGGGGCGCAATATATTGCGCCCCCAACGAAAATCTATCTCTTCATCGCTTCTTTGAAATTCGATAAAGCTTCAATGGGGGTCGGGTCAACGCCGTAAGCCATCGAAAGATAATATGCCATGTAATCGCCGAACAAAATCATCGTCCACATGTGGGCCAGTGGGGAGTCGCCGCGCGCATCGAGGAAATCAGTATTCAAGCCTTCGAGCATGAAGGCTTGCTTCGTCAGATCGAGGCGTTTGCGGTTGCGCGGATGGTCCGACGGCGCGCGCAAAAACAGATTCATTGTGTGCGGCATCAACACTTCTTCGGGGTTGATCGTCCCAGCCAGCGTGTTGTGGTTCGCTTCAGGCAGGAATTCGAAATTGGCGGCGGCTTTGGCGACTTCGTTCAGTTGAGTCTTGATGCGCCTCGCAACCGGTGCAAGAATCCCCGCGCCGAAAACCGTGACCCAGCGTCCCATTAATTGACCGGCTTCGCGCTTGGCTGGATTCGCCGCCGCGGGAACATCCGCACGAATATGTTCCTGAGATTTCTTCATTTCATTGACTGCATCCATTAAATCTTTTGACAGATCAGGAATCAAATTCAATCGCGCCAACAAAGCAAACAATAGCCCATAAGAAAATCCAACCGCAGCGCGCGGCTGGCCGCTGTGATTGAAAGTCCAAACCGGGATATTCTTTTCCTTGGCACGCTTCGCCAATTCGCCGCCAGTTGCGATGGCAACAATTGTGCAATCGTTTTTCAACGCGGCATCGAATGAGTCGAGCGTCTCTTCGGTGTTGCCGGAATGAGACGAAGCGACGAATAAAGTCTCTTTGCCGCGCGCAAAAGATGGCAGGCCGTAATCGCGGTGAACAATAATCGGCACGGAACAGCTTGATGAAACGGATGCCGCCACGAGGTCTGCGCCGATCGCTGAGCCGCCCATGCCTGCGATCACCACGCGTTGGATATTCTTCGCGTCCGGCAGTTGCTGAGTCTGTCCCAATTCCCAAGCGGACTTTAATTGATCGGGCAGGCCGTCAATTTCGCCAAGCATGTTGAGCGTGTCCAGTTGTTTGAAGTGATTTAGATCGTCAAGGTCCATCTTATATTGCGCTCCGCATAAATTCGACGAGATCGTTTTTTAATTCAGCCAGCGATGGCAGATGAATGTACATCATGTGCCCGGCTTCGTAGTAACCCATGCTGACGTTTTGGCGGACCGACTCGTGCAGGCCGAGATGATTGAACGTGTATTCGGTTGCAAAGTATGGCGTGCCGAGATCGTAATAGCCGTTGGCAACAAAAACTTTGAGATATGGATTGTATGTCATTGCAGAGCGCAATGTCTCGCCAACGTTGACAAAATGATTCTCGAATTCCGCATACGACCACGGCCAGACTTTTTCGGTGAGAATTTCATACGGCAAATCCGATTCGAATTTCAGATCAGACCGAACATAATCATAAAAGGCCGCGGTGTACGGGCCGAGGACATTCGTCAGTAGCGGATCGTATTCGGGTCGTTCCGTGACGCCGAGGCGGTCGCGGCCAATGAAGCGGCTGTCGAGGCGGCCGACGGTTTCTCCGCGATCGCGCAGAAGTTCCTTGAAGAAATGCTGATCGTTGATTCGTAAATTGCTTCGTTCGATGAATTCCGGCGAAAGGCCCGTGTAGCGCGCCATCTTTTCGGCGATTGCAGTGCGTTCACGCTTGGTCAGCGCGTCGCCTTTGAGCAGCGCCGCCGCATATTCTCCCGATGCAAATTTCTCGACTTCCTTGAGCAATGTTTGCAACGGCTTGCGGATTTTCAACTTGTGATGATACCAGGCCGTTGCCGCATAGGCCGGCAGGAACATCACATAAGGCACTTCATTGTTGACATAAAAGTCAATTGTGGTGAAATCCAGAACGGCGGAGATCAACATGATGCCGTTGAGGTACATTCCGTGGCGTTCCTGCAAATAACCGGAAAGTCCTGCAGCGCGCGTCGTGCCGTACGATTCGCCGATCAAAAATTTTGGCGAGAGCCAGCGTCCGTAACGCGTGGTGTACAGCCGGATAAAATCGCCGACGGTCGTGATGTCCTTTTTGAACCCGTGCCACTCTTGAGGCTTCTCGCCTTCGACTGCGCGGCTGTAACCCGTGCTGACCGGGTCAATGAAAACCATGTCGGTTTCATCAAGCAGGGAATATTCGTTGTCCGTTAATTTGAATGGCGGCTTGGGCAGATTGCCGTCCTCCTGCAAAACCACGCGGCGCGGACCAATGGCTCCGAGGTGCAGCCACACGGACGATGAACCGGGTCCGCCGTTGAACGAAAACGTGATCGGCCGCTTCGATTTATCTTCGATATCATCTTTTGTATACGCAACAAAAAAGAATTGCGCCTTTGGTTTTTCACCCTCGGACTCTTTTGCCTGTTCGAGAGGCGTTTCCTCCTTCATCACCATCGTCCCGGCAATGACGGTGTATTTGATTTCCTTATCGCCGATCTTGATCGAATGTTTGCTCTCGACCAGATTATCTTTTGGCGTCGGCTTTTCTTCCTTTTTCTTTTCTTCTTCGGCTTTCTTGGGTTCTTCTTTGTCGGTCATGGTTGATTCCTTGAAGTATGTCTTAAATGAAAAAATGCTGGCGAGCTTTATTTGTTGCGCTTGATTTTACTTCATGCGTCTTTGAAACCATTATCTCCAAATGCTGCTATACGGATGTTCTCCGATGATTTGTTTGCCTTCCGCGAATCTTTGCGGCTGGTAAATTGAAAGGTCAATCGTCTTGAACTTTCCATCCAAAATCAACTCAGATATGCAAAGCCCAACCGCGGGCGCGGTTTTGAATCCGGTGCCGCTGTGTCCGCAGTTTAGATAAAAGCCATCCGGGCCGGCCGCGCCAATCATCGGATGTTGATCCGGCGTGATACCGTCGTAGCCGCCGTGAGCGGAGTGCAGAGCGCCGTTTTCCATAATCGGAATCCGCCTGCAAATCCGGTCAATGCCGCGCTCGACGAATCCCTTCTTCGCGTGGTCAGTGTCGCTATCCGGTGATTCGCCCAAAGGATTTCCATCTTCGAGACCAACGAGGGTCAAATTGCCCTCGGGACGAAAATACATTTCATGAGCGAAGTCAATCACGGTTGGATGACTTGGCCCGATTTGAGATGGTCGTGCCACGAACATCGTGTCATGACGCCACGTGTCGTACGGCAAATCGAGTCCAGCCATTTCGTTGAGTTTTCCTGCCCACGCGCCCGCTGCATTGACGACAACTGGTGCAAAAAAATCGCCCTGCGTGGTTTGAACGCCTTTGATTTTGCTGTCGCCGAGGATGCCTGTCACCGCGCAATCTTGAACAATACGCGCACCTTTTTCTTTTGCGGCGTTGATGAACGCGTTGGCTGTGTCACTCGGCATGGCATAACCGGATTCGGGTTCGTACGCGGCGAACTCAATATCATCCGTGACAAATGATGGCGCGAGGCGCTTTACATCATCGGCTTTGATCAACATCGAGGGGATGCCGATCCGTTGGTGCATTGCCACATTCGCTTTTAACTTTTCAACATCATCATGCGCCACAAGTTGAATGAAGCCGGTGCGCGTGAAGCCTGCATCCCCACCGACCATTTCTTTCCAATTGCGGAAATATTGGAACGAAACCCATGCCAGTTCCGAATCTTGTTTTACATCGTAGTGCATGCGGACGAGTCCGCTCGAACGGCCAGTTGCTCCAGCGGCGATAAATTTCTTTTCGAGCACGATCACTTTCGCACCGCGCTTTGCAAGATGGAATGCTAGGCTGGCTCCCTGCACCCCCGCGCCGATGATGATGACATCTGCCGTGTTCGACATGCTTCACTCCACTTTGGTGATGATGACGCGCTTCGCGCCCGCCTCATTCAGGGACGATGAAACGGACTCCGCTTCATCAGGTTTGACCAATGCGATCA
>JAKAKJ010000066.1 GCA_021824575.1 Chloroflexota bacterium
TTGTGGCGCTGATCGGCTTGACCGGCCTGGCAATTGACGGCGGAAACGCCTATTCCGACCGGCGCAACGCACAAAACGCAGCCGATACCGCTGCGCTGGCCGCAGCCTTGTCGAAAGTACAGGGCGCATCAGCCACCACATGGGAAAGTGTCGGAGCACAACGTGCTCAAAGCAATGGATATTCCATTGATGGTACATCGTCATGGGTTCTTCCTTGTACCGATTCAAATACCTATTGCGGTACTTACGCGGGCAACGCGGAATATTTACAGGTACAGATTACGTCCCATGTAAAAACATATTTTGCCCGAGTCTTAGGCTTCAATGAATTTGTCAATGTAGTCACAGCAATTGCCCATACCACACCAAGCGTCATCGCCCCTTATTACAATGGTGCCGCCATCGTTGGCCTAGCCCAAACCGGTTGCGATACAGTTAATTTTGCTGGAAATTCGCAACTTCAAATATGGGGAACAGGAATTTTCTCCAACTCCAATAGCAATTGCGGTCTTGATATTCAAGGCAGTACCAGCGTTCAAACCTACAATGCCGGTATTACCACCGTGGCAAGTGGTTACACTACAAACGGCAATCCAAGTGTCGACACTTATGGCTACGGCATCACGGGCAATGCCTCTCAACAGCCTTACCCGCCTCCCAATCTACCCAATCCCGTATGCACCGGGTCTGCAACAAAAAGCGGTTCCACAATGTCGGGCGGAACCTATAGCGGTACTTTCCCGCCGAGTGGCGTAACAACGCTCCAATCCGGCATCTACTGCGTCACTGGAGACTTTGTCATGAACGGGGGCCAGACCCTGACAGGCAGTAATGTTGTCATCGTTCTTGAGAATGGCGCCATTCAATGGAATGGCAATTCACAAGTCAATATATCCGCACCCACTTCCGGACCTTTTGCTGGACTCCTGATTTACTCGCCGGTTTCAAATACCAATACCATGCAAATCAATGGAAGCTCCAACTCGAGCCTTACGGGGACAGTGCTTCTGCCCGGAGCTAACATTGTGGTTAACGGCAACAACTCGCAGTTACAAAAGGTAAACTCTCAATTGATTGGCTATACGGTTACATTAAGTGGCAGTAGCGATACACAAATCCAAATGGATATGACAAACCAATATCAATTTACTACGGCACCAACCATTCAATTGACAAGATAAGCCCCTTTCAAAAAGAGTATGAAACAGCGATGCTAAAGTGAACTGAAATTTCTCATGTGAATAAGCCATCACTGGCTTTATAAAAACTCAAAAGAGACGGATTGCAGAGATGTCATCCATCTCTTTTTCGTTGTCACGCGCAAGCGTCTCGATGGAACGGCTTGGCAGAAGGATTATTCTCAGCCTTTTGACTTCGGTGTATACTCACCGCAATTCGTCATCAAGGAGGATCGTTTTATGAAACGCGCAGTCAGCATCAGTATTGGTTCGTCGAAACGCGATAAGGCTGTTGAAGTCAATTTATTGGGTGAGAAAGTCAGCATCGAGCGCATCGGTACGGACGGCGACATGGAAGCCGCTGCCTTGAAGTACAAGGAACTCGATGGCGTTGTGGATGCCTTCGGCGTTGGCGGAGCCGACCTCGGCTTGATGGTGGACAATAAATGGTATCCGCTTTATTCGGTCCGGCCCATGATCCGTTACGTCAAGAAGACGCCCATCGTGGACGGCGTCGGCTTGAAGAATACGCTGGAGAACAAATCCGCCCCGCTGCTCGCAGCGAAAATCGGCGACTACATCAATCAAAAGGGCAAAACGGTTTTTGTCGTGAGCGGAGCGGACCGTTGGGGAATGACAAGCAGTTTCCTTGATGCTGGATATAAATGCACTTTTGGCGATCTGATGTTTGGATTAAGTATTCCCGTCGCGTTACACACTGGCAAACAACTCAAGACATTGGCCTCGCTATTAATGCCTTTGGCCGGGCGACTGCCCTTCTCGTGGGTTTATCCAACAGGCGAAAAGCAGGAAGTGCGCGTCCCGAAATATCAAAAGTTTTATCAGGAGGCGACCGTCGTGGCGGGCGACTGCCACTACATCAAGCGCCATATGCCGGATGATATGCAAGGCAAGGTCATCGTGACGAATACGACCACGCCCGAAGATGTGGCGCTGTTCAAACAATGCGGCATCAAATATCTTGTCACGACTACGCCCGTGCTGGACGGACGCTCGTTCGGAACAAATATGATGGAGGCGGCGCTGATTGCCGTTTCCGGCAAGGGCCGCGTGCTAACGCACGACGAATATAATGAAATGCTGGCAAAACTCAATTTCGAGCCGCAATTGCAGGAATTGAATTAATTTGCCGACGGCGAAAATCAAAAACCAATTTGTGGGTTTGTGCGAGAAAAATTTGTCACAAAAGGCTCAGGAGGCATAATGGATGCAATTGTTACCGCGGGAGGAATCCCCCAACCCGACGATCCTTTGTACGCTTATTCAAAAGGCGAAGCGAAAGCATTGATTGATATAGCTGGCAAGCCCATGGCTCAGTGGGTGCTGGATGCGTTGAGCGGCGCCAAGAATGTGGACAATGTCATCATGATCGGCTTGTCGCCTAAAAGCGGGTTGACCTGCAAAAAGCCAATTCATTACATTTCCAACCAGGGCAAGATGCTGGCGAACATGATCGCGGGTGTGGAAAAATCCCTCGAGCTGAACAGGAAGAATAAATACGTCCTGATCGTTTCATCCGATATTCCCGCCGTCAATTCGGAGATGATAGATTGGCTGATCGAAACCTGCATGGAGACCGAGGACGACATCTATTACGGCGTCTGCCCGCGTGACGTGATGGAAAGCCGTTATCCCGGCTCGAAGCGCACGTACACTCATCTAAAAGAAATGGATGTGTGCGGCGCGGACATGAACATCGTCCACGTGCGGATGGCGAGCGACCACCTCGATACGTGGGAATCGCTGATTGCCAATCGCAAGAATCCTTTCGCTCAAGCCGCAATCATGGGCTGGGATACGCTCTTCCTGTTACTGACCCGACAGGCAACCCTGAACGATTTTGTGGAACGCGTCAGCAAGCGGATTGGCATCAAGGGCCGCGCCATCGTTTGGGAACACGCCGAACCGTGCATGGATGTGGACAAGCCCAGCCAGCTGGAGATGATGCGCGAGGATTTAGCCAAGTTCGTAAAGAAATCTGCGCGGAAAGAAAAAACATCTAATGCAAAGCCCGTAAAGAAAGCGGTTGCGAAGAAACCTGTCAAGAAGACTGTTGTAAAAGCCAAGGCGAAATAGGCTTCTTCCTGGTCTCGAAACGCGAGTGCCACGAAAGGATCGAACTTCGCGGCACTCGTTTTCTTCGCCAAACTCACACTGCAAATTCTTCCCACCGACAGGAAAACCTTGAAAACGGCGAAAAGATTTTTTATCGAATCATCCGCGTTCATCTGTGGCAAGTTTTCGACTCTGGAAACGACATGAATCTCAAAGCCATTCTTCGATTTGATGCCCGCCTCTCCGACCAGATGCGCGTGGCCGAAAAGCCTGGTGCGCTTCGCAACATTGCCATCTTCTTCGCGCACTCTGGAGACTCATGGTTTTGGGGATTGGGGCTGGTGATCTTATGGTGGCTTGGAGATTCATTCTGGAAGCAATGGGCCATCATCGAACTGGCCGGGATATCCGTGCTGGCCGCGCTCGTGATGTCGCTCAAATTCATCATCCGCAGACGCCGGCCGGAGGGCGAATGGGGCGGCATCTATCGCAACACCGATCCGCACTCATTTCCATCGGGACACGCCGCGCGCGCATTCATGATCGCGGTCGTGGCAATCGGCCTCGGCCCCGCGTGGATTGCGTTGGCGCTATTGATCTGGGCGCCGCTCGTCGCATTGGCGCGCGTCGCAATGGGCGTTCATTATGTGTCGGATGTCATCGCCGGTTTTGTTGTCGGCATCTTGATGGGGTTGATCGTCCTGCAACTCCAACAGCCATTCCTGGCATGGCTCGCGTCCTTTATTCCGCTTCGGCTTTGGTAAACAACAATCAAAAAT
>JAKAKJ010000083.1 GCA_021824575.1 Chloroflexota bacterium
GTTACAATTTCTCTGGGCATGGTATTCTTCGTCTCCTTCCACCTGGCAGTGTTTGGAGAAAGATACCATGCCTTCTTCATTTCACGTTATTCAAATTCTATGCTACCAACCTTGCGCTGTAATATTATTTATCAGCGAATTTTTCTAAACGCCAAAACAGCAAGTATCAAGCCGGCCAGGCCAGCAATCAAGCCAATGATAGATAACCATTCGCTCCAGTTCATCGAAGAATTCTGCTGTGTTGTGTTTACATTGGGAAACGCCAACGCATCATCAGTGACAACCTCTTCCGGAGTCACATCCCGACTGATATTTGTTGTGTCAAGCTGGCCGCGTAATTGAACAGTATATTGTCCCGGAATGGTTGGAAGAATCGGAGCAATGTATTGATTCGTGGTGTCTTCACTCAACGGCTGGAGTATGAGCGTTTTCGTCTGGCCGCCGTATGTGACATCAACAGTTAATTTTGAAATATCAATCTGGGCGCTCGTGTTTGTTGTGTTCGATACATTCACAACGATTGCATTACGCTGGCCGACAATGGGTGGTTCATCCACCCAGCCGATCTCGACATCATAATTTCCAACATGGATGGTTGTGTGTGCCGAAGCTGTTCGAACGCTAAAAACAATCGCGATAAAAGAAACAACCGAGGCAACGATGAGTACCTTCCAATTCACGACAGTCTCCTTCTCTGGCGAACTCAATTATGTATAAAACTGGAACAGGTTAACACATCAGTCTTAATTTTGCGTGAGATAGAAGCGATTATGAATTGTGGAATTTCGCGAGCTCCGCGCGCCTTTTACAGCTCAATGGCCAGTAATGGGATTTCCATTTCCTGCGGAGTCAGCCCGCCGTGATGGCCGTAGAATTTCTGCTCGAATTTTTCCTTCTCATACCACCAGACGCTTTCATAGCGGTACGGCAGGATGACCAAATTTCCAACACGTTCGCAAAATGCTTTCGAAACCTTTGGGCCAAAATAATCCTGTGCAATCAGCTCGTCAGTCCTAACAACATCCGCTTTGCCTTCGAGACCCTTCGCGAGAATTGACTGTGCTTCGTCGAGCATTTCGTCTTTGATATACAGAAACATATCACGCGGCGATCCGCCGGGGACAAGCAATTCGCCTTTTCGATTCTTTCTGAAATATTTTTCGATGCGGGGAAAAACCTTGTTTAGATAAACGGTCGTCGCCGGATCAACTTCCACCTGACCATGATCGGCGGTCAACAAAAGGAGCGTCTTTCCGCCGTTGACGTTAGTAAACTGGCGCTCCATCGTTGTCAGGAACATGTCCGCTTCCGCTTCGACCTGCGGCGATGTTGGGCCATATTCATGGCAGATGCCATCTATCTTTTCATAATACAGAAAGAAATAATTCCTTCCTTTTGCCTCATCCAGCGCCAGGCGAAGGTTGGTCAGCGCTTCGGGCAGCGTCTTGTATCCGCGCACATCGGCTCCGCGAAAAAGGATGTCGGAATAAGTGGATGGCGTGTACTCGCGATGCTGAAAGATCGTCGAGCGGACGCCGAGTTTTTTTAGATCGCGATACAGATTGCGGATTGGATAAATTTCTTTCGGAGCGATGCCGGTCTTCTTAAGTTCGTCGCGCTCCATCGTCCCGGAAAAAGAAAAAAGAAGTGGAACGATCATCGCGTCCAATCGCGGTTCATAGTAATTCCATTCGAAGATGCCGCTTTCTCCCACATTCAACCCGCTGTGGATGCAGGTTGTGTGGGCAGACGTCGTCGAGGGAAACTGGGAAGTCAGCTTGGCAACGCGTCCATCACGGACGAAATGTTTCAAATACGGATGTGAGTCGAACTTCTCGAAGAAACGCCATCCAAAGGCGTCAACAAAGAACAGGATGACGTTGTCGTAGTCTTTCCGAAGATCAGGAATGGCAGATGAGTAATGATCGCCGCCGAACAGGCTCTTGATGGTGTGCGGTAGTCCTGCGAAGCCGCCGGAATCGTAATTGGGTTTTATGAAATCTGGGTGCATGAAAGAATTATAGCGCAGGGAATCTGGATTCGATTGTTTTATAAACAACGTCTAATATTCGATAATCTGGTATCTATTCCCATGAATGGATTTATGGATTATATTAACCGGGTCTTTTCAAGATCCTAACGCCGAATTAATCACCAAGGTTTTACAAGAGAGATAATGGATTAATGGTACCGCCTACACAGGAATCCAGACAGCACCCAACAATGCAGCAGCGCGTCTTGCGCCATATTGACTGGACCGCCTATCTTTACATCCTTCCTGCTTTTGTTATTTTGGCGGTCTTCCACATTTTTCCCGTCTTCTACGCAATCGACATCAGCTTGAACAAAGGTGCGATCAACAAATTCAAATTCGTCGGCCTGCAAAACTATGCGCGTGCGCTCACAAGCCCTGATTTCTGGACAGCGCTGGTCAATACATTTTCCTTTGCGCTGATGACCATTTTAGCGGCCATGGCACTTGGATTATTGTTTGCCTATTTGCTCTATCAGGGTGTGCGCGGCCAATCCATATATCGCACGATTTATTTCCTACCCTATGTTCTCTCTACCGTCGGCTCTTCGATTGTCTGGGCCTGGGTGTTCGATCCCAGCAGCGGATTGGCAAATCTGGCGCTGAAGACCATCGGCGTACAGCCTCTGCGCTGGTTGATCGAACCAAAGGGTATATTCCAGTTAATCGGTGAACAGTTAAATCTGCCCGTCCCCGCATGGCTGCACGGTCCCAGCCTGGCACTGGTCGCCATTGCGATTTTCACCATCTGGCAGACGGTCGGCTATAACATCGTCATCTTCCTGGCCGGTCTCACCAACATCCCGGGCGAGATTTACGACGCGGCGCAAATTGACGGAGCCAACAGTTTTCAATTGTTCCGCTATATTACATTCCCCTTGCTCTCGCCGACCCTATTCTTCGTTTTAGTCATTTCTGTGATCGGGTCTTTTCAATCCTTCAATCAAATCTATTCGATGAACATTGCCGCCGCCCAGACTTTGGGCGGTCCACTAGGTACCACCTACACGATGACGGTTTATATGTTCGACCAATTGTATACATACTCAAATTACGGCTATGCCTCCGCCATCGCCGTTCTGCTCTCGGCACTTATCCTGATCCTGACGCTCGTCAACTTCCGCTTTATCGGCGCGCGAACGGAAAATATGGAGGTTGGGGAATGACGATCGCACTGAATAGAGACCGCCTTATCCATATCATCAAACGCCTGCTCGTCCATCTGGTTTTACTGACCGGCGCGCTCTTCTCGCTTTTTCCCTTCGTGTGGATGGTGTTGACTTCGCTCAAGAGCTATATCGAGGCTTCCGCCGCGGAAAATTTTTTTCCGAGTCACTGGTTGTTTTCCAATTACGTTCAGGCCTGGAATCAGGTGGGGCTGTTCCCTCGTTATTTTGAAAACACACTTTTCATGGCTGTTACAACCACGCTGGGTGTCCTGATCACTTCATCGCTTGCGAGCTATGCATTCGCCCGTATGCGTTTCCCGGGACGCGACACACTTTTCATCATCCTGCTCTCGACCATGATGGTTCCGTTCGAAGTGACCCTGATCCCCAACTTCATTCTGATGCGCGATCTTCATTGGATAGACCACTATGAGGCGCTCATTATCCCCTGGACCGCCAGCGCTTTCAGCATTTTCCTCCTGCGGCAATTTTTCAAGGCGATTCCCTCCGAACTGTATGACGCCGCCGTTTTAGATGGCTGCACCCATTTCCAGTTCCTGCGAAGCATCGTCCTGCCGCTTTCCAAGCCGGCGCTCGTCACCAGCGCCTTGTTCACATTTTTGGGAAGCTGGAACTCGCTGATGTGGCCGCTGCTGGTCACAAACAATCCGGTCATGCGCCCGCTGCAAGTTGGTATAACTTCGTTTATCACGGATGCCGGCACAGAGGTTCAATACCTGCTGGCAGCTGTCACGATTAGCGTCATTCCGGTTATATTGATTTACTTCTTCCTGCAGCGTTGGTTCATCGAGGGGATTGCGAGAGTCGGAATACGAGGCTGACGAAGGAGGTGATTTGTATAGCGAATAAATAGCTGGAACACCCGATCCTTTCAGGATGGTCGAGAATCACCTATCGCCAGAGTCCGCGATTCTTAAACGCATCGAAGAATCGAAAGAAAAAACGCCTGACTTTCAATAAAGGAGAGAACATGAAAAAGAGCATATTCCTAACGTTTCTGCTTGTATTCGTTATGACACTTTCGGCCTGCGCGCCTGCCGCGACCGCCACCACACCGCCGCAAACGCAGGCTCCAGCCCCTGTCAGTTCCCCCACCGCCGCGGCAACCGAAGCGCCAGCCACTACTGCCGCTCCGGCCACGGCAGCTGCCACTGCCACAAATACTCCGCCGCCAACCATCACGCCCGCAGCCAACGCAATCCAAATTCAGTTTTGGCACGGACAGAGCGGCTTCCAGGGACAGGTACTGAACAACCTTGTCAACCAGTTCAATTCCACACATCCCGATATCTTCGTTACCGCTACCTTCCAGGGAACATATTCTGACCTGTACAAAAAGGTCACTGCGGCGATCGCAGGCGGCACTCCGCCCGACCTGGCTGTTGCTTATCAAAACGATGTCTCTAACTATATAGCCAGCGATGCGGTCATCCCGCTGGATAGTTTAATGAAGGATCCGCAGATTGGTTTCACCGCGGATGATATGAAGGATATTTACCCTTCATTCATTGATCATTACCCCCAGGCAAACAATCAGGTCTATAGTCTGGCCTTCATGCGAAGTATGGAAGTGATGTATTACAACGCCGACATGCTCAAGGCCGCTGGATTCTCCACACCGCCGACAACATGGGACGATTTCATGAAAGTCTGCGCGGCAGTCAGCAAACCGCCGGATACATACTGTTACGAAATGAACACCGATGCCTCGCGCTTCGCGAACTGGGTCTGGGGACGCGGCGGTGACATGCTCAGCCCGGACAGCAAGACGGTCGCGTTCAATTCCCAAGCCGGATTGGATACGCTGAACTTCCTCAACCAGCTGTTCCAGAAAAAGTATGCCATCGTGATTGCCAAATCCTTCCAGGATCAGACCGACTTCTCACTGGGCAAGATCGCCTTCACCTTCGGTTCGACTGCCGGCCTACCTTATTACAAGCAGGCAATTGATCAATCCGGGAAAGTGACCAATTGGGGCATTGCTCCGGGACCACACACCACACCCAATCCGGTAGTGGACGCGTACGGTCCAAGTGTGACCATCTTCAAGACCACCACAGATAAAGAACGCGCTGCATTCACTTTCCTGAAGTGGCTCATGAGCACCGACACGAATGCGGCTTGGGCGAAGGCAACTTATTACTTCCCCGCGCGCCAATCCGCCAAAGCCGCCCTGTCCGATTTCATCGCTGCCAACCCGCTATACGGCCAGGCTTTCGACTGGCTGCAATATGGCCGACAGGAACCAACTGTTGCTGCATGGAATCCGATCCGCGGTTATATTGCTGACGCACTCACAGCAGTTGCCAACGGCGCGGCAACTCCACAAGATGCGCTGAATACCGCGGCAACGAAAGCCAACGCTGCCCTCGCAGGCCAGTAACTGTTCTGGCATTGAGATCGGAATTCTTCCGGAACTATTCAAAGAATTTCTTCTCCTGATCTCAGACTGAATTAATACGAATCAATCCCCAGAGTTGAAACGCCGCTGGGGATTGATTTTGTATGAAACAATTTTCAGTATCTGCTTTTTTAGCCAACGGCGTGGATGAAATTGACTCATCCACCCAAACAAAGTTGACAGAGCAATGAAAGATTCGCCACCTTCGCTTAATGCAAAGATCAGTCCAACGATCAAATATCTGACATTTGGCCTGGTCATTGGGTTTGGTGTCGCTTCATTGCTTCTTTCCGGCATTGGCTTCGCTGCTTTGCCGGTTCTTGCCCCGTCACCAACAGAAACAGCTTCCCCCATTCCCACCGCAACGCCATTTCCAACGCTCACATTGACTCCATCCCCTTCCCCATCGCCTGCTCCGCAGCCAACCGCCACACCGGACGCACTCCAATCAAAAATCAACACAGGACAAATATTTTTCTTCGGTCCATTGTCCATTGAACAACAGATCAACTTGTACGAATCCTCGCTGAGTTACATCGCCCCAAACGTCCAGCAGAGTATTTTTCTTTCAAAAGAAATCAATGGCCTGGCATATGGAAATCCCAGCAACACATGCGGCCCGCTCGCCATTGCGATCATGCGCGACGCCGGGCTGGTCAGCGCCAATATCAACCCACATGAATTCTGGTTGTTGAATCCAAACATCCGATCAGGGCGGGATATACTCAACCGCATTTTTCCTCCCAGTCAATATGATGATTACCGCTTCAGGATTCCGCTCAACAAATTTAACTGGGGCACCTTCTATCTCCAGCCGGGAGATTTTCTTTACATCTATCACGGCGAGGGTGGAAATTTCGATCACATGCTGGTGGTCAATCGCGTGGACGATCACCTGCGCGCCTACGCTGTGACAAATTTCGATACACCCAATGGCTTTATTATGGACGAAGTCATGCTTTATGATCCCGCCAACCCATCCACAGGAATCTTTCACACCTGGACGGAGACACCACTGGCAATCTTGGGCGCGACCGGCTTTGGCGGGTTCGAAGTCTGGCGACTCCGCAATCCATAAACAAGTTAGAATCAAAACATGTTGACTGCAATCCACGCCATTATTTTCGATTTCGGCGGCGTCCTCGTTGATTGGGACCCGCGCTATTTGTATCAGCGTTATTTTCCCGGCCAATCTCAAGTCGTACATAATTTCCTTGCGGAAACCAGGTTTGCCGAATGGAATTTGGAACAGGATAAGGGTCGGCCTTTTGCGGAAGCTGTTGCTTCGCTCTCTGCTGATTTCCCGCAGTACGCGCCTCTGATCCACGCATATTGGGAACACTGGGAAGACTCGATCATAGGGACAATAGACGGCTCGATCAGCATCCTACATAGCCTCAAACAAGCTGGCTATGCGCTTTACGGATTAAGCAACTGGTCAGCCGAGACATTCCCTATTGCCTATCGAAAATATGATTTCTTCAAACTCTTCGATGACATCATCCTTTCGGGCGCGGTCAAGCTGGTCAAACCCGATCCGGCCATCTTCGAGCTGACCCTGAGAAGAATTCGCCGGCCCGCATCAGAATGTTTGTTGATTGATGATTCGGCTGCAAATATTGACACAGCCCGCCGATTGGGATTTAAGGCGATTCGTTTCCAATCGTCCGGACAATTGGAAACAGAATTATCAAACCTGCAGTTATTGAAACCGCCGCGATGGGAGGAGTAATACAAATGAGCCTGAAGCAGCAAATGGAGATCATGCTTCCAGCCATCGAAGCAGAATTACAGAAACAAGTCGCCCGCCTTGACGACGTGGCGACGCGTCCGTTCCACGCGATGCTCACCTACCACATGGGTTGGACGGGAGAAGGTGCCGGCCCGGAAGCGCGAGGCAAACGTATCCGGCCTTTGTTGGTTTTATTGACTGCCGCATCTTGCACCAGCCCGGTGTGGCTACACGCGGCGCCGGCGGCCTCTGCTGTTGAATTGGTCCATAACTTTTCGCTCGTCCACGATGATATACAGGATAATTCACCCAGGCGCCGCGGCCGTCCAACCGTGTGGAAAAAATGGAATATGCCGCAGGCCATCAATGTTGGCGATGCGCTATTCGTGATATCAAATCTGGCAATAATGGATCTGGCGAAGAACTTTCCCCCCGAAAAGGTAATTCGAGCCGCGAATGTTTTGCACGAAACCTGTCTCGCACTCACACGCGGACAATTCCTCGATATGTCTTATGAGAAACGAAGCGACTTGACTATCGAAGATTACTGGCCGATGATCGAAGGCAAGACCGCGGCCCTGCTTTCGGCGTGTACACAGATTGGAGCAATCCTCGGCGGCGCGGATGATTCCACGGTTGAAGAATATCGCATCTTTGGCCGGGACCTTGGGTTGGCCTTCCAGGTTCAGGATGATATTCTCGGCATCTGGGGCGACGAGGCGCTAACAGGCAAATCCGCAGCCAGCGATCTGGTCGAAGGGAAAAATTCATTGCCGGTGTTGTATGGGATCAGCCAAAAGGGGCGCTTTGCCAAACGCTGGGCCGCGTCCGCCGTTCGTCCCGAAGAAGTTGTGGAAGTCGCACAGATATTAAAAGATGAGGGTGCGTATAAATTCGCTCAGCGCGAAGGCGCGCGGCTGACGGATCGGGCTTTGAGCGCGCTGAAAAAATCAAATGCACAAGGCGAAGCCGGCGCGGCACTGATGGAATTGGCTAACAAGTTGCTCCATCGCGAATCTTGATTTATAATGACGTTCGTTCCGCGGGTGTAGTTCAGTGGTAGAACGCTTGCTTCCCAAGCAAGATATCGTGGGTTCGAGTCCCATCACCCGCTCAAGGCCTATTAAATTGTTAAGGTTCCGCACAACCTGACGATGATAGGCTCATCGCCGCCGCCCTCCGTGTCACAAGCACGGGGAGCGGCTTTATTTCACGGTGCTACTCATCTCACGGCAGAAAATAAATTCATTAACCACTGTGAGAAGATTGAAAAGAGCTGTGCCGTGACTTCTCAAACGCGACCACATCCTTCTCGGGTATGAGAAATGGACTGGTCGCCTTCGCGGGATCCATTTTGTATACGTGAGGAAACCTACCCTCTCTCACCAACAATCGGACCTTATCATCTGACACATGCAGACGTTCAGCAACTTGCTTCACGGTCAGATCCATGGACACATCCTACCATCGGAAGTATCGGTAGTCAAGGTTTTACATGGGATTTTAACACCCAAAAGCCGGACAGAAAGCAAGGCAACTCCAAGCACTTGTGTCTCGAGAAGACCGAAACTAGAGCAGTAGACATATAAATGGATAATGTCTCTGCGGTTTGTCCTTGAACAGAGTGGCCGAACAGAATAAAATTCAAACGAGTGGATGTACCGATGGCTGTGGGTGGGAAAAATGCAGATGAACACCCCCAAACAAAACATCAAAGATAAATGTTTCTCATGTATTGAAGCCTGTTTTGAAGCCTGCCTGTGCATATACTACATTTGAAATCAAGGATAGGGCTTGATTTGAAATAAGGGCTTTAAAGGTATTTCTTTCGAGCAATCTAGAATCAAGGCTGGGTCACTTTAGCAATAGGTTGGGACAGGCGCATTCCTAGCGCATCGTAACAAAAAAATTTAAACATCCATGAACGTCAGGGAGGCAGGTATGTCGACACAAGGCAAGTTAAGCATCGCGTCCATCTTTCGTCTGGGAATGACGCTGGCTCTTCTATTTAACGCATTCTCGCCGGTCATTTCCGCGTCGGCTGGTTCATTCAAGCCGGAGACGAAGAACGCCAAGATCGATGGGACCAAAGCTTTGGGATACCAATTTCATCCGGTATACCAACCTTCCTCGGATATTCCCACACCCAATCCAAGCACACCTCCCGCAAAACGCAAACCGGAGAAACCAGACGAAAGTCCGGTCGAGTTCACGATCGCCGCGGACTCGTCTACAGTCGATTCCAGCAGCAATATCAAGCTGGAGGTCCTTATCCGAAATAACTCCGATCAGGATATATCCAATCTCGTCTTCTCGGACCAGCTCAACAACAAATATGATTATTCGTGGATTCTCTTCGGCCCGATCCATTATGATTCGGCCAAGAAGCTGATTACGTACGATATCGGCGCACTCAAAGTTGGGGATGAGTTCAAATTCAGCTACACGTTGAAGATCAACAACAGATCGAACGGCAATGGCGCAGGCGGAATCCGTATCCATGATGCCACCATCACCTACCAGCAGAACAGACAAGCAGATTCACAGACTGCCTCTGTTGCCTTCACAGATGGCTCAAGCCTGATTCCCAGCGATGCAAACATTGGCATTCCCAATGGGAATTGGCAATCGCTTGGCCGTTATTCAATTTATATGAGTGATAACGCTTTACCGCAAAGCGGCGCAGTGATGGCTGCACCGACCAAGATCCAAGGGAAAGGTCCGGATCTGCAATTCCAACTGGACTTCCTGCAAACGGACGTCATCTCAAAAGGAGCAGGCAATCGCCCAACTGACCAGGAAGTCAATGTACATCAAAAAGTCGAGCAGAATTTCAGCACACCTGCTTTTCTTGAGATCAACCTGGATGGCTACGTGGATTTGAACAACATTCCGGCTGGACAGACTCCCTATGTCGCTACGTATGACGAGACGTACAAGGTGTGGGTCAAAGTGCCGATCATTGACACAGACCTAAAGCGAAACACGGTCACGGTGAAGATCGCGCACTTCTCCACCTGGGGCGCGGGATTGGGAACATCCCTTCCGCAAAACGGTGCGAATGTGCTTCTCTTCGACCAACCCTACACTTCGCTCTTCACCGGCGCGGCGCGCTACAGCATCCCAATCTGGACGCCGGCGGGAAGAACCGGCATGGCGCCCGATATTGCCCTCTCCTATTCCAGCGCCACGGTGGATGGCGTGTTGGGAAACGTGCAGGCACCATGGGTCGGCGAAGGCTGGAACATCGACGGCACCGAAATCGTCCGCAAGATCACTACAAGCGATACCGGTTATGGATATCAGAACAGCTTTGCGCTTACCATCAATGGCACGCTCTATAACCTGCTGGTGGATCCCAACCACCCCAACCGATATTACACCGATCGCGATTCATTCCTGTACATCGAACGCCATAACGAAGCGTTGGGAAATGCCACGGATGTCTACGGTAATTCACCACAGAATACCACCGGCGAATGGTGGGAAGTGGTGACCACAGACGGCACGCGCTACCGCCTGGGCTGGGAGGATGATTCCGAGCAGTTGGCGTTGATGTATGGCTACTCCTGTACTGTGGGAAATCCATGCGCCACTCCTAACGGTACCTATGCATCTTTGGGTTACGCGGGCCATGCCACAAATCTTGTGGCCCTGCGTTGGCGCGTGGATCGCGTCACGGATGTGCACGGAAATTACATGCAGTATCAGTATACAGAAGAGCATCCGAGTTCCTCACTGGTCCCTGCCTTCGATCGCGCCAGTTATCTGCAAACGGTTTCATACACCGGGCATCTCAGCGGTGGTGTGCCCGACCTGCAACCGGGATACCGGGTGGATTTTGTGTATGGCAATCGCATCGGGGATAATGTCCCGGCAGCCTTCAACCTTTGGGACAATTATGATACCCAGCAACTGAATGCAATTGATATATGTTATGGTAGTTGCTCGAATACAAGCATTGTGCGCGAATACAGATTCAATTACGCGGTTGCAAATGTTCCCGATGCAAACGGCACGCTTACCCTGACGGGCCTCAATATCTCGGGCCGTACAACCACAGGGACGGATTTCAGCACAGACCCATCCAGAACCGCCGCTCCCACGATCAGCTTCACATATACCAATTATCCCAATCGCGCCGTGAACGGCTCAACGAACGTCTACAACTATCCGCGCCTGACGCAGATCACGAACGGATATGGTGGTTCATTAACATACACATACGAAACAGATGGCCGCGACTCCACCACCTGGTACGATTACCGCGCGAGGACCGTCACGGTCTCGAGCGGCATCTCCACCGCAGCAGTCAAAGGCTACACTTATGCAACACCTGTTTATGCGGGCGCCAATAACACGGGTGCGTTGATTGGTTATACAGATGTCACCGAAACCACGTATGACTTCAACGGTACGAGCAAGCTGGTAGACATCGCCCATCACTTCGGGACAACCGGTTTGGATACCGGCTACGAGCTTTCCACAACCTGGAAAGACCCAAGCGGGGCAGCGCTCAGGAAGAGCACCAACACGTATGTGGTGGACGACTCGAAGGCACCCTTCACCGGATGGAATTACCACTACCTGTACCAAGTGCAGAGCTATATCCAGAGCGGCTCTTCTTTGACCCTGGCTTCCCAGACTATTTCCGTGCGCGATCCCTCCACTGGCAATCTTGCAATGCAGCAGGGGTATCTGGGTTCATCGTTGTATCGTAAGACCTACTACGAATACCAGCCCAACTTCAACCCAGCCCTGTATGTTCTGGATAAGCCCACGCGCCAACTGCTGGTGGATGCATCGAATGCCATCTTCGGCGACACGCGTTATAGTTATGATTCGACCTATGACCTGATCCTGACGCAGAAGATCGTCTCTGGAATCCAGACTGCGGACACAAGTTTTGGCTACGATGATTATGGAAATCAGACATCCACATGCGCCCATACGACCTATGGCAGCGTGGGAGTCCAACCTACCGGGGCATGCAACTCTGCAAGCGTTCAATACGATGATACGTTGCAGACCTATCCGGTGAAATCATGGAATGCACAGGGAAATGAAACCGATACGAGCTATTTGTTTACACTGGGCGTTCCAGACCAAGTGACGGATCCGAATGGCTGGACCACCACGACAACCTACGATGGGTTGGGGAGGACCTTGTCCGTTACACCACCAGGACTGCCTGTGGGCCAGGCAGGAACAATCTATGCGTATCCAGTTCCAACCGGTGGTGGGATCGCTGCACCGTACAACATCCACATGCAGATTTGGGATCCGAACGGAAATACTCTTCGTGATGTGTGGGGCATCTACGACGGCCTGGGACGCATGCTGCAAACCCAGACCATGGATGCGGACCAGAATCAATTATTGGTGTCGGACACATCCTACAATGCCCTGGGCGTGGCCTATCAGCAAAGTGTTCCCTATTATGTTACAGGCGCAGGGGGAACACAACAATCCGGCGCATCTCAGTTCACGATTACAACATACGATGCATTGGGACGCCCGGTCTCTGTGACCGCGCCAGGAAACCTCACAACGTCCACGGCTTACGATGGTTTCACAACCACAGCCACCGACCCGAACGGGAATAAAACAGCGCGAGTCACAGATGGGCTTGGGCGGCAGGTAACGGTACAGGAATACAACGGGACGAACGTGTACGCCACAACGTACTATGCGTATGATGTGGCGAATCATTTATCGACCACGACGGATGCCCAGAACAATGTCACCACAATGCAATACGACCTGCTGGGACGCAAAATTGCCATGCAGGATCCGGATATGGGCTTTTGGAGTTATCAGTATGACCCGCTGGGAAACCTAAGTCAGCAGACCGATGCGCGCAGTCAAGTCCTGACCTTTCAATACGACACCCTCAATCGCCAGACCTTGAAGCATGATGCAAACAATAATGTGGATTTGGAATCCTATGTCTATGGCGTCACGGCTGGGACGGATATCGGTCTGCGCGTTTCCATGACCGATCAAAGTGGTTCAACCGCATGGAGTTACTCCAACTTTGGACGTGCGGTGACCGAGGCGAAGACGATCGGCGGCGTGACCCAAAACACCACTACGACGTCCGATTGGCTGGGACGCGTCCTGACAGTAACCTATCCGGACGGGGAAGTGCTGACCAACGGATATGATGCGTTGGGCAGGCCAAAGAGTCTAAAAAGTGACCAGCACCCGCAGGATATTGCCGATCTGGCCTATAACGCTCTCAGCCAGATCACGACGACTTCAATGGGCAACGGGGTCACGGTTCACAATACGTATGATGCCAGCAATTTCCGCCTGGACAGCCGCAGCGCGGACGTGAGCGGCACACAGCTCATCAATTTCACTTATACCTATGACCAGACCGGGAACATCACACAGATCAACGACAAACAATTAGGCGAAGTTCACACGTACTCGTATGATCCGTTGAACCGCTTGATCTCAGCCGGCGGGCAGAAAGGCATGGATTATGCCTACCAGCAGGCCTACAGCTACGACAAAGTGGGGAACATGCTGCAAGTGTCCAACTGGCAGGACGATGTGATCTTCAAGGACGATTTCGAGAGCACAACCTTAAACTGGTCCAGCGAAGCGCAGGGACAGAACATCTGGACCGTGGACAGCAATACGATCCAGCCCGCTTCCGGGCAGAGATCGGTTGTGTTCGATATCAACAATAACAATCCCGAATACTTACAGGATAATTCGCCGCAGGACGCGACACGTTATCGCGCCCGTTTCTATATCGAGCCGAATGGGTTAACGATGGCAGTCGGGGATATCTTTGATATCTTCGATGGCTTAAGTAATGGGGCAGTTGTTTTTAGTGTGCAGATGCAGATGGTGAGTGGGGCTTACCAAATCCGGGTTGCGGCACTGAACAATGCAGGTGCATGGGCTTATGGAGGTTGGTATCCGATTCAACATGGTTGGACAGAAATAGAGATTGATGATCAGGTGCTTTCCTCCACAGGATCATTGTCTCTCTGGATCAATGGAGTATCTCAGAACGGGCTGAGCAATATTGACAACAGCACACGAACGATCACGAGTGTTCAACTGGGAGCCAACGGAGTAGATGCCAGGACACGCGGACAATTATTATTTGATGCGTTCGAATCGCGGCGCTTAACTTACATCGGTATGCTGCCCCAACAAACTGCCGATTCGGGTTCAGATCGGTCGAGCTATCCAGCTGCCTTTCACATCCCTGCGGCTCCAGACTCTTCCAAGAAGGCTTCGGCACTGCTCGATCAAATGGAAAGTACGCCTACGCCCACTCCTCCGCCAGCCGATTTGATTTTCAAAGACGGTTTTGAGAGCGGGAATTTTAGCTCCTGGTCATGGAAGGATACGAATGGGGGAAATCTGTCTGTTTCCACACAAGCAGCCGCGATTGGAAGTTATGGTATGCGGGCTATTATACAAGGTACAACTCCTATAGGCGCATATTACCAGGCGGCCACAGCAGCAGATCATTACAGCGCCCGCTTTTACTTCGATCCCAACTCAATCCAACTCCCGCCAAATCAGAGCGTCTACATCTTCGCGGCCCAGAATAGTCAAGGAAGCGGGGTAACTTCTCTGCTTCTTGAACGCGCGGGGCCATATTATTTACTCTCTCCCTGTATCAAAGACTTTGCTACTGATGAATGGTACTGCGAATCTGGCGTTTATGTGCCTAATGCCTGGCAGTCTGTGGAAATCGAATGGCAAACCGCCAGCTCATCGGGTACAGCAGATGGCTACCTGACACTCTGGGTGGATGACCAGTTGATGGAGAGCATTCCCAATCTTGACAATTATGGTGAAGCTATTTCCACCGCCTATCTGGGCTTGGATGGCATTCCCACAGGTACCACCGGAACTATATATTATGACTCGTTTGAGTCGTGGAAGGGCGAACACATTGGTCTCGATCCAAACGGCCCGGCTTTACAGCCTCCGTTAACTAATATGCTCTTTCTGGATGGCTTCGAGAGTAACAGCTTCGATCCATGGTCTTGGGCAAGTGTGGATGGCGGCAACTTATCCATCTCCGCTCAAGCTGCTGCCATTGGATCCTATGGAATGCAGGCAGCGGTCCATGATACCAACACCATGGGCGTTGATTACGAAACAGGGTCAGTGCAATCGCATTACAGTGCCCGATTCTATTTCAATCCCAATTCCATCCAGATTCCGGCAGGTCATGGCGTTTATATCTTTGCAGGCTCGGACAGCCAGGAGTCCTGGGTTAACTTCCTTTATCTCCAGCAAGCAGGACAGTACTATGTGTTATTTGCCTGTGGTAAGGATGAGACCACTGGAAACTGGTCTTGCACGCCGGGAACCTATATCCCCAATGCTTGGCAAGCAGTGGAGATTGAGTGGCAGACTGCAAGTTCCCCCACTGTCCATGACGGTTATCTGAAGTTATGGGTCGATGATGCTTTCGCAGGCAATGTTCAAAATCTCAACAATGATGCCGAAACCATGTTGTTTGCTTTCATGGGCATGGATAGCACTCCTACTGGCACTACAGGGACTATGTATTTCGACGCGTTTGATTCGTGGATGGGTGACCGCATCGGCCTCGACCCGAACGGTCCGGCTTTGCAGTCTCCATTAAGCGACCTACTTTTCCTCAACGGTTTTGAGAGTAACAGCTTCGATCCATGGTCGTGGGCAAACAGGGATGGAGGTAGTCTCTCCGTCTCCACTCAAGCCGCTGCCGTTGGAACCTACGGGATGCAGGCAGTCGTCAATGATACCAACACCATGGGGGTTCACGACCAGATGACAACTGCGCTGGGACATTACAGCGCCCGATTCTATTTCAATCCCAATTCCATCCAGATTCCATCAGGTCATGGTGTCTACCTCTTTGAAGGTTCGGACAGCCAGGAGTCCTGGGTCAACTTCCTTTATCTCCAGCAGGAAGGGCAGAACTACACTTTATCTGCCTGCGGAAGAGATGAGACTACCGGAAACTGGTCTTGCACGCCGGATGCTAATATCCCCAACGTGTGGCAGTCTGTGGAAATCGAATGGCAAACCGCAAGTTCACCCACAGTCCATAATGGGTATCTCAATCTGTGGGTGGATAATATAACAATAGACGGCGTGACCAACCTCAACAATGATGCTGAAGCCATGACCTATGCTTTCATGGGATTGGATGACACTCCTACTGGCACGACTGGAACCATGTATTTTGACGCGTTTGAGTCGTGGAACGGCGAGCATATTGGACTGGATCCGAACGGACCCGCTCTCCAGCCTCCGCTGGATGCCACCTCAACACCAACTTTGACACCCACATCTACTTCGGCCATCACCAATACGCCATCACCTACAATTATGCCTTCGCACACACCGACCTTTACAGCAATGCCATCCCATACACCTACAGCGTCTTTTACTCCTACATATACCAACACTCTAACCAGCACACCTTCACAAACACCGACACCAACCTATACTTTCACGCCGACTGCTACCGATACGCCCAGCGACACACCTACGATAACGGCGACGTTTACCAATGTCCCGACACCTTCGCGGACACTAATTCCCAGCAGTACACCCACAGTTACTAATACCGCGACATCCACAAAGACACCGACAAAAACTCTCACGCCAGTCGCTACCCTGACACCCAGTAGGACGCCGACATTCACGCCTTCACCCACCGTTACAGTCACCCCACAGCTTGCAGCCAAATGGAACTTTGATGAAGTTAGTGGTTCTGCGCTTGATACCGCTCCGGGAACACCGCAAAGCAACGGAGCGCTCTCAGGTAACGTTGTGCGCGTGCCCGGCTTTGGTGTGAACGCAATGAAATTTGCCGCAGGTGGATATGTCAATGTCGCGCGCACCACTGAACTAGAACCAGCAAATGGCTTGACAATATCCGGCTGGGTCTATCCAACACAGGTCAATGCCAATACCACCTATGTAATTCTCAATAAAGGCGGCGCATCACAAGATTATCGTTTATATATAAACACGAATGGTTATCTGGTCTTCCACGTCAATGGCGTGACGCCGCAGGAGGTGCTTGGACCCCAATTACCGGTCAATACCTGGACGCATGTGGCAGCGGAATACGACCGAGCTGCGAATTTGATCAAACTCTACCTGAATGGCGCATTAGCTGCCTCCAAACAAGTCACGGGCAATATTGCCTACAACACAGCCGCTGGCCTGAACTTCAGCGACGGGACGAATTCATTTATCGGCATGTTGGATGAGATGCAGTTATCCAGTGGCGTTTTACCGGATTCACAAATCCAGGATTTAGCTAACTTGCAATTGACGGCTACGCCGAATCCCACTTCGACGCCAAGCCTGATTGTGACCAACTCCCCGACCCTTACGCCGACGAATACACCAGCTATCTCGCCGACACCTTTGCCTGCCAATAACCTGCCGTGGGGCACGGGCAACGATGGCGATTTGAACATCGCAAGCGGGGCAACGTTCAATATCAACGCCCAGACTCAGATCACGGGCCGCTCTTGTGCAGATGGTGTTGCTTATAGCGTAACTTCACTTGGCAGCACGGTTGCCACCTTATCCAGTTCTCCAGGCGCAGGCTGTCTCAGCCCTGGCGACGAAGTGCTGCTGATTAATTTACAGGGAACGACCGCGACCACCTATAATACAGGTGTTTATGAATTCCTGAGGGTGGCTACTGTTTATGGGAACAATGTCACATTCACAACGCCAAAAGTAAATTGGTATGGAGATGGCTGGCGCAGTGACATCAATATTGGTACGGGAGCAAGCAACCAAAAGGTGATGCTCCAGCGCGTACCGAACTACAATAACGTAACCATCAACGGCACGTTGCGCGCTAACGCATGGAATAGCTTGACTGGCGGTTTGATCGTTTTCCGGGTGCTTCAAAATGTTACGGGCGGCGGGACAATCAGCGGGTCGTCCCTTGGCTATATCGGAGGGATTCGAAATGATGGGTGGGGAGAAGGCCCCGCCCAAAAGTCCGCAATGATGGGAGGCGGCGCTCCTGGCGGAACGGTTAGTAATAGCTGTGCGTATCAGGGTGACCATAGCGGTGGTGGATACGGAACAAATGGCTATCCTTCAGACGGCGGCGGCAGTGCTTATGGGAATCCGACTCTCAATGTGATCTATCTTGGAGCAGGAGGTGGTTTTGGGGGAACTGCAAAAACGCTGAACAATGGAGAGGTAGGCTGTGGCGCTGGAGGCGCGGGCGCAGGAATTGTCTGGGTCATCAGCAACACTATAAACTTCTCGGGCAACATTGTAAATAATGGGGCGAATGGTGGCGACTACGGCAGTGGCGGAGCAGGCGGATCGATCCGCATTGAGGGCTACGATGTCACGCTCACTGGAGCGCTCTCTGCCTCGGGTGGATACGGCGGCGGCAGTGGCGGCGTAGGACGAATCGCTGTTTACTACGAAAATACGCTCTCATCCTTTTCTAGTAGCCCGGTTGCTTATACTGCTAGGCTTGGACAACCCTCCACCGCGACCCCCACTCCCACAGCTATTAGTCTTACACCGTCCCCATACGGCACTGGTGTGGATGGCAACTTGACAGTCAATTCGGGAGCCACATTTAACATCAGTTCTCAAAACACTGCTCCTCGTTCCTGCGTTGACGGGGGGGACGGTGTAAGCTATAACGTGGTAAGTTTGAGCACCAATTCAGCCCAACTCTCCGCTTCGCCTTCCGCAAATTGTTTAAATCCTGGGGATGAGGTTCTCTTAATCAACTTACAAGGCACCACATCCAATTATGCCAATACAGGGAATTATGAATTTCTGCACGTTGGCGGCGTTTCGGCAAATACCATCTTCTTCACAACGCTAAAGAGTAAATTCTATGGCGCCAGCGCCGGAAGTGATGCACAAATTGGGACCAGCTCCGGCCAGCAAAAAGTTGTTTTAGTGCGAGTACCTAATTATCGTAACGTAACTATCAATGGAACATTGACAGCCAATGCCTGGAACACAAGCAAGGATGGTTTGATCATTTTTCGAGTTTTACAGAGTTTGTCCGGTTCCGGAACGATCAGTGGATCAAATCTTGGCTATGTAGGCGGCATACGCAGCAATGGTTGGGGAGATGGCCCCGCCCAGAGGTCTGCAGCGATTGGCAGTGGTGCGCCTGGCGGAACAGTTAGCAGTAGTTGCATCCATCAATCCACTCACAGCGGCGGCGGCTATGGAACTAATGGCTATCCCTCCACCAAAGGGGGCGGAATCGCTTACGGAAATCCAGCGCTCGATGCAATTTACCTTGGAGCGGGTGGGGGATTTGGGGGAACAGCCAAAACATTAAATAATGGGGAGGTAGGCTGTGGCGACGGAGGCGCTGGTGGTGGTATTGTTTGGATCATCGGGAATTCCATCAACTTTACAGGCAGCATTGTAAACAACGGACAGAGCGTAGGATATTATGGCAGCGGTGGAGCTGGCGGATCGGTGCGTATTGACGGTTATGATATTACTCTCAATACTGTCTCTGTTTCCGGCGGCGGCGGTTATGGCGGCGGCGGCACTGGTCGTATCGCTGTCTATTATGCTAACAGCTTCACGGGTAACTTCACACCCGGCTACCAGGAAAATACCAGCACGGGACAAGGCTCCACACCCACGCCGACTCCGACTCCGATTATCCAAACCCCTCAGGCACCAGTTGATGGCTGGGTCGGGACGGACTATACCTACACCGCCGCGCATCCACATGCAGTAACGGCGCTATCGGGTGGAAATGTTGCAAGCTATACCTACGACCAAAATGGCAACATGATGTGCAGAATGGAAAGTGGTGAGTGGTTCGTGCAGTCATACAATGCCGAGAATCGAATATCGAGTATTGTTAAACTTGCCAGCGGGGATTGCACGAATCCGGGCATGTATCAAGCCGTGTGGAATTTCAGCTACGATGGCGATGGGACGCGTGTCGCACAACTCTACACGCCGTATGACTCCAATGGCAATGCTCAGACGCCAATGTTCACCGCGTACTTTGCGGGCGGCGCGTACGAAGTCACTGGGACGACGGACAGCACAACCTTTACACAGACCAGCGTTAAGAAGTATTATGCAATCGCGAGCATGACGGTCGCGGTAGACTCTTGCACAGGCAGTGACTGTTCGCTGACCACCGGAACCTGGTCACTGGATTATATGCTCACCGATCATCTCGGTTCAGTAGTTGCTGTTACCAATGCAAGCGGAACCTTAATAAGCCAACAAAGATATTTGCCATTCGGAGGAGTCCGCACCGATACCAATCCGCCCTTCATCACGCAGACGGATTTTGGCTACACAGGTCAGCGTAACAACAGTTACATTAACTTGGTGGATTACAACTCAAGATGGTATTCGGCGGATTTGGGACGCTTTATTTCGCCAGATTCCATTGTACCCGATCTCAACAATCCACAAGCCCTCAACCGCTACAGCTACGTTTTTAATCGGCCTGTAATTCTAAACGACCCAACAGGACATTGCCCAGTATGTTTTGTTGCTTTGGTTGGACTTGCCATAGCGCTAAGCCAAGTTCCATCAGAAACAGCTCACGATTGCAGTAGCGCACGCCCTTGTGGTGATCCAAACGTTGTCACTATTGGTGTCGCCGTAACACTTGCCGCGCCGGACATTGTGGCACTAGGAAGTCAGGGCTTAATGGGGGTGGGAAAACTAATAAATTCGCCGAAGTTGTGGGCAGCGGGTTATAATGCATATAATGCAGCCAATGCAGCATCTGTAGCTGCCCAAGCCTCAGATCAAAATGATCAAGCCTACCGATATCTTGATGATAATGAGGCAAAGGCAATCATGCGTAATGGTGGCACTATCCCAAACGTTGATACTCGTGGATATCCTAAGCCTGTTTTTACGAGTATAAACCGGTATGAAACAGTGGAAGATGCTGAAGAAGGACTTCAATTAGGGCGATTAAATCCAGCTGGGCCAACAAACTCACCTACCTTCAGAGCTACTTATCCAAGAAATTCGGTAACATATAGTTATGCAGGCAATGGCCAAACTGCGTCTGGTTTTGAAATGATCACCTCTCAAGCAATCAAAATTCTCAGATTGGATAGGTTGGGGCCGAGATGACAAAGCACTGTTCTGAGGTTTTAAATGTTTACGCCCCGGATATAATTTGTGGCTTACTAATTTTCATAGATTGCGAGTTACGTCTAGAAGTTCGTATCCGAAAAGCTAGCTTATCTCATGCAATTGAAGGAAGAAATGTCTTCATCAACTAGTACGCTTCACTTTCCATCGAAACTAATAATTCAACTTGTCGACGACAAGTCACGCAATTCTTTATCTAGGATCGCTGTTACACTAACACTCCATGCATCAAAGAAGAATGATTATCACCTTGGCCCTCCACTAAGCAACTCGGAAGGGAAAATCGTGATAGCCAAAAACTGGGTAAACGAGGCAGTCGATCATTTAAGGAATACGTTCTTGATGGATTATGCATCAACCATGGAAGAATGCTCTTCACATGTGCATATTAACGTTATGTCACTGGAGGAAATCGATAAGGCAGTATCGGCAATGAAGCTATACGGTATTGAAAAAGGCAGTAAAGAAATAGCACACAGCGTTTCGGATTTGAGCAAGGCGAACAACAAAATCTATCAGCCGCAAGAAGTGTTGATTAATTTGAATAAACCAGACGAGGTGTTCAGGGAAATTGAAGTTGAGCTAAAACAATCCACTTGAAATCGAGGCGTAAGTTCTCATCGTGCGTTCTGGCTATATTCTCAGTAAAGATCGTACAAGAATTATTACTTTCCTAGCGATATAAGGTTCAACTGATATTTCTCTCGAAAATAGTTGGACACGAACTTTGCCACGCACCTTACCAACCTCATATTACACCACCGCCATCTCTCTTTCTGCCAGTCGCGACAACCCATCGCGCAGAGTTCTCACGATCTCGCTCTGTGCTGGGCTGAGTACATCCTGGCGCAGAGCATCCGTGAGCGCGATCAAGTGCCCAATACCGAGCGGCTCAGCCATCTTATCTTCCGGCAGTGCCAACTGCCGCTCAACATGGTTCATGGCCGAATAATAATCTGATGCGACTGTGCCATCATAGAGCCTGGCATACTCCAAGGTGGTATGCACCTGCTTGTGACCCAATATGGTCTGCACCGCGAGCACTGGCGCTCCCGAATTCAATAGCAACGTTGCACATGAATGGCGAAGACGATGAGGCGCAATGGTGCCTACGCCAGTCCGCCTGCCATAGAACTCCATTCTTTCGAAAAGATACGTTTTCGAGAGCGGCGCATCGCGATAGATGAACACATTCTCTTGGAGCGTCTCCGCCGGACCCCGCACGGCAAGATAATCCTGCAAAGCTCGTACCGTGACTTCACTCATCGGCACCAGGCGGTCTTTTAGACCCTTGGACTGCTCAATCCGCACTCGCTTGGTTTCCCAGTCAATATCCGAGAGCTTCAAAAAGCGGATCTCGCCAGAGCGCAGACCGCTGTGAAGCATGAGCAGGAACCAAGCCAAGTCCATGATCCCCGTTCGTTGTTGACTTCCACTGCCTGTGACGCCTTGCTTTTGGATGGCCATCTGCAAGTGCTGCAGTTGATCGATGGGGACGTCCTTGGGCACTCTCTTGTTGATCTCTAAATGATCCAACAGCAGGAACCGTTCACAAATCGAACGGCCCAGGTCTTGCAGGAAATAGAGGAAGCGCTTCAAGCTAAAAAGCTCGCCGTTCAATGTGCTGGCACTGAGCCCATCCGCCAGACGTTTATCCAGCCAGGCGTACCAAAGCTGCGGAGTGATCTCCGCGACATCCTTCAATTGGAATTCCTTTGCCCACCAGCTCAATGGCCGCGAGACCGTATAAAGCAGATCGGCGCCGCGCTCGAAACGTGTTTCTTCCGTCCAACTACGCTGGGCGAAACGGAGAAATTCGCGGATGTCTCCCCGGAGCCATTCCGGCAGTGAAGCGATGCCATTCTCCCAACGAAGTTCCTTTGGCATTTTCGGAATGTGGAGAACGATCCGCAAATATTCATCCAGTTTATGCAGACCTTTGCAATAACATCTACGCGTTTCCGGAGAAAGATGACGCTCTTCAAGATGAGTCACCACGCGTGGCAAATCGACATTCGGATCGATCTGCCAATACTCTTTGTGCAGGAATCCGATCGCGGTGCGTGTTGCAGCTCCATACATATTGAGTGCGGAACTGCTATAACTGCTTTCGATCAGCCAGGTTCGAAATCGATCAAAGAAGGCGCGGTTGGCTTCGGACCAATCGCCAAAAGGCAGGACCTCCGGATCTTTGGGAAGGACGTTCGCGAAATGGAAGTGACGTTTGCCAGTGGAGCGCGTCATGGCTGCACCTCCGCCAAAGGCAACCTTGATAGCACTTCCTGCATTGCGGTCCGATAATCTTCCTGCACCTGCGGATCGGAAATGTGCAGATAGACTTCCGTGCTTTTCAACCAGCTGTGACCGAGCAGTTTTTGAATGCTGGTGATGGGAGTATGCGTTTCGGTGAGATGGCGACCAAAGGTATGTCTGAATTGATGGCAGGTGATCCAGATGCCCGCCTTGTGACAACAGGTGGCCAATCGATCCTGAATGCCTGTGACGGTGAGCCTGCGACCGAAACGATTGATGAAGACCGCATCATCACCTGTTACCGGACGCTGCAACAACCAGTTCTGCAATGCGGTTAATGCTTGAGGAGAGAGATACACGACTCTCTGTTTATTGCCCTTGCCATGCAGCCACAAACGCGGCAGGCTTCCGAAAGATGGTTCGAGATACAAATCACCGAGCGAGAGATTGCGCACTTCACCAACGCGCAGTCCGCAGCGCAGCATCAACAGGAACATGGCGCGGTCGCGCACGTTCGTGATCACTGCAAACAGTCCTTCGAGAATTGAATCTTCGATATCGCGCGGCAGATGCTCTCCCTTGCGAATGAAATGTCTTTTTGGAATAACTGGATTGCGCGGCGCATCATCGGATTGAATTTCAAGAAAATGATAGAAGCTGCGCAAGGCACACAGCCTGCGGTTCACGGTTGCGATTGTTTGTCCTTTGTTAAGGCTGTGTTCGATGAAAGCATCAATGTCTTGCACCTTTACATCCAAACAGGATTTATTCAACCAGGCGAAGAACAATTTCAAGTCACTGCCATAATGCAAGGGAGTAGCGGACTTCGGTGACTTGCGCCGAAGCCAGGCGAGGAACTCTTCGATTTCGGGTATCATGCAGGAGCCTCCTGGTGGTGCGTGGATTGGAAACTTCGCGGTTCCTAATCCCACCTTACCACCACGCAGTCCGGCGTTCTCTCCGGAGGAGTTTTTCAGGACAATGCCTGAACATTACGCGAACTTAATGTAATCTCGATGCACAAGGCAACGTCAGTTTGGGATTGATGGATTACCGCGCAAGGATGTATGATGCCGCGCTGGGAAGGTTCATTCAGCCGGATACAATCGCCGGACAAGGGTCCCAGGGACTGAATCGTTATTCCTACGTACAAAACGATCCCATCGCGCTCACCGATCCAACAGGTCATCTAATCAGTGATTGTGGCCCTGAGAATTCGATGTGCGGCGGCACCCCCGGCAATGATCCGCTTAATGATGAACTTAATTACGGAAATAATGGCAATGGAGGCAACTCGGACGATTCAGGTGGATATGGGCATCGTCAGCGGCGTCAACATTCAAGTGGCGGCGAATTTGTCACGCCACAAACATCTGATTACTCAAACTCCCAAACAGAAGATTGGAACCCTTGTGGCGCAAAAATCCCCCTGTATGAGGGGTGTTTAGGACAAGGAGCACATCCTACTTGGCAATGTATGACCATATTGGGAGGCGAATGCGACTCTACAAGTCTATTGTGGGGAGTTAACTTGAGCGGAAGTGAACCAGGTATGTATAACACATCTGGAATGGACGAGATTATATTACCCAGTGGACAGAGAGCAACTTATACTTATGGTGGAAATGGTGGAAGTTATGGCCTCGGAGGCAGTGCCTCTGCATATATTGGTTTAGTTTTTAATGCGCACCGACCTGAGGATTATTCTGGACCGTTTGCATCGACGGGCGGTACTGTATCAATTGCTGACGTTGGCGTAACAGCGTTCGCTTTTTGGGATCCTACGGGAAGTGGTGTCCATGGCTTTGCAATTGGATATGCACCTGGCGCGCAGTTGTCTTATTGGTGGAATACTACTGCATACACCAACACATGGTCCAGTCATTGAGACAACAACTCCGATTAAAGCAGAAAATCTTTGGAGGACTAAAGAAAATATGAGACTGCTTCAGAAATTTCGTTTGTCGAACAAGAAAAGAATTGTTTTCGTATTCTTGGCGTCGCTTCTATTAATAATTGCGCTTGGCCTATATTTGAGTCTGCAAGTAGAAACAGGATCATTTGGAATTAATGCTATGGCGTTTCCAACATCGATGCCGATTTTCAAATCAGAAAGCGCGCACTTCACAATGCAGTATCCATCGAATTGGACCGCAATAGAAACACCCCAAGGAGATCACGGAGATTTGAATGTTGTGGCAGTAATCCTCCCCCCTGGTCGCTCATTTCCACAAATGGTCGTGGCAAGCAGACCAATTTCAGATGGCGATATTGGTGAAGTGGTTTCGTGGGGAACAATGAGAGCATCTAAGAAACCAAAGTATAATTCGGGGATAGTTACGAGTCTGAACACAACACATTTTCGGGGTTTTACGCACGACTATACTTGGTTAAATCAGACATTTTTTGGAACAGAGACCATATACTGTCAGGATTTCTATGTTTTAGACGGTGATGTTGGATATGTGCTCTCGTCTTGTGCACAGAGCCGAGATTGGCCCAACTTTCGTAAACTTTTCTATGATATGATACAAAGCTTCTCAACTGATCGGAACTAGTTTCCAAGAGGTGTAGTATGCAAGACAAAATCATAGGGCTGTTACTAATAATTCTTGTGTTGACGTTGTTTGTTATAAAAGCAGTCTCGAGCATAAGACGGGATTGGGGTATTCTTCACTCTTTAGAGGTCTCTAACCTTCAGAAAGGTCTTCATGCTTCGGACTTGCTGATTAGTATAATCGTAGTCTTGGTTGCAGCAATAGGCTTATTAATTGTTTTGCGTTGAGCAATTCGAACGTTTTGGCTAAGCGCGATTTCAGGATGGTGATATCACTTCGTAGCGCACGAGGAACGCGCGTGGCTCAGCTCTACACGCCGTATGATTCCAATGGCAATGCTCAAACGCCGGTGTTCACCGCCTATTTCGCAGGCGGCGCATATGAAGTCAATGGAACTGTAGCCGGCACAACCTTTACACAGACCAGCGTCAAGAAGTATTATCGCGAAGCACCCCGAAGCGCAGCGCAGTGGGTTCGATTGCGAGCATGACCATTGCAGTAGACTCCTGCACAGGCAGCGACTGTTCACTGACCACTGGCACCTGGTTCCTGGATTACCTGCTCACCGACCATCTCGGTTCTGTGATTGCTATCACCGATGCAAGCGGCACTTTAATAAGTCAACAGAGGTATTTGCCATTCGGAGGAGTCCGCACCGATACCAAACCGCCCTTCATCACGCAGACGGATTTGGGCTATACAGGTATTGTCCTGTGTCGCGCGTACAGCGTGAGTGAAAAGTTTTTACAGAGGGATTGTTGAGTATGCTCCACTCTCATTTGATGTTCATAACCATAGCCGCTATTGCACGGGGACTCGTTCTTTTATTTCCACGGACCCGGGAAATTCATTCATCCATCAACGAGGCTTGACGAAGGAACGTGACCGCTCTTTTTCAAACGCGATTGCATCCTTCTCAGGAAGCAAAAATGGACTGATGCGAGTCGCCCAAAGCTTCTCCCAGAAAGCGAAACAAGCTTATGAAAATCGGCTGAATAGATGTCAGGGTTCAATACATACCAGACACGCCACAAGACATTGAAATTTGCAGCATTCCAGGCCTCTTGTCCAACCTTTAGCTCCTTTTGTTCAACCATTTAAGCATGGCGCGAACACTCCCTGTAGTCATTGCGATGCGGGTGTCTGCCGCGCCGTAATAAAGGTTGAGTGTATCGCCGTCAGCCCCAAGAGTATAACCACACGGAAAGACAACATTATCCACGTCCCCGCGTTGTTCATAAGGTTCCTGGGGGGCAAATACCCACTCGTCCCCGTGTTTCAGACACTGTTCGGGCGCGTTCAGATCAAACAAAGCGAGACCCAATCGGTAGATGGAACCAGCCGCGTTCTGCCGCACGCCATGATAAATCATCAACCAGCCCTCCGATGTTTCAATAAGAGGAGGAGATAACCCGATTTTGTTGGCATCCCAAAACCCGCCAAGCCGCGCTTCCAGGATTTGCTTATGTCCACCCCAATGATGCAGATCAGATGAGTAGGATATCCAAATATGTGAGCCGGTCGCACCCGCCGGACGATGGATCAAAGCCCAACGTCCATCAATCCGATGCGGCAGGAGTGCCGCATCTTTGTCTTCCGGCTGCATGATCACACCATAGCGCTCGAATTGATGGAAATCTTTTGTAAGCGCCAAGGCAACACACGGACCACCGCGCGAGTAAGCAACGTAGATGATGGCATACTGGCTTAACTCCGGGAGGTAAGTGATGCGCGGGTCTTCTATTCCCCATAATTCCTCGGGGAAGTGTTCCGGGTCTGGCGCAAAAGTAGGCCGCGAATCGACCTGCCAATGATCCACACCGTTCACGGAACGCGCTGCGCATAAATGGGATAGACCGCGTCGATCTTCCACGCGGCACAACAGCAGAGTCGATCCATCCGCCAGCAGGGTGGCGCCAGGGTTGAATACGCTATTGACTTGATACGGCCAGTTGGCGGCGGTCAAGATCGGGTTGAGTTTGTTGCGGAGAAAGAGTTCCGAAGCTGAATTGTTCATTTTGAATATGCTCATCAGACCTTATAAGATTTTCTGCCAGCCGCAATTCCAGGAGAGCCTGCAGAAAAGCCAACGTGGACTCAGCGCCTTGATTCTCATTCGGCCGGTCGGGATGCAGCCCGTCACGGCAGCCACCCGTGGTCGGGTCGTATACGGGGAGATGCAAATCGTTTCGCCCGAGAAACCACTCGAAGGCGCAGCGGGCTTCCATGTGCCAGTTTTTCTCCCTGGTAATACGATAAGCTTCAAGACAGGCAGAAACCATCGCCTGCGCCTCTACAGGCTGTTGGTCGAAGCGGGCGCGTTCGCCACCTCGTGGATAAAAACCGTTGGAGCCAATGGGAACAAAATGCTTTCCTTCGGTATCCGCATGCTGCAATTCGGCCAACCAACCGAGAGACTCCAAACCCGCCTCGGTCATTGCAGGGTTGGGTATGGACTGGCCGCATAATAGCATGGCGTGGGATAACACCGCGTTGCAATAAGTCAGCTTATCCTCAAACCAGTTCCATCCATCCGTCCGGTTATCTTTGTACAGTGACAGCAACCGGCCTGCCAACTCTTCCTGCACCTGGTTGGCGCGTCGGTCGCCAGCAAAACGTTGTAAATACTCATAAATGCCGATAAGCGCGAAGGCCCAGGCGCGCGGACTGGTTGTTTCAAGGATCGCGCGCAGGGATTGTTGAAACACACGTCCAGCCATACTGGAAAGCGCCGGTGTGTTCGAACGACCCAGCACCGCGCCCAACGCCCACAGGGCGCGGCCGTGACTATCATCCGAACCGCTATCCTCCAACCATTGACGCTGATAATCCATGAAGTTGCGAAAGCGCCTGGTCTCTGGATTGAAGGCATACCATGTAAAGGCGAGGTAACGGGTTGCAAGCGCAACAGCCTCTGTATTACCCAAATCTTCGAGAAGTGTACTGACCATTAAAGCGCGGGCGTTATCATCGGTAGTGTAGCCTTCGCGGTAGTTAGGTATGGTAAAAACGGCATGCTGCAATATGCCGGTGTCGTCTGTCAGATGATGCAGGTGGTCCAGCTTGAGCGGCGGCAATTCCCCTGCGCGTTTATCCAATGGTTTAACTGCGAACTCAGCCGCCACAAGATGACGATGTTCAGTACGGGCATGTTCAAAGCTCTGCATATAACGCCGTGCCACCTGCGACCAGATCATGTCCCGGCCAAAAAGATAAGCGCGTTTCCGCATGGCGTGACGTTTTGACTCGTTGCCCAGCAGATCAATCACCTCGTCGGCCAACGCCTTGGGATCCCCAAATGGCACCAGCGCTCCGCGCTCGTCGGCCAGCATTTCCTCTGCATACCAATACGGCGTGGAGATGACCGCTTTGCCTGCTCCCAGAGTGTAAGCCAGCGTTCCAGAAGTAATCTGCGCCGCATCGAGATACGGCGTTATATATATGTCCGAAATGCTGATGAATTGGACCAGTTCATCCAGACTGACAAAGCGGTTATAAAAGATCACATTCCCTTCCACGCCCTTTTCATGAGCCAGCCATTGCAGGGATAGCCGATAGCTTTCGCCTTCATTCCGTATGATGTGCGGATGGGTCGCGCCCACGACGATATAGACGACGTTTGGATATTTCGCCAAGATAGCAGGCAGAGCCGAAATGACATTCTCGATGCCTTTATTGGCCGAGAGCAGACCAAAGCTAAGCAGAACGTTTTTACCCTCCACGCCAAACAAATCCTTGTTAAAGCTTGGGTCTACAAAAGGCACATCAGGAATGCCATGTGGGATCAAATCGATCTTCTCGGCTGGAATGTGATAGACATCCCGCAGAAATTCCGAGCCGCGTTCGCTCATTACAACCAGACGGTCTGATAAAGATGCAATCTCTTGAAGTACCCGGCGCTGATCAGGATCGGGGCTCTGCAAAATCGTATGCAGTGTTGTGACAACAGGCATTCGCAATTCGCGCAGAAGCGCCAGGATATAACTGCCCGCCTTTCCGCCGAAGATGCCATATTCGTGCTGCAGCGATACCATATCCACGTTATTAATATTCAGGTAATCCGCGGCGCGACGATAGGATTCAACATCCTTCTCAGTCAGTTCAAAACGAACCCGCGGCGGGTATTCGTAGCCTCCCTCGATATCATTGACAGGCAGAGCAATGCATGCTGTGTCTTTGTACTCGCCCGCAAGAGCCTCGCATAGATCGGTGGTAAAGGTGGCGATGCCGCATTGACGCGGCAGGTAATTGCCAATAAAAGCGATCCGCTTGATGATCGAATGGTTTGCTTGTTCCATTTCAAATTTCTCCTTTCAAAACACCCCTGCTCTTCAGCCAAGAATTAGGCTAACAATACGGGAAGGGGCCGCCAGAAAGTATCTCTGCCCCTCCTGAAAAGACCGGGCTATTTCATGTTTCTTTAGCAGGTAATGGTAAAACTGTCTCAGTAGCCAGCGGCACACACGTTACTTCCAGAGTGTTTGTCTGGCGTCAACAGATTTTCCTTACCACTATCTGGAATCATTTTCTGGCTTGCTCATAAAATCGAAAATCACGTGGACGTGCCTGTAAATCATGAAGTCAGAAATTAGATTAATCATTCAGTCTTTCCATTATTATTCATCAAACTTTCATGGCCGAAAGATTGAGCTGGTTGTACCGTGTTGGCATCCTGGTTTAGCCAAATCGCCCCTCAACATATAGCTAAATTGAGATATGCATTCAATGTGCAAATTGTTTTTTGGGCTTCACATGTAGCCAGAAAAAAATGGCCGTCTCCCTATAAAAGGGTCGACGGCCAAAACACAACACGGATCCGATTATTATTGAGCAATTAGTGTAACACACATTCTGCCTGCAGACGGACCAGTTGCAGTTTGGTCGCGGCAACGTTGTGGGCTTTCGTCAAAAACCCAGGGCATTTACACAAAAGCGCCTGACATCAGGGCAACATTTATCTATTGCAGCAGAACGAATATAATATAACCAAGGAAGCCTTGCTGGAAACCCAGGGATGTTGTCTTACAAAGAGCCAATTACATTGCAAAGAAGGCCATGAAGATAAGCCTGGAACCACGCGGCACGATCAAGCGAACCCTGCGGCATCAACCAAGCCGGAAAATACATTGGCTGAAACCCACTGCTTTCAACGTACCAAGTCGGCCAGAAGGTAATCCTTATGAACGCAAATCAGAATCATCCGTCAAAGCCTGAAGAAAAAGGACAACTCTATCGGGAGATCTTCGATGCCATCAGCGATGGATTGATTATTCAGGACTCAGAGACGCTCCGCGTCGTCGAGGCTAACTCCGCAGCCGCCGCAATGCACGGGTACAGCCGCGAGGAATTCATCGGTTTGCATTTAACGGAATACGTTCATCCCGACAGTCAGCACCTTTTCATCGAGTCCGCCCAAACAGTCCAATCTGACGGCGTGTTCGAATCGCCAGCCATCCATGTACATCGCGACGGCTCACCATTCCCCGTGGAGGTACAACGCACTCCGTTCACATATCAATCCCGTCCTTGTCTGTTGAGCGTCGTTCGGGATATCAGCAAGCGAATCCAGGAAGAAAAGCTTCTTGACCAACAAGCGGAAGTCCGCGTGCGCGAGCAGGCTACCTTGCTGGATATCTCCCACACGCTGGCCTCAACGCTGGAACTCAAACCGGATTTGATTCTCGAACAATTGAACGTAATCGTTAAATATAATCATGCCGCGCTTTTCGTGTTGAACAACTCAACCCTGGAAGTCGTGGCCCTGCGCGGAGTGCAACAGGTTGAAAATGCCGCGCCCTTCCGCGTCCATTTGGACGGCAAGGATGCGATTGCGCGGCTGTTCAATAAACACCGCCCCATCCGTATCGCGGATGTATCGAGCGCTGACGAGCAGGCGCAGTTCCTCCGCTTGTTATTAACGAACGGCGCTGCAGTGCTGTTGAACGGAGTACAAGCGTGGATGTGGGTGCCGCTGGCGGTGAAAGGCCGAATCATGGGCGGGGTGGGCCTGGCGCATTCTGAACAGAATTATTTCACGAGTCATCATGCCGACCTAGCCCTGACTGTAGCCAACCAAGCCGCGATCACCATGGTTAATGCCGAACTATATCAACAGGCTCAGGCGCTTGCCGCGCTGCAGGAACGTCAGCGGCTTGCACAGAACCTGCACGATGCCGTCAACCAGTCGCTCTTCTCCGCAGGATTGATCGCTGAAGTCCTGCCGCGTCTATGGGATCGGGATCAGGATCTGGCACGACAATCACTCGAAGACTTGCGCCGGTTAACTCGCGGCGCAATGGCTGAAATGCGCGCTCTGCTGGCCGAGCTTCGCCCCTCGACCCTTACTGATTCCGATTTGGGCGACCTGCTGCGACTGTTAGGAAATGCATTCACCGGACGCACAAACATCACCGCCACAGTATCCGTGACGGGACAAGTCACCTTGCCTGCCGAGGTGCAGGTTGCGGTCTATCGCATATGCCAGGAAGCGCTAAATAACATTGCAAAACACGCCGGCGCAGGCAAAGTGGAAATACATCTAAAGCACGAAGATGCATTGACTGAATTGAGCATACGTGATGATGGTCAGGGTTTTGATCCCAGCCAATTTACTACGACAACAACTACTCCCGGCCATTATGGCCTGAGCATGATGCGCGAACGCGCCGAAGCAATCGGTGCGCAGTTATCCATCACAAGCCAGCCCCGCCACGGGACCGAACTCACCATCCGCTGGAGAGAAGCCAAACATAAGGAGGGCTTATGACAACATCCCCATCCCAAACCATTCGCGTTATGCTGGTTGACGATCACACCATGGTGCGCAAGGGACTGGCGGCCTTCTTGAAAGCTTTTGACGACTTGGAACTGGCGGGTGAAGCCGAAAGCGGCGAAACCGCCATCCAACTATGCGCCAAGCTTCAGCCCGATGTTGTCCTGATGGACATGGTCATGCCTGACATGAACGGGGCGACCGCGACGCGTGCCATTCGCCAGCAGTCTCCCAAAGTCCAGGTGATAGCATTAACGAGTTTCAAAGAAGAAGAGCTGGTGAAAAGCGCGCTGGAAGCGGGAGCCATTGGCTACTTGCTCAAGGATGTCTCGGCCGATGATCTGGTTAGGGCCATCCGCGCTGCTTATGCCGGCCGCGCCACCCTTTCGCCGGAGGCTGCTCAAGCGTTGGTCCATGCCGCTAGTCAGCCGCCCGCTCCGGGTTACGATTTGACCGAGCGCGAGCGGGTCGTTCTATCCCTGATGGTTGAAGGTTTGAATAACACGCAGATCGCCGGAAGGCTGACCGTCAGCCCGTCCACCATCAAATCTCACGTCAGTAACATTCTCTCCAAGTTGGGCGTCACGAGCCGAACGGAAGCCGTGACCTTGGCTTTACGTAACCACATCGTTTCCTGAACTTTCGAATCTCCCCCAAGTGGCGGATATAAATTTCCCCTAGCCGATGGATGTGGCTAGGGAGTTTTCATTATAGGATGAGTTGAGAGTCTTATTGTCCGCGGATTTGACGCGATTACGGCAATCAATAATTGGAGACAGTTAGACTGTTACGGGCATTTTACAATCATGAATCCGAAAAGGAGGCTTAAATAAGAAGATAACAAATAAATCTCGACTTCTTTTTCGAAGGATAGTATTACAAAATAATGTAAACCTGAACAGGAAATCAATCGAGAATTACCATCAAACAGGAGAAATAAAATGGACGAGCTTGTAAATTTGGTTGCAAAAAAGACCGGTCTCACCCCGGAGATGTCCAAGACAGTGGTTGTCATGGTTCTAGACTTCGTTAAGAAGAAACTTCCGGCTCCGGTCGCGAGCCAGATTGATACGGTTCTTGGCAGTGGTTCAGCGGCAGGTGTCGCTGGTGCCATTGGTGGTTTGTTTGGCAAGAAATAACAGATGGTAAAAAAATAGAGTGTCTGATTTTAAATCAGGCACTCTATTCATGGAAAAGTGGATATCACCATATCCAACATTCATCTCCTCCAAGTGGCAGATGTGAACGCTCTCCAGCCGATGGATGTCTGAGAGGCCTTGTTATGTAATGAATTGCCAATGTATTTATGGGTGCGCTCGAGCCTCCGATTGGAAAATGACCGTCACGCAGCGACAGGGGAATTTGTAAAATACAGCATTCAACAATGAAGAACACAATCGGGAAAGTTGAGATGTTGAATGGTTGATGTAAAAAAAATACAAACGTCCGAACTTCGTTATCGCCGCCTGTTTGAAGCAGCCCAGGATGGAATATTGATTCTGGACGCCGAAACAGGTGCGATTACAGATGTCAATCCTTTCCTAATCCATATGTTGGGATATACGCGCGAAGAGCTTTTAGAAAAAAGGCTCTGGGAAGTGGGCGCATTCCAGGATATTGAAGCCAGCAAGGAAGCCTTCCAAGCTTTGCAGAAGAATGAATACATCCGCTATAAGGATTTGCCGCTAAAAGCAAAAGACGGGCGGCTGATCCAGGTTGAATTTGTCAGCAACGTTTACATGGCAGGCAACGAGAAGGTCATCCAATGCAATATTCGCGACATCACCGAACGCAAACAGGCACAGGAAGCCCTGCTCAAAAGCGAAGCGCTCCTGCGCGAACAATCCGTTCGCGACCATCTGACCGGCGTGTTCAACCGGCGTTATATGGAAGAGACCCTGGAACGCGAACTGCTTCGAGCCACCCGGAAAGGGCTTTCAGTAGGCATCATCATGTTGGACGTGGATTATTTCAAACGATTCAATGACACCTACGGCCACGCTGCGGGCGATGTAATCCTGCGTGAATTGGGCAGTTTGCTGCTCAAGCATGTGCGCGGCGAGGACATCCCCTCTCGCTACGGCGGCGATGAATTCATTATTGTCCTGCCTGATGCATCACAGGACGTGACTCGCAAGCGCGCCGAACTTATTTGCAAAGCTGTCAAACAAATCCATTTCCAATTTGAAGGGCAAACGCTTGAGATGGTTACGTTCTCCCTTGGCGTTGCGGTCTTCCCTGAACATGGTTCAACCAGCGCAACCATCTTGAAGGCGGCTGATGATGCGCTTTACCGCGCCAAGCATGAAGGACGCAGCCGGCTCGTTGCAGCAAAATAGAAAACCTATCGCTAGAACATTCTGCGTTTAATTTGGGAGCGCCGGTTGATTCTACTTTTTTAAGAAGAGGAGCACAGCATGAATGAAAAAGATTTATCGAAGTTCACATGCAGGAAATGCGGCGGCCATGAATTGACCGTCACTCATGTTTGGAATAACGATGCCGGGACTGATAGTGAACGCTGGAGGGAATGGGGTCCGCTCAAAGATAATCATCACTGGCAATATGAGTTCAAGGAAAAGATCGAGAAAAATGAAGACGATGAAGTTCAGCGAGGCGATTTCGGTGAATACGAGGAGGACGACTCTGATTCAGAACCGGAGGAATATGAAATCAATGAAACCGAGACCAACCGGGAAAGCGATGAGTTTTTCCTAAATTGCGGGAACTGTGATCGCGAGATCGAATTCGGTTGGTCTGAACCGGACCGCCGCGGCCTCATCTTGCCGGTTGAATTTTCGGATTTCGATCCCCGTGAGAGCTGGCCGGACCCCAAATATGTAGATGCATGGCAGAAGAGGGGCTGGCTCCGAACAAGACATCATACACAGCCATGATTGTGGAGTCCTGTTGCTGGCCTTAACAAGAAAATATCGGCAATGTCGTAACCCGATTACAGCCCGACCTAATGCGTTCTCCCCCAGGTGGCGGAGAACAATACTCCCCAGACGCCGGATGCGTCTGGGGAGTATTTGTTGTAGGATGAGCACATGACCCGCGTATTTCTAGCCGATTCCAAACTTGAAGAGCGCTCCGCCCTTCGCATCCTGCTACTTGATCTGAAGATGGAAGTGGTTGGGGAAGCGGCCGATTGGTCAACCACATTGGTTCAGGCGCCAATAAGCCGTACCGACATGTTGCTAGTGGATTGGGATTTACTCCCTAGCTCGCCTACTGCGGCTCTAGACAACCTCCGAAAAGCCTGCCCGGCCGCGCTGGTCATCGTCCTCATCAGCCACCTGGACGCCCGTCAGCAAGCCGCACTCTCCGCCGGCGCCGATGCTTTTATCAGTAAGAGCGAGTTACCTGAGCGCGTGTCCGAACGCTTGCGAGCCGTTGCTGCCAGCGTTCCGATTAAATGATGCCAGTTGGCTGATAGAAGGGCTTGAAAACAGGCGCAAACTGGGATAGCGTTTTCGAGGGGACCGAGGAGGATCAAACGGATGAACGAAGATATATTCGCCAGCAAATGAGCGGAACAGTCCTGCAACTCGTTTCCCATCAGCAGGAGTTGCGCCAATAAAAAAATACTCCACCAGATAGTTCAAACATTCGTACGGAGATAGAAATGAACATCCTCATATACCTTATCGTTGCGGCAGTCATCGGCTGGGTGGCGACCATGATCATGCACGACAATTCCAACCTGTTGATCAATATCGTTGTGGCTGTTGTTGGCGCTTTCCTGGCCGGTTACTTTCTCAGCCCAATCTTTCACGTTGGAACGATCAATGATGCATTCACCATTCCAACCATGCTGGTAACGTTGCTGGGCGCCGTTATCCTGCTGGCGATTCTTCATCTCTTGCGCGGCAGAGGCCCGCGTTCAGGTTGATCGTTTCACCGCGGTGAGGAAACCGTTCGATCATCACAGTTACCCAACTGAAAAAACGGAAGTCTCTTATGGCGCTATAATTTGGCAGTCTATTGAAGGAGCATGAATGAAGGAGATATCGTTAAGAATACTACTTGTCTATCCCGAATTTCCAGATACCTTTTGGAGTTTCAAGCACGCCCTTAAATTCATCCGGAAGAAGGCTGGTGCGCCTCCGCTGGGACTGTTGACTGTTGCGGCAATGTTACCGCCAGCATGGGAAAAACGGCTGGTAGATCTCAACGCAAGCAGCCTCACGGATGAAGATCTGGCATGGGCCGATTATGTCTTCGTCAGCGCCATGATCGTACAACGCGAATCGGCGCGTGCTGTCATCCGTCGCTGTAAAACAGCTGGAGCGAAAGTGGTGGCAGGCGGTCCGCTCTTCACAATGGAACACGAGCAATTTCCAGACGTGGATCATTTCGTCTTGAACGAGGCTGAGGAGACGCTGGCGCTGTTCGTGCGGGACCTGTTAGCGGGTCAGGCTCGACGCGTTTACTCGTCTGATGAATTCCCCGATATCCACCAAACTCCGGTCCCGCTTTGGAAGCTGGCAAATCTCAAACATTACGACACGGTCAGCATTCAGTTTTCGCGCGGCTGTCCCTTCAATTGCGACTTCTGCAATGTGACCGCGCTGCTGGGCCATCGCCCGCGTACCAAGACCGCCGCGCAGATCATCGCCGAGTTGGACAGTCTCTACGCGCTGGGCTGGCGCAAAAGCATCTTCTTCGTGGATGATAACTTTATCGGAAACAAGAAACAGATCAAGTCTGAAGTGCTTCCAGCTTTGATTGAATGGCGAAAAAATAAAACTGGAATGCCGTTCAGCACAGAAGCCTCCATTAACCTGGCCGACGATCCAGAACTAATGAAGCTCATGGTAGAAGCTGGGTTCGACACGGTATTTGTCGGTATCGAGACGCCTAATGAAGACAGCCTGGTCGAATGCAGTAAAACCCAAAACAAAGGCCGTGATCTGGTAGCGAGCGTCAAACAACTCCAGCGGGCGGGTCTGCAGGTGCAGGGTGGGTTCATCGTCGGGTTCGATAATGATTCTCCCTCGATCTTCCAACAACAGATTGATTTCATTCAGAAGAGCGGCATTGTGACGGCCATGGTCGGCTTGTTGCAAGCGCCTTTAGGCACGCGCTTGTATGAGCGTATGCAAAAAGAAGGCCGCCTGGTCAACGAATTTTCAGGTGATAACGTGGATGGCTCGACCAACATCATCCCCAGGATGGGCTTGGAACCATTGAAAGATGGTTATCGCAAGATTCTAAGCCAGATCTACGCTCCAAAGTTTTATTATGAGCGCGTTTTGACGTTTCTTCGCGAGTACCAGCCGCCCAAAATCAGAATTCAATTGGAACCGCAATATGTTCTGGCGCTGGGTCGGTCCATTTACCAACTGGGAATCCGCGGCGCTGAACGCGTCCAATACTGGCGGCTCTTTTTCTGGACTCTGTTCCGGCGTCCGCGCCTGTTCCCGCTGGCGATCACATTTGCAATCTATGGTTTCCATTTTCGCCAGGTAATTGAGCTGCATGTTGGTTGAGTGTGAGATTTCTACATGGTTAATAAAATAAGGAGTTGTACCAATGGTATCCAAGATGGACAAGACAAAATTCAAACGATTATCGAAAGGGCAACGCACGCATGTGCGGCGTCTGAAGCAAGCGGCCCGTGAGGAAGGCACCATTTATCGCCCGCCAATAGTACGCCGCGTCCCAACAAAAAAGTCGGGGAATGATATTCTTTGAACATGCAGTATGGTTTCGCCATAATAACGCCGCTACACAATTGAAAACGGAGAAGGGGATGCCACAGACGCCGCACGTTGAACATCATTTTACAGGTTCCGAAGTCGTCAGAGATATTGTGATTGGAATGTCTGATGGGCTGACAGTGCCTTTTGCGCTCGCTGCCGGACTCTCCGGAATTGCCAACTCGACCGCTATCGTCATTGCCGGAGGGCTGGCTGAAATCGCAGCAGGGTCAATTGCCATGGGCCTGGGTGGCTATCTCGCAGCCAAAAGCGATGCCGAGCACTACGCCAGCGAACGGGAAACCGAAAGGCGCGAGGTCGAAACCATCCCTGCCAAAGAAAAACGAGAAGTGGAACAGGTGCTGCTAACCTATGGACTCGAAAAAGAGCATGGCAGGCTGGTCGCAAATGCTTTGAGCAAGCGCCCCGAGGCATGGATTGATTTCATGATGCGTTTTGAATTGGGGCTCGAAGAACCCGATCCCAAACGCGCACTGAAGAGCGCCCTGACCATAGGTCTATCCTACATCGCCGGCGGAATGATTCCATTAACCCCCTATATGTTGATTTCCAATGCGAGATCAGCCCTGTTGTTCTCAGTCGCGGTTACACTTGTGGCATTACTTATCTTTGGATATGTCAAAGGTCGTTTTACGGGTGCGCGTCCCGTTCGCAGTGCGCTTCAGACCATGCTGATCGGCGGACTCGCCGCAGCCGCGGCTTTTGGCTTGGCCAAGTTAATTTCGAAATGAGAAAAACATCCTATGAATACAAATGAAAAACAGCATCGCGCCATTTTACAGAGCATTGCTCACAGAGCGATGCTAGAGCGGGATTTACTTCCCGACTTTTCTGCGGAGGCGCTCGCTCAACTCGAAACGATCCAGGCACCTGCAGGCAGGAATGGCGGGCTTGTCCGTGATCGGAGGGATCTTCCATGGGCATCCATTGATAACGACGACTCACTTGACCTGGATCAAGTGACAGTGGCCGAGGCCATGCCCGGAGGCAAAGTTAAGATTATGGTCGCCGTCGCGGATGTGGACTCGCTCATCAAGGAAGGATCCGCGATTGACGATCACGCTCACCACAATACCACCTCGGTATACACCGCGGCCCGTATATTCCCGATGCTCCCTGAAAAACTTTCTACGGACCTGACCTCGCTGAATCTCAACGAGGAACGCCTGGCCCTGGTGGTTGAAATGGTAATTGACGCGGGTGGAACGCTTATCGATTCGGACATTTATAGAGCATACGTGCGCAACCATGCCAAACTTGCCTACAACAGTATTGCCGCATGGTTGGATGGGAATGGAAGTGTACCTGAGGCTGTCTCATCTATCCCTGGGTTGGATGAAAACCTGCACATGCAGGATAAAGCCGCCCAAAGCATGAAGAAACTTCGCCACGTTCACGGGGCATTGAGCCTGGAAACCATTGAAGCCAAACCAGTATTCGGCGGCGATCAAATCCGCGCGCTCGAAATAGAAGAAAAGAACCGCGCCAAGGAACTTATCGAGGATTTCATGATCGCAGCGAATGGCGTGACCGCGCGATTCCTTTCGACCAAAAAATTCCCTTCGATCCGTCGCGTGGTGCGAACGCCAAAACGCTGGGAGCGGATTGTCGAAATTGCTGGGGATCACAAATTCCAACTTCCAGAACTTCCAGATTCAAAGGCGTTGGAGGAGTTTCTCGTCAAGCAAAAAGCCGCGGACCCGATTCGATTCCCCGACTTATCTTTGGCTGTGATCAAGCTTTTGGGCGCAGGCGAATACATTGCAGAACTTCCTGATGGGAATGTCCCAGGCCATTTTGGTCTGGCAGTCAAGGATTATGCACACTCGACCGCTCCGAATCGCCGCTATCCCGATTTACTGACCCAACGCTTGTTGAAAGCGGCCCTGGAAGATAAACCTGTACCTTATCGTAAAGATGAGTTGGACGTTCTGGCAACTCATTGCACCGAAGCAGAAGACGCGGCTAACAAAGTGGAACGACGTGTTGAAAAGTCCGCCGCCGCGCTCTTGCTTGAATCGCGGATCGGCGAGCAATTTGATGCGATTGTCACTGGTGCTTCCGAGAAGGGTACGTGGGTCCGGCTTCTCAGCATCCCTGTTGAAGGCAAGCTGGTACAAGGGTTTGAGGGGTTGGATGTCGGTCACCGGCTTCGCGTACAGTTGACCGAGACCAATGTCGAACGCGGATTTATTGATTTCAAGAAAGTCAGTTCGTCCAGACATGGATAAGGAGAGTTTTATGAAAAAGGAAATTGGTTTATGGGTTGACCATCGGGAAGCGATCATCGTAATTCTCACAGACAGCGGAGAAGAAATCAAGCATATAACATCAAACAGCGGAAAACATATCCGATACTCTGGCAGTTCGCATTCCAAAACTCCAGAGGGATTGAAAGAAGTGACATCAGAAGACCAGAGAGACAGGAAATTTGGAAATGATCTCAACAAATTCTATGATGAGGTTATTGCAGTCATTCGTGATGCTGAAGTCATCCAAATATTCGGCCCTGGCGAGGCAAAAGGTGAGTTGGAGAAACGTCTTGAGCACGAAGGACTCAACGCTCACATCCTTGCCATCGAAACCACGGACAAGATGACCGATCGCCAAATTTCAGCAAAAGTTCGAGAGCGTTTTCCGGCTTAGAACGTGCTATAAATCAATGGGAAAACAACCTGCCGCTAAAATGCAATCCTGCGGCAGGAATGTTATTCGCGGAGGAATGAATGGGCTTATCCCCTAAAGGCAACATACTGAACAATGCGGGAAATCTTACTGGCGCGACCAAGCCCAAAGTTTCCGATCATTTATTGGAAATGGCGCGCAAAGAATCGGATGTCGTTTTGAAGGAGCTTGAGTCGCAGTCAAGCGGCTTGAGCGCGGCGGAGGCCGAAGCCCGCGTCAAACGCGACGGATTGAATGAGATCGCGCGCGAAAAGCGTCAATCGCCGCTGATGCGTCTGTGGGACAACATCAGGAATCCGCTGGTCCTTTTGCTGATCGGACTGGGTGTCCTATCGTATTTAACCGGCGACCTGCGTGCAATGATCGTCATTTTTGTGATGGTAGTACTGGGTATCGTGCTGCGCTTCTATCAGGAGATGCGCGCCGATAATGCCGCTGAAAAACTCAAGGCCATGGTCAACATCACTACCACTGTCGTGCGCGATGGCAAGGATATAGAAGTCCCGCTCAAGGTGCTTGTACCGGGCGATATCATCCGTCTGGCGGCAGGGGACATGATTCCGGCTGATGTGCGCGTGTTGACTGCCAAGGATTTGTTCCTTAACCAGGCGGCGCTTACAGGCGAGTCGATGCCGGTTGAGAAGAAAGCCGCTCCAACGTCCGGAGAGATTCAAAATCCACTCGAGTTGCCAAATATCTGTTTCCTCGGATCAGATGTGGAAAGCGGCACCGGAATGGCGGCTGTCATCCACACGGGAGAAAAAACATATTTTGGCTCGCTGGCCGCCAGCATTGTGGGACAACGCCAATTAACCAGTTTTGATAAGGGTGTTAATAAATTCACCTGGTTGATGATCCGTTTCATTGCCGTGATGGTCCCTGCCGTTTTCCTGATTAACGGATTGAGCAAACATAACTGGCTGGAGGCTTTCTTATTTGCGATGGCGGTGGCGGTTGGGCTGACGCCTGAGATGCTGCCGATGATCGTGACCGTCAACCTGTCGAACGGGGCACTATCAATGGCAAAAAAGAAAGTCATTGTCAAGCGATTGAACGCCATCCAGAATTTTGGGGCTGCAGATGTGTTGTGCACGGATAAGACTGGTACTCTCACCGAAGGCAAGATCGTGCTGGAGAAGCACCTGGATGTGCGCGGTAATGAGAGCCCGCGTGTTTTGCATTACGGGTATATGAATAGTTATTATCAGACCGGCCTGAAGAACCTGACAGACGAAGCCATCCTGAATCACGGCGACTTAAACGAAGCGCTTCAAGTGGATGAAAAGTTCCGCAAGATCGACGAACTGCCTTTTGATTTTCAGCGCCGCCGTATGTCCGTCATTTTGGAAAACGACCAGAATCAACAAATCCTGATCTGCAAAGGCGCGGTCGAAGAGATCATGCGTCTTTCAACTCATGTGGAGATCGAAGGCGATGTTTTGGAAGTGACGAGCGAGCATGATGAGCATCGCAAGCGGCGTGTGAAGGAATTAAACGAGGAAGGTTTCCGCGTCATCGCAGTTGCGTATCGAACATTCCCCGGAGATAACGACGAGCCTCATTACACCGTTAAGGATGAATCGGATCTAACCTTGCTTGGATACATGGCCTTCCTTGACCCGCCCAAGGAGTCAGCGATGGAAGCTTTGAAGCAGCTGAAAACGCTGAATATTGACGTCAAAATTCTGACTGGCGATAACGAGATTGTTACTGCTTACATCTGCAAGCAGGTGGGCATGCCGGTGGATAAGATTCTGCTCGGCTCACAAATCGAGACGATGAGTGAAGCAGAGTTAGCCGAAGCCGCCAGCCTGACTAATATCTTTGCCAAACTGGCCCCATCCCAAAAGGAAAAGATCATCCATGCCTTGCAGGGCAAGGAACATGTAGTCGCTTTCATGGGCGATGGCATCAACGATGCCCCTGCGCTTAAAGCCGCCGATGTGGGCATCTCGGTCAACAGTGCGGTGGACATCGCCAAAGAGTCATCCGATATTATCCTCTTGGAAAATAGTCTATTGGTGCTGGAGCAGGGTGTGATGGAAGGTCGCCGCGTGTTTGGCAACATCATCAAGTATATCAAGATGGCGGCCAGTTCCAACTTTGGCAACATGTTCAGCGTGGTGGGAGCCAGCGCCTTCCTCCCCTTCCTGCCCATGCTCCCGATCCAGGTGCTGACCAACAACCTGCTCTATGATTTCTCTCAAACCACCATCCCCACCGACCAGGTGGATGCCGATTGGTTGACCCAGCCGCGCAAGTGGACCATCGGAGAAATCCAGCGCTTTATTCTATTTATCGGCCCAATCAGCTCGATCTTCGATTACGCCACCTTCTTCGTCATGATCTATGTGTTCAACGCCTGGAACAATCCGGCACTCTTTCACACCGGCTGGTTCGTGGAGTCGCTCTTCACACAGACCTTGATCATTCATGTTATCCGCACCAACAAAATCCCGTTCATTCAGAGCCGCGCCAGCTGGGCTTTGATCATCAGTTCCCTGATCATCGTATCTGTAGGTGCATGGCTGACGGTTTCTCCGCTGGCCGATGCTCTTGGATTTGTAGCTCTGCCCGCACTCTACTGGCTGATCCTGGCAGGATTGCTGGTGTGCTATGTGTTGCTGACACAAGGAGTGAAGGTCTGGTTCTATCGCAGATACGGTACGTAATTGTTTTGCTATCCTAACAGATTCTTCCTGATACAAATCATTCGCCTTAACTCATCTAAACATCGGACGACCGCGAAGTGTTGCACACCTCGCGATCGTCCGATGTTGATGATGGGCTAGAGCACCCCCTCGTCCACGCGTAGAGATGGCCGGGTGCTCCTAAAATGGCAATTACCCCCTTGTAGTCGTTGGCAATAGTCTGGAAGGTTTGATTCTTGCGCAGAAAGCTTTCGCTGATGATGTACCTGTTGTAAAGGGATACCCACCTATAACTATACAGCGAGTCGATATCTCACGACCTTGACTATAAATTAGAATACTATTAGAATGTTATCGTTCACGGGAACGATAACAATGCGTAGGAAGATTATTCGGCCCACTATCAAAGAAGTGGCATCTATGGCAGGTGTATCCACTCAGACTGTTTCCCGCGTAATTAATGAGCGGCCAGATGTTTCCCGAGAAACTCGTAAACGCGTGCAAGATGTTATAGAAAAATTGGGGTACCGCCCCAGTGCATTGGCGCGCAGCTTGATTCGCAGACGTAGTCACACGTTAGGAATTGTGACAGCTGGCCTAAAATACATTGGCCCGAACCGTACGTTAAACGGGATAACGGTTGCTGCCGAAGAAGCCGGATACGCTCTCCTTCTAAAGGAGTTATCCGGTTTCGACGCAGATGACAATGAGCTTATATTTCAATCGCTCCTTTCTCGTCATGTCGATGGAATTATCTGGGCCGTACCTGAAGTCGGAAAGAATCGGGATTGGATCAATATGCTGCCGGGGGAATTAGATGTTCCAATTGTTTATTTAACCATGGAACCTCGGGAAAATATTTCTGTTGTATCAATAAACAATTATCTTGGTGGACGCCTGGCTATGTCACATCTACTTGAGCAAGGCTATCGGCACATTGGCCATATTTCAGGCCCCTTGGATTGGTGGGAATCCCGCCAACGGATGAAGGCTTGGAAAGACGCTTTGGAGGAGTCGGGGATCGGATTTTATGAACATTCCTGGATCGAAGGAAATTGGTCATCATCGAGTGGCGTGCAAGCGGCTGAAAAGCTCTTTGAACAATATGCCGATTTAGATTCGATCCTTGTCGCCAATGACCAGATGGCGCTGGGTGTTATGCAGGTTGCCCACCAAAAAGGAAAGCGAATACCGCAGGATCTTGGGATTGTGGGTTTTGATGACATTCCAGAATCTGCTTTTTTCTGGCCTTCACTGACCACTGTTCATCAAGATCAATCCAATCTTGCCAAAGTGGCAGTAGAGGAAATCATCAAAATCATCGAAGCAGAGTGGGAGGAATCGGTTCCAATAAGCCCTAAATCCATTATGCTGGAAACAACACTGGTTGTAAGAGATAGCTCCCTGCGATTGGCGTCTGGAAACAAATAAGGCAATAATGTATTGTGTAAAAACGGCATCAAAAAAGATGCGTCTATCACGGGATTGGCGCTGCCAAGCACTCGCTTCCGCACAAGCAGGCGGGATGCAGAACAATCACAGCGACCTCTTGGTTGGTATATCGCATTGTCCACGCTACAAGGAGAGTTTGCCAAGCTCGCAAAGAAAGGAGGTTTGTTACTTCTTAGCAAAGGATAGTAAAGAAATGAAAAGCAACGCTACATGGCACGATGATTGTTGATACCATATCTTGTGCAATTGAAAGGAGATACAAATGTTCAAGAAAGTTTCACGAGGAATTACCCTATTGGCATTGTGCGCTCTGGCGCTGAGTGCATGTGCACCTGCCGCGACGGCAACTCAAGCCCCGGTCGCTCAGGCGCCTACACAAGCTCAGGCCGTCACCCAAGCTCCTGCCTCGCCAGCTGCCACGCAAGGAGGCGCTCCTGCTGCTGGAACCAATTGGTGTTCCGGCGTCAACATCGTCTTCTTTCCTGGCGGGACACCCGGCGGTGGATTTGAGCAGGTAGTTTATAACGGTGCTGTGCAGGCCGCCAAGGATACCGGCGCAAATGTGCAATATGTATGGTCTGACTGGGATCCCGCCAAGATGATCACCCAATTCCAGCAAGCTGTAGCTACCAAACCGGATGGCATTGCCATCATGGGTCACCCCGGAGATACTGCTTTTGATCCCCTGATTGATAACGCTGAGAGCCAGGGCATTATCGTGACCAGCATGAACACACAGCTGCCGCTGGCTCAAGCCAAGTATTCCGCCAATGGATTCGGCTATGCGGGCGCCATTCTCTATAATGCAGGATATTCACTGGGCCAGGAAGCCGTCAAAGAATCAGGCTTGAAGGCAGGCGACACAGCCTTCCTATGGGGTTTGAAAGCACAGGCTGGCCGCGGCGAGCGCACCCAAGGCGTACAGGATGCCCTTGAAAAAGCCGGTTTGAAAGTGGTTTATCAAGAGATTGATGACGCCACCAATGCGAATGCATCCGCTGGTGTGCCGGTCTTCACTGGCATTATGTCCGCCCACCCGGAAATTAAGATGGTCATCACCGATCATGGCAACCTGACGGGCACCATCCAAACCTTCCTGCAAGCCGCTGGCAAGAAGCCGGGCGATGTCTTTGCCGCTGGCTTCGATATCTCCGGCAATGCCATTACCGCGATCCAAGGCGGCTGGCTGCAACTGGTGATTGACCAACAGCAGTATCTGCAAGGCTATTTCGGTGTTTTGCAGCTCTGCCTGACCAAGCAATATCATTTTGCCGGTTTGCAGATTGATACGGGCGCGGGCTTTGTCAACAAAGACAATGTTGACACACTCGCTCCGCTGATTAAGCTGCAAGTTCGCTAAAACGGAACTGCTCAACCGATTCGCTGAGGCATTTCTTTATCTGAATCGGCAATAAGAAACCACGCAAGGGCTAAATGGCGCCCAATGGATTTTGTCATTTAGCCCTTGCCCTTCAAATTAGCGGTATTTGTATTTCAACAGCTGACGCCTTTTCTAAAATGCTATTGTTCTGAATATAATTCATGTTATAGCTCTATCCCTCACTGCAATGGAGACAGTCCTATGGAAGAATACCGGCTCGAACTTAAACATGTGTCCAAATCCTTTGGAGAGGTCCAGGCGCTCGAGAATATCAACTTTCATTTAGGTCAGAATGAAGTGGTTGGCCTCCTGGGCGATAACGGCGCTGGAAAATCCACCTTGATCAAGATCATCACCGGCTATCATCAGCCCACATCCGGCGAGATATATTTCAATGGCAAGAAAGTGGATCACCTAACGGTTCCCAAAGCCAGGGAGTTAGGCTTGGAAACCGTCTATCAGGAACGGGCGCTGGCTGAATTGCAGACGCTCTGGCGCAATATCTTCCTGGGACGCGAGCTTACCACCTGGATGGGTTTTCTGGATATCCAACGGATGAGAGATGAAACATATCGGCTGATGACGGAGTCGATGGGCTTTACCTCGCGCGCCGTCAACCCGGATTCGCTGGTTGGAAAATATTCGGGTGGCGAGAAGCAGGGTGTTGCAATCGTGCGCGCTCTCTTCTTTAACGCCGATATTGTCGTTCTCGATGAGCCTACCATGGGCTTGTCTCTCAAAGAATCGGCCAAATTGATCAGCTTCGTTAACGGCATCAAGCAAGCCGGTAAATCCGCCATTTTTATCGACCACAACATCCTGCATGTTTATAATGTTGCCGATCGCGTGGTGGTGATTGACCGCGGCAGGGTCGCCGGTGAATTTCAGACGAAAAATATCGGCCTGAATGAGTTGATGGATAAGATGGTCCGCGTTGCAGAAACCGGCAGACTTAGCTAATGTAACAATAAGGATGGATGCAATGAATTCTCAAAACAAGGCAAGATTGCCAGAAATCACTCAGCACTATAAGCCGCCCTTCAATCTCAGAAGATTTATACGTACGAACAGCGCTCAGCTTGGAATCCTGGGGGTCTTTGTAACCCTGTGGATCATATTTATCGTTTCTGCCCCAAAGACCTTCCTAGCCCCACACATCTACTCTGCCTTCATGGCATCCACCCCTTTCTTCGCCATCATGGCCATCCCCCTGACCATCGTGGTGATCGCCAAGGAGATTGATCTCTCGTTCCCATCCATCATGGCCATGGGCATGGTATCGTTTAACTATACCTATGGTGCTACAACTTTTATCCATAATACGACCATCCAGGTGTTTCTGGCAATTGTTGCCGCGCTTGTGACCGGTGCGATCATCGGCTGGCTGAATGGGTTTATCATCGTCAAGTTTGGAATCCCTTCGCTTGTTGTCACCATCGGCACACAATTCCTGTGGAGCGGCGCGGACCTGGTGCTTACACAAGGGGCGAATTTTTCTTTGGAATATATTAAGCAGACCTTTTTCTACAATCTGTTTGTCGGCACGATCGGCCCATATTTCCCCATGCAAATGTTTTGGTTGATTGTGGTCACGATCCTGGGCTGGATACTGCTGAACCGGCACCGGTTTGGCGCGCACGTCTACCTGATCGGTGACAATATCAACAGCGCAGAACTGATGGGCATCAACACCGGCCGCGTCCGCATCCAAGCCTTCATGCTGGTCGGCGTGGTTTCTGCCTTCGCCGGCATACTCGCCAGTTTTTATGTGGCCTATTTCTGGCCCAACGTTGGAGGTGGTTATTTGCTCCAAACCCTGGCTTCCGTCTTCCTGGGCGGCACATCCGTTTTTGGTGGCACCGGTACCATACTGGGAACCTTCCTCGGAGCTTTTATCATTGGCGCCATCGAAGCTGCAACTGTCGCCGTTGGTCTGACAGGATTCTGGACCAATTTCATCTATGGTTTAATCATCGTACTCTCGGTGATTATGCACACTTATCTGCGCAAGCGCGGAGAGTGACCTGCCTCCCTCATAAGGTATGTGTGATTAGGAAGGTGCAAAACACCGCATCTTCCTTCCGCGGAGGTTTATCCGGCGTGGTCAACAAAATTGATTTTCCAATTCCCCGTTACCTGGATCGTGGCACTGTTTCCCGGCCAGTAGAGATGCGTCCAGTAGTCACCACCCCGCAGCACAGATGGGTTCACTCCCATCGTGACAATAATGTGATCCGGCGTATAGTGGGCGAAATACGTATCCCGGTTGACCTGCACTCTCCCCAAGGTGGGATCCAACGCAACCCAACCGGCCCCCGGCATGTAAACATCCGGCCAGGCGTGTTCAATTCTAGCGAGGGAACTTGTTTCCCCATCCAGGTACAACAATCCTTCGAAATAGCGGGCCGGGATATGCTGCGCCCGGCTGAGCGCCACGAGCAGGTCAGTGTATTCGGTGCAGTCCGCCCCCATGGGCCCCAACGCCGCTTGCGCTCCCCAGTTTGCTCCATTGTAAGTATAGACCAGCGTATCGCCAATGTAATCATAAAACGACCGCGCCTTCTGGCAAACAGTACCTTTACCTTGTGATAGTTTATTTGCGAGCGCCACGATTTGAGGATTGGCGGATTCAATATGTAGTTCGGGTTGGTTGAACACCTGCGGCAGTTCTCCCTGACAGCCCGACAAATCATAAGCCAATTCGTTCACCGTCACCCGATAATCAATTTTTACTGTTTGGGTAGTGCCGGCAGGCTGGTTGGAAAAATCAAACTCAGCATAATGGTTGCCGTATTCATCAACCACTACCTGATAATCGTTAGGAGAAACAACCATTGATGTCATTGTCTGATATGGAGGAAAGTCCCGAATTAATGCCACCCATAAGTTTTGCTTCTCCGGCTGGCCCGGACCCTGATTAACGATCGTCAATTGTTGATGCACATCATATTGGCGTTGACTCAGGATTTTTACGCGATCTGCGGCCAAGGAACCAGCAGCAATTGGAGCAATTGCCCGAGTTTTGCATCCGGACAAGAATAGTGCAAACATGGACCAGATCAGGATTCGCGAGAGGGTATTTATAGCAGCTCCATTTTGAGTTAATTGTATTCGATAACCAACGTTGATTCAAAACTATTGTACAGGACAAGGATGATATCAACCGAATTCATTTTCCCCAGGAGAGTTAACGATGATAGACCTAAAAGAATATGAGGTTTGGTTCGTCACTGGAAGTCAGCATTTGTACGGGGACGCCGCGCTGAAAATCGTTGCGGAACATTCACAACAAATATCAACCGCGCTGTCCAATGCCAAACAGATTCCAGTCAAAGTGATTTTCAAACCTGTTGTTACAACACCAGAAGCAATTTACCAGTTGTGCGTTGAAGCAAATAATGCTGCAAATTGCATCGGCTTAATCACCTGGATGCACACTTTTTCGCCAGCCAGGATGTGGATTGCAGGCTTGCGTTCACTGAAAAAGCCTTTCGTGCATTTGCATACCCAATTCAATCGCGATTTGCCGTGGTCATCTATTGATATGGATTTTATGAATCTCAATCAATCCGCTCACGGTGACCGCGAGTTTGGCTTCATTGGAAGCAGGATGCGGCTGAACCGTAAAGTGATCGTCGGCTTCTGGCAGGACGAAGAAGTTTTGCAAAGCCTGGGCACTTGGGCGCGCGCGGCCTGTGCCTGGCACGATATGCAAGACGCAAAAATTGCCCGCTTCGGCGACAACATGCGCGAGGTTGCTGTGACGGAGGGGGATAAAGTGGAAGCACAGATTCAATTTGGCTATGCAGTGAACGGTTATGGCGTGGGAGAACTCGTCCAATACGTGAACGAAGTCAGCGATGCCGCGATTGATAAGCTTATAGCGGAATACGAAGAACAATACGTTCTTGTTGATTCGCTGCGTCGTGATGGCAATCAGCGTCAGGCGCTGCGTGAGGCGGCTCGAATCGAAATTGGGATGAGAGCATTTTTGGAAAATGGTCATTTCAAAGCCTTTACGACCACCTTCGAGGATCTGCATGGATTGAGTCAATTGCCGGGTCTGGCAGTGCAGCGTCTGATGGCAGACGGGTATGGGTTTGGAGCCGAAGGCGATTGGAAGACCGCGGCTTTAGTTCGTGCAATGAAGGTCATGAGCAGCGGAATGGAGGGCGGCACTTCCTTCATGGAAGATTATACGTACGACTTCAATCCCTCGAAGCCCAAAGTGCTGGGCGCTCATATGTTGGAAGTCTGCGAATCGATTGCCGAGAAAAAACCCTCCCTGGAAATTCATCCCCTTTCCATTGGCGGAAAAGCAGACCCGCCGCGCTTGGTGTTCAATGTTCATCAGGGACCAGCGGTCAACGCATCGCTGATTGACCTTGGCGACCGGTTCCGAATGATCGTCAATGAAGTGGATGTCGTTGCGCCGGACGCCTCGCTGCCGAAACTTCCAGTGGCGAGGGCGGTGTGGATTCCTCGACCCGACCTCAAGCAAGCCGCCACTGCTTGGATTCTGGCCGGCGGCGCGCATCACACTGGCTTTAGCCAGGCGGTGACGAAACAGCATTTGGAGGATTTTGCCGAGATGGCTGGTGTGGAATTTTTGTTGATCGGCAACGAAACGAAATTATTGGGATTCAAAAATGAACTGCGCTGGAATGATTTGTATTATCGGTTTGGAAAATTAGGCAAGTGATTTCCGCACAGAATCGAATTGCCACGAACGACAAGGAAGCTTTGATGACGGAATTTGAGTTAAAAATCAGGAAGATTCAGGATTTGATGGAACGTCATAAAACCAATGCCCTGTTGCTGCAGCAGGCAAGCAATTTTGCTTGGGCAACTTGCGGCGCATCTTCGTATGTGAACATGGCAGCGACGAACGGCGCGTCATCGCTGTTATTGACGCCTTCAAATCATTACGTAATTACAGATAACATCGAAGCCGCTCGTTTGAGACAAGAAGAACACCTGGAAGATCAGGGGTGGGAATTTTATATCACACCATGGTATGAAACAAATCAAGCGGTTGACCGATTGACGCGCTCTCTGAATCTCGGTACGGATCATCCCCATCCGGGAGCAGCTGATCTATCTGCTGAATTTCCGCGTTTGCGAGCTGCTCTGACGCTGGAAGAGGGGGAGCGATTCAGAAAGCTCACCAAGTTGTGCGCCGAGGCCATGGACCAGGCGATCCGATCCGTGCATCCGGGGATGACCGAATATCAGATTGCAGGAATCATGTCCAACGAAACTCAAAGTCGAGGCGTTCAACCCATCGTCAATTTGATCGGCGCCGATGAACGCATCTTTCGTTTTCGTCATCCGCTGCCGACCAGCAAGCAACTAGACCGATATGCTATGTTAGTATTGTGCGGTCGAAAATGGGGACTGGTTTGCTCAATAACCCGCCTGATTTATTTTGGCCATTTGCCGGATGAACTGCACCTCAAAGCCGAAGCTGTTGCTCATGTTGATGCTCAATTTATCATTTCCACACGTCCCGGTCGAAAACTTCAAGATATCTTCCGTGAGGTTGCTCAAACATATAACGAGCAAAATTTTGCAGATGAATGGCAGTTACATCACCAGGGTGGCCCAGCAGGCTATGAGCCGCGCGAGTTTCTCGTGACGCCTTCTTCGGAGGATATTGTATCGGTCGGCCAGGCCTTTGCCTGGAATCCATCCATTACCGGCGTCAAGTCCGAAGATACAATTCTCGTTGGGATGGATAAAAACGAAGTGCTCACATGCATCCCTGGCTGGCCTACCGTGAAAGTGCAGTTGAGTGGCCAGGAAATAGAACGACCTGCTATTTTGGAAATCAATTGAAGGTTGCGCGGTTGCATTTCATTGATGATGTCCGGCTGAGGAAGGAACAACTGACCGCAACAATGACAACGCCATGTGCGAGCGGATGTTATGGAATGAGAACTGTCTCTTCCTTAAAGAAAATAGGTTTGAAATAACGACTTCAAATCAGAGGAGATGAACGTGAATCGAAACGATACCCAAAAGGCCATTGAGAACGGGGAGATCGTTCTTGGAATTGAGCTCGGCTCGACTCGCATCAAGGCAGTGCTGATCGGCGAGGATCATACACCAATCGCATCAGGAAACCACGAGTGGGAAAATCGCTACGAAAACGGCATTTGGACCTACAGCCTTGAAGATGTTTGGATGGGCTTGCAAGACAGTTATCAAAAACTCAACGATGAGGTTTCTGAAAAATATCGTACTCCGCTCCAAACCATCGGCGCCATCGGCTTCAGCGCCATGATGCACGGCTATCTCGCACTCGATAAGGATGGAAACCTGCTCGTCCCGTTTCGCACATGGCGAAACACCATCACCGGACGGGCTGCAGAAGAACTCACGAATCTGTTCCAATTCAACATTCCCCAGCGATGGAGCATCGCGCATCTCTATCAGGCAATATTGAACAAGGAACCCCATATCAAGGATATCAGCCATCTGACAACGTTGGCAGGCTATATTCATTGGGAATTGACCGGGCAAAAAGTATTGGGGGTTGGCGAAGCCTCGGGCATGTTCCCTATCGACAGCAAGACCAATGAGTACGACGCACGCATGATCAATTTGTTTAACGAACGACTCAAAGCGGAAAATATCTCGTGGAAACTTCAGGACATCCTTCCAAAAGTGCTTGTGGCCGGAGATAATGCAGGCGTTCTTACCGAAGAAGGAGCCAAACGGCTCGACCCTACGGGACAGCTGCTAGCCAGATCCAAACTTTGTCCACCCGAAGGTGATGCGGGTACAGGTATGGTCGCGACAAACAGCGTTGCCGAGCGAACGGGCAACGTCTCCGCGGGGACATCCGTCTTTGCCATGATTGTTCTGGAAAAACCACTGTCGAAGGTGTATCCTGAAATTGACATGGTGACCACGCCCACAGGCAAGCCTGTAGCCATGGTGCACAGCAACAACTGCACATCCGATATCAATGCATGGGTTGAACTGTTCCAGGAATTCGCCAACGCAATTGGTATGGAGATCAATCAATCCAAATTGTTTGAAATGCTGTATCAAAAAGCGCTTACCGGCGATGCAGATGGCGGCGGACTGCTTGCTTACAATTATTTTTCGGGTGAGCCTATCACACATCTTGAAGAGGGGCGTCCGTTATTCGTTCGCACACCCGAAAGCCATTTCACGCTTTCGAATTTCATGCGCGCACATCTGTTCTCAGCACTCGGCACATTGAAAATCGGATTGGATATTCTCTTTGAACAGGAGCAAGTTAAGATCGACAGGATATTTGGTCACGGCGGCTTCTTCAAGACAAAGGAAGTGGGTCAACGGTTCATGGCGGCAGCGATGAATGTCCCTGTTTCTGTGATGGAGACCGCAGGCGAGGGCGGCGCATGGGGGATTGCGTTGCTTGCCTCCTACATGATTCATAAAGGAATGCATGAAACTTTGGAAGCCTATCTATCCAACAGCGTCTTTGCAATGGAGAAGGGCTCGACAGCAACTCCCGATCAGAGAGATGTGGACGGTTTTACGGCGTTTATGGAACGCTACAAAAAGGGGCTTGTTATCGAAAAAGCCGCCGTCAATGCGCTGAATTCGAACGCAAAATAGTAGATACCCGGAGATGACTATGCTGGAAAAATTGAAAGAAAAGCTTGTAGAACTCCATCTCGAATTGCCGAAGAATCATCTGGTCACGTGGACCAGCGGCAACGTCAGCGCGCGCGACCCGAAAACGGGCTATATTGCGATCAAACCATCCGGCGTCCGCTATGAAGCGCTACGCACGGAGGACATGGTCATCCTGGATTTAGACGGTAAGCGCATCGAGGGGGATCTAAAGCCCTCGTCGGACACTTCCAGTCACCTTTATATTTACCGCCATCGAGCTGATGTCAACGGTATCGTTCATACTCATTCACCATACGCGACAGCTTTCGCGGCGCTGGGAAAACCGATCCCGGTTTATCTCACAGCCATGGCCGATGAGTTTGGCGGCCCAATCCCATGCGGGGGCTTTGCATTGATTGGCGGTGAGGAGATTGGGCGCGTCGTGGTCAATTCCATAGGTGATTCACCCGCGGTGTTGCTCAAGAATCACGGAGTGTTCACAATTGGTCCATCAGCAGAGGCCGCAGTGAAGGCCGCAATTATGATCGAAGATATCGCTCATACGGTTTGGATCGCTCTGCAGATGGGCCAGCCTGACGAAATCACACCGGAGAATATCGCAAAGCTTCACCAGCGCTACCTTCAAGATTATGGTCAGTGATTTAGCAGGAACATGATGCCCAGCGACGCGGCTCAAAGGGACGCTTGTTGACTAAGTAAACAAGTTGCCCAATCGCAGTCTCAATATATAATCTCCTTGTTCAAGCAAGCGCAGTTTAGCAGTCCAACGTTTGTTTGGAAAGCAGGATATCATGGGTTCGAATCCCATCACCCACTCACAGCGCAAAAAGTCGAGGCTTATTGACCCCGACTTTTTTGTTAGGTTTTTGCAACCTTGCTGATATGCTACCGATTCTCTCCCAAAAGTAAAATCGAACTCGGAGGCTTAGTGAGAATGCAAGGCAAAGGGACAATCTTGTACGTCGAAGATAATCAAGATAACCGAAACCTGGTTCGCCGGGTGTTGGAAGTGGAAGATTTTTCAGTAGCGGAAGCAAAGGACGCCGCACAGGCGCTCGAACGCCTGGAGACTGAATCCATTGATTTGATCCTGATGGACATCAACATGCCTGACATGGATGGTTATACATTGACATCGAAAATCAAATCCATGCCCCAATACAAGAACGTGCCGATCATTGCGGTGACCGCCAATGTGATGCGCGGCGACCGCGAACGTTCACTGGAAGCCGGCTGCGACGGTTACATTCAAAAGCCAATAGACATTGACACCCTCTCCCAGCAAATCGAACGCTTCTTGTCGAGGAATACCAATGGTTAATCCGCCCATCTCAGACACACAACCCATTCGCAAGCCGACCATTCCAAAGGACGCAACGGTTCTGGTCGTTGAAGATAATGTTTCGAATTTTGTTTTGATCGCCCGCATGCTGGGTTATCTCGGCATTCATTGCGAATGGAAAACATCCGGCTACGAGGTCGTGGAATATGCGGATACGCTGCCCCGCCTCGATTTGATTTTGATGGATATCCGCCTGCCTTACGAGGACGGCTACGGCGCCCAAAAGAAAATCCGCGCCGCCGATAGATTCAAATCCGTACCGATCGTGGCGGTCACCGCAGAAGCCAGCCCGGAGCAGATGAACAAGGCCAAAGCGTCAGGCTTCGACGGATTCCTCGGCAAGCCGCTCGACCCGGATCGCTTCCCCGATCAGATTCGTCGCATCCTGAGCGGCGAACAAGTATGGGAGTTTGCATAATCTGCAATGGCACTCCACCGTCCATCAACCGCCAATCATGAACCCCATTTCCAGACCAGCCTGGCGCGTACGCTGGCTCGGACCCTAATCATCCTCACGTTCATCCCGCTGACGCTGATGGCGGGTGCGGCTTACTTCCGCACGCGCGCCCTGCTGCGCGACCAGATCTTCAATCAAATGCAGGCGCAGCTGACAAATCAGCTTACGCAGACAGATCTATCCATCAAGACCAAAGAAATTAGGCTGGATCGCATCGAACGCGATCCGGATTTTGCAGGCGAATATCAAACGATCCTGCAAAACAGTCCGCAAAGCGATCAGTTCGCATCGGTGCGTGACAGTCTTACCGCAGCCATGCAGGCGACAAACCCGCAAAGCGGACAAGCCACGTTTAATCAATTCTTCATCATGCGAGCAGATGGGACAATCGAGATCGCCAGTCGGCAGCAGTGGGAGGGCCTTTCTCTGCGGGATAACGCGATTTATCAAAAATTGACCACTGCCGATCACCAGTCATTCTCGACTTATGATTTTTCGCCACTTTATCCGTCTCAAATGGTTTTGTTGACCATGTCGCAATACCGGTCAGCCAGCGGATCGCCAATAGCGACGCTGGTCGGCGTTACGGAACAACCAAGCATGCAGGGCATACTCGCAAGCCTGGTGACAATCAATCCGGCGGCTAATGCTTATTTTGTAACAAACACAAACGCGTTCATCGGCGTTGATGCTTATACGAATCAACTGTCGGTATTCAAGCCTTCGACATCCCAAAGCAACACTCTTACTCCCGTACTGAATGCCATGATGAATCAGGGCGTTGCCACACCGAGATCATTGGAATTCAACGCCGCAAACGGAGACCCCGTTGTCGCACAAGCCACATGGGTTTCGAGCATGGGTTCAGGTGTCGTCATTGAAATACCACAGAGTCAGGTCTTCGGGCAATTGAACAGCCTGATTCCATTCACCATCGGAATCTTCCTGATCGCCGTGCTGGCGATGGGTGCGGTGATTTCATTGGGCACCACACGTGTCTTCCGCCCGCTGATTACACTGGCCGGGATCACCCAGCGTTTTGCTTCAGGAGATTTCAGTCAGCGCGCCGAGGTCACAAGCTCGGACGAGATTGGTCTGCTGTCCGGTTCGTTCAACAAGATGGCGGAAGAGTTGAGCGAGATGTATCGCTCGCTGGAACAAAAAGTGGATGAGCGCACACGCCAGATTCGCATTGCCGCTGAGGTTGCCCAACGCATTACTTCGACGACTAATCTGGATGAATTGCTCAGCCGCACCGTTCAACTGATCGTCGAACAATTCAGTTTTTATCATGCCAGTATTTTTCTGCTCGACCGCGGCGGGAAGTTCGCTTTATTGCGCTCGGCCTATGGCCCGGCTGCAAAAGAAATGATGGCGCGCGGCTACCGCCTGGAAGTTGGTTCAGCTTCCATCATGGGCTGGGTCACGGCAAATAACCAACCGCGCATTGCATCGGATGTAGCCGAGGATCCCATTCATTTGCGTAACGAATTGCTCCCAGAGACGCGTGCTGAGGCTGGCATTCCGATTTCAGTCGGCGGACTCGTATTGGGCGCGCTCGATGTGCAAAGCACACAGGCCGGTGCTTTTGGCTCCGAAACCATCGTGGTACTGCAAACACTCGCGAGCCAGATCGCAGTCGCCATCCAAAATGTGGGCTTGGTCGAGTCGACAGAAGTCAACTTCCAGGAGTTGGAACGGTTGTACCGGGCCAGCCGCCAGATCGCGTCGGCGGAATCAAAATCCGATGCATTGGAAGCCGCGGCACAGGCGTTGAAAGATTCGCCGTATCCAGCCGCGATCCTGTCTGTAAACGGCGGGCAGTTGGAAGTCCAAGCCCTGAACGACCAGAGCGAGACCGAAGCCATACGCGTGGCTGCCCGCGATCTATCGGCCGATCTGGACCTTGTCCAAAAATATCTATCGGGCAGCGCGGTGATCACAGAAACCCGGTCAACCACTTTGCCGGTTCCGCTCACGCGTCTTGTGCGTCAAATGAACTACCAATCAGCCGCGTTCATTCCGATCACAAGCAATGAGCGGTTGGCCGGACTCATCGTGATTGGCGGACGCAAACAAACGCTGACCAGTGCGACAATCCAGCCATATGCCAATATGGCCGACCTCGTAAGCGCGGCGCTTGACAAGATCGCGGAGACAGAACAGAAACAGGAACAATTGGTGGAACGCGAAGCATTGGCTTCCATCAGCCGTGCGGTGGCCGAGTCGTCGGCGCAGCAAAGCCAGTTCTTCCGCGAACTTCACGAACAGGTCAAACGAAGCATCGGCGATTATGCATTCATAGTGGCCTTGTACGACAAGTCCACCCAAACCATCAGCGTCCCTTACACCTATGAAGATGGGCGCGTTGACAGGATTGAGTCTTTCCCGCTGGGCGAAGGCCTGTCATCCATTTTGATAAAAACCGGCCAGCCCCTTCTTATTGCCGAAAATGCCGAAAGACGCTCACAAGAACTTGGAGCGAAGGTAATCGGAAAACCGGCCCGATCCTGGATGGGAGCCCCAATGACCATTCAGGGTGAACCAATTGGAGCGTTGATTGTCCAGGATCTCGAACACGAGCATGCGTTCGACGAAGAGAATCTGGAATTCTTCGCCGCGTTGGCGGACCAGGTGGCAACGGTCATTTATAATGCTCGCCTTCTGGACGAAAGTCGTCGGCGCACCGTTCAATTGGAAACCGCGGCTGAAATCGCCCGCGACATCAGCGGGTCGCTCAATTTGGACGAATTGCTGGCCAAGGCTGTCAGCTATATCCGCGACCGGTTCAACTTTTACCATGCCGGAATCTTCCTGTTGGACGCGCCCAACGAATACGCGGTGATCCGTGAAGCGACAGGCGAGGCAGGCGCACAGATGAAACGCACCGGGCACAAACTCGGCGTCGGGTCGAAATCCATTGTTGGATACGTGGCTGGGCGAGGCGAGCCGCTGATTGTCAATGATACTTTCAAGGATGCAACGTATTACGCCAACCCGCTTCTGCCAGACACACGCGCTGAAGCCGCCCTGCCGCTGAAAGTCGGCGAGCGAATCGTCGGCGTGATTGATGTGCAGAGTCAGCATCCCTACGCGTTCACCGACGATAACATGCGTACCCTGCAAATTCTGGCCGACCAGATGGCCGTGGCAGTCGTCAACTCGGAATTGTTCGCAGAGACGCAGGAACATCTTTCACAACATCGTTTGCTGCATCACATCACCACGTCAGCAGCCTCCGGCACCACGCTGGAAGAGGCACTCGAAAGCGCAGTGACAGGACTTCAGGTAACACTGGGCGGCGACCGCGTAACGATCTTATTGACGGACCGTGACCGGAAGAATCTGGAAGTCAAAGCAGCGGTGGGTTATGCAGAAGATATTATGAAAATCCGCGTGCCGTTTGGAAGCGGCATCACAGGCTGGTCAGCCGCGCACCGCCGTCCGTTGCGCGTGGACGATGTGGCAGACGATCCGCGTTACATACAGGCAAGTTCCAATACGCGTTCCGAACTGGCGATTCCGCTGGTCTATCGCAATGATGTGCTTGGTGTACTGAATGTCGAAAGCGAACAGGTCAGCGCGTATACGGAAAACGACGAAGAAATGCTCGGAACGCTCGGAGGCAGCCTGGCAGCCATTATCGCAAACGCCCGCCTGCTGGAACAGATCCGCTCACAAGCCGAACGCGAACGCGCTTTGTTCGAGGTCACCAACAAAATCCGCCGCTCGACCGACATCCAAACCATCCTCGCAACGACCGCCAGCGAGTTGACCAAGGCCGTCGGCGCGCGCCAAACTCAAATCAAAATCATGACGGAACAAAAGAACGGCAGCGATGGCTCGCTTAAGGAAGGCGGGAAATGAACAAGAATACGACGACAGTTCAACCGTCCCAAATCGTTTATCAAAATTGGCGCGAACATTTCGTTCGCCCCATGTTGATCGGCGCGCTGGTCTTTGGTCTGCTGGCTCTGATCCCCGCCTTTCTCAGCACGCAAAACCTTATCCTGGATGCCATCTTCGTTGGTTCGTATCTTGCCGTCATCCTCGTCACTTTTGTGAGATTCCCATACTGGCTTCGAATGGGTGTATTTCTATTCGTCGCCTATGGCCTGGGCCTGAGCGAATTGTTCTCAACGGGAATCCTTGGGGATGGTCTGTTTTTCTTTCTTGGCCTCATCATCTTTGCCACGATGATGTTCTCGCCGCAGGTGGGCATGGGCGCATCCGCCCTTTCGATTCTCACTTTCATTGTGATGGGCTGGCTCACCTTAAGCGGCCGCGTCAGTTTGATCAATGCGAACGCCATGCCAGCCAAACCCACTGATTGGCTGAGCGCCGGCGCCACGACTTTGTTATTTGCCGCTGCGATCATCCTGGGCTTGCGCCAGCTTCAAATCGAATTTCTGGAAGCGCAAAAGAAGTCGGCTGTTGCATTGCGTGATCTGGAAGTCGAACGCGGCTCGCTGGAAAAGCGCGTCGAGGAGCGGACAGTTCAACTCAGAGCCGTCAACGAGGTGGGTCAGGTCGCCAATGCAATTCTCAATCCGGAGGAATTGTCGGTTCGCGTTGTCAATCTCATTTCCGAGCGGTTTGGATTTTATTACGCCGCGTTATTTCTTCTGGATGAAAAGGGCGAATGGGCGCAGCTTCAAGCCGCAACCGGTGATGCCGGACGTGTGCTCAAGGAAAACAAACACCGGCTGAGCGTTGGCGGCAAGAGTATGGTCAGCGCGGCGATCAGCACTGCCAACGCCCGCATCGCGCGTGACGTTGGAGCGGAATCGGTTCGATTTGAAAATCCTCTCCTGCCCTACACGCGTTCCGAGGTCGCGCTTCCATTGATCGCAGGCGACCGCGTGCTTGGTGCGCTCGATGTGCAATCCACACAGGAAGCGGCATTTGGTCCGCAGGAAGTTGACACGCTTCAAAGCATGGCGAGTCAGGTCGCGATCGCATTGGAAAACGCTCGCCTCTTCCAGGAATCCAGAAAGAGTCTGGAGGAAATGCGCGTTGTCCAACAGCAATATATCCTCGATTCATGGAAGCCGCTGGCAGAACAGGAGCAGTTTGAATACAAGGTCGGCGATGAGGATCTACCGGAAGAAACTCCCAAATTGGAAGTGCCGTTGACTTTGCGCGAAGAAATCATCGGCCAGATCAATCTCGCCGCAGACGGCGAATGGACTCCAGAACAGCGGAACCTGATCGAAGCTGTGGCGACCCAGGCTGCACTGGCGCTTGAAAACGCGCGCTTGGTGGAGGAAAGTCAATCATCGGCAGCTCGCGACCGTCTGCTTGCGGATATTACCGGAAAGATTTGGGCGTCTCCAACGATAGACAGCATTTTGCAATCCGCTATCCGCGAACTGGGGCACGCGTTGGACGCCACTGAAGCGACAATTGAATTGAAGGCGGAAGACAATGACTGAGGCTCAATTCCCCGAAGCGCAGCAGGCCCGAAAAAGCCAAAGACTGCCCGCCACGCAAGCCCAACTATACGCGGCAGCAGGCATTGTCCTTGGCATTTTGTTCCCGGTTAGTGCTACCTTGGTCAAGGTGATGGAACAGCGATTGCCGTTAAATCTGTCGAATTTCATTGCAGCTCAACAGGGTGAACTCTTATTGTGGATCATGGATACAGCTCCATTATTCCTTGGATTCATAGCCGGGCTGGCCGGGAGGCGTCAGGACGCCCTCATCGAAACCAACAAAAAATTGGTGGAGCAGGAAAAGGAAATTACATCCATACAGGCGGGCCTGGAGCAGAGGGTCGCGGAACGCACGCGGGAACTGGAAAACAGAAATTTGCAGATGGGCATCGCCGTCCGGTTTTCCAGGGAAATCTCAGAAACACAGGACTCGTCAACGCTGCTATCCAAAGCCGTCGAATTGGTCAGCGAGCGTTTTGGCTATTATCATGTAAATATTTTTTTGTTGGATGAACAACACAGAAAAGCATTCCTGCAAGCCTCTTCATTCAAAGAAGGCAAAGTAATGCTGGAACAGGGTCATTACGTTGCTGTTGGCGACGCGAGTATCGTGGGGCGCGCGGCGGATCAAGGGAAGACGATCCGGTTCTCCGAACCGGAGGGCGCAGGTCTGTCAAATCCCGAAGCGCCCCGCGCGGAAGCTGCCATCCCCCTGGTTGTGCGCGGAAAAGTCAGTGGTGTTCTCGATATTCAATCGGAACGGGCGGACGCTTTCGGTCAAAGCGAGATCGAGATTCTTCAATTGCTTGCCGATCAAATCGCAGCATCCATGGAAAACATCCGCTTGTTAAATGAGTCGCAGGCTATCGTCTCCCAGTTGGAAGTTTTGACTTCACAGCAGACCCGCGCGGCATGGCGGGCATATCTGCAAGGGACGAATATCGCGTACCAATTCACGACAGCGGGTGTCAGGCCCGCGACGGCAAACGCGAAACCGCAAAACACAAACGGCCTGAGAATTCCTTTGGTCTTGCGCGGACAGGCGATTGGCTCAATTGTTTTACACAGGCAGGATACTTCACGCTGGTCTGACTCCGAACGCGACCTGGCAGAAAAGATTGCCGCACAAGTGTCACTGGCGCTCGACAACAGCCGACTGCTGGACGAGACGCGCCAGCGCGCCCTGCAGGAACAGACCGTGAATGAAATCTCCGCGCGTCTCAGCCGCTCATTGGATATCGACGCGCTGCTCCAAACCGCAGCCCGCGAACTTGGAAGCCTACCGGAAGTGGCCGAGGTATCCGTATTCGTCGGCGATGCAAAAGAGCCAGACGCCGACAAAAAGTCGAACAGGCGCGGTCGGTGATTTTCAAAGAGGAAATCGGAAGAACCTCATTATGTGGCACAGCCTTCGAGTACGTCTAAGTTTGATCTTTATCGGATTGACCGTCATCCCTTTGATCGCCGTGGGCATTTTCCTCGGCGGGAGCACGTATGCGACTGACAGATCCGAAGCCATCACTTTGCAAAGCCAGGTGGCGCAGAGCGCGGGTGCCAAGGTCGCAGACTACTTTCAAGGATTGAATCAAAATCTGTTTGACTTGAGCGATCAAATCCGCAACCTGAGCATTCCCGACCGCAGCCTTTATCAAAGCCTCGTTCTCAACGAGCTGAACTTTGGCCCCAATGGGAACGATTACGAGGAGATAACGTTGCTCGATCCGCAGGGACACGAGATCGTCCGCGCCACTCATCAGGGTTTCGTACCCGACGACCAGCTTCTGGATCATTCCAAACTGGATGATTATCTCCAGCCGCTCAACACCCGGCAGACCTATTATGGTTTTGCAAGTGCCAGTTCTCCTACAAGCGAACCATTTCTCATCATATCCATGCCCCTGTATCAACCCGGCAACGGGCGCACCGCACAATTAAGCGGCGTGTTGATTGGCGAGGTCAGACTCTCCCCGCTGGCGAACCTGTTGGCCCAGATACAACCGATATCAGGCGAAACACTTTACATTACAGACGCTTCCGGAAAAGTGATTGCCCATCAGGATCGCTCATTCAACTTTCTAAATGCACGCATTGTTCTGCCGACTGGCGCCAATATTCAACCCGGCCTAAATGGCACAAGCGCCGTGATCGCCGTCAACAAGCTCCAGCTGGGCGACCAAATGCTCAATGTTGTTGCAGAACAGCCAGCCAGCATCGCTCTGGAATTAATGAACAACCTGATCAGCACCTTGATCATCGCCACGTTGATCGCGCTGGTTGTTTCCATCGCAGTGGGCTTCGCGGTCGTTCGCTCCATCGTTTTGCCCGTTGAAAAATTGGCGGTGGTGGCCCGGCAAGTTGCCGCAGGCGACCTGTCGCAAACCACACCCATACAAAGCCGGGATGAAATCGGCACACTGGCGAACACGTTTAACAACATGACTTCCCAATTGAGAAGCCTGGTGGGTTCATTGGAAGCGCGCGTGGCCGAGCGCACACAGGAATTGGAACGCCAGGCCCTGCGCATGCGCGCATCTGCTGAAGTTGCCCGCGACGCGGCGTCCGCGCCAAATCTCGATGAACTGCTGGATCGTTCAAGCCGGTTGATCCGCGATCGTTTCAATCTTTATCATACCGGTATTTTTCTTTTGGACGACAGAAAGGAATACGCTGTCCTGCGGGCATCACCTACCGAAGCGGGTGCGAAGATGTTGGAGAACAATCACCGCCTGCGCGTGGGCGAACAAGGCATTGTGGGACAAGTGGCCGCGACCGGCGAGCCTCGCATCGCCCTGGATGTTGGGGCGGACGCCGTTTACTTTAACAATCCCCTGCTCCCGGCTACGCGCTCCGAAATGGCGCTCCCACTCAAAACCGCAGAAGGACTGGTAGGTATCCTGGATGTTCAAAGCGATCAACCGTCTGCATTCCGACAGGATGACATCACCATCATGCAAGTCATGGCAGACCAGCTTGCCACGGCTATCGAAAGAATTCGCCTGCTCCAGCAAGTTCAGATACAGCTCAAGGATATCGAAGGGACCTACGAACGCTTCACACAGGAATCCTGGAAAGGATTTTCCCAAGGCGGGCACCGGGTCGGCGGCTACAAATTCGACAGCGTGCGCCTGCAGCCGGTAGCTGATCCGCCGGCCAACGACGGGCAGTCCGTTGCGATCCCAATCCGGTTGCGCGGACAAACCATCGGTGCGATCCATGTCCGCTTCCAGCACGGGCAGGCACAGAACAAAACCGTCGCGCTGATCGAACAGATATCCGAACGGCTTGCAGCCGCGCTTGAAAATGCCCGCCTGCTCGAGGAAACCCGACAGCGCGCGGAGCGCGACGCGCTCGTCAGTGAAATGACTGGGCGCTTCCGCTCGACGCTCGATCTCGAATCGGTTTTGCGAACCGCGGCGCAGGAATTGCAGAGAGCCTTCCAATTGCAGGAGGCCGAAGTTAGGCTTACCTTGCCCGCGGCAATAAACGAACCAGAGAAGGTCGGGCAGGAAAAATCCCGTAAGAATGGCAAGCGACAGTGAGGTTCCAAAGATGTCAGAAGTAACTTTTGGTCAAGCCAGTAGGAGCCCGCGCGAAAGACTTGCAACCACGCGAATGATTCGCGCGATTATTATCCTGGAAATCATTGGGATCGTGGGCCTGGCAATATCAGACGAACTCACCTACCATATTCTGCGGACAGCGTATGCAGCGGCGCCGCTATTCATCATTTTATTAGTATGTCTATGGCTTCTCCAGCGGGAAATATTGTTGCCTGCCCAGATCCTGGTTCCAATCGGTCCCCTACTGGTCAGAAACTATCTGGCATTTGAAGGCGTTGGCATCCATGATGTTTCCGTAATTGTCTTCCCCATCATTATCATATTGGCATTTCTGACTCTCGACCGAATCAGTGCGCTTGTAGTCAGCGGTTTGACCATTCTTTCAGCGAGCATTATTACTCTTATGGGGGCCGCTGCCTTCACCGCGAATATTGATGATACTATCACCATAGCGATTCTTCTGGCGGCCACCACAGCGATCACCTACATTGTTGTTGCCCGACTAAATGAGAATATCCAACGCGCCTACCTTAATGAGCAGGCGCAGATCAAAGCCAACAAAGCGCTGGAGGAAGAGCGGGCCAATTTGGAAATCCGGGTTAAGGAGCGAACGCGGGATTTGGAACGCCGCACCGTTCAAATGCGCGCTGCGGCTGATGTTGGAAACGCAGCAGCTTCCATCCGCGATTTGGACACTCTGCTTAATCAAACTGTCCGCCTGTTAAGCATCCGCTTTGGCTTCTATCACACAGGCATCTTCCTGCTGGATGAAAGCGGAGAATATGCTGTGCTTCGCGCGGCCAATAGCGAAGGCGGACAGCGCATGCTCCGCCGGGGGCATAAGCTGGAAGTTGGCCGCACGGGCATTGTGGGATTTGTTGCCCAAACCGGCCAAGCCCGCATTGCCCTGGACGTGGGCAAGGATGCAGTCTTCTTCGACAACCCCGACTTGCCTGATACTCACTCCGAGATGGCTTTGCCATTAACTGTTACAGGGAAAGTGCTCGGTGCGCTGGATATTCAGTCCACCCAACCACAAGCTTTTACCGAGGAGGATATTGAAACTCTTCAAGTTGTCGCTGATCAATTGGCGGTTGCCATCGAGGGATCCCGACTGCTTGCTGAAAGCCAGGCAGCCGCAGAGGCAACACGCCGCGCGTACGGAGAAATCGCTGTCGAGGCATGGAAACAACTCCTTGAGCGGGAATCAAATTTGGGCTTCGTAAGCAATGGACGAGAGACTCGTCCGATTGTATTGGCAAAAGAAAATGCAAGTCCCGAAGCAGCGGAAGCAATTTCCCAAAGCCATCCCGTGACAAGCGCCGACCAAATTAAATTGTTTGCTCCGGTCACGATCCGCGGACAAGTCATCGGTACACTGCGGCTGGTCAAGCCCAATCAGGAACGCTGGGCTGAGAACGAAATCCAAATTGTCCAGTCGGTCGCGGATCAATTGAGCGGCGCGCTGGAGGGTGCGCGCCTTTACGATGAGGCCCAGCGGCAGGCAGCAAAGGAACAAGTCATCGGCGAAATTACTTCCAAGATCAGCGCATCCATCAACATGCGTAATGTGCTTCAGACCGCGGCAGAGGAGCTGGGTCACGCGATCCCGGGTTCGGAAGTGGTTATTCAGTTTCAAGGCAGCGGTGAAACCGAAAGACAAGAAAAGCAATTATGAAGAAAAACTTTTCGTTTAGGCCCCCCTCCCTCCGCACCCGCTTGATACTTGGCAACGTGATCATCACATTCCTGGCGGTCACGGGCCTGGGATATTACGTTTACTATCGCGCACAGGAGGCAAACACATATCTGGCAACGCAGTTGGCGGCCAGCGTTCACCAACAAGCCCAGACCCAACTGAACGCCATCAGCACGGAACAAGCTGCAGCTCTTGATAACTTCTTTGCAACAGCGGCCATGAACATTGCCATGGTTGGCACAACAACGGGTAATTTGGTTTCACAAGAGTCCAGCCTGAACAATGGGGCTTATTGGGATGCAACCAATTCCTTGTACCGCCTGCCAAACGGCAGTTGGGATAATTCAAAAACTGATACGGCTTCGGTCTTCCTCCCCGCAAAAAATAACCTTACGCCTGATCTGGTTTCCGAGTTGAATACCGTCAGGCAGTTGGATTTTACTGTTCCGACGATTCTTAAGTCGAACCCGGATGTGGTTGCCGTCTATTTCGGAGGCCTGAACGGGGAGACCATCTACTACCCCAACATTGACCTGGCATCCGTTGTGCCGCCGGATTTCGATGTAACCCAAAGACCATGGTTCTTGAATGCGTCACCATCACAAGACCCGTCTCGAGGAGCCGTATGGTCCGACCCCTACCTGGACGCCGCCAGTCATGGATTGATCGTGACAAGCAGCGCGCCTGTTTACGATTCGGGCGGGACATTTCGCGGCGTAGTCGCAATGGACTTCCAACTTAATAAAATTACCGATCTGGTTTCAGGCATACATGTTGGAACCACCGGTTACTCTTTCATGATTGACAAGAATCACAGATTGATCGCCCTGCCCGAGGCTGGATACAAGGAATTTGGAATATCCGCCAGCGCGGTTCCTTTGGGACAATTGCTGGACCCGACCAAGGTAATAGCGCCCCTGCCGCCCGAGTTTTGGCAAATTCTGGGCAGAATGGGGTCCGGGCAAAGTGGCTTTGAAGCAATTCAATTGAACGGCGCGGAACATTTTGTTGCTTATCGCCCTGTGCCGAGCATCGGATATAGCCTCGCAGTCATTGTTCCATCTCAGGAACTGCTCGCTGGGGCCGCGGCCGCGCAGGCGCAAATTGCCGAGTCCGCGAGAAATACCATCATCGTGAGCCTGTTCATCGTGATCGCAATCCTGGTTATCTCCTTGTTGGCTGCGGTCGGAATTAGCACCCGCCTGATGCAACCATTGAGAGTCTTAACGCAGACGGCTGAGGAGATCACGAACGGCAATCTCAATGCGGAGGCACATATACAAAGCCGGGACGAAATCGGAACGCTCGCGACAACCTTGAACGCGATGACAACGAGTCTGAAAGAGTCCATTCAATCACTGGAGCAACGGGTCAAGGAGAGAACCGCCGCGCTCGAGGATGCCTCCCAGGACGCGGATCGGCGCGCCAGGCAATTCGAGGCGCTGTCGCGGGCCACACGCGCAATGAGTTCGCTCCGCAACGTCAACGAATTGCTCCCGCTGGTGACATCGGTGATCAGCGAATATTTTGACTATTATCACATTGGCATTTTCCTCAATGACGAGAACAATGAATTTACTTATCTCACCGCGGCCAATAGCGAGGGCGGCAAGCGGATGCTCGAACACGGCCACCGTCTGAAGATTGGAACACAGGGAATCGTGGGATATGTTGCTGCAGCTAATGAAATCCGCATCGCGCACAAAGTAGGGCAGGATGATGTCTTCTTCAACAATCCCGACCTGCCTGATACCCAATCTGAAGCTGCGCTGCCCATCCGCAGAGGCAACCAGGTTGTGGGCGTTCTGGACCTGCAAAGCAAAAAGGAATTTGCGTTCTCAAAGGAAGACATCGAAGTCCTTGAGATTCTGGCCGACCAGGTCAGTCTTGCCATCGAGAACGTCCGCTCGTTTGAAACAACCCAACGCGCCCTTGCTGAAGCCGAAGCCTTATATCGCCAGTATTTGCGCCAGGCTTGGAGCCGACTGCCGCGCGAACAACAGTTGGCAGGCTTCCGACACTCACCGCGCGGAGACTCACTCCTGGAAAAGCCGCTGGATCTTACGAACAACAACGGCGGCAACAATGACCGCATTAATGTCCCCATCAAATTGCGCGGTGAGATGATTGGAGAACTGAGCGTGCAAGTTCCGCACGGCATGCCATTGAGTCATGATCAGATGGATTTGATTCGCGCCGTCGCCGAACGCCTCGCCCTTTCCGCGGAAAATGCCCGCCTGTTCGACGAGACCAACCGCCGCGCGGAACGTGAGCGAATGGTAACCGAGATCACATCCAAAATCCGAAGCACGAACGATCCGGAGTCCATGATCAAGATCGCATTGAATGAATTACGCAACGCCCTCGGAGCAACGCAGGTTCAGCTGATTCCACAGGCAATTAACATTTCCCAGAACCCTGAAAGAAAAATATTTTCGTCAACATCAGAGGAGCCGACCGACAAACCGCAGCGCGGAAATGGAGCAAACACATGAGCTATGTTGTCGCGATCTCGAACGAAAAAGGCGGAGTCGCAAAAACCACGACCACGCTTTCATTGGGCGCCGCGCTGACCGAGGCCGGACAAAAAGTCCTTGTTGTAGACTTGGATCCGCAGGCGAACCTGACGCTTGCGCTCGGCGTCGAACCCGGCTCCGCGGCAGTCACATCCAGCCACATTCTGATCGAGTCCGCTCCATTGATGAGCGCACGGCTCGCCACCGAGATCGAACACCTTGATCTCATCCCTTCGCACGCCAGCATCGAAAGCGCAGAACAATTCCTTCCGGTGAGGACGCACTACACATCCGGCTTGAAGCGTGCGATTGACAACGCCTCGCCTTTGCCGTACGACTACATCCTGTTCGACTGCCCGCCATTTTTAGGTGCAATCACAACCAACGCGTTGAGCGCAGCGGATTTATTGATTATTCCAACACAGGCCGAATACTTTTCTGCGTACGCGTTACGCAACATGATGGGCGTGATCCGGCGTGTGCGCCAGGAAAGCAATCCAGGGCTTGGCTATCGCATCCTGGTTACACTGCTCGACCGGCGCAATCGCACACACCGCAACATTCAGGAGCAACTTCAAAATACGTTCGGCGAAGGCCTTTTCAAAACAGTGATCGAAGTGGATACGAAACTTCGCGAAAGCCCAATTGCCGGACTCCCCATTACGCGCTACAAACCCAGCGCCCGCGGATCTCTCCAATATCGAGAACTGGCGCAGGAGCTTATGGAATATGTCAAAGAAAAAGACCAGCAAACGGCTTGAACATCTCTTCGACAATGTAAATAAGGAAGAGGCCAAGCCGTCCAGGCGCGCCGGGAAAGCGGCTGAGATTGTCAAGCCGCAGATCACTCCACTCCCACCCCGACCCAAAACCGGCCAGCCCAAACCAGCTCCGCTCACGCTTGAGGAGACTCCCGTTATCACATCCGCCGTCTCCAGCAACTCCGGCGCGATGTCACTGGCTTTCCGGCAGGACGAAAAAAGCTGGGCAACCCTGCGCGTGGTGGACGAGGTCGCTCCGCGCAACTGGGCCATGGAAGAACAAATGCTGGTCAAACAAGTGGCTGACCAGCTATCGCTCGCGCTGGAGAACGCGAGGCTCTTTCAGGAAACACAAAAGGCCCTTTCAGAAACTGAGACGCTCTACCAGGCAAGCGCCGAGCTTAACGCCGCGCAATCTTTCGATGATATATTCGGCGTCCTTCGAAAACATACCGTTCTGAACCGCGCCGCTATTGGACGGGTTATGCAGTTCGACCAGCCATGGAACGATCGGCAGACCCCGGACATGATGCGACTCATCGCGGACTGGCCGTTGGAAGCTTCCAATCCGAGCCACCGAGCCGCGCATCTTTCCGTGCGGGATTACCCCGCCGTAAAATTTCTCAGCCCAAGCGAACCAACCATTGTTGAAGATACTGCCACCGACGAACGCCTGGACAAAAACACGCGCGACCTTCTGGCAGTCCAATTCGGCGCCAAAAGCGCACTATTTGCCCCACTGACAGTCGGCAAAGATTGGATAGGTTATCTCGTCGCTTATTATGCCGAGGCCACCCGGTTTAGCAAGGATGAGATTCAGCATGTGATGGCTTTGATCGGACAGGCCTCCATCGCGATCGAAAAAAACCGCCTGTTCGAGGAGGAGCAGAAACGTTCGGCGGAGCTTCAAGCGGTTTCGGAAATCGCGACGAAAGTCTCGACCATCCTGGATTTCGACAAATTGCTGAACGAATTTGTTTATGAAACCCGCAAACAGCTGAATCTGTATCATGCTCACATCTTCATGCTGGACGAGGGCGAACACACGCTGTCTGTTCGGGCCTGCGGCTGGCAGGAAGAAGGCAAACGCGGAGTTCACGGCGACCGCGTCATAGCGATAGACCAGCAGGTTTCGCTCGTCGCCGAAGCTGCACGAACTCTAAAACCGGTGATTGTCAACAACGTTCGAAGCGACCCCCACTGGCTGGCCAACCCATCTCTCCCTGATGTTCAATCAGAAATGGCAGTGCCTGTCGTTTCAAAAGAAAAGCTGCTCGGCGTTTTGAACGTCCATGCGGATCGCGTCAACGCGTTCACCGAAGTTGATGGGGCCATTGTCACCACTCTCGCCTCGCAGATCGGAACCATCATCGAAAACGCGCGGCTGTTCCAGGAGACCCGCCAGCGCGAACAGGAAGCACTCCTGCTGAATCGCGTCGTGACTTCCGCTTCCAGTTCCCTGAATATAAGGGAGAGTCTGCAACAAGTTGCAGGCGAGATCGCCAACCTGGTATCCGCCCTCCACGTGGGCATTGCTTTGGCAAACGAGGATCGAACATCTTTGATCCTGCAAGCAGACGCGCCGTTAAGCCCGGATGGCAAAAGTGACATAGGGACAGTAATCCCAATCGAAGGCAACCCAACCGCGGAGCCGGTACTCAAGAGCGGAAAATCCCTGTTCATCAACGATACGTTAAACAATCCGCTTACGGCAGCCATCCGGGATGTGATGAAAGCGCGCGGAACTCAAAGTCTGTTTATATGGCCCATCTTCGCCGGCAAGGATGCGATTGGGTCCATTGGCATTGACTTCGCCCAGCCCGACCGCAAACTTTCGGCACATGAAGAAAATCTGATCAGCACCATCCTTCTGCAGACCAGCACATTCCTTCAGAACTCGCGGCTCTTTGAAGAAACACAGCGCAGTGCGCGCCAAATGTCGGTACTGGCGGAAGTGGGCCAGGATATTTCCGCCTCGCTCAACCTTCAAACCGTGTTGGAAAAGATCGCCACGCACGCAAAAGAATCATTGAACTCATTCAGCAGCGCCGTTTATATTCCCGACCCAGACGGACAAGTCCTGCGCGCCCTCGTGGCAGTCGGCGATGAAGCAAAGGAGATTAAGGACGATCCGATCAAACTCGGCGAAGGGATTCTAGGTTCGATTGCACTGGACAAAACCGGCGCAATCGCCAACGACGCGACGAACGATCCGCGCGCACTTGTCATCGCCGGCACACCACGATCAACGTATGAGCATTTGATGGCCGCCCCATTATTATCCGGCGATAGATTAACAGGAATTATGGCGGTCTGGCGGACCGGTGCTGGCCTCGACTTTCAACCTTCAGAATTTGAATTCCTGACCGGCCTTGCGCGTCAGGCAGCCATCGCTACGGAGAATGCGCGGCTATTTGAAGAAACCCGCCAAAGCCAGCGGGCCGTTGAGCGTTCCGAGCAGGAACTGCGAGCGCTCTTTGCATCCATGAATGATGTCATTATCGTTCTAGGCAAAGACGGCCGCTACCTGCGTATTGCGCCAACCAACCCATCCCGCCTTTTCCGCCCGCCGGAAGATATGCTCGGCAAAACCACAAAGGAAGTCCTGCCTCCGGAGTCATCCGAACCGATCATGTCGGCCATCGGACAGGCATTACGAACCGGCGAGCAGGTCAAACTTGAATACGCGCTTAATATCAACCGAAAAGACTACTGGTTTGATGCGACGATCTCCAAATTGAACGAGGAACAAGTTTTCCTCGTCGCGCGCGACATCACGGACCGCAAACATAACGAATTGATCCAGGCTTCCATCACACAGATATCCGAAGCGGCGCTGACAGCCCCGGATATGCCGAGCCTGCTCAAAGTCATCCACGAGAGCGTCGCAAGCCTGATGCCTGCGCGCAATTTCTATGTGTGCCTTTACGATGAACACACCGACATGATGACGTTCCCTTATTATGCCGATGAACACGACTCCGCCTGGCCGGCTCAAAAGCCCGGCAGTGGACTGACGAGTTACGTTTTGCGGACAGGCAAACCCCTGCTGGTGACGCCGGAACTTCTGGATGAATTGGAACGTACCGGGGAAGTCAAGGCAGGCGGCACGCGCGGGACAGATTGGATGGGCGCGCCATTAAGGAGCGGCGCCCAGCGACTGGGCGTGCTGGCTGTGCAATCCTACGACCCGGAAGTCCGTTTCACCGAAAAAGAGCTTGAGACTCTGACCCTGATCGCGAATCAGGCATCTGTCGCAATAGAGCGCAAACGATCACAGGAAGAACTGACAAAGTTCAAGCTGGGCATTGATAATTCCGATGACGCGATCTTTATTACCGACCCGGATGGGAAGATCATTTATACCAATCCTGGCTTCGAAAAGATCTATGGTTATTCACAGCAGGAAACCATCGGGCAGACACCGCGTCTCATCAAATCCGGCTTGCTCACGAAAGATGATTACAAACAATTTTGGGGCACACTGCTTTCAAAGAGCACAGCCAGCGGCGAGGTGACGAACAAACGAAAGGACGGGCAGCTCATCCCGATTGCGGGCGTGAACAGCCCCATCCTTGACGAGAGTAACAACATCATCGGCTTCCTGGCCGTTCATCATGACATGACCGAGGCCAAGCGCGCTGAGGAGGTACTTAAACGCCGGAACGAATATCTCGCCGCCGCCGCCGAAATTGGACGATTGGTCACTTCGACTCTTGATCTCAACACCATCTTCGTCCGAACGGTCAATCTGGTCAGCGAACGGTTTGGTTATTACCACGCTGCCATCTTCGTTGTGGAAGAGACCGGCTTCAATGCGGTCCTGCGCGAGGCCACCGGTGTCGCCGGCGCGGAGATGAAACGCAAGCGCCACAGCCTGCCTATCAACGAACATTCCGTCGTTGGGAAAGTGACGTACACAGGCGAGCCGGTTATCGTCAACAACACCGCTTTGGACGCAACACATAAACCGAATCCTCTGCTTCCCGAAACGCGGGCAGAAGCCGCCGTCCCGCTTCGAGTGGGCAGCCGCATCATCGGCGCGCTGGACATTCAATCCACGAACATCGGCGCATTCACCACTGACGATCTGGCTGTGCTTCAAATTCTGGCAGATCAGGTTGCGATCGCGATTGACAATGCCCGCTCGTATGAACTATCCCAGCAGGCTGTGAAGGAAATGCGCGAAGTGGATCGGGTGAAGAGTCAATTCCTCGCCAACATGAGCCACGAGTTACGCACACCGCTCAACTCGATCATCGGTTTCTCGCGAGTGATCCTCAAGGGAATTGACGGTCCGGTATCCGACTTGCAGCAACAGGACCTGTCGGCGATCTACAACTCCGGCCAGCACCTGCTCGGACTGATCAACGATGTGCTTGATCTAGCCAAGATCGAAGCCGGAAAAATGGAACTGGCATTCGACCAGGTCAATCTATCCGATTTGATTGCGAGCGTAATGTCAACAGCCAGCGGCTTGGTAAAAGACAAGAACGTCAAGCTGTTAAAAAATATTCACGGCGAACTGCCTCCCGTTCGCGCCGACGCGATCCGCATCCGTCAGGTTCTGCTAAATCTAATGTCGAACGCCGCGAAATTCACCGACGAGGGTGCAATCACGGTTGACGCATCCGTTGAAACTGGACCGTCTGGCCGTCCCGAAATCCTTATCAGCGTCACGGATACCGGCCCCGGCATCGCGCAGGAAGATCAGGCCAAGCTCTTCCAGCCATTCTCACAAGTGGATGATTCGCCAACGCGCAAGACTGGCGGAACAGGATTGGGACTTTCCATCAGCCACCAGCTGATCCAGATGCACGGCGGGCGCATCGGCGTCCACAGCGCAATCGGCAAAGGCAGCACATTCTATTTCACATTGCCCGTCTATCGCGGCAAGGAAGAAATAACAGAACCAACGGATAAAAAGATCGTGTTGGCGATTGATGATGATCCGCAGGTCATCTCGCTTTATGAGCGGTATCTCCAGCCGCAGGGCTATCAAGTCGTTGCATTGACGGATCCGACGCGCGCCAAAGAGCGGGCACGCCAACTCAAGCCGTTCGCCATCACCCTCGACATCATGATGCCCGGCTACGACGGCTGGTCAGTGCTGGCCGATCTCAAGTCCAGCAGCGAAACGCGCGACATCCCGGTCGTGATTTGTTCCATCATCGAAGAACAGGAACGCGGCTTCAGCCTCGGCGCGGCGGATTATCTGCTCAAGCCAATCCTTGAAGAAGATCTGCTTGGCGCGCTGGATCGCCTGAACGCGGACGGCAGCATCAGCGAAGTACTGGTCATTGACGATGATTCGAATTCCCTGCGATTGATCGGCAAGATTTTCGAGAGTCACCCGCGCTACAAACTAACCATGTGCGATGGCGGCCCAAAGGGCTGGGAAACACTTTGCAACCATCCGCCCCAGGCTGTGATCCTTGATTTATATATGCCGGAAATGGATGGCTTCACCATCCTCGAGAAGATGCGTGAAAACGCAAAACTGCGTGACATGCCGGTAGTTGTGGTCAGCGGCGGCGAGCTTACTTCCGAACAACAAAAGCAGTTGACGGAATTCGGCCAGCGCCTGATACGCAAAGGCGCATTGAACGAGAGAGATTTGCTCGAGACGCTCGAACACGCATTGAAACGCGTGGAAGTCAGGAAATGAGGATTTAAAGGAATTAGATGCCGTTTGTTATCAGATGTTTAGATTGTGGACATGCCGCGCCGTACTTCCCAACATCAACAAATTGCCCACGCTGCAACAGCCAGTGGCGCGAGGCAGAGTACGATTATGAGACTCTGTCCAAGACTCTGCTGCTCCAACTTTCGAATCGTCCCTTCGACTTATGGCGGTACCGCGAGCTTTTGCCTGTCCGTAATCCCAACGCTTCTCTGAGTCTTGGCGAAGGCGGGACGCCGTTAATCCAAGCCGTCAACCTCGGCATGATGCTGGGAACCCCGAACCTGTTCATCAAGGATGAACGTCAGGGTCCGACCGGATCATTCAAAGACCGTCAAGCCGCGGTCACGATTGCCGCGTTGAAGGAGGCGGGCATTACCGAAATGGTCGCGGCTTCCACGGGCAATGTCGCCATCTCGTATTCAGCATATGCGTCGCGGGCCGGGATCAAGCTTTGGGCGTTTGTGACCAGCCTGGTTCCCGCGGTCAAGATGCGTGAGATCGCGTTATATGGCAGTCAGGTTGTTAAAGTCACCGGCTCTTACGATCAAGCCAAACAAGTTGCGGCGGAATTTGCGCGCCAGCGAAATCTCTATCAGGATATGGGCGCGCGCACGATCACTTCGATCGAAGCGATGAAGACCATTGCTTTTGAGATCGCCGAACAATTGACCGCGCTGCAAGGCCCGGCAAAACCCGCAAATGGCAAGCCGATTGTTTGGCGCGCACCGGATTGGTATGTGCAAGCCGTCAGCGGCGGCATGGGCCCGCTTGGAGTTTACAAAGGCTTTCGTGAATTGCAGCAAATGGGATTGGTCAATCGTATTCCTTCCATCGCGGTAATCCAGGCCGATGGCTGCGCGCCGATGATCCAAAGCTTTAAACAGGGACTTGAAACCGCAGTTCCGGTCACATCGCCAAAGACACACATCGAAACATTGGCAACGGGCGATCCCGGTCGCTCCTATTCGCTGCTACGCAAAGAAGTCTTGGAAACGCACGGCACATTTGAAAGCGTCAGCGATGAAGAAGCTTTTCGCGCCATGCACGTGCTGGCAAAAATGGAAGGTTTGTCAGCCGAGCCTGCCGCGGCGACCGCATTCGCCGGTTTATTCAAATTGATTCGCGCCGGCGTCATCAAACCATCCGATACGATTGTGGTCAACTGCACCGGGCACACCATGCCCGCCGAAGAATTCATCCTCGGCTCGAACTGGACGCGCGACGTGGAATTCCCGGCGCAAAAGGCCGAGACGCCGCAGGAAGGCTTGCTGTCCGCGTTGAATCAAGTCGCGCCCGAACGCTTCCATCGCGTGGCAATCGTTGACGACACTGCCGAGGCGCGCAGATTGATCCGCCGCATCCTGCAATCGCAGGGCGACTTTACCATTTATGAAGCGACCAACGGCAAGGAAGGCTTGCAGCTCATCGAACGCGAGCTGCCCGATTTGATCATCCTCGATTTGATGATGCCTGAAATGGACGGTTTCGCCGTGCTCGATGCGCTTCGCGCAAATGCGGACACAGCCAACATTCCGGTCATTGTTGCGACCGCAAAGGAGTTGACACCAGACGAGAAGAATAGGCTTGGCACACAGATCCAAACACTCATGCAAAAAGGCGATTTCCTCAACGATGAATTTCTCGAGGAAGTTAAGGCGCTCATCAAATAGCGCGGGGCACAGGATCACTTCAACTGGCTTGTCATGCAAAAAGGAAATCAAGCAGGGATTATCGCCGCACTTGGTTCAGCTGTTTTTCTCGGACTATCCCCCGTCTTCGGAAAACTTGCAATCAACTTTGGGTTTTCCCCGCTGGCCGTTGTCGCTCTGCGAACCAGCATGGCGGCGGGTTTGGTCTTTATCTTCGTTCTGATTTTCTATCGTTCCTTTCTTTATATTTTCCCTGTTGGCCTGATCGGATGCGCCCTGGCAGGAATCATCAACGGTATCGGCTCTATCTTGTATTACATGGCGCTGACGCGATTGAGCGCCAGCCTCGGCCAGATGCTTTATTCGCTTTATCCATTTTTCGTTGCTGTATGGATGATCCTCGACCGGCAGCCTCCCAGCCGCTTGACAATATACCGCATCGTTCTTGCGACGTTGGCTGTGCTGCTGCTAACGAGCCTTCCCGCCCACCAGGCGGATCCGCTCGGCGTGCTGATGATGCTCGGTGCCGCAGCCTTTTACGCGCTTCATTTACCGATCAACCAGCGCGTGCTTTATGAAGTCCCCGCGCCGACCGTAACGCTCTACACACTGCTTGCGATGAGCGCGGTTGTTGTTCCCGCCTATCTTTTATTCGACAGGCAATGGCCTTCTCTTTCCCTGCCGTGGTGGCCGGTCTTCGGGCTGACGGTAGTGACGTCCGCTTCGCGTCTTGCCCTTTTCTTCGGAGTCAAGCGCATCGGCGGAATGCAGACGGCCTTGCTTGGTCTGAGCGAATTATTGATTACACTTGTGTTCAGTAATATTTGGCTGCATGAACAGCTTCTATGGTCGCAATGGCTGGGAGCCATCGGCCTCGCGCTCAGCCTTCTTATGGTCAGATTTGAAAAGCCGCAAAACCAGTCTTTGGGCAGCGGCTGGTTAAGTTGGATTCGCCCGCCGGATATTCCGCGCGACATTCCGTGGGGTCCGCATGAATAAAAACGCGAGCAATGACCTGCTTACCATGTGCTTATGATGAGCTTATGAAGGGATGGCACATAGGGGGGCTAACAAACCTGTAAAGCAAAGCGAAAATGGGCGGAGCTATAATGTTGTCCAATCAACTCGCTGCTGCAAAAGGAAGGGAGAATGCATCGCACCCAAAGGAAAATCCCAAGTCAGCCAAAACGTTTTGAACATTTTCTGCCGCATTGGTTTT